>CAKSQL010000012.1 GCA_934486735.1 uncultured Clostridia bacterium | reverse complement strand
CAGATTGCCGTTTGAAAAAGCGATTGCGCCCGAGTCCAAATTTTCAATTTGGCAACGAGTGCCATTTTGGCAGCGTTCTAAATCTTTGATTTAGGTAACGCCACTGCTTCGTACGAGGGTACTTCAAGCTTTTGAAAGCGGTGAGATGGGCGATTTTATTCAGACTTTACCTGTTTACACTTGAGTTTCCGACTCCATATGCGCCCACGCCGCATCCTCTTTTTCTATTCCTTTTCTCTCGCCGTCGGTGCGTATATCATAAAGGCACACCTCGCGGTAAGCACAGAATCGGCAGGCGCGTCCGCCGCTGCCCGAGCTTGGCTTTATCTCTATATTCCCTTTAAAAATCTCATCATCCAGCCGCACAGCGGTCTTTTTGACATATTTGAGCAATATTTCAAACCTTTCGCGGCTGACCGATGATGAAAGTCTTTTATCCAGTCCGGTTCCTTTTGAGTTGACCGCAAGCCGCAAAAACTCGCTCCTTGTCCCGGGAACTGCCAGGCATTTATCCATGCGCTGCACATCGGCAGCTTCGTCATCGTCGGTAACGACCAAACCATCCAGTTTCATTTTTCCTCTGAGCTGCGCTGCGATGTCCTCCGGCGGTCTCTTTGCGAATACAAGCATATCATCTCTCAGCTTATTATAAAGTATTCCGCTCACTGCCGGAGTAAGTCCCTTGTCGGCGCGTCCGAGTGCGCCCTTTTTATATAATTCTGTTGCCGCAACCGCATAGAGCGCCAGCTGCATATCGGTATTATTCGAAATCGACACGACATCGAACGCTTTGCTGCCCGACTTATAATCTATTATTCTCAAATATATTTTTCCTGCTTCGGCGTCCTCCGATGCATCAACCCTGTCTATAGTTCCGTTCAGACCGATGCTTTTGCCGTTCCATTCTATGTCAACCTCGAATTGACGCTCATAGCATACTGCGGCATATTCGCCCTTTGCAAGGCTGAGGCGCACTATATCCACCGACCGCATCAGAATTTTTTTCATTCTCACAAGCAAATATTCGATTTTTCCGCGGTTATCGGAAAGACCTCTCAAGACTCTCTCCGCTATATCATCCATGATTTTATCGACAATTTCGCAGCTTTTCTCATCGGAAAGCGTGCGCCAATTTTCGGACAGCTCGGCAAAGCTTTCGGCTCCGTCCTCAACCTCGCGGCAGTATTCGCACACCGCCCAATGCAGCAGGCTGCCGATTTCGAATTTATGTATCTGCCATATCTCCTGCTCTTTTGCGCGCAATCCGTGCTTCACAAAATATCCGAACGGGCACGCGGAATAGTCATTCAATCGGCTGACGCTGTAACGATGATAGTCTTTATACAAAAGCTTCGCGCTCTCCGCCGTTATCTCAGGCTGAACCTTCCGATACGCGGCGGCATATCCGACCATATCAAGCTTTTTGTCAAAGCCGTGTTCATCCCCAAAGCAATCGGCAAGCTTTTTCACATTCGGGCGACATCTCTCGTCCCTTACCGATTGCATAATATACAAAAACGCCTGCCGCGGAGTGAAAATTCCGTCGGTGCGTCTTTCGCCCAAACCGTCCGACACCTGCATATCGGGGAACATTTTATAAAGGTCGCGTATAAGCGCGGCAGGCTGTTTTGCATTTCCCTCCGAGTCTGATGTCGGATAGCTGAAATACAATTTCTCCGTTGCGGATGTGACCGCCCGATAGAGCTTGAATATTTCGCGCTCTGCCTTTGTTTTGGGATTTCCGCCGATTTCAAGACCCTTATCTATCAATTCTATTCTTTCCGAATCGGTGAGTATTCCCGACGTGTTATCCTCCGGCGGCATTGTCCCGTTGACCGCTCCGACAAAAAAAAGGATTTTCCGCACCGTCGGCGAATTTCGATCCGCTGCTCCGACCGAGACCGAATCAAGTCCCGGCGGTATTATCTGCATTGCCGCCTTGGATAGCCCGGCGCGCATCATCTCGCGAAAGCTCTCGCGCGAGCATTTTTTATCTCCCAGTGCGACCGCCGCCTGATTTATAACCTCCATGAGCAGATTCCATATCTTTTTCATGCGCTCCGATTCGTCTCTCATCCCCGCTTGGCTGAGTTCCTCCGCCTCACACGCAATCCCCTCATAAAGGTGTATATCGCACAAAAATTCAAACAGCGATTCGGCAAAATCTCTCACGCATCTGCCGCCGCGGCTGTAAAAACCCTCGAACGGCTTTATAACCGTCCGTCTGATTGAATTTATCCTCTCGATATCATCCTCATCCTTTTTCTTAGGATTCAATATTGTGGAAAATACGCCGCTGCCAGTCTCCTGCCATTCCTCAAGCCATTTCTTTTTGCCGCGTATGCCATGCTTCAGCACATAATTCTCCAATATGTCGACATCTTCCCGATCTATCGTTCTGATACCGTCCTCATTCTTTATATAGATATATCCTGCACGCAGGTATCGAAATACCGATTCATAACTCCAGCTTTCGTCGGCAATATCAAACGCCGCGAGAAGTGTCAGAATTATCGGATGCTCGGTTATTGGCTGTGCACTATCACTGAAATATGGAATTTTGAAGTCGGAGAACACCGCTTCGATAAGATGAGAATACTGTTCCGAATTACCGCACAAAATGCCGATATCGCTGAAATGCGCACCGTTTTTCACCTCTCGGATAATCATTTTTGCGACATATTCAATTTCGGAATACAAATCACGCGCGCAATAAAGAGAAATATCCGAGGTCTTGCCTTTATAGACGCTGCGCCGTTTACCCCAATTTTCCGCAAGGAAAAGAAGCTCGTCCGATTTTATACTTCGGCAGACCTTTTCACAATATTGCTCCCCCGGCGTCACGCCGAGAGACGAGCAAATCATCTTCAGCTTTTTCGCAGTGGAAAGCGGCGCGGAAAAAACATCGCTTTCGCATTTTTCGCCGTCCGGCAAGCAAAGCGTGATATTGACCGATTTTGCCGAGTGCATAAACGCCTTTATCACTTCATAATGCTGCGGCAGAAAGTCGGAAAAACCGTCTATCCATATATGCGTATTTTTAAAATCCTCATTACCATATACCGCCTGTGCAAGGCGCTTGAAATCATCATCGCTGTCAGCAAAGCCGGGCAATATAAGGCTGTTGTAGTACTCATATATCCCGGCAAACGCACGCAGCTTTTGCGAGAACATATCCTCGCCGTCTCCTGCCGCGTCAAGCAGAGCCTGCGGCTCAATCAGCGAACGTTTCATCTCAGCCGCCAGCTCCGAAACTTTATCTATAAAGCCCGGCTTTCCGGCGGCGCGGCTGAATATTTCGCTGTCTCCTCCCTTTTCGGCAGCGGCAGTATAAAAAAGCATATGTCTGCCTGCCGGGGATAGATAGTTTTTTACCTTTTTCAAATATCTGCTGAAAAGCTGAGAAAATGTGAGTACCTCGATTCCGTTCACGCCTGTTCCGCCGAGTCTTTCGACCAACCGGCGCTCCGCTGTGTACGAATATTGGTCGGGTACGGTCAGGATTGCCCTCTCGTCGGGATTTTTCCCGATTATTTCGCAGATAAGCTCTATACATCTCTCAGTCTTGCCCGAGCCTACGCCGCCATATATTAAGTTCAGCTCCATAATCGTCCCCGTCCTTTACAAATCGGATTTTTTATAATACACTTTGAGTTTTGCGCGAGGAACTATATACAGTCTTGCCCCATGCGCAGGCGTGACTTTCACCGGAAGCTTTTTATACATTGAATCGGAACAATACAATGTCTCCGTCTTTCATTACATAGTCCTTGCCCTCTGAGCGCACAAGTCCTTTTTCTTTTGCCGCATTCATGCTTCCGCATGCCATCAAATCGTCATATGCGACAACCTCGGCGCGGATAAAGCCGCGTTCGAAATCGCTGTGAATCTTTCCTGCCGCCTGCGGCGCTTTTGTGCCCTCGGTGATTGTCCATGCCCTTACCTCCGGCTCGCCGGCTGTGAGATAGCTTATCAGACCCAACAGCTTATAGCTTGCCTTTATGAGACGGTCAAGACCCGATTCGCTCATGCCAAGTTCGCTTAAGAACATCTGCTTTTCTTCGCCGTCAAGCTGTGCAATTTCCTCCTCGATTTTTGCCGATACAGGCATAACCTCTGAGCCCTCGGACGCCGCCAATTCCTCAACCGCTTTTACAAACTTATTATTTTCGATTCCCTTTGCAAAGTCATCCTCGGCAACATTTGCCGCATACAAAACAGGCTTCAGCGAAATAAGCGATATTTCACGCATTATATCCATCTCTTCCTTTGTGTACGAAAGACTTCTTGCCGGTTTTCCGTCCTCGAGTGCAGCCTTTACTCTTTCCAATAGCTCCAACTCCGTCGCAAGCGACTTATCGCCTTTCATGGCTTTTTTAGTCCTGTCTATTCTTCTTTCGAGTATCTCCAAATCCGAGAAAATAAGTTCAAGCTGAATTGTCTCTATATCGCGCAGAGGGTCGATGCTGCCGTCAACATGAGTGATATTGGGGTCCTCAAAGCATCTCACAACATGAACAACCGCGTCTACTTCGCGGATATGCGACAAAAACTTATTACCGAGACCCTCACCCTTTGACGCTCCCTTTACAAGACCTGCTATATCCACAAACTCAATATACGCTCTTGTAACCTTTTTGGGGTTGTACATCTTTGCAAGCGCGTCAATTCGCTCATCCGGCACGTCTACAATGCCCACATTCGGCTCAATCGTGCAGAAAGGGTAATTTGCCGATTCTGCCCCTGCCTGAGTTATTGCGTTAAAAAGAGTTGATTTTCCTACATTCGGAAGTCCCACTATACCCAATTTCATTTGTATTTACATCTCCTTGATTTCTTGTTATGCCGCCTTAGATATTTCTGCCAATACAGGCGGCAATTGATAACCTATGTTGTAATTATACCATGTTTAAACCGATTTATCAATAGTTCAAGCCACAATTTTTTCTGTCCGAAAGCATATTTATCCAGTTTCGAGCAGAAAAAATATGCACCTCCAAACGCCTCTGACATTTGGGGGTGCATATTACATGTCCTGTCTTCCTTCCATGGCTTTGATAAGAGTTATTTCATCCGCGTACTCCAAATCGCCGCCGACCGGTATTCCATGCGCGATTCTTGTAACGCGTACACCCATCGGATGTATCAGCTTTGATATATATACCGCCGTTGCCGTACCGCTCACCGTCGGGTTTGTCGCCATGATTACCTCTTTAACCTCTCCGTCCGAAAGCCGCATCAAAAGCTCCTTTATTTTTATATCCTCGGGCGATATTCCGTCCATCGGCGACAGCGCGCCGTGCAGGACATGATAAAGTCCATGATATTCATTGGTCTTTTCAATCGCCGCAACATCCTTCGGATTTTCAACAACGCATATCACGCTGCGGTCTCTTTTGGGAGACGAACATATTTCGCATGGAGCTTTATCGGTGAAGTTTTGGCATATCGGGCATGCAAAAATCTTTGTCTTTGCATCGACAATCCCAGTCGCCATAGCCCCTGCCTCCTCAGCGGACATGGAATCGAGAATATAAAAGGCAATCCTTTCGGCGCTTTTTCTTCCGATTCCCGGCAGCTGCTCAAATTTTTCAATCAATGCCTCTATCGGCGCTGCATGCATAAATTAATCATCTCCCAAATGACAGTTATCTCTGTTTAGAACAATCCGGGTATATTAATGCCTCCGGTTACGGCGCTCATGCTCTCTGTCATCATTTCATCGGCTTTCTTTATTGCCTCGTTTACGGCAACCATAACCAAATCCTCCAGAGTTTCAACATCATCCGGGTCTACCGCCTCGGGCTTGATTTTAATTGACAAAATTTCTTTTTTGCCGTTCGCCCGAACCTCAACCGCTCCGCCGCCGGATGCAGCTTCAACAGTCTTTTCCTCGACCTCGCCCTGAATGCGCTCCATTTCTTCCTGCATTTTCTGAGCTTGCTTTATAACACTGCCCATGTTTTTGTTTGCATTCATTCCTGCCCCGTGAAATCCTTTGTACTTGCCCATTTTAATTACCTCATCTTTCTTCATTATATTGGGATTTTTCGCCATCCTCTAAAAATTCCTCCTGCTCGTCCTCATCTTCGTCAAGCTCCGATTGCTCATAATGCTCCGGCGTATAGTCGACAAAGTCGCTTTCGTCGGTTACTTCAACAATCTCGGGAAATTTTTTCGACAATGTGTCCAGCGGATCGCCGCGTTCGCCCCGCTCCGCTCTTTGCTCCTGCATAACAGACGGCGTCTGCTCCGCCGTATCGGCTTTCGGAGCTTCGCCCTTTATATTCCAAAAATCTATAATTTTGTCCTCAATTTCGTCCTCAAACGCGGTTTTGAAAACAAAATCTCCGCCGACATTTTTCTGAAATTCGGTCTGTATCGATTTTATATATGTCGCGGCAATTTTTTTGAGCATCATCTCGCTCTTTTTGAAAAGAAGAATAATGCCCTCTCCGTCAATGGTGATTTTCCTGTTTATCACCGCTCCTGCGAGATACGGGAATTTTTTTGCAATCCCCTGTGACAGTCTCTCCCATTTTCTTGCCGCTTCAACTATCGGCGAATCCGCCGTCAGTTTTGATTTATCTATCGGCACAAAAAGCCTTGCCGAAACCTCTTTTTGAGGCTTTGCCTGCTCTTTTGGTTTTTCCTCTTTCTTTTCCGGAGGTCTTTGAACCACTCCGTCCTTTATTTTCTCTTCAAGCTCCGCCATCCGCGCCATAAGCGCGTCCTCCGAAGTGTCAAGCTCCGGCTGTGTGAGCTTTACCAATGCAATTTCATATACGATACGCGGATTTTTTATCCATTTCGCCTCCGCTTTTGCTTTTGTGAGCGTTGTTACGGCGTACGAAATACTCTCAAACGATATTTTTTCCGCCTGCGCCTTGAGCAATGCCAGCTCATCGGCTGTCTGCTCCAGGAGCGCACCGGGGTCTTTTGTTACCTTCGAAACCATCAGATCTCTGAAATGCTTTATCAGCGAATCGATATACACATTCAAATCTCTGCCGTCTGCCACAAGCGAATCCACAATTTCCAAAAGTCCTCCGGTATCCTTTTTCAAAACCGCGTCAACAGTCTTGAATACAAGTTCCGACGGCGCTATTCCCAAAACCGAAACAACATCGTCATACGAAAGCTGTGTACCGCACTCCGAAACGCATCGTTCGAGAATGCTGAGTCCGTCACGCATTGAGCCGTCAGCGAACTTCGCCAACAGGGCATATGCATCGTCCGATATCGAAAGTCCGTCCCCTGCCGCAATCTCTTTCATTCTTACTATTATATCGGCAGGACGTATGCGTTTGAAATCGAACCTTTGGCATCTTGAAAGAATTGTCTCCGGTACGCGATGAGCCTCGGTTGTCGCTAAGATAAATATGACATGCTCGGGCGGCTCTTCCAAAGTTTTTAAGAGTGCATTGAACGCGCCCTGCGAAAGCATATGCACCTCGTCTATGATATACACTCTGTATTTCGTCTGCGCGGCAACGTAGTTTACATCCTCGCGTATTTCGCGGATATTATCGACACCGTTGTTCGATGCCGCGTCTATTTCCGACACATCGAGTATACTGCCGTCGAGAATACCCCTGCATATTTCGCACTCGTTGCAGGGCGAGCCGTCATGCGTATGCTCACAGTTTACCGCTCTTGCAAAAACTTTTGCGGCGGTTGTTTTTCCTGTTCCGCGAGTTCCGCAGAAGAGATATGCATGCGCTATTTTGCCGCTCATTATCTGATTTTTCAGGGTTCGGGTAATATGCGTCTGTCCGATAATATCATCAAATACCATCGGCCGCCATTTCCTGTAAATAGCCTGATATGCCATACCCATACCCCTTTCCGTTTTTTTGAGTATATAACTTTTTGCCGCGTGCAAAATTTCTAATAAAAAAGACGGCTCCGACCGAGTATATCCATAACACATCGAAAGCTCCGCTTATTGCTGCTTGGTTCCCCATCTGACAAGGTTCACGGTTTTCAATCGCACGGGCTCGGTCATCATCGCCGACCGTCTTACTTTTTTAATTTAAAAGTCCTAACTATTATATTATAATATATTTTTCAGAAAACTGCAATAGTTATTTATAAATTTTTTAAATTTTTTTATTTTCGCACGACAACATCTATTAAAACACGACATAATTTTTATAATTTCGATAGTTTTCGACAGAAAAACTTCTCTTGATTATTTGTTTTTAACATATCATGTCGAAACATGCGTTTTATTTTTGTTGATTTTTGCAAGGTCGCGTAGTATAATATAGCTATGAAGCAAAGAAACGGCAGAATTACAAATGAAAGGAATGAATTTACAAATGAAAGAAACTCTGATCAACAAAAAGACAATTACTTACGGAGAAGATTTTCTGTCCGAAATGGAGATCTGCTATATTTTAACCGAGGGCGAATGTCCCGTCGGCGTCAGCAAATTCGGAGTGCGCCTGATTAAGGAAACCATCGAGAACGGCGCACGCGTATGCGAGGACAACACGACTCCGGCGCTCTTTTCAAACCGCGGCGAAGCTCTTGATTTCCTGGATATGCTTATAAAATACGAGGTCACACCGATAGCTCTCGAAGCTGTGACAAACGACTATTTCTTCAATGCGGAGGACGCGGCTAAAACCGCTTAATATAAAAAGCTTTTAATAAATGCCCCAATCTGCGAGCGCGGAACAAGGCGGCATGTTTGATTTTTGTCATTGCATGCACAATTTTCCCGCAAATTAAAAAAGCCTCCCCGGGAGCATGCATTTTGCTCCGGCAGACCGGCTTTTAAAAAAGCAGTCTGCCAACCATTCTTTAATAATCCCACAAACAAAGCGGCAGCCTTTTTTTCAGGACTGCCGCTTTGTTTTGTGGGATTTGAAAGCTTCGGGCACAAGACAATCGACTGTTCTCATGCCCGTATAAGGGGATTTGTTTTTAGCCGAAGGAAAGTCAGCCAAACCCGCCCAAAAAGGCATGATTTCGGCGTATTTCGGCTATCTCGTGAAGTAGTTATAAAGCATTGCCAAAGCTTCCGCACGTGTTATATTATCCTGCGGTTTTAAATATCCGTCCGAGCCGCTGACTATTCCGAATCCCTTTGCAATTGCGCAATAGCCAATCTTGTCATCGGATATGTCATCGCGGTCGGCAAAATCACAAATATAGATTCCCTTTATCTCCGCAACGTCTCTTATACCCATCGCTCTGAGCAGATAACGGATTGCATTTTCTCTCGTCACCTTTTCGTCCGATGCGTTTTCGCTCTCGGGCAAAACGCGCGTATCGTTCATCCGTCTGTAGAGCCAATCGATATCCATATCATAATATGAGCCGCTCATTCCCGAGTAAACAAGCTTCAAAAATTCAGCCTGTGTAATCTCCTCGTCCGGGCGGAGCTTATCGCCATCGATTGCGATTCCGTAGTCGGCAAGCTTTTTGGCAATGTCCTTTATCCAGTGTCCGTCAATATCGCTGTAGGTTCCCGATCTGTCGTCCTTTACTTCCTCGCCGTCCCAGCCGACGATTTTTCCGTCGAATGCATTTATATTAACTCCGATTTCCGAAAATGTCCAGCACTTAACATATTTTTTATCTGACTTGATATATCTCAATTCGATCGGATACTTAGCAAACATTTTTGCCGCCGCATCCTCTGCCGAAATGATATTCTCCGGCTTGGGCATTTTTGAAACATCCTCATCCCATCGGCAGCTGAACGAATCTATTCTGTTATTTTCCCCGTCCCATGAAGCGGTTATGTAATTATCTCCGTAAGGAATATCATTAACCAGTCTTACGCGGAACACACTGTCACCGTTCTCTTTTTCGCTCGCTGCGGTCTTGTCAGCGAAATACTTTTCAAGGAAAGTATCTGCCTTTTCCAAAGCCGCTGTGTTATCCTTTTTCTCTTTTGACGAATCAGGCTTAATGATGTCATAACTATAGCGGTTAAAGCTCAAAAGCTCGCCTGTTTTTGCATCAAAATACGCATTTACCGATGCAGTCGGGCGGAACATTTTTCCGTCTTTTTCGCTCGACTCCTCCGATATTGTCACGTAAGTAAAATATTTATCATCAATTTTATAAGTATGCGACCTTATTTTTTCGCTGTCGGCAGGCTTTTCAACGTCAAGCTCGGGCATCGAATAAATGACTGAAAGCAGCTCATCTCTTGATTTCAGTCCGTCAACTTTGTCAAGCTCCTCCTGCTCGCGCGGAGTTATAGCCGCACTGTTTTTTGCACCTGCGCCGCTGTCAGCCTCTGCTGCCATCTCACTTTTTGCATATGCAACGAAGTCGTCGTTTATATCCTCTTTGACCTCCTCGCCGCTTTCGGCATCGATAAAGGTCTTGCCGTTTGAAACATATTCGAGAAAATACTTATCATCGCCGTTCTTTCGATATCTGAGTTTAACGGGTGATTTTTCAAGCAGGGCTGCCTTTGCGGCATCCTCGTCAATCGTATTTTCCGCCGTTTTAAATCCGGTCTCATAGTCCCAGTTTATGTACGCATAGCTGATGACATATCCGTCCTTTGTGTTCATAACCGACACATTTGCCTCATTGTCGGCAACCGTGATTCCATCATGCTTTCTCTCAAATCCGAAGCTGTAACTGCTGCGGCTGTATAAACTCAGCGAACCGTCGTACGGAGTCATGACAAGCTTGTCATTTTCATCCGAAAACAGCTCCGGCGCCATTTTTTCAAGCTTGCTTTGCGCGAAATTTTCCAAGTCGGAAATCTTAAAATCCTTATCGATTCTATATGCGGAATCATCGTCCTTATACCATTTGTCATTATACTCGGAATAGTTAAGAATATGCCCCGCGCTGTCAGCCTCCACCGATATGCTTCTGTTGTTCTCTTTATCTGACCATTCGAAACGATATTCATTTTTATTTCCTGTTTGCCCGGTTGAAGTTACAAATTCGGTAAGCTCTGCCGGTATATCCACCCTGTTCTTAACCGAAATCAATACGTTTTGCATTGCATCATCAGCAAATGCAAAACCGGACTGAGCTGCGCAAAGCGCCGCTGTCAATACAATACTTAGTCCTTTTTTCATCTTTTTACCTTCTTTCTTTTCGAATTTTATATTATATTAGACGGATACTTTTTTTGTTTGTTCCATAAATTATAAAAAAACTTGAAATTATTTTCCAAAGGGGGTATAATATTATATGAGACTACATACGAAAAGAGGAAATCGCATTGGAAATTACTATAATAATACTGGCGGCAATAAATGTTGCGCTGTGCGCGGCGATATTTTTTCGCAAATCGAACGGCGGAATCCCGCACGACGAATTTGAATCGCTGCGGCGAAGCATCAACGAAACCACGCAATTATCGGTAAAAAACCTCGGCGAGCTTTTGCTTGCAAATCAAAAGAACACCGATGAAATGCAAATGAACAAAATCGGGGACATGGACAAAAATATCACCGATAAGCAGGAGCAGATGAACAAAACACTTGCAAATTCAACCTCTCAGCTTGAAGAAAGGCTCAAAACCTTTGAGACCGTAAACGAGCAAAAGCTGGAAAACATGCGCGGCACAATAGAAAAGCGACTTTCCGCAATTCAGGATGACAACAACAAAAAACTGGATGACATGCGGCGCACTGTTGACGAAAAGCTTCAAAAAACGCTTGAGGAAAAGATGAATCAGTCGTTCAAGCTTGTAAGCGAACGCCTTGAGCAGGTTTATAAAGGACTTGGCGAAATGCAAACCCTCGCCGGCGGAGTCGGAGATTTGAAAAAAGTTTTGTCAAATGTCAAAACACGCGGTATTCTCGGCGAAATTCAGCTGGGAGCCATTTTGGAACAGATTCTGACCCACGAGCAGTACGAAACAAATATAGCGACCGTCCCCGGCAGCAAAAACGTTGTGGAATATGCGATAAAGATGCCGATTGACGACAACTCGTTTATCTATCTGCCGATCGACTCGAAATTCCCCGGCGATACATATGCCGCATTGCAGGACGCTTACGAAAGCGGCGACCCCGAGCGTGTAAAGGACGCCGTATCCGTATTGTCAACAAGAATTAAATCAGCGGCAAAGGATATTCACGAAAAATATGTTGAAGTCCCGTACACAACCGAATTTGCAATAATGTTTTTGCCGTTTGAGGGACTTTATGCCGAGGTGGTAAATCGCGGATTGGTAGAAATTCTGCAAAGAGATTACAAAATAAATGTTGCCGGTCCGAGCACAATGGCAGCACTTTTGAACAGCCTGCAAATGGGTTTCAGAGCGGTTGCGATTCAAAAGCGTTCACTTGAAGCATGGGAAGTTTTGAGCGCTGTAAAATCCGAGTTCGAAACTTTTGGCAAAGTGCTTGAAAATACACAGAATCGTATAAATCAGGCGAATAAGGAGCTTGACAAGCTGGTCGGCGTTCGGACAAGAGCGATTCAGCGAAAACTGCGCAATGTCGAAAAGCTCGAGGACCCGTCCGCCGCCGAGGCCATTCTTCCGATTGACGAATCGGAAGAACAGCTTTGACAACACATCCGAAAATCTGTTGAAAAATCCATAAAAAAGTTTCTGACAAAATCGCGTCTGCGTACGCTCAATAAATTTAAATTCAGCGCACAAGCAAATTTCTCAAAAAAATATGGCAATCTTCCGATTGCCATATTTTTTAAGACTTTTTACGGTTTTAATTTAGTCTAATTTATCGAGGTGGTTTGTCTGGAAGTCCTTGCAAGCGTTTTCAATCAAAGCTTTACAATCCGCATTTTCGTTGGTGATAACTTCCTGGATGCAGCCGTCGAGAACAGCATAAAGCTGCTGGCATGCCATCGGTTCTTCCTCATGCAATGTAACGTCGCTGATGTCATAGTAAGACTCAAAGTCTTTCTTATCAACCTGGCTGTACTTAGCTCTCAGTTCATCGTCCTGCTTAACTCTTTCTTCATTTATCCAAAGAGGTACTGCGACACCCGGGAATACAATTCCGTTTTCATCGATTGTGTTCTGCATTGATTTTTCCTGAGCTGCGATAGCTTCATCGTCAAGAACTTTCTTGAAGCCTGTTGTTTCAATCCATGTGAATGCACCCTCAAGCTGCTCTTTTGTAGCGGTCGGCGAGAACATATAAACCGAGCCGCCGGTCTGAACATATCTGCCTGCAGGGCCTTTCGGCATCTTTACCATTGCAACCTTTTTCGGGTCAAGTCCGTACTTCTGTGAATAATCGCTTGTCGGGGCCTCAAATATCATAGCTGCCTGACCTACACCGAGCAATTTATGAATTGTCGGCTGGTCAATTACTTTATCCTCGGGCAGAACGCCGTACTTCCACTGGAGATCCTTAACGAACTGCAATGCGTCAACAGCCTCTTGAGTATTGAAGGTTGCCTCCCATGTTCCGTCGTCTCTCTGTTCCATAAACTTAACGCCGTAGCTCCATGCGATATTCATGAAGTGCCAGCCGCCGCAGTTATTTGTTGTACAAATCGCAAAGCCTGCTTTGCCCGTCTTTTCTTTGATTATCTTGGCATACTCCGCCATCTGCTCATATGTATCCGGAACCATAACCGTTCCGTCCGCATTAACAAGTCCTGCCTCCTCAAACAAATTCTTGTTTACTGTCAGACCCATCAGATATGCATTCTTTGGAAGTGCATAATATTTGCCGTCCTTTTCGCCCAATGCCAAAATTGCCGGATTCAATGCGTCCATCAAGCCTTTTTCTTTCAATATCTCTGTGATATCTGCAGCATATCCGCTCTTGATTGTTTGTTTAACCTCTGTGAGATGAGTATCCCAAACAGTCGGCAGCTGATTTGCAGCGGCCTTAACCTGAAAGCTTCTGTTGTCCGCATAGCTTCCCGTATCCGGAATAATATTAATATCAGGATTGGTTGTCTTAAGCTCTTCAACCCAGCCGTTATAGGTTTCCTGGCTCTTCGGATTTGTCTCGGTCGGCCAGCCGCCTACCGTAACGTTGATTTTTCCCTCTACTTCTCCGTTTTTTCCTCCGCATCCCGCCATGCCCGCAGCGGCCGCTGCAACTGCAAGACTGAGTGCTACTGTTTTCTGAAATTTCATAAAAATTAATTCCTCCTTTTCTTATCAAAACCCTCCATCGGGATGACTTGACATACCTATTATACACTATTGTTGAAATTTTTTCAATAGTTTTTTATAAATTATATAATTTTTTTGAATAAAATGAAAATTTTTATCATATTTGATATTTCGACATTCAAAACACAAAAATATGGCAATCTTTCGATTGCCATATTTTTTGTGAAATTTTTTACGGTTTAAATTTAGTCTAATTTGTCGAGGTGGTTTGTCTGGAAGTCTTTGCAAGCATTTTCAATCAAAGCTTTACAATCAGCATTTTCGTTTGTGATAACTTCCTGAATGCAGCCGTCGAGAACCGCATAGAGCTGCTGGCATGCCATCGGCTCTTCCTCATGCAGTGTAACGTCGCTGATATCATAGTAAGACTTGAAGTCTTTCTTATCAACCTGGCTGTACTTAGCTCTCAGCTCTGCATCCTTCTGAACTCTTTCTTCATTTACCCAAAGCGGTATTGCAACGCCCGGGAATACGATTCCGTTTTCGTCGATTGTGTTCTGCATTGATTTTTCCTGAGCTGCTATAGCTTCATCGTCCAGAATCTTCTTGAAGCCTGTTGTCTCAAGCCATGTGAATGCGCCCTCGAGCTGCTCTTTTGTAGCAGTCGGTGAGAACATGTAAACCGATCCGCCTGTCTGAATATATCTTCCGGCAGGTCCTTTCGGCATTTTTACCATTGCAACCTTTTTCGGGTCGAGTCCGTACTTCTGTGAATAATCGCTTGACGGAGCTTCGAATATCATAGCTGCCTGACCTACACCAAGCAACTTATGAATTGTCGGCTGGTCGATTACTTTGTCCTCGGGCAGAACGCCGTACTTCCACTGGAGATCCTTAACGAACTGCAATGCGTCAACAGCTTCCTGAGTATTGAAGGTTGCTTCCCATGTTCCGTCCTCTCTCTGCTCCATGAACTTAACGCCGTAGCTCCACGCAATGTTCATGAAATGCCAGCCGCCGCAGTTGTTTGTTGTACAAATTGCAAAGCCTGCTTTGCCTGTCTTTTCTTTGATTGTCTTAGCGAACTCTGCCATCTGCTCATATGTATCCGGAACCATAACCGTTCCGTCCTCATTAACAAGTCCTGCTTCTTCAAACAGGTTCTTATTGATTGTGAGACCCATCAGATATGCATCGGACGGAAGTGCATAATATTTTCCGTCTTTTTCACCCAATGCCAAAATTGCCGGGTTAAGAGCATCCATCAGACCTTTTTCATTTAAGATATCTGTAATGTCGGCAGCATAGCCGCTCTTGATTGTTTGTTTTACCTCGGTAAGATGTGTCTTCCAAACGGTCGGCAGCTGATTTGCAGCAGCCTTAACCTGGAAGCTTCTGTTGTCCGCATAGCTTCCCGTATCCGGAATGATATTGATATCCGGGTTTGTTGTCTTAAGCTCCTCAACCCAACCGTTATATGTTTCCTGACTTTTCGGATTTGTCTCGGTCGGCCAGCCGCCTACCGTAACATTAACTTTTCCTTCTACTTCTCCGTTTTTGCTTCCGCATCCTGCCATGCCTGCCGCAGCTGCTGCAATTGCAAGGCTGAGTGCTACCGTTTTCTGAAATTTCATAAAAATTTATTCCTCCTTTTTTTTATCGAAATCATCCGCTCGGATAATTCAATATATTTATTATATACTATTTTTGAAATTTTTTCAATAGTTTTCACAAAAAAACTTAAATTCTTATTAAAAATAAGTTAATTTTTTATAAAAGTGCAAAAATCCATAGAATTATTTCCATTATTTGTATACAAACATCTGCTTTATTATTGCATTTTGAGCAATCGAAATAACCTTTGAGTAATTCACAGACGACTGATAATAGCCAACGATATCCGATATCGAACCGCTTCTGCACTTATCACGCCTGTTTTCCATATCGACAACCATGATTTTTGCCTGGCTCGACTGAATTGTCACATTATAAAGCTCATCCTCATCGCCCGGCTTTTCGTATCCCCACATGAGATAGTTGCCGTCCACGCGTGCCACATATCCGTACGAAATTTTAAAGCCGTTCATAAAGTTGCCCTTTATCGCCCCGTTTTCTATTTTATAATCGGAGCTTACAGAGTTTTCGAAAAATCTTGCGTCTCCGTCAGCCTCAGCCTTATCGTAGTCAAGTATCAGCTCAATATTGCATATTTCGTTCTTGTAATCGGTCTTTATTCTTATTATATCTCCGACGCCTATTTTGCTCGGCGGAACATTTTTATTGCCGCCCGGCTGACCCTCGTAATCGGGAGCTACAAAGTATGTGATATCACTTCCCGACGAATCCAGAGTAAATGCCGTTGCCTCCTGCTCGTCATTGTTCATTCCGCTGGATATTTCCTCAACCACATACATTGTCGCATATGTTCCTATCGAGATATCCTGTCCGCGGTAGTAGACAAGAAAATCCATACTGAGCGACTCGGGATCGGTATAGAACAGGTCTATTCTCTGATTGCTTTCGCCCGGGATATAGTTCGCGGTCTTTATCATATACATTGACGGGTCGGCGGTCTTTTCCTGTCCCTCCGGCGGAACAACAAAGGTTTTTGTACCGTCCGTTACATACGCTTTCGGTCCGATAAATCCGGTCCATTGCTTATACGGGCGCTTATCGGTATCGAGTCTCTTCAAGGCATATTTGCCCTCGGAGATGTTATTTGCCTGTGTGTCTATCTCTCTTATATCCCCGGCCGAGTCATATCTGTAGCGAATCATCTGCGATGTGACCTCGTCGCCGTTGGAGATTGCGTCAAGCACATTATCGATTCTATTATAGCTTATACCATCGATTTTTACCTTTTTCGCCGACGGCAGCTTAACAATTTCTCCGTCCTCGGTGAATATCTTCATTATAACCCTCTCGCTGTCGAGAATTTTGTCATCGATTTCGCTGTCTATATACGCGTTAATCAAAAATCCGAGTACCATTTTGCCGCTCTTATCGGCAACAAAATGCGCTATCTTGCCAAGGAAGTCCATTTTAAATGTTCCGCTTTGTCCGATAACAAAATCACTCTGCTTAGCATTATAGAAATCCTCGTTCGCTTCATATTCCACGCCGTCAATTGCGATATACGGCGCATTGTCGGCAATACCCTTTGCCGAAATCGCCCCGGTGACAGCCTTACCGCCCATTCTGACTATTGCAAAGCTTCTGTCCTCCGGCATTGCAACGCTCACAACCGAGTCTTTCACTATAGATTCAAAGCTTGTTTTGTTTCCCTCTCCGTCGATGTATCGGATAATTTCGTCATTCTCCTCCGACAAATCCATATACACCATCGAATCGTAGCGGTCATAGATAATTCTGTCATCCTTATCTATCTGTCCCACCGCAATATCCTTATAATCCTCGATTATCACGATATCCGCAGCGTCAAAACGCCCGGTGTCGATTATGCGCATATATCCGTAAAAATCAGCAAATGCGTTTTCCATATCGTCCGATACATTTTTTCCGTTGCGAATCACAGCCGCACCGCCGTAGATTTTCACTCTTTTGCTGCGGTCGGTATCATCGGTATAGTACACACCGCCGTCCGAATATTTATCATATTCGTCCGAGGTTATATTTGTAACTTCATTGTTCTTTTCGATATGCTTCATCACATAAACAATGGTTTTGGCTCCGTCATCGTCTTTGTAATAAAATTCTATCTTCATGCCCAAAAAGTCATAAAGCCATGTATCGGAAGTATAGTGCTCGCCGTCGATTACGACATCGTTTTCCTTAACTGCGCTGTTTTCGTCCACAGAAATGCCGTAGACTGCGTTTACAAGCCCCTTTGCCGGGTAGACATCGTTGTACATCGAGAGCAGCGTTTCGCCTCTTTTTGCATATTCTGCGGTGTCGCCCTTAATTGCAGCCTGCAAAAGCTCGGTGTTGATAGTATTATAAAGCAGAACCGCCGCATCGCGGTATGTAAGTTCGTCACCCACGCCGTCGCCGAAAAGCTTTTCGCGCGATGCAACCGAGAGATATCCGTTCGGATATCCGCCGAGAGCCTCCGCCTCCGCGCCTCTGCCTATGCATGCAACGGTTATCCTTGCAGCCTCCGCCTTTTTGATTGTGTCGTCCGGTCTGAAATCTCCGCCCGTTCCGGACAGGATTCCGCTCTCGGCAAGACTGTTGATTGAAAACTTGCCCCAATGGTCCTCAGGGATGTCGCGGTAATAATTTGTTTCGGAGGTTCCCGATTCGTTAATCCCCATTATACGCGCGGTGAAAAGCGCAAAGTCCATTCTTGTTATGCCCTTATCTATCTTTTCTCCGCCTATTTCGTCCTCGGTTATAAAGCCCATGGCGTTCATAAAGCCTATGCAGTCGGACACCTCGGTTTTTGCCGCCAGGGCGGTCCCGGGGAGCGACATAACAAGCAGCGCCACGCATGAAAGTATCGCTATAAGTCTATTCTTCATTTACTTTCCTCCTGACTCATAATCTTATATATCATCTGCGCCGCCTGCGCTCTGGTTGCCGGCGACAGCGGCTCGAAGCGATTATTGTCTCCGCTGACTATTCCGCGCATCTGAAGCTCTGCGACAGCCTCCTTTGCATAGCCTCTTATCTGCGCATCGTCCTCAAATGCCGCCTGCTCCTTTTGAGCTGCAAGCTCGATTTTCTTTTCGTTTATAACCCGCCAGAGTATCGCCGCCATATCCTGTCTTGTGATTCTTTCGCCGGTTCCGAAGCTGTCCTCGGAAACACCGCTTACAATCTCGTTTTGGAATGCCGCAAGCACACTGTCATAATACCAGTCGTCCTTTGTGACATCGGTAAATTGATTTGTGTCGGCATAAACCTTGAAATCAAATGCACGCACAATCATAGCAACAAATTCTTCGCGGTTTATATAATCATTCGGATAAAACTCGGTTTCGGTCTTTCCCGAAACAATCTTTTTCTCGGCGAGGTAGCAAACAGCCGGCTTTGCCCAAGCGGCGTTTTCCATATCGGAGAACCAATCCTTTTCTATCTTCTGAATATTCTGCTCCGGCTGAAACGACACACCTGCGCCCGAGGTTGTGGATGAGCCTTTTGACGAGCCTTTGCCCGACGAGCTTCCGCCTCCGCCGCCTCCGCCGCCGGTTGTCCCGGATGCCGGGGACAGATATTCATTATATGCTTTTTTAAGTTCGGCATAGGACGAATAGTTCTTTCCCGCAAGCGACTGATACACAATCGCTTTATCGGTCGGGCTCTTTATCCCTATTTCTTCGGCAAAGTCCGCGATAATCTTTCTGACATTTTCATATCCGTTGGGAGTCTTTACAATTTCAAGAACAATTGCCTCTCCGAGCATATTTTCAAATGCGTCCACCGATGTGATGCTCCGTCCGTTCAGTCTCGAGTCCACGCCGCTCTTATCCGCCAATGCGTACCACGTGTCATACTTGCTGCTGTTGTTCAGCAATCCCATATATGACTCAACCGCCGAAACGCCGTTAAGCTTTTTCTCGGTGATTGCCCTTGCGGCAACCGCTTCATTGAAAATTCGCACTGCCTCCTCCGGCTTGCCTGTATCAAGCGGCAGCTTTGCTTTCAGCATTTTGCAGACCTCGTCCTGATCCACTTCATCATAAAGCGGCATAAAGAAACCGAGGTTTGCCCTGTTTTCGCTTATGTACTGCTTGATATCCGCCGCACTGTTAAGACCGGAAAGCACATTTCCGCTCTCGCCTGCGTTTATAAATTCCAGATTTACCACATTCTTTTCTCCGCCGATTGTTATATACGCCGGATAAATTCCGCTCTCGCCCTCAAGCTGAGATGTAAAGCTGAATGTGCCGTCCTCGCCGGCATACACTTCATCATGATATTTGATAACGTCCATCGGCTTTGCCGCGCTGTCCAGGTCCGCCGCACTCTTGCCCGGGGCAAAAATGTCTATCGTCACCGCCGTCCCGGACGCCGCACTGCCGCTTATTTCAAATTCCGCACCGCTTATATTGCGGACGGTCTTTATATCGCTTGCATATGCAACCTGCGTCAGCAGCATCGCTGCCAAAACCGTACTGATATACTTTTTCATTTCGTTTCCTTTCCTGTGCTTTTTTGCACAAATGTCTATTTCAATAAATCCATCACGATCGGCTTTTGTGAATCCGTCCACAGGAACACCTTTATTTCGCCGTTGTCCAGAACTTGCACTTCGTCAACATCAAGCAAAATTTCGTTACTTCCGAATTTATCAATTCTGCCGTCCGCCGCACCTGCCCATGTCATATTTTTGTCTTTGTCATACCCTGCCGCATAAACCGATACGTCTGCCGCAACATTGTACTTATTATTGATAATGCCCTTAACGCTTATATTTCCCTCTGCCGCCAAAAGCTCGGAAAGTGTTTTTATCTCCTTATCCCCTCTGTACAGGGAAATTTTTCCCGAGATGCTTCTCTTTATCCTGAGCGTTATCGGTCCGAGCAGGTTATCCGCCTTTTTATATCCGATATATATTTTATAGTCGCCCTCGCCGTCGGTCATCGGGAACGAGAACTCATACGCACCGCTCTCGCCGACAGTTGCCTGAGCTATATATGCCAGTGAGTTTACATCGAGAATATCGCCTGCGTCTGCTCCCGGTTTCAATACATAGAGCATTATCTGACCGCCGCTTTGTGCGCCCTCTATTTTTCCATGGATATTGGCGGTATTGGTTGCATAATGCATATACGCTGCGTCCCTTGTTTCTATCATATAAATCGGTTCGCCGTCGGTCTCAATCAGATATGCGCCGTTTTCCTCGCCCGGCGCAAACAGATTGCCGTACATATCATAGAACGTGCATGCTTCATAATCCGGCTGTACATAGACTCTGCTCTTTTTATCATCGGCATTGAATATTACGCTTACCTTTTTATCCTCGCCGACGGTATAGCTTTGAATATAGTTGTTATCCGAATCGATGACCCTTTCATCAAGCTGTCCGCCGCCGATAAAGCTGTTCATAGCCGCATATGCGACATACGATTTCTTTGCCGACAGGTCGCTGTTCAGCTTTCCGAAATTTGCTTCGCGTTCAAGAAAATTATCGCGCGAATCGTTCCATGTGTAGTCAAATATATGACTGAATTTCCACTCGGCATCGTTCCTCAAAATACATCTGACAGCATATTTTGCAGCTTGGCTCTCGCTTATCCTCGTGCCGTCGGTCTTGATTTTGGGATTGCCGCTCTTTTCACTCTCCGACCAGCCCATTTCGGTCAGCCATATTTCCTTATCCGCGAATCGGTTTTTAAGCTCGCGGATGCTATAGTTCATCTGAGTTGTGAAATATTTGCTTTCGGGACTGTTGCCCATCGCATACAGATGAAAGCTTATCAAATCCATATAATTTCCGATATTCGGCTCTGCCGCTAAAAGCTCATCCAGGTAGTTTACATTTACTCCGGCGGCAGCCAGTCCGATTATCTTCACATTTGGATTCGCCGCCTTTGCGCGCGTGTAAGCAGTTTTTAAAATTTTTGCATATTCTGCGCCGCTGCCCGAAGTTTCGAACTCATTCCAGACTTCAAAATATTGAACCTTTCCCTTAAGGTCGGAAACCAAGTGATACACATACTCCCCATACGCCGCTATTTGTGTATCGGTTTTTGGATAGTCGCTGTCGCTGCCTGTATAGAGCTTATTTCCGAAATCCAGGATAATCAGCGGCTCTATCCCTTTTGAAACCGCCTCATCTATATAGTTCACGTAATTATCGTCAAGCTTATATACGCCCTTTTCCTTTTCGTAGTCCTTCCAAAAGCATTCGTCTCTGAGCATTTTTGTGCCCATATCGGACAAAAGCGGTATTGTCGACTGGACGTGGCTTTCGTAAAGGTGTGCCGAGATTCCGAATCCGTCCTTCTTTGCCGCACTTTTTCTCGAAAGTGATATTTCACATTCTTTTTCCGAGTAAATACCGTCGGTCGGCGCACTGAATGCAAGCTTTATCGTATGCACGCCGTATTTTTTCACATCGAGTGACAGCGTTTTGTTAAGTCTGCCGTTTGCGCTTATGCTCACCGCTTCTTCGTTTATCCAAATAACGCTCCCGTCCTCATCCGTAACCGAGACGGTCATTGTACCCTCCAGCCGCTTATAAAGCGGATTGTCAACCGAGTAGGCTATGCTCTGCGCATCGCCGTCCGAGAATGTCAGCTCATTTGGAGTGCTTTTTACAACAATATCCGACCTGTCCTCGGTTTTTAAATCGGTCAGACGCACCTCGGATATATGCATCGGCGAAAGCGAATAGGTCGTCCACCGATTTGTTGAAAGCACAATGTCGCACTTTCTGCCGGTCGATGTCGTTATTCCGTTTTTAAACGCCGCTTTCGGAAGATAAAGCGATGCGGTTTTCCACTCGCCGCTGTTTTCCGATATTATCGGTTCAAGCTCCTCGGCACCGCCCTTTTTGTGATATCTCACAAAGAAGTGTCCGTTGCCCGAATCGAGATATGTGACCTCTAATCTGTAATTTTCGTATTCCGAGTCCGCCGGCTCTGATATATCTATATTTATAAAGCAGTTTTCACTGCCCGATGTGCCGAGCTTCCACGCTTCCCTGCCCGAAACCGTTTCGGCATCAAAGGAATTTTCCATGCCTGTGGTTATCACCGCATTTGAAGCTTGTGCGCCGTTCGCGCCAAAAATCGCATAAGCGGTTTCGGTCTCCTCAGCCGAGACAACCGCACACGGCAGTATGCTTAAAATGATAAGCAATGAAAGAAGTTTTCTCATTTTTATAACCATTCCTTCCTGTGCCGCAAGGCACAAAACTGTAAGTCTGAAAGAAAATCGTTCAGATTGCCGTTTGAAAAAGCGACGACGTACGAGAGGGTACTTCGAGCTTTTGAAAATGGTGAGATGGGCGATTTTATTCAGACTTCTCCTCCTGCGCTTTGCATTTTAATCATAGGAATCATGGTGTCAAAGCCGTCCCACAAAAATCCGCTGAGACGGGTCGTCCCCTCCGGGTAGTGATATACGTCAACGACAGATATCTTTCTGTCCTCCTCGCTTGTTACGATTTTGCGATATTGCATATCGATCATCAGATTTCCTTTATATGCAGTATAGATAAGATACATTGTCGGGCAGCTGCCGTCGGTATGCTCGATATCCGCACTGACAATGAATGAGCCGTTTGTATCAGAAACCGACAGATTTTCTGCCTTTACCTGCCCTGCCGCTGTGGAAAAACCTCCGTTATATAACGAGACGCCGTTTCCGTACAAATCCTTTAATGCGTTGGTTATTTCAAATTTATATTCCGCATTTCCGCTCAGATAACGGTCAAATTCCAATGTGTAAGTGTTATTCTCCCCGTTGTAGCTTGCCGAATATCCGACCTTTTCCCCATTCTTTTTAAGCAAAACACCGTCGCCGAGCGTTGCCGCATCGACAGCGCCTGAAAATCTTATATTCATTCTGATTGCTTCGGGAGCTATTTTCCCGTCCGGGTAAATAACGTTTCTGTCCTTATCTTCAAATGTTATCATCGACGGAGCAATGCCCTCTTTCATGGCATATATCTTGAAATATGCAAGATAGCTTTCCGCATACTCGGTTATTGAAGTGTCATTAAATGTGTCGGCAATATTCTCCTGTGAAAATTCTGCCTTTGCCGCATTCTTAACCGCCGAGATATTGATATTCTCCGCGATTGTCTCTCCGTCTTTTTTCACTGCTGCGGTCTTGGTGTCAAAATCCGCCTCTATTCTGATTGTGAACCATTCGCCGCGGGTATAGTCCGAAAGCTTCGTATCGCCGTTATAGATTCCGTCACTCGTAATTGTAACCGGCACACATGTATTTCCATCCGAATCTATTATCGAAAAACTCTGATTTCCCGTAACCGATTTCAGTCTGTATTCAAAAATTTTAAATCCGTCATACGGAGTATCAAACTCTCTCAAAAGAGCCGTTTCGTTTTTAACAAAATCCTTTGTTCCCTTATTCTTTACAAATCGTACAATATTTTTGTCCAGCTCGGCATCATGATATGCCTGAACCGCCTGTACTCTTTTTTCCTTTATCCATTCCTTATCGCCTGCCGGTGCAATCGGTGCCGACATGCCTGTCTTTTCCACCGTTGAAAAGTCTGCATTTAAAATACTTGTCTCAACAAGACCTCCGCCTGCCGAAAAATATGTGTTTTCAT
The DNA here is from genome assembly GCA_934486735.1 of uncultured Clostridia bacterium. Lineage (GTDB taxonomy): Bacteria > Bacillota > Clostridia > UBA1381 > UBA1381 > CAKSQL01. Next base: position 50,236 of record CAKSQL010000012.1, on the reverse strand, counting down.
TCGTGAGTCCCTCGCCGAAAACCGTCTTTGCGCCGCTGACGGCAATTTTATACGCATTTCCTGCCTTAAAAGGCTCGTCGAGCTTCAGCGTTACACTCTTAACTCCCCTGTCGGTAATCTGCGACTTAATCTCCGCCGGAGAATAGCTCAGCAGGTCGTCCCCCAGGGAATAGACCCTGATATCCGACAAGGTTGTTTTATCCATCGCGTCGGCAAATTTCAATGTAATTTCATCATCGCCCGGGGTTGCATTCTTTTTTGTATAATCCGTATCGAAGCTGCCCGGCGAGATATATTTAAACGACGCATTATCTATATACATTACGCCTTTTTCGTTGCTTTCGCCCGTTCTGAAAATCAGCTTATCAAAATCCGAAAATGCAATCTTGACAGTCTCGGTCCGAACGCCGTCTATATAATAAGTAAGCTTTTTTTCATCCATATCAAAAAGCATGTCGAACTGATACCAAGTATCGGTATCGCACTCTTTTAGCGTTGTACCGAAATTCCATGCTCCGGCAGACGTGTCCGACGCCTTGATTACACTGCGGTTGAACATGTAAATCGAGTATGCGTCGCTGTTGCCCTTGGGCGAATGCAGATGCGTACGCATAACATTTGTTTTATCGGCAAAATTTACTTCAAAGCCGATCAAAAATTTTCCGCCCGATACCGGCTCCGGCAAAACATAGTTCAGAACCGTTCCATCCTGCAGCTTAAGACTCGTGCCATGTACGTCGTCCACCTTATACGGCGATGCGTTCCATGCATTTCCGGCAGTCCAGCCGCCCGGTGCCTCGTGCGCTTTTGTATAATCCTCAAAATCGTAAAAGGCCGAATCGGACGCTGCTTGTACAATTGATGACATTCCAATAATACATATTAATGAAATGAACAAAAATAATTTCCTTTTCATAATCTATCTCCTTATCGATGCATTACGGGCATTAGCCGAACCCGCCTTAAAAATCAAATTATATTCACAAAAGCGGCAATGCCGCTTTTGTGAATATATATTTTTAAATTAATGTATAGCCGTAACTCCGTTTGTCAGCGGTGCAAGGTTTGCCAAACTGTCAACCGCAAAATACTTGATTGTGTCTGCGCCCGACATGTCCGCATTTTCGATATCCGCCGAGAATACTCCGCTTCCGTTCACAGTTATCTCCGACATTGTAACGCCTACCATCTTTTCAGCCTTATAGCCTGCCGCAAAGACATAAACTTTGCACTCGGGTCTGTTGCTGTCAACGCGGATATTTACCGATTTTGCATTTGCCCAGCCCGCAACAGTCTCTATCTTGTTTCCGTCTGCGTCTGCCGCATATATATCATTTACAAAATGCTTTTCAATCGGTGTGAACTCGATTGTGTTTCTTGAAAATGTCTCGCCCAGATATGTCGTTATATCGCCGATTTCCAGGATATAACCTATGCCCTCCGTAACAGCCGGGAAGCTGATTGTTACGCTGTTTGCGTCTGCCGATTCAACAGTTACCTCATATTCGTTCAAATCCGCGTCGGACAAAGTAAACTTATCCGCTGTCAGCTGAGCCGGGTCTACGGCATTTTCAAACGAAATTGTTGCCGTTGTTGTTCCGGGCATTACAGCGCCGTCAAGTGTTGTTGTAATCTTGTTTGTGCCGAACTCTCTTATATGAACGTTATTCACTTCAAAGCCGGAGTTGTTGGGGTCTGCAAAGAACAAGTAATCCGGATAGCCTGTATAGCTTACGGTTGTAATCTTTGTTTGATCCTGATAAATGTCAACATTTTTTCCGACATTGAATATGAAATCATAATGCTTCCACTCGCCTGTCATGTGATAATAACCGGTCTTGTTGCTCATCCAGCCGCCCGTTGACAAAGCTCCGCCGCTTAAAGTGCCGTCATCTGCCTTTTTAACGGTTTCGAAGAATATAATATTTGTATTGTCAACCGTACTTGTAAAATCTCCCGCCGTCAGATAAAAATAACAGTTGTTATTTCCGCGCGCAAGGTCAAAGCTTATTGCCACTTTACCGCTCGTTACCGAATCGGATGCCGGAGTAACAAGTGCCATGTGCTGTTTGTTCAAGCCTTTTTGGGTGTTGTCACCCCAGCCGTACCGGAATGTTATATTCTGCAGGCTGCTTTCATCACGCGTTTTGTATCCGCCTTGCCAAATTCCGACTCTGCCCTTTGTGGGGATTGCGTCTCCGTATTTGTAATTATTAAAATTTACAAAGTAACTGACCTTGCCATATTTGTTAAATGTCTTTGTGCTGATTGTCTCGCCGCAAAGACCTGTAAGCGTTTCGGGCAGTGTATAAACATACTTGCAGTCATCGGCATACTCTGTTTCGGAAACGATAATTGCGCTGCCGCTTGCGTCAAGCTCGGAAGTGATATCAATCACGCGCTCGCTGTTATCGTTGAGATTTACCTCGGTGAGAACAACCGAATTATCTTCAAAGCTTGATCTGTCCAGGGTTTTGTTGAACTTGATTTTTGTTCCGTTCATTGTGCCTGTTACCTCAGCTGCGTTTTTCGGAGATGCCATTGAGAAATTGTCAATCCACACCGCTGTTTTACGAGTCGAATATTGAGCAAACGAGAACTCTGTAACTTCAATCTCACCCAGGTTTCTTGTTCCGAAATACTTGCCGTTCAGATATATATCAACACTTGTCGATCTTTTCTCTGCGTTGTTCTCGGTTACCATTGCACTTTTGATTACAAAATCCATTCTGTTCCACATTCCGACAGGAATTGTGCCGGTTGCGCCGTCCTGCTGAGTAATATTCATCTGATTCCCCTGAATCTGTGCGCATGTGTTTGTCCATGCCTTATTCACGCCGAAAACAAGACCTGCATCGGCAGCATCCATACGCATGTCAAAGCTTACTCTTTCCTCGCCGTTCAGAATTCCGCCGTCCGGCGAAAGCTTAACCTCCACTCTGTCATCCGCGCCGCCGTTGAACTGAAAGCTCATGCCATGCTCGTCATCAACCTTCTTATATCCATGGTTTGCTCCGCCGGGTCTGCTCGAGCTCCAATTTGAATCCGGGAACTGCTGACTCCATCCCTCCGAATTAATCGCACTGAAATCCGTTTCATAAGTATACGCAGTTGTTTCCTCCGCGTACGCCGGGCAGACCAGGCAGTTTACGCCCAATGCCAGTGCTGCCAACATTGCTGTTTTTTTCATTTTAAAACCTCCTTAGATTTTTCTCTTGAACTTTATATATAATAACCTTTAAGTTATTATCCTGATATTATTTACGTGAGGTTTTTCCGGCGCATTTGCCGGAAAACCTCACAAAGCTGCTGTTTTTTTACCGTTTGATAATCGTTATTTAACCAGTCTGATTCTTGCAAACTCGGACGAGTCCTTATACACTCCTATGCCTGCGCCGAACTCTATCCATCCGCGTCTGCCGGCATTATCGTTATCGTTTACAAGCATCGAATAGCCTATCTCCACATTTTCTTTGATTTCCGCGCCCTCCGGCACACATTCACTCCATGGCATTTTAAGCTCATAGATTGTGTAGTCACCGTCGCGGTTTACCACGACCGTACTTCCGTCAACACTCATCGACGTTCCCATCTCTCCCAAATACTTGACGATTTCCGAGCCGTTTAAGGTCTTTGCAATTCCGACCTCGGTATACTTAATCGATGCCTCGCCCTCGACATTTTCGCGGTTATATGCCATTCCGAATTGCAGGCTGTCGCCCTGCCACATTGCGCTGCCTGCGTAATTGCAGCTGAACACGTCATCCTTTACACGGCTGGCAAGATAGAAATATTCATCATCCCACATCAGATAGGTCTCGGCACTCAAATCCTCCTCGCCGCGCCAGGGCTGATCGGCTTTCAATATGTACATCTGATCGGCTCTGTTCGAAACTATTCTGCCCCGCTCATCATATTCGCCGTCTGAAATCACTCCGTCAATCTCCGGCGCTTTATTTGCGCGGAACGCAAGCGCAAAGTCAATCGGCAGCTCAAATTCCTGTTCGTATCCGCTGTCAAGCTTAATTACGCCCTTTAAGCGATAGCTTGTGAATGCCGAAATCTCGGGCAGGTGGAAAACCACATCGTTATCCTGCGCTGTCTTGATTGTTCCCAATTCTATCACATTTTTTGAGAACACTTCCGGCTCTTTGATATAAAGCCTGCCCTTCGAATCCCTGCCATGGAAGTTTGAATGAACCGTCAGCTCCATCTTCCACCGCTTTATATTCTCATCGCGGTAGAGCCTTGTCCGTCCCGAAACCTGCAAGCCCTCAACATACTCAATCGTGATATTGCCGTTGTAATATTCAAGTCCGTTATCATCGGTTATTTTAAGCGCTATTTCCTCGCTCGAACCCACATTTCCCTTTACGTGCATAACAAGCTCGGCTCTGTTTTTTACAAATTCCGGATCATATTCAACTGTCGAAAGCGAGCCGTCCTTTGCGCTTGCGCTTATGTTGAGCTTATCACCGGTTGTCTTATAGAATCTGATTGTGACATCGTCCTCGGATGCCGCTTTGACATTCGTCTCGCTCACAAAAAGCTTCGGAGTTCCCTCCTCAAACTTTTCGAACTTTCCGACAGCGTAAATCGGTTTATCGTCGACAACAAATGTGTACTCGCCTCCGCTTGCTCCGACCTCGATTCTATTTCCGTACATATCGAAAAACTCAACATCCTCCGAGCCGAGATTTACCGTCAGAAGATTATTCGGGTCAAGTCCCCAGAACATCGCTGTATCCATGCCGTCCTGCTCACGCTTGTAATGATACGCATAAACTGAGTCATTATTAAGCTTGGTGTGCGAGACATAGTCCGGAGTTCCGAGCAGTCCGTTCATCGCCGAAATTGTTGCAAATACCGGCTTTGCCGCAAAGGGAACACGTCTTTCCGCACTTCTGAAGCTTTCCAGCATTCCGAAGCTGTTCTCGCTGTCTGCCGGATTGCTGCCGTCCTCGACCATGTCATACCAGAACAGTCTCTCCAGCATGTTATTCTCCATCTGCATCGCAAAGTCACGCGGCAGCCACTTTGCCGCATCGGTCTTGTTATACTTCTGCGATGTCCAGCCGGTCTCGGTCAGCCATATCTTTTTCTTTTCTCCGCCGGGATATTTATTTAAAAGCTCGCGTACACTTTTTGTATCGTCGTCAACGCCGTCTTTCTCCGGCGATTTCGGATATATATGATAGCTCACATCATCCATATATTCATATCCGCCCTGGTCAAAAGTTTCCTGAATCAGCGGAAGTCCCGTTCCTGCCGAGCATATTCCGACCGTTACCAAGTCGGGGTTAGCCTTTTTAACACTCTCATATGTTGCCTTTGCGAGATTTATATAATACTTTCTGTCCGCACCCTTGGTTGTGTTGGTTACGTGGTCATACTCGTTCCAGTACTCAAACGCCGCAACTCTGCCCTCGGTCTGAACAGCAAGATTATAGCAATAATTTCTATATCCCTCCATCTCCTCCTCAGTCATCGGGACATCACTGTCTCTCGGAGTATACAATCTATTTCCAAATGCCAGAATCAAAAGCTGCTTTATTCCATACTTCTTTGCAATATCGAGCGCTCTTTCGTTGACAGGGAGTATTTTATAATTGCCCTTTGTCGTCTCAAAGGTTCTCCACAAAATTTCGTCTCTTGTCCAGCCCATACCCGACTTGTCCATAAGGCTGAGCAGCGTTTCCGCGTCTCGCTCCGGCTGCCACGATGCCCATGCAAAGTGGTTACATGCTCCGAACTTATCATTTTTAAATTCGCTGCGTCTTACATAGCTGAGTGAGGTCGAGGCCGAAAATCTGTATCCCTTTTCCTCATCGACCGCCTCGGCAAACAGAGTATACACTCCGAACTTCTTTATCCCGAGTGTTATTTCCTTTTCAATCCCGGTCATGGACGCTACAGATATCGGCTCGATTTGCTCGTAAACCTCTCTCCCGTACGGATCTTCAAGATAAAATCTCACATCGGTATCTATCGCCGTATTAATCTTGTTTGTCACCGACAGACCGACCTTGACTTCCTCATCGCTGAAGAATATATGTCCAACATTCTTTATATCCAGCGAAATTGCCGCCGGCTTAGTTTCGGCAAGCTGTTTCACTTTTACGCTTCTTATGCAGACCGGGCTGTGCGAATAGTCATTTTCCGAAAGCGTTCTCACCGCGAAGTCCGCGCCATTCAAATCATCGCCCATTGTGGGGGCTTCCATGATGAACTGCGCCGTTTTCCACTGCATTGACGACCTGAGCCATTCGCGGCGCGTATACACGTTCTTTCCGTCGCGGCTGTTATATTCTATGTAAAACCACCCGTCATCCGAATCGTCGTAATACTCAACCTCAACGCACACGTTTCTCGCGCTCGGATTGATTACGCCCTGAGCCACATTCATATACATCGAATGCTTGCTCCAAACGCTTCCGCTTAAGAGATATCCCGACTTTCCGCCGACCTCCTTTATCTGCGCGCTGCTGCCGCCGTACATCGCTGCGGTCATTTTCGGAGAACTGACCGTTGTGCCGAATGTACTCTCCGCATCCCAGATTTTCTCGTCCGCCGTGACTGCAAATCCCGACGGTATAAGCATCGCAAAAACCATAAAAAGAGAAATAAGTCTTTTTTTCATTTTCAAAATCTTTCCTTTCCAAAGTTGTTATATTGCTTAATAGTTACTTGATTTTTTTATTTACAATGCCTTTTTTCAACCGTTTTACTGTAAATAAATGTATTTTATCGCCCTTTTACTTTATAAAATATGAAGTATATTATCATCGGCAATCATGTGATTGATAAATATGTATCAAAAAACAAATTTATCTCATTATTTTTTGTTCAACTTTATTATATATCTTTTTCCGCAAAAAATCTATTGACTATTCGTACATTTATATGGTATAATCGTACTAATTAAACCGGTCTGTCAATTCACTCCGAAATTATGGATTTATTGCATTTATTTGTAGTTTGAGCGGTATCCAGTCAATGGAACGAAAGGATAAAATTATGTATATAACAGAGATAGGACACGAAATATGCAGTCCGAAAAAGTCAAAGGAAACAAAAGAAATATGGATTCGCGACTGCAGCATAATTCACTTCATATTAAAAGGCGAGGGATATATAAATGGGAAAAAGCTGCATGCCGGGCAGGGGTTTATCATAGTTGAGGACGAAAGCTTTTGCTACTATCCGGACAGCGCAAACCCCTGGACATATGCATGGGTGAATCTTAAAGACGCGCAGTACACGCTTTTAAATTTCAATCTCCTTCACGATGACAGGTGCTTTGATTTTGATTCCAACGAGGTTTTGGACAGGCTGGTCGAAAAATATTACTCCACCACGCTGAACATTACCGATAACCAATTGTACTGGCAAGGCGTGGTTTATATGCTGCTTTCTGCGATTCATCCGCACGGCTGCACGCCGGCGGTCTCGGCGGAGGAATCGTATGTTACAAGCGCGGTCAATTACATAAACAACTTCTATTACAAAATGGCGCATGTCCAGGAAATTGCCGACCACCTGCATATAAGCCGCGCGTATCTGCGCAATATATTCGTCAAGCACACAGGGCAGTCGCCGCAAAGCTATCTTATAAATCATCGCATAATACGCGCGCAAGAGCTGCTGAAGCACGATATTCCCATATCGGCAATCGCGCAGTCGGTGGGATATGACGATCAGCTCCAGTTTTCGAAAATATTTAAAAAGTATACCGGTCTGTCCCCATCCGAGTGGCGGCGGTCAAAGAATATCGGCTTATTAAAAAACGGGCTGCAGCAATAAAGCGGCCCGTTTTTGTCATTTCTGTTTCTGCAGTTGTCAAACATATGGACCATTTTTATTAAAAAAATTATTCAATGTGTTTTGTTAATGTGCGGTTTTGCGGCAGCAGCAGTAGTTTTTGTGGGTAGTGTGGTAAAGTCAGCGACTTTTCCATACTATCCACAAATTATTTACATTCATATGACCCATATGTAGTCTGTCAGCTTTTCCATAGGGCTCTTGCCTTTAAATATTCTCATCGGCTTGTTATTTGTCCATTTTAGGTGTTCTGCCAGCTTTTTATTTGCTTCTTCTGTTTCTCTGAAATATTCCCAATCATAGAAATATCTTTGGTTCATTCTATGACTTCGTTCCACTTTTCCGTTGTGCCACGGTGTTCTCTTGGTTTTATTAGCCTATGTTCTATCCCTAATTCAGCTAATTTTGCCTCAAATGGGCATTTTGTTTCATCACTTATAAACTTGTATGTAAATTCTGTACCATTATCTGTTTGTATGCATTTTACCTCAAACGGAAACCACTTCAAAAACTTTTTAAGAAATATCACTGAATTTTCAGGTGTGTGTTCCTCGTATATATACAAATATCTTATTCGGGTACATTCGTCTATTGCTGTCCATTGGTACAACCTTTTTTCATCTCTTCTAAGCTTTCCCCTAATACAGTAATCCGGTACAATTTTAACATCTATTTGCACTTTCTCTCCCGGTATCTCGCAGGACGTACATTGACGATAATTTCTGCGTCCCTTTTTCTTGGGCTTTGCTATCAAACCTAAGCGCCTTAATGCATGAAATAATCCATCCTGTGAACGAGTATATCCCTTTTCCCGAACTAAAACACAATATACGTAATCAATGCCTTTCCATCCGTGCTCGTTCCATACCTCTAAAATTAATGATTCCTCATACAGTGTGTGCTGCTTTGGATGACTATGCGGTTGTCTGGATTTGTCTTTTAAACTTTGCCACGTCCCGTCGTAACGCTTGCTCCGCCGTTTAATGTTGCTTAATGGTTCTTTATATTTCCTTGAAGCTTCATTTTTTCCATGTTTTAAAGAATATTCAATTATACGTTGACGTTTCTTGGCTTTTTGTGTTATAATGTTCATAGAAAATCAAAATTCCTTTCTGTGCTATGTTTTCCGCAAAAAACATTATATCACATTGGATTTTGATTTTCTATTTTTTTTGGTTCACTTGTATTATATCAATACAGCGGCCCGTTTTTGTCATTTCTATTTATAATCCCCCAAAAAATCAATATTCTTTTCGAAAATCTCATCGCACATATTCCGCATTTCTTCAAGCGAGCAAACCGCCGAGCAAAGAGGATCCATATACACCGCGCGATAAACCATTTCCTTGCTCTTGTGCGCAGCCGCATCAATAACCAGGTTCTCAAGCCTTGCAGTAGTGTTCACCAAAATCGCAAGATGCTCGGGCAAAGGTCCTGCGATAGTGGTTTTCATGCCCATTCTGTCGGCGACAACCGGCACTTCCACGCACGCGTCATAAGGAAGATTCGGAATCGAACCGAGATTTTGCACATTCCCGTTAAAAACAAACGGCTTTCCGTCCCCGATTCTTGCATTGAAAATATCGGCGGCGTATTCGATACTCTTATTTTTATCAAATTCTTTATTTAACCATTCGTCATATTGCTTTTTTGTATCTGACTTTCTTTCGCGTCTGATTTCCAAAGAAAATGCGTATTTTCCGGGATTCCAGCCCGTCCCATGAGTGCAATATTTTTCAATCAGATCGGGTCTTTTCCTGAACCACTGATTATACTCCGAGTTATGTCCGCTCGACTCGGTCACATAATATCCGAGTTTTAAAAACATTTCATTTCTGACTTGCTCCTCATTGAAAATTTTGGGGTCTTTCATAAGTTCGCGCAATCTGGGGTATAAATCCTCGCCGTTATGCTCTAAAACGGTGTAAAACGCCTGGTGATTTACACCCATACACTTATATGTGATTTCGTCATACGGGATTCCCAGCCAACGCGACAGAATGAGCTTTATCGTCCCCTGAACGCTGTGGCAAAGTCCCGTAACCTCGACATTTGAATACTTCTGCATCGCTCCGCACAGCATTGACATCGGGTTCGTATAATTCAGAAAAACCGCATTGGGGCAATATTTTTCGATATCGCTGCATATGTCGAGCATAAGCGGAATATTCCTGAGCGCGCGGAAAATTCCCGACACCGAGCGCGTATCTCCGACATTTATATCAACTCCGTACTTTTTCGGAATCTCTATTTCATGCCGCCATATGTCAACATTGCCGTTAAAAACGGTGCAAAGCACGCCGTCCGCTCCTTTGAGTGCCTCGGCTCTGTCCATGGTGGTAGTGACAATGCATTTCGGCTTGTTCATCTTTTCAACAATTGCACGTACCACCCTCGCAATATTTGCAAGATTGTCGGCATTGATGTCCATGAGTGCGAACTCGCATTCCTCAAAAGCAGGAAAGGTGAGCAAGTCCCGAACACAACTACTTGTAAATTGCAGACTCCCCGCACCGATAAAAGTGATTTTTTTCATGATTGTATCTCCTCTCATTTTTTTATATTATACTCTTTTTTTCCGTGTTTCGGAATGGATAAAATTTATTTTTATATGGACAATATCGTAAACTGTTGAAATTTTGCAAAATTTGTGATATACTGAAAAATGATATCGGGAGATGAAGAAAATGTATGAAAAAATAAAAGACTTTAAGGACATAACCAATTTTAAATCAGACGCATATTTCCGCATAAACAGCTGCGGAAAGCAAAACCACCGCGGAGACGGTTATCCGGTACTCCGCTCACATGGGAGAGTTGACTGCCACATTCTTTATATAACAAAGGGCGAATGTACAATAACGGACGGCGACAGGGAAATCCCCCTTGCTGCAGGCAGGCTTAAAATTTACAAGCCGCACGAAAAGCAGCAATACAAATTCAATCCGCCCTTTACCCAAAGCTATTGGATTCACTTTACCGGAATCGGTGCGGAGGAAATTTTGAAGCAGCTTAATTTATGGATAAAATCAATATACGATGTCGGTATTGATGAAAATATTATCCATATTTTTGATGAGCTTATCCGCGAAACAACTTTAAAAGAATATCAATATCAAACCATATGTGAGGGAAAGCTGATAGAACTTTTGGGCTATATTTCGCGTGCTGCCACAGAGCCGAGTTCGGCAGGTAAACACCGGCTGATTTATGATATAATCGAGCAAATGAGAGAAAATCCGACTAAAAAAATAAATTTCGAAAAGACGGCGGCTATGTACGATTTAAGCCGCAGCACGTTCGAGCATTTGTTCAAGGACGTTACCGGTCTGCCTCCTTATCGCTATCAGCTCAGGCTGCGCCTTGACAGAGCACTATATCTGTTGAAAAACACAGAGCTGAATGTATCCGAAATCGCATATATGACAGGCTTTGACGACGCGCTTTATTTCAGCCGGATTTTTAAGAAAACATTCGGCTGCCCGCCGACAGAGTACCGCGCAAAGGGTAAGAATAATACATAATGCCGCTCTTATCTGACATCCTTGGGGCGTTTACCGGTTATACCAAAAAACACACGTCTGAAATAGTGTGATGACGAAAATCCGACCCGTTCACTTATTTCCTCAATACTCAAATCGGTGTGCACGAGCAAATCAAGAGCGTTTTGTATCATGATATTGTGCTTATAAGTTATCGGAGTGACGCCGGTAAAGGTCTTGAAATGCTTAAACAATCCCGATTCGCTGCAATGGCAGAGCCGCACCAGTTCTTCAATCGTCACCGGAATTGCGTAGTTTTCCTCCATATACTCAATCGCCGGGCGGATTATCATTCCGACAGGCGTTTCGCTGCTTTTTTGCATTTTTCCGTACAAATCATCAAGCAGGCGATACAGGCAGGCAATCGAAAGATATGGTTTATTCTCATAGAATCCAACCATTTCATCAAGCACCTCCGGCGGATAATTCTTGATTATCTGAAAGCGATATTCGTAAAAAATGTAGGGCTTTACAAACTCAAAATTGATTGAATAAAACTCGATATCCGGCTCACCTGTCCAGATTGAATAATACTTTGTGTCCTTTGCTATGTAAATGAGGTCTCTCTCCTCGGCATAACAGCTTTTTCCCTTGTACAAAAACTGCGCCCTGCCCTTTTTTAAATAGCCTATGCAGGGGTATTTGAAAAGCAGCGTTGAGCCGACAGTATGCTTTTCTTTAAAGCGCAGCACATCCAAATAGTACAATGATATCAGCTTTTCCGATTGCCTTTGCATATTTTTCACCCTCTTTTTTTACAGGATAGTTACGTTCTGTTACAGTATATCATATTGAATTACCTTTGTCAATGCGTTATAATTACCTTATAACAATTAAATGGAGATGATTGACGAAACTCATTCCCCCATAGAATGCGGTGAGGTCTACAGACGGCTTATCGGGGATAAGGATTTCCCGACATTCGTCCAATTTGACTGGCGCTTGCTTTAAAAATGTCACATAAGCTGTCTTAAAGCAGCAATATTCGTTTAACAAAATTTTTAACTATGCCTAAATTGCACCTTTTAAGGATACACCGGGGGTGCATTTTAGGCGTTCCGCGCTCTTTTTTGTTCCCTTTTCTGTAAATTTATGTAACGGGCGATTTTTTTATTGCAAACATGTCCTATCTATGTTATAATTGATATAATGGCAGATTTGCCGATAAAATTCGTCTGAAACGGAGATTTACATATGCTTTTCAATTCGATACAGTTTTTACTGTTCTTCCCGTTGGTATGCCTTGTATACTTTGTCATACCGCAAAAAATAAAGTGGATATGGCTGCTTTTGGCGAGCTATTATTTTTACATGTGCTGGAATCCGAAATATGCGCTTTTAATGTTCGCATCAACGCTGATAACATGGCTTAGCGGTTTTTTTATTGACCGCTTCAATCGTGTGCAGCCGCCGAAAAAGTCCCAAGCCTTAAAAAAGCTGACCGTAGCGGTGAGCTTTTCGGCAAATCTTGCGATATTATTTTTCTTCAAATATTTTGATTTTGCCGTAGATAACATAAATCACCTGCTTTCGGCGCTTAATATACAGCTTATCAATCCATCGTTTGATGTCATTTTACCGGTCGGAATATCGTTCTACACATTTCAGGCGCTCAGCTATACAATGGATGTTTACCGCGAAGAAATTCCGCCCGAGAAAAATCTTTTCCGATACATGCTTTTTGTATCGTTCTTTCCGCAGCTTGTGGCAGGACCTATCGAACGTTCAAAAAATCTGATTCATCAACTCCGCGAAAAGCACAGCTTCAGCATATCGAACATGAAAAACGGGCTTTTGCTGATGCTTTGGGGATATTTTCAAAAGCTTGTCATTGCCGACCGCGCGGCAATCGCGGTGAACAACGTGTATAACAATTATCAGAATTTCGGCAGTGTTGAGCTTATTTTGGCAACGCTTTTGTTTGCACTTCAGATTTATTGCGATTTCAGCTCGTACACCGATATAGCACGCGGCGCGGCTCAGGTTATGGGCTTTAAGCTTATGGACAACTTTCAGCAGCCGTATTTTTCGCGCAGCATTGCGGAATTTTGGCGCAAATGGCACATTTCGCTCTCGGGCTGGTTTAAGGACTATCTTTACATCCCGCTCGGCGGAAACAAAAAGGGCAAAGTGCGCAAATATATAAATATCATGATTGTATTTTTGACAAGCGGACTGTGGCATGGCGCAAGCTGGCACTATGTCATATGGGGCGCTCTGCATGGAGCGTATCAGGTAATAGGCGGCATAACACTGCCGATAAGGCAAAAGCTCTGCACCGTTTTTTCAATCGACCGCAACACACATGCACACAGGTTTGTCCAGCGCATCATAACCTTTATATTGGTTTCATTCGGCTGGATATTTTTCCGCGCAAATACGATGTCCGATGCGATCGGAATAACAAAAACCATATTCACTGTACAAAACCCGTGGGTACTGACCGACGGAAGTGTTTTCGCGATGGGACTCGACGCAAAGCAGCTGCTTGTGATTGCCGCTGCCGCGATTGTTCTTTTCTCTGTCAGCAGTATGCACTATCTTGGAAAAAACATGCGCGGCATGATACTTGGCACAAATATATTTATCCGCTGGAGCATTGTTTTTATCATGCTTTTCACCGTTCTCATCTTCGGGATTTATGGCCCGGGCTACAGTGAAAGCCAATTTATATACTTCCAGTTTTAAAAAAGGAGCTGATATTTCTTGAAAAAGCTGAAAATAATTTTAAAACCTATAATATTTTTGCTTATATTTGCCGCCGTTTTTTCGTACCTATCAAATCTTTTCTGCCGAAAAACGCTTGACGGGGCATGGAATCACACGCAAAAAATTTCCGGCTTTTACAACGAGCCGAAAAACGAATTTGATATAATGTACTTCGGCTCGTCCAACACATATTGCTCATTCAATCCGCTTGTGTTATATGCCGAAATCGGGATAAAATCATATATTCTCGCCACGCAGCAGCAGCCTGTGTGGGCAAGCTATGAGTATATGAAAGAAGCGCTGAAAACTCAAAAGCCAAAGCTTTTGGTTATGGACATACTCATGTTTTCAAAGAATCAGGACTATTACGATGACGGCGTAAACTATTCATTTATGGACGACATTCCGTTTTCAGAAAACAAAATAAAGCTTGCCGCCGCGTCCGCGCCCGATTTGGAAGGCAGGGTTCGGCTATTGGTGAATTTTATAAAATACCATTCACGCTGGAGCGAGCTGACCGAAGCAGATTACAAATTCCGCCGCAGCGAGACAAGAGATTATTTAAAAGGCTATGTTTTGCTTGAAGATACCTTTACCGACGCTGTCGCGCCGAGCTTTGACACGACCGAAACCGCGCCCCTCGGCGAAAAGGAAATTGAATATTTTCACAAAATCGTATCTCTTGCAAAAGAGCATAACATACCCTTGCTTTTTGTAAAAACTCCGTCAAATGTTCTTGCCGACGACCAAAAGCTTTTCAACAGCGTGAGCCGATTGGCAGAGGAAAGCGGTGTCGAGTTTATCGACTACAACAAGCAATACGAGCGCATAGGACTTGTTATGAATGAGGATTTTTACGATAAATCTCACTTAAATTACAAGGGCGCGGAGAAATTCACGCAAACTTTTTCAAAGGATATTGCATATTTTTTTCCGGAACTTGTGTCAAAAAAATTCAAAGACGTAGCGTGGGACAGCGACTTGGACGAGTATTACAGAACCGTCACCGAATTGAATTATGCAAAATAGCCGGCAAAGAGTTGAGAAAGCTTTTGACAGTTGCCCGCGCATGCAGGAATAAAGCAATATTTTGATTTTGTCATTGCATGTGCACGTTCCCATAGATAAAAAACAGAGCCAACGGCAGTCCTTAATAAAACAGCAATAATATTTTTGGTGAAACGGCGTAGTATTTTCTATGCCGTTTCGCTGTTTTGTTTAAGTAATAACGTCGGCAGTATTTCCTACCAAGTCATAGCAAATATCAATTTGCTGTGTGCGTTTGCCATCTATAATCTGCGGTGCGTGAACATATACCCGTTTTACCATATCGTTCAGAATTGATGGCGTTAATTCCTGCAAATCAAGATATTTATGTATCTTTGAAGTAAACCGTTCCAAATTGCCGATATGTCTTAAAATTTACGGTAACCCTAAATATTCTTTATTTTCAAACATTGTTGAAATTGTGTCGGCTGCCCCGCGATACGGGTTTTTGGGCACAGGCAAATTTGTTATCCGTCCTATGCTCTGCCGGTATGCAGCAGGGGTTAAAACTTTTTCTTTCTGCAAAATTTTTGCTATTTGAGAAGGTTCGTACCCCTCCATACACAGTCCGAAAATTTTTCAGACAATATCCGCTGCCGGCTCGTCAATAACCCACTTTGTTTTATCGTTGGGACTTTTCATATAACCGAACGGCGGAATTGTTGTCAATGTTTTATACGATTCGCCTTTTGCTTTCATAACCGCCTTGATTTTTTTGCTTGTGTCCTTTGCATACCACTCGTTTATGATATTCAAAAACGGAGTAAAATCGCTATCGGTTTGATTGTTACTGTCAATGCCATTATTGACGGCGATAAACCGTATGTTCTTTTTTATTAATTAATGAAATGTTCACTCATTACAAAAGCCATGCTAAAGAAATAAAATTCGAAAAAGAGATGATTAAAAAGTCGACTGACTTTTTAATCATCTCTTTAGTTATATCTATCTGTTCAAATATAATGTGCCATTATCATAGTAATAATGCAAATTCATCATTTGGCAAAGCGTGCCTGCCGAAACAAACATTTTATCATCGCTGATAATCGGATTATTGATATATTCATAAAATGCGCCATCTGCTCTGAATCCGTCTTTTTCGAGCACAATTGTTTTATCCTCAGCCGAAACCGTCACAAAGCCGTTTGCCGGATTATATTCAACCCTTGCGCCTGTTTTTTCAAGAAAACTCCGCAGAGGAAGATAGCGCACTCCGTTTTCCTCCTTTGCCTCAAGCGCAAGCTCTTTGCCCTCAAACACAACCGCAAAATCTCCGTTTGCAGTGTTTTCACTGATATCTTCGCCGCCTGTGAGCAATATTTCTCCGTATTCATTCGGGCGCTTATAAAGGCCTATTCCGTCGAAAAGTGCTATAAATCCGTCACGTAATTCGGTGTCCGCATCATTTATAACCAACGCAAAACCATAGGTGTTTCCGCTCTTTGCCTGCTTTTTATCAGGCAAAAGCTCCTTCCAAGGCATGCTGATTTCATAAATAGTGTGGCCGTTTTCGCGCTTAACGCACTGCTTTCCTGTTTCCTGTGCACTTTCGGTCTTGTTATTCGGAGTGTTATATGTTGCGGAAGTTGTTGTGCCGTCGGCAGCAAGTGCCATTCCGAGCTCGGTGTATCCGAACATATTCGGAGGAGTATATTCCCCGTCGCTGTAATGAGCCGCGTCAAAGCCGAGCTGAACCGAATCACCGTTCCATAATCCGCTTCCCGTGAAGCTTTGGCAGTGCTTATCATCGGTCACATCCAAAAGGCAATAGAGGTTCTCTTTATCCCACATCAGCCTGCCTTTTGCACTGAGCGATTCCGGAGTCCAGTTGTTGAACGCATATGTCTGCGTTTTTTTATCAATCGTAAACTCCTTTGCCGCATCCCATTCGCCGCTTTCTATCTTCCCGTCAATCGACGGCGCGACGCCTGCGCAATATTCTGCCGAAATGAAAGACATTCTCTTTTCAATTGTAGAAAGAATCTCTCCACCCTCGGTTATCTCAACCGTCACAGTGTCATATTCGGGGCGATCTTTTTCATCTTTCTGAGCATTGACATATTCCGGAACAAGGTCAAACTCCCTCTCCTCATCGGGCACAATTCCCGAAAGGTCAAAAGAGGTTCCGCTCTTAAAATATCTTCCGCCGTTCGTTATTGTCATCTTACTTTTTTTAATCTTTGAGCTTGCAAGATTTTTCACAAGAAATCTCATGCTCCACTCGGAATTTTCATTCAGTTTCGGAACTGTTGAAAGCTGAAATTTACTTGCAACATTTATATTGATTTCTTTTTGCGAAATCAAGCTGTCTCCTTTTGAAAGGCTTAGCATCATTGTGTAGCTGCCCACGTCCAAATCCTCCGGCACATGAACAGTGGTTCTCCCGTGCCCATTCTTAACCGGCTCAACGGATTTCGTCTCGGTTTCGGCAAGCAAGCCCCTGTCTCCCTCAACCTCAAACTCATAAAGCCTGTAAAAATATGCAGAAATTTCCGCACCCTCATATTCCTCGGCTCCGTCCACCGTTATATCAAAATCTGAATCCACAGCAACGGTTGTTTTTTCCGCTTTCAGTTCAATTCCCGATTTTTCTGTGATATCTCTTAACTTTCTCGATGAAAAAAGCTTTATATCATCAATCTGCGCTTCGGTTTCTCCCTGCGCCTTAATGCGGATTTGAGATGCCGACACATTTTTATCAAGCTCAATTGTATTTATCTTTTCGCCCATGGTGTAGTTCCCGAGGGATACCCACTCGCCGCCGCAAAGCGCTTCGATTTCGCCGTTTGCAAGCGTTCTTGAATAATCCTCAATAATTATCGTGTTGAAATTCTTTTCCGTTTCAAAATCAATCAATGCATTTATCTGATTATTTTCCGACTTATACGCAGTTTTTACATCTCCGTCCGTGAGCGCGGAGGCATCTTTTCCGTCCGCCTCGGCTTTTGCTCCCTTTGCAAGATTTGCCCCTGTCTCCGGGAGCCCCCAATCCTTGCTGTAGTCCGGTCCCGCATCAATTCCGAAACGATCGCCAGGGTATTCGGAAACCTTATATTTCATATTCTTATCTTGTTTAAAATGCATGTTATTTTTTTCCGATTGATGCTTATACATGCTTGCATTATCGCTGATATAAACCTTATTATCGGTAAATTCACCATAAGCCGGGTAATCCCCGTAGGTCACAAAAGCAGAACCGAGAGGCGCGTAAATATCGTTATCATAAACCTGAATATTTCGGCTTGTGTCTGTTACACCATCGTAGCCCTTATCATTTCTGATTGTTACCGCGCCGCCGTTGTTTGAGTTTGCGCCGCCCGATGGCGGATTGCAGTTTTTCATTATATTGTCATAAACATAAATATCCTTATTCTGCGTGCTGTTCCACGAAAGATCTGCACCGACGCAGACAGAGCAAACGCCGCTTTCCAGATAATTTCTGTAAATGCGCACATTTTCGGCACCGTTCACGGTTATTCCGCGCGAACCCGGATTTGAAAACACTGCATTATCATGACAATCAATATTTTTTGCCATTGTGCCGCGTCCATAGTTTAAAAAAGTGGTAAATGCTATACCGTCGTCACCGGTATTCCACATAAGATTGTTTGCCACCTCAAGATTATCTATATTACGAAAACTCAGACAGCCGTCAGCACGGCTATAGCTTGCATAATTGTTAAGATATTTTGTGTTTTTTGCATCAATCGAAAGCATTGCCGCGCCGCTTCCGAGATATGTTCTGTTATTTGCAACGATTGCCCCGTCCGCACCATCCACAAGCAAAAGCACCGAGCTTTCATATGCATGTCTTGCCCCGTTTGTTCCTATCATATACATGTTATAGACCTGCGGATTTTTTCCCGTCAGCTTATTGCCCTCAACACGATAGCTTGTTCCCCTTAAAATCGACAGGTCATATCCATCGCCGAACATTGTGGCGCTGTCAATTTCTATTACTTGTGAGTGAAGATAATATCCTGCCGGAACATAAAGCGGCTTATTTAATCTTTTTGCCTCTGCAAGTGCCGCCTCAAATGCTGCTTGATCGTCTGTTATTCCGTCGCCTTTTGCGCCGAAATCCAATACATTCAAAAATTCCCTTTCATCTTCCGCTGCCGCCGGCAATGCCACACTTACCGCAGCAATAACTGCGGCAAGAACGGTCGCAGAACATTTTTTAAAATTCATATATATGCGCCTCCTTTTTATTTTGTTATGGGCTTCATACCGTCAAGACTGTTCCAGAAAAACAGCTTTATATCACTTTGAGAGGAAACACTTTCGGGTGAAATTTCTTTTTCCGCTTTAATCCCTCTGTTAAGCCTTAAGGTACCGAAATCCTCGAACCTTTTAAGAACTCCGTCTTCATAAATACCGCATAAAAACTGCCCGTTTATTATACTGTCCGAGGAATTTAAAACCTCAGCCGAAATTTTCCCGTCTTTCGATTTTTTAAGCCTTGTCCCGAAGTCGTTTTCTCCGTTTGCCGATATATCTATAAGAGAATATCTTGCATTTTCGCTTTGAATAACTATGTTTCCGAGAACTCCGCCGGAAGAATCTTTTTCTCCTGTACTTATGCGAATTAAAATTCTGTCGCCCTTTGAAAGGGATATATCATTCTTTTCAAAAGCCGTACTTTCGGGAGTTATTTCAAAATCCTCCGAATTTGCCGCTGCTTCAACAGTCGCTCCGTTTCTCAAAACCGTGCAACGCCCGATATTGTCATAATCGCCCGAGCTGCCCGAATAAAGAGGCGCGCTCACCGAGTAAACCCCGTTTTCCGGCGCTGTGAACATGACCGCAATTTCGCCCATGTTATCGCGGACCTTATCAGGAGTGCGCACAAAGAAGCTCACTCTCCGCCCCAAATAAATTCTTGCCGAGGTTGCAAGAGCTCCGAAACGCTCCGAAGAAGAGACAAACACATTCCTCGTGCGGCTGCTCGTTCCCGATTCATAGTAATATTTTGCTTTAACCGGCTTCATATAGGTCTCGTTTGATATGTCGCCGTATTCCCAACCGCTCTTATTAAGGCTCGACGCTCCCGAGACATACCCCGAGGTTACGAAGAAACTCCACGGCTCCCATGTTTTTTCTTCGATTTGATTTTTAACAAATCCCAAACCCTCGGAATTATCCGCCGTGTACTCCGTCTTTAAAACCTCCGAAACCATGCCCGGATTTTTATCGCTCTTATATTTCGAAATATCAAGACTTGAATTTCCCGAAAGCTCCGCCGAAACATCTGCAGTACTTACATTTTCATATACCTTGCCGCCCGAAAAATCGAAGAAACACAGATTATCATTCATCTTAAAGCTCATGTCGGAGTTTCCTGCCGCGCATGCTCCCCTAAAGCAAGGATTATACAAATCATTCCGATAAATTTTATTTTCGCTGAAAACTGCTCCGCTGTCGTTAAACAAAACAATTGCAGACCCTGTTCTGTCATATACATTCACAAAGGTGTTTTTTACGGAGTTATGATGCACCGATATATTCGAAGTTTCCATTCCGCCCCATGATGAGTTTGCTTCAACTGTAATTCCCTGCACACCCGAATCTATATAATTCGAGAAAATTTCGTTATTTCTTCCGCTGCATGCCACTATTCCTCTGCTGCCGGGGAGAGCATATGTCACATTTCCATAGCCTCTGCAATTCTGGGTTAAAATCTCATCCTTCTTATATGATGTGAAAGATATGCAGTCATCTCCGCTTGCATATACGGTATTATACATAACATCTGTATTGCTGCTCCGTGAAACCACATGGATACCGTCTGCCCTCGTGTTTTCAACATAATTATTAAAAATTCTTCCATTTGAGGAATGATAAGTAAGTATCCCTGCACCGGAAAACAGGCTTATGCGGCAGCCCGCCACGATAAAACCCTCCGCACGATTTACAAAAACCGCACAGGTTTTTGGGTCGGACGACCTTTCGCCCTCCGCTCCCATGAAATATATTCCGAAAACTCCGCACTTTTTGCCTGTAAGCTCAAGACATGATGATTGCTCATTTGCGGAAATCAGTGCCGTTTTTTCAGCTCCGTCGCCGCATACCAATATCCCGTCTGCCAAAAGCCTTTCCGAATACAAATATTCGCCCTCAGGGATATAAACTCCGCCGCCGATTTTGGCTGCACTGTCAAATGCAGCCTGAATAGCCGCGCGGTCGTCAGTTTTTCCGTCTCCCTTTGCACCAAAATCTCGAACATTAAAGAAAGTTCTTGCCCGTTCTTCTTCCTTTATTTCTCTCTTTACCGCACTTATATTCACATTTACAACCGTTCCCTCGGGCGCATTTCCGAGAGAAAGCCGCAAATATGCCTTTTCATTTTCTCCGAGATTTGCCGCCGCGCTGATTTTTCCGCTTGTTCCGAGACTTACCGAAGAAAGCTCCTTGTTATTTTCATAAAGTGATACCTTTGCTCCGCTCTGTGCCGATGCAAGGCTTGCCGAAAGATAATAAATCCCCTCGTCATAAGGGCTGTATCCGATAACCGCGTCCTCGCCGCTTTTAAGCGTTACCGAAACGCCGCCCGAGCCGCCCGAAATGTTTTCGCCTGCCGAAAATCCGCTGTTTTCCGCTTTCGGCGCAATTCTTGAAAACGCCGCCGAATCGGTGCTTTCCGAATTTGCCGAATAGAAGCGCCAGTTTCCGAGGGTGGTTTCTTCAATTCTGCTTAAATCGTACGTTTTTACTTTATTTCCCCATGTATCCAGCTCCGAAACCGAGCATGCCGCAAAAAAGCTGTCGCCATACCAGTCGTAGCCGCCGAAAAGGCTGAAAGCAACCTTATCACCTGCTGAAAGCTGCACACTTCCGCTGTTATATCTTCCGTCTCCCCGGCTTCCGTCTGTATTTCTTATTTCAAAATCTCGTGTGTTCTCTCTTGTTTCATTTGTTTCTCCGTTTCTGAAAAACGAAAGCCTCGCCATATTTCCCGAGCCGAAAACTCCGTTTAAACCGCGGTTTTCGGCTTCGAAATTGACTTCATAAATTCCGCTCTTCGGTGCGGTGAACACCGCCGTTATTCCGTCGTCATTCGGGTCACACAACCAGCCGCTTGCAAGCACATTCACCATGCCGTCACTTGCAGACGGATCTATTATCAACTGAGAAGTCCAGTTTCTGTCAAAATGTTCGACTTCGCTGTTCGACCAATAAACAATCTTATCGGAAAATCTTCTTTTTAATTTCTTAAATTCCGAAAAATTTCTGTATGTATAGTCATTTTCGTTTGCATATTCTTTTACATTTGCGGCACTTTTATAAAATGAAGTGCTTTTATATATATTCCACGCTCCTGCCGATATATCGTTCCCGTCCTCATGCGATGTGACGCTGTTATTCCCGATACGGTCGACTTCGTCGGTTGTTATCAACTTAACATTTTCTATTCCTGCCTGCGACAAGTCATATCTTGCCAGAGTATTCTCCTTATAGTCAAGCCTGTCTATAACATAGCGAACATAATAGTCCGTTCCTGCGTATTCTCTTCCCGAAAATATTCTTAAATATATTTTTGTGTTCCTGGTCAGATAAATTGCTCCGCTTTTATATCTGCCGCTGCGCCCCTCTATTCCGCTTTCGCCCTCATTTTTGGCATAAAAGTCAAAGCAGTTTTCCGCGCTTTCCATTGTTTCGCCCGGCTTTGCAATTGTTATTCTTGCCATTCCGCTGTCCGAATAATACCAGGAGCCGTCGTTCTGTACAAGTCCCCTATTCGTTACGCTGCAATCTATATCATACCAGCCGTCCCTCGGAACTTTGAAGTAAGGCGCCGTTCCTGTTTTTGTATTTCTGTACAATCCGGTCACAAAATGCACAAGCCCCTCCTCCGGAAGACTTTCCAAATATGCATTCCAGTTTCTGTCTTTATAATATCCGTTGGCATTATTTATCCAAAATCCGCTTGTTCCGTTATCGGAACTGTAGTCATATGCTGCAGTGAAGCTTGAAGTATCCGAATACGTGGTTGTTCCTCCCGAGAAAAAATCGGGAGCGACAACAAAGCTCCAAGGCGTGTAGCTAACCGCTGCGGCAACCGAGATATCAGACAAAATTATTGATAATGTTATCAGTATTGTTAGTAGTTTCTTCATTATATGCAATCCTCCCTGTGTTCTGCGGCTGCCCGGTAAGGGGTGCGTGAAAACGCACCCCCGCCAAACAAAGTTATTAGTACATAAGTGCTTCCCCTGACGGCTTCAACGTTGTCAAATCCAACATCATAATTTTCAGAACCGCTTTTGAAGCGTCTGCATCAGTCGGAATTGTTACGCTTGCCGAGAAGTTTCTCAGCCCGCTGCCGCTGCCGTCTGAAACATCAACCGCGATAAGCTTAAGTCCGCTGTCTGTCTTTTCGTAAAGTGCCGCAAGCATTGTACCGGTTGCCATCGAATTTCTTGTAATATCAATTTTGCTGCCTGCCGGAAGCGTGTTTACTTTGCCGACATTAACTCCGCCCGAAACAACGCTGATTGTTTCCTCAACCTTTGCAATTGACGGATTAATTCTCAAAATTGCCTCATTATCTCCGGTGTTTGCAATCCTGAACTCGATTCTGTCGCCTGCCGAAAGCTCTGCTGCGACAGCATCTGTGTTTTTCTCACTTGCCGCGGTGAACTGAGCAAGCGGAGTTACCGCTGTTGTTTCAAGAGGAGTCTTTTTCGGGATTGTTTTTGAAACAGTGACGGTTGCACCAATGCCCGAAAGGAGCTGAGTTGCGGCTTTGATATTATATGCTCCGTCCTCCGGAATATCATAAGTTATAATCATATCGTTGCCTGTAGTTCTGACAACTGCGCTTTCATCTCCGCTGTTCCAGCCGAATGACGGAGCCTCGTCCTTCATTGTAACCTTTCCGCTTGTTCTGCCCCAATAAGATGAAGTTCTTGCGGCATATGAATTAAATCCGGAAAGTGTGTTTCCGAGGGTGTTCACATCTGCTGCCTGGAGCGGAACATATTTGAAGGTGTCTTCCTCACCTTTTGCAGAGGTGAACAGGTTCCAGTTCCCGAGCTTTGTGAAAGAAGACTCTCCGAGATTATAGCTCTTTACAATTCCCGAACCTAAATCATCATATTTTTCAATGATTACATGACCCATAAAGTCATCCAAGTTACCCCAGCTGCCGTTATAAAGCTCAAGCCAAATTCTGTCTCCTGCCGAAAGCTCTTTGCTTTCGGAAACAAAGCTGTCTCCCTCGGCAGTTCTTCTGGGAATTTCAAACACCGAAACATTGTCTGCACTCGGGGTTGTTTCACTGCCTGTTAAGACTGACACTCTTGCATAGTTATCGGTTCCGAATCCTACCGATTCGCCATCAAGCCAGCCGTAATTTTTAACATCTGTGCGAAGAGCATATTCACCGTCCTCCGGAACCGTGAATCTTATGCTTATGCCGCAATCCTCAAGCGTGTTATTCAGGTCGCGCGGCGCCGGAATAAACCTAACCAGCTTATCTGCGCTTCCCGGATATATTTCAAGACCGCAGCTCCAGTTGTTATCACCTAGCGTTGTCCACTCGGCTCCGTGTATAATTATTCCCTCTCTTTTATAATCGTCTTGAGTTCCTCTCCACTTAACTCCGCCGGCTTTTTCCTCTATTGTAAGATATGCACGGTTTGCTCTCGCAAGGGTTTCATCAAAAGCTTTATCCTTGCTCCTGTCTGTCGCAGTTGTTCTTTCATAAAACTGATTTGTTTTGAAAAATTCCCAGTTTCCGAAATTTGCATTACGAGCTATTGAAGCAGTGTCCGTTTTGATTTCATTCGCTGTCAAGCTGTCCTCTCCCGAAGCAATCGTTCTTTTATTCTGAACGCCGACTTGGTTTAAATCATAAGTTTCAAGAATATCGCCTGCTGCGTTAACCTTATGGATTTTATAGGAAATGTAAATATTGTCTCCCCATGCATCCTTACCTTGAGAAAGACGCATCATAATTTTTCCGCCGGCTTTAAGCAGTTTGGAATCGCTCTTATAATAACCTTTTGCGCCCTCGTTTGCACTTCTCACAGGAAAATCATAGCAGTTTTCCGAACTCTCCTGAGTTTCGTCCTTATCAAGCATGCATATTCTGACTGCGTTTCCGCCGTTTATGTCTCCGCCGCCGTAATTTTCGCCCAAACCTTTATTAAGTGCGTCGCATTCTACAACCCAAAGTCCTGTTTCCGGGACAGTGAACATTGCTCCGACGCTGTTTCCCGTAGTTACGAATCCCAAAGCGGATTTTATTTCAAATCTGTTATCCGTGGAATTCGGCATTGTTTTTATCCAGCCGTCCCAGTTTGCATCATAGTCACCATTTGCAGAGCGGCTTACTCCTCCGTATGTGTTTTCCATCGTTTTTAAGTCGTAATTAAAAGTGCTTGTGTCATAATAAGTGATGTCTGTTATGTCCGGATGCTTATAATTGAACAGATATCCCGCAAAGAAGCTCCATGGACCGAGATCTTCTTCTGCCGAAACATGCATCGCTCCGACTCCGTAGCCTCCCAAAACAGCAGCCGCCTGCAAAACGGCAAGAGCTTTTAAAATTTTACTTTTCATTTTCTTATCATTCCTTTCCGCACCTTTTTCAAAAGATGCATAAATTTTTTATATTCAACCGATTTTTGAATCGGCTAAATTCTATTCAAACACCGCGCACGATTCCAGAACGCGCGGATTGGTAAATCCGTTCCATGCAAAGAAAATAATTTTCTTCGTGTTTTCATCGGGAGTCAGTTCAAAGTCAAATTCCTTTGACTCATATTCCCCGACCGTTACCGGAGCAAGCGCCGTGACTTTATACACCGCATTGTTTTCATCATAGAAAGCAGCAAAAGGAGAAATCACGTTTTCGCTGTCTTCATAATTCAAAAAACCAAGCTTTGCGCTCAAAGTTTTTCCCGTTTCAACCTCCGCAAGCGACGAAACAGCTTTTCCATCAGATGTGTAGGTGAGCTTTAAGCCCCTTTCAATTTTAACAATTGAAAAAGTTAATTTCAGATTATCCTCGGTTTTGGTTTTCTTTTTATTTATGCGGAGCAAAATCTTATCCCCGGCAGAAAGGCTTGCTTTTTTCGCAAGCGTTATCTTTTCGCCGCTGCTCACCCCGATTTCCGCTGTTCCTATAACATTTGTGTCGTTTGTCTGTCCGCTTTTTAATGCGGACAGGCTTATCACTGCGCCGTCCGAATACTCATACATGCCTTTGTTTTGCGCAGTTGCGCGGACGATATAGTCGCCCTCCTCCGCAATATCTGCCGAAACAAGAACATCGTCGTTTCCTGCCACAACCGAGAAGCCCTCTTCGCCCTCATTCCACGAAACAGAAGCCTCTTTTGACATTGTGACCTTTCCGCCGTTCCAATCTGTGGTCGGCAATGCGGCATAGCCGCCGGTTGCCCCATATGCATTTGTGAGATTTTCCGGCTTTATTGCATAAAGCGGAATATATTTTTCAAAATCCATGTTGTTTGATGCACTCTTATAAAAATGCCATGGTTTTGAAGAAGAAAAGCCTATATCGCCGAGCGAATATGTTTTTTCCTCATTCCCCTCGCCGTCATATTTTATTATTTTATGCGTTCCGTAAAAATCGTCTAAATTTCCGTCTTTTCCGTTATAAACCCCGAGAACGACTATATCGCCTGCTTCAAGGCTGATAACGCCGCTGTCAAACCCGGGATTTTCCTCGGTTTTCCTCAGAATTTCAAACTCATGCGTATTTTCCGGAGTTTCACCACCGTCTGCCTTCTTTATTATGCTGACGCGCGCCATATTCTCTCCGCCGTAATCCTGCATTCCATTCACTGTCCAGCCGTAATTTTTAACATTGGTCACAACACGGTATTCTCCGCTTTCGGGAACCGTGAAAACCGAGGTTACACCGTAGCCATCCGTACAATCACGAACGCGCGGCTGAGTTACAAAATGAACGTCGTCCTCCGCTTTTCCCTCAAAGGTTTCAAGTGCACAGCGCCAGTTTATATCCGGATTGTTTCCTTTATTTGAGGCTATAACAAGCCCTGCTTTTGACGAGCTTGTACCCGCCCACTGAATAGGGTCATACACATTTGCAAATACCGCCGGGGTGCGTTTAATGCTATCCAAAGTTAAATAAGTGTATGTTGATTTATCTTTATAGGTTTCCCGGTCATAGAACTGCTTTGTCTGATAAAAACTCCACGGGCCGAAAACCGCGGTATTTGTGTTCCAATCGGAGGGATTTTGAACAATTTCAACATTTTTAAATTCTAAGTCTGCCGCCTGCACCGTGGTGCTTAAAATCAAGGCCGCGGCAGCTGCAAATATAATTTTCTTCATAGCGTCCTCCTTATCTGTAAATATAAATTGCGTCGGGAACTTCCATTGTTGAGAAAACTGCCCTTGTGTAATTTGAATTTACTGCTCCGTTTTTGGTTTTATACGGAATTATATCCAAAAAGCTGCCCTCTGTAACCTGATTTTTAGACTTGCTTAAATCAATTATATAAATCCTGTTCACTCCCTGGATTTCCAGGTTGTCTTCATCAGCCACAGCTTCGGGATTGGTAGTCACCCTCATATATTCGCCCACCTTTGAATATACGCTTGCATAATAAAGTCTTGTTTTTCCGAGATAATCGGTGTACGGATTAGGTCCGACTTTTTTCTTCGCGCTTGCATCGAAGTCAATTTCGGCATAAACTATTGTGTTACCCTCCAGAGCAGTGAGGATTACATCGCCCACACCGATATCATATCTTGCGTTGTCGGTGCTGTAATAACCCCGAACATCTTTCAGGGTCGACTCGGTTTCTGTTATATACTCAACAAGCTTTCCGTTCCGATACCCCTTAACGCTCATGCGAATTTCGTCGTTTTCATCAATAAATTCATTGATTTCACTCACCAAAAGCGGATACTGATATTGCTCCAAAGCCTTTGCTCCGGAGCCTTTTATCATAATAACATCGGAAACAAGGCTGTTCGGGTCTGTCCTTACCGATGTTATTCCGGAATAGCTTGCAAAGTGAACAAACCCTGTTCTTGCCTGCATAACCTTCGGCTCCTCGCCTCTCGATTCGCCCGCCGAATCCGGAATCTGGAAAAGTATAGTATTTTCATCTATTATCACTTTTCCGCCGAGGTTTCCCGAGCCGGAATGATATTTGAGCGAGTCTGAATAGTATGTGCTTATGAGATGATCCTGCATTGTTATGCTCTTGAGTTTTCCCGAAGATGTCTTGTACTGAACCATTCCCATATAGCTTCCGTCTAAATATTCCGAGGTAATCTTTGAATATATATCCTCGCGCGGAACTTTATTTCCGTTATACTCTATGGTGTCCGCTCCGCTGAACAAAACAGTCGTTCCGTCCGATGTGATGATTTTAAACATCAGAGTGTCGGAATCGTTTTCTTCACAGCTGACCTTTTTAAGATATCCGAATCGGCTTACGTAGCTTGCTTTCATATAGGCTGCGTGTCTGTGTGCATCAAGATACACCGTGCAGTCGTCTCCGCTTTGAATATCTGTGTCAAAATTTGTTTCAAAGCTTTTTGAAACAACATACTCTTCCTCACCGAAACATGCAATTTTATATCCGTTTTCGGTTTGTTTCCCTGTGAGCTTTCCGCTTACCGTTTCCTCCGATATAATAACACTCATCGCTTCGCCGTCAAGAGTTTCATAAACAGAGATTATGTTTCCTTTCCTTATGTCATTGAATGTCGCCAAAGTTCCGTCACTCATTTTAAACACTGTTTTCGGCGCAACATCCATTTTTATGTTCGTTTCGGTAAGTTTATCGGTTATCAGCATATTAACGGTATCCACAAATTCAACAACATAGTTTTTATAACTTTTTATGTCTGCAACATCGTAAATTTCATCGCCGTCTCTGTCTGTCAGTGTAACCACCGAATCCTGATTTATAAAGCTTTTCAAGTCACCCGTTAATCCGCCTGCTTTTCCGTTGTAAAGAAAATCCGCCTCGGGAGCTATTTTGCATTTTTTGATTTTGTTGCCTTCATAATATGTTATCATGTCGGTTGATATTGTTGCAATATCAATTCCGTCAATATTTACTACATGCGATTTTTTTGCGGCATTGAAATAAATAAGAACATTATCTTCGCCTTCTTCGCGATAATAAAACTCAATGCTGTTTCCGAGC
Organism: uncultured Clostridia bacterium; assembly: GCA_934486735.1. GTDB lineage: Bacteria > Bacillota > Clostridia > UBA1381 > UBA1381 > CAKSQL01. The sequence continues at coordinate 20,955 of CAKSQL010000012.1, read as the reverse complement.
ATATCCGTTAAGTCAAGCTCTGTTTTATATTCCTCACCGTCAATTTCAACTTTTCCCAAAAGTCCCGCCGAGCCTTTATCGAGAGAAGAGTTCGGGATTTTTGTGACAACACCCTCAGAATAATATATCTTGTGCCTTATGTTCAGAATCGTATTCTTTGAGTGATTGTTTAAAACTGCCTGCTCTCCCACAGTGCCCGCAAAATCCGTTACATATACATCGCACATTGCAGCTGCCATCGCAACCGCTTCGCTCCGCTGTATCTTTTCACCGACACCTTTCGGAATAAGTTTCAGCGCATATGCCTCGCTGATATATCCGTTAGGATATCCTCCCTGAATCTCGGCATATTTTCTATATCCGAGCAGATTAACCATAATTGTTGCCGCTTCCGACTTTGTTATTTCATCGTTCGGACGAAAAGTTCTTGCTTTTGATACAATCCCCTCTGCTGCCAATGCGTCAATAAATGCAGGTTTGTTATCCTCCTCCGCATCTGTAAAATAATACGACTCTTTCCGCCCGTCATCTTTAACATTCAGAAGTCCTGCCATCAGCTTTGCAAATTCCGCTCTTGTTATATTTTTTTCAAGAAGATAGCTTCCTATTTCATCCGAGCCTATAATTCCGAGTCCTGCAAGAAATTCTGCACTGCCGTCATCCTTTACTGTTCCCGGTGCATTGTCATCATACGGCATTATCGATTTATCGATTGCACCCTGAACACCTCCGCCCGAGTTTTCCGAAAAATTATCGACCGGGTCACGCAAATCATAAACTTTTTTTGCGCTGCCGTCCGCATTTTCAAGGGTTATTCTCCAAATTATCTGAAAACAATCTCCCTCGGTTTTTTCGCCTCCGGACACTCTCAGCATTATTCTGTCGCCTGCCGAAAGCGAAACTGCGCTTTTTTCAAAGATTTCGGCAGCCGCGCCCGTTTTCGGGACAACAAAATCTTCGGAGTTTTCAGCGTTTTCAGACGTCTCTCCGTCTTTTAAAACAGTCACGCGCGCTGCGCCTCCGTCGCCCTGAGTGTCTGATTTATCATTTCCGAAGTCATTAATCGCTTTTGCATAGATGCTATAAACTCCGTCCTCGGGAGCTGTGAAGCCCACCGTTGTTCCCTTTTCAGCCGATGGATAGAACGCCGCACATTCTTTAACATTATCTGCAATTTTAACATTCCATTCAATCTCCGGGCGGATATACATATAAGCGGCGCTGTCTCCGTTTTTCACCATAAGTCCAGGCTTTATGCTGTTGCTTGAACGATATTCGGGTGAAACAGGAACGCAAATCTCTTCGTTTTCAAAATCCTCAAAATCGTTTGTATTCTCCGTTTCATAAAAGCTCCACGGCGCCCACTTTGCAAAAAGCGTGTTTTCCGCGGCAAAGCCTTCAATAGGAAAAACCGATGCCGCTAAAACAAATGCCAAAAATGCCGAACCGATTTTTTTAAACATATATTTACTTCCTTTCTTTCAGTTTTCTCATATCAGCTTTGCAAAACTCAAAAGAGAATATATAATTCTCGCTGCCTCTGCGCGGTTTGCGCTTGCCTCGGGCAAAAATTCATTTCCTCCGACCCCGGAAACTATCCCGGAATTATAAAGCGCAGCAACCGCTTCTTTTGCATAATCCGCGGCCTCGTCCGTGAACGGGAAGCTTGTTTCCTCCGAGAGCTTAACCCCGGAATACTTTGCAAACCTATAGCAAAGCACGCACATTTCCTGCCTTGTGATTTTTCTTCCCACTCCGAAGTTTTCGCTGTCTGTTCCGAAAACAAGCCCCAGCTTATATGCCTCGGAAACATCATTATAATACCATGCGCCCTCTTTCACATCGGAAAAGATATTTTCGCCGTTCTCCGCCTTAATATTGAAAGCACGCATCAAAATTGAAATAAATTCCTCTCTTGTGACCGCGTCCCTCGGGCAATATTCATTTTCGGATTTCCCATACACGATTTTGGCAAGTGCAAGCTTTTTAACTGCGTCCTCTGCCCATTCAAAGCCTTTCATATCGGTGAAATCGGCATTGCCCGGAATATCCGAACCGTCTTTTTTCGGCGGAATTATCGGAATTTGAAGCTGAGACGAAGCCGCCGTATTTTTCTTGTCGCCCTTTGAGCTGCTGCCGGAACTGCCTGAGCCGCCGCCCGAACTGCTGCCCGAATAATTGTTTTTCGGCGGATTCTTTATAAGCTGTGCAAGCTTCGTTTTCCACTCTTCAAAATTCTTCGCGGTGTTGCCTTTGCAGATTTCCTTTGCAACCGCAGTCTGGTAAGCTGATTTTAGTGCCTTGTAGGAATTATATATATCCTCTCCGATAACTTCTTTTCCGTTTTCAAGGATTAATTCAAAATCGAGATAACTTTTTTCGCATGCAGCGCGGTAAACGCACTGTCCGCCGAATTTATCTTCTATCTCTTTAAGCGTTGATACTTCGTCCAATGCCGCAATATCGTTATTAACCGCTTTGCGGCTTTCATCGGACAGGGTTTCGTTATAAAGCTTTTTCACTCCGTCCGAAATATCTGCAATCGCATTTTCCCCGACAAATAAATCCGCAATCTCCTCAGCATCGGCAGAAAGAATTGTGCAGACCTTTGCGCTTTTGGCAAATGCATTTTTATATTCATCAAGCGTTTTCGGCTTTTCACCTTTAACAAGGAGTTTATAAACATCCTTTTCCTTTTCATTTTGTTTCAGCTTGTTATAAATCTCTAAATCAAGGTTTAAAACAACAGCATTATCCTCGGTCAGCCTTTGAAGATCTTCTTCGTTTGAATAAGCAGCAACAATTTCTTCAAGCAGCCTCTGTTTGTCCTCTCCCGAAATAAAATAAAAATCTTTTATCCATGCATCTGCGCTGCCGTCGCTCACAACCGCTCTGTAATTTCCGCTTTTGAAGGTCAATTTATATGTAAGTTTTGCGGTTCCGTTTTCATCGCACTCCGCCTCCGCGGCATATTTTAAAACATTTCCTATGTTTGTGTAATTCAGATTTTCAAGCAGTGCCGCGTCGGCTGCATCTAAAATCTCCACGGCAATTTTATTTTTTGCCGCCGAATTTATTATAAATTCGCTTATGCCCGTTTCTGTGTCTATGCTGAAATCAACCTCCGGTGCTGCAAAGGCATTTGCTGCCGATGTTGCCGCAATCGCCGCCGCCATAAGCCCAACATAAAACTTTTTTACTCTCATATGCAAACTCCTTCTTATATTGCCACATTTGACATTTTTTATCATTAAACCGGGGTTGTTAATTTATTAAATGTGAAACATGCTTAATTTTTCTTCCCCTTTTCTATAGTATAGCATTGTTAGCCGTCCTTTGTCAATCCAATTATTTTCATATAAAATATAACAATATTACACTGAAAAAATGATTTTTTACATTATTATCCTATGACCGAATGTTTTCTTCTGACTATTACACAAAAAGGCAGCCTTTTTTTATATCTTTTTTCATAAATTACGTTTTTTTTGTTGACTTTATGCAATGATTTATAGTATTATTAAATAAAAGACGGCAAGGGGGATATAAAAAACATGATTAACAATAAATATATTTTTCCTATAATCTCAAGCGAGGACAAGCAACTGCCAATATATGTCGTGACCGTCGGTGTTGATAACTGTGCTAAAAACGACTTTGTAACAATCCGCCCGAAAGGAATACCGGATCACCAGTTTATTTTCACAACTTCCGGAAAAGCACAATTTTTTTTCGGGGACTCAAAGCGATATGCAGAGCCGGGAAGCTTTATATATCATGCACCAAACACACCTCATTACTACGAAGCCGTGTCTGAAGAGCCATGGGTGTCGCACTGGATAACCTTTTCGATGCAGCGCAATTTCAGCCTGTTTGAGCTGAAAAACGGAGTTTATGATTTTAACGACGTCTCCCCGTTTGCAGACTTAATCGAAGACATAATCTCATTAAAAAATACTTTCGGGTTCGGCGAAGAAGCGTCCGTTTTGCTATATAAAATGATTTTAATGTTGAAACGCTATCTTGCCAAAAGCTCAACGGTTATTCTGCGCAATGACATTAATGTTATTCTGCGCCCGTCGCTTGACTATATCAATGAGCATTTCACGGAGGATATTCCCTTAAGCACTCTCGCTTCGCTTGCCGGAATAACCCCGGGGTATTACTGCAAAATTTTTAAGGACTATTACCATATCCGTCCGCTTGAATATGTTCAGCAGCTGAGAATACAATATGCAAAGACCCTGCTCGTTGTACAGCGTGATTTATCGGTTTCGGATATCAGCGAAAAAATCGGATACCAAAGCCCGAGCTATTTTATAAAGCAGTTTAAAAGGTTTGAAAATATTACCCCGAAAGAGTTCCGCAAGCAGCATGTGTAGTTAATTTTGGCATTTTAATTAAATTATTAATTTATATTTATCTCTTATTTTGATATATTATCAGAAAGGGGGTTCGCCCCCTTTCTGACTTTTCCCCAAAAAATCTTTTGACTTTTTCCAAATTTTGTGATATAATATGCTTAAAAATCAATATGAAAGCGTGGCGAATCAAGACATGGAGAACCATATTCAAAAAATACTTTGTGACTCCGCAAAAAACGTTATAGAATCGGTTTTGGAAATTGATTTCAGGACGGGTACATATACAACGGTTTTTACCGCAGCAACGCAAACATTACCGTGCGGAGAACAAAGCTGGAATGTGTTTGCCGACCGTTTTGTGGGAAATTACTCGGTCTCCGGACGAAAAGACGAGTTGGAGCGGGCGTTAAGTCTTGAAAATATAAAGCTGGCTTTATCAACTGACGGAAAATATCGTGTTTACGGCGGAAAAATCCCCGGCAAAGAGCAGGAAGGATATAAGGAACTCGTTTTTACTTCCTCCGAAAATCCGGAGGTGGCTATACTTTCAATCATTGATTTCAGCCGTATTGCCGATTACTATCACAAAACAATACGGCATGTGAAAGACGGGTTCGGACATGACAATATAACAGGCGCTTACAACCGCGACTATTACGAAACAAATCTCAAAAACCTCCGGATGAACGGCGGTGTTGCCATCGTAGATATTGACGATTTTAAGCTCTGCAACGATACATACGGTCATGATACGGGAGATCTTGCCCTTTCGGAAACCTCAAAAATTATCAGGGAGAACCTTTCGGAAAATGATATGCTGATCCGTTACGGCGGCGATGAATTTTTAATTATTATGCCCGACGCTTCCGCCGACAACCTTGAAAATACCCTGGAAAGAATACGAACCGCAATAAATTCCGTCCGTTACAGGAAGCTGGGCAATATGCAGCTTTCCGTAAGCGTTGGCGGAGTAATTGAAAACGGCGGAATTTTGGAGAGCGCGGTATATCGCGCAGACCGTATCATGTACCTTGCCAAAAATCACAAAAATGAAGTGATGACGGAACGACGGCTTGCCAAGATTCCCACGGAAATTACAGAAGAAAATATGAAAAAACAGCTTGTACTGATTGTGGATGACTCCGAGTTCAACCGCGAACTGTTAAAAGAAATGCTGATCGGCACTTATGCTCTGGCAGAGGCAAGCAGCGGCAGACAATGTCTCCGGATACTCGACGAATACGGCACAAAAATCTCGGCTGTTTTATTGGATATTATTATGCCGGAAATGGATGGTTTGGAGGTTCTTTCACAGATGAAGGAGAAAGGCTATCTTGAAGATATACCGGTAATTATGATCACTGCCGACGATTCCGAAGAAAATCTCAAAAAGGCGTTTAATATGGGTGTTTCGGATTATATTCACCGTCCGTTTGACGCAAATGTGGTGAAACGTCGGATTCAGAATATCGCGCTTCTTTACGCAAAACAGCGAAGAATGCTTTCCATGCTCACCGAGCAGATCAACAGCCGTGAAAAAAGCAACCGAATTATGATTGATATTCTCAGCAATGTTGTCGGCTGCATTAACAGCGAAAGCATTGCGCATATTCAGAATTTACGAAAGATTACAATGATGCTTTTGGAACGGTTGAATTTAAAAACAGATAAATATTGTCTTTCGCAGCAGGACTGCCGCAACATTTCGGTTGCGTCCTCGCTGCACGACATCGGTAAAGTGCTGATCGATCCCGCAATTTTAAATAAACCCGGCAAGCTTACCGCAAAGGAATACGAAATAATGAAAGAACACGCGATTTTGGGCGAGAAAATACTTCGTCGGGGAGAACTCGCATCCTTTCAGAATGAACCTCTGCTGAAGATTGCCATCCAAATTTGCCGTTACCATCATGAACGTTACGATGGAAAGGGCTATCCCGACGGTCTTTGCGGAGATGATATTCCCATTGCCGCACAAGTGGTCGGCATTGCCGATGTGTATGACGCTCTGGTGAATGACCGCAGCTATAAAAAGGCTATTCCCGGTGAAACTGCGCTGGAAATGATATCTCGGGGGGACTGCGGCTGCTTCAACCCGATTTTAATAGAGTGTCTGAATGATATAAAAGAAAAACTCACGCTTGATATTTACGGATAAAAAGGAGAGCTATCATGGATAAAACAGAAGAATTTTACAAGGCAATCGGTTCTGACTTTCAAAGCGTTGCAAAACGGTTTGGGAACAATAGTGCCATGGTAACGCAGTTTGTACTGAAATTTTTGTCGGATGAAAGCTTCCGCACGCTAAAGGCTGCATTGGAAAAAGACGACGCCGAAAACGCTTTTTATGCAGCTCATACCCTAAAAGGCATCTGCTCCAATCTTGGTTTTGACAGGCTCTTTGAAAAATCCTCCGCCGTTACCGAGATGCTGCGCCGCAAAGAAACAGAGCCCGCAAAGGCTGAGTTTGCCGGTCTGGAACAGGAATATAACAAAATCGTTCAATCGGCGGCTCTGCTTTCTTAAATTTCAAAAAACGGCATACATCGGGGTTTTATCAAAGACGGAAAACTGTCTTTGATCCTTATGTATGCCAAAAAACGTTTTATATCCTGTTTTTCGTGGGTGATTTTCACTCAGTTTTGCGGTATAATATATATATAATTATATTAAAATAAGCTCTGTGAGGAAAGGAGAGCGCATATGAATATAAAGCTCAAAAATTTCACCGTATTTTTACTTATATCAGTCATTTTTCTTTTTTCCGGCTGTGCAGAAAATAAGAAAAGCAATAATTCGGAGCTGCCGTCACTTACAATCGGCAGCGACATCTATTCGCCTTACTTTTATGTGGATGATAACGGCAATTTCGCCGGAATCGATGTTGAAATTGCAACGGAAGCATGCAAAAGACTTAAAATAAAGCCCAAGTTTAAGCAAATTACCTGGCAGAACAAGGACTCGTTTTTAGATGACGGCTCGGTTGACTGCCTTTGGGGAAGCTTCTCCATGAATGGCAGAGAGAACGATTATACCTGGGCGGGACCGTATCTGCACAGCCGACAGGTCGTTGTGGTCAATTCCTCAAGCGGCATACATACTTTTGCGGATCTGAACGGAAAAAACATTGCCGTTCAGAATGCCTCAAAGCCGGAAAAGCTTTTCTTAACGGACTCGGTTGACGGTGTCTGCGTAAATAAGGTGTACAGTTTTCCGAGCATGACCAATGTATTTGCCGCACTGAAAAAAGGATATGTTGACGCGGCAGCGGGACACGAAACGGCTTTCCGCGATTATATGAAGAACATAAACGGCGATTTTCGCATTATCGACGGCGTTCTGCTTGCCTCGGAGCTCGGAGTGGCTTTCAAAAAGGACGCCGATAACAAAACTGTCGAAGAACTGTCTGCCGTTTTAGATGAAATGCATCGCGACGGAACGATCAGGAGCATTATCGAAAAATACGATATAGACGCAGACTATGCTCTCAATGGAGGTTTGAACAGTGAAAAATAATCCCTTTATATTTGTAAAGCAAAATCGTTTTTTTGTAACGCTGCTCATTCTCGTCGGTATTGCTCTTTTTGCGGGAGCGCTTTGCTTCGGCATTCCGTACAGTCTGAACATGGCGCACGACACAATGGAACGAAACATAGGCGATCTTAAAAAGCAGTGCGGTGATTACAGCGATTTTCTCGCCACGGACGAAACAAAAAGCCTTGTGCGGCTGACAGAACAGGCGGAAGGTATCAGTGCGTCTCTTCCGCCGCTTGCGGAAAACGTAAGAAACGATTTTTTGAAACAGTATTGCGACAGCCAAAGACTTGATTGTGTTTTGTTATTGGACGGCAATCTGAAACCTGATTTGGTATATTCCCCGATTGCGATGAGTTACGGCGACTGGAAAGATGAAATCGAATTGTCTGCCGTTTCCGCTATACTTGATATGCCAAAAAAAATTTATGCGTCAAGAATTAAAAAAGACGGCGTAACATATGATATTGCCGCTGCGGCAAGGCAAGATAAAAAAGGGCTTGTTTTTTGTGTACTCCGGCAGAATGATGAGTCACTGGGTTTTCACCGTTCTTCTGTCAGAAACCTTTTGGCTGCAAACGAAACCAATTTACGGGGTTCCCTGTTTATCACGGAGGGTGATGCAATCATCGCTTCCAACACCAAGGACAGCAGTTCGAAAAAATCCGATGTTGCGGAGCTTTCCTGCATAGATACAGTCCAAAAAGGAACGAATTTTATCCGTTTTCGCAGCGGCAGACAGCTTTATTACGGCGGCAGCGCAAGATACCGCAATTACGATATTTACGCTTTTTATCCGGCTGAAACCATTTTCGTCCCCTGCGGAGTTACCATACTTGTTGTAATTTGTATTTATTTTTTGTTTGTTTTTTTTATAATAACTCTGCATATACGCACGGAAAACAACCACAGCCGCGAGGTTGAAAAACAGTATGAAATTATACAGGCAATCAGTCATGTTTACGTTATGACCGTTTTGGTAGATTTAAAAAACGAAAAATACGTCTTGCTGAAACGACCGGATAATTGCGATAAGGTTCCCGATATCGGTCCGATAAACGACGATACACGGGATAACTTTTTTCGTCATATAGGCAAAAAATATCGGGACGGATTTTTGCATTTTTACGAAACAGCAACCTTAAACGCACGGCTTAACACGGCTGAATATATCGAATATGATTACATGGATGTCACCGGCGAATGGCTTAACGATAAAATCATTCCGCATAAATTCGATGAAAACGGTTCGATTGCCACATTTATTCTTGCACGAAAGAGCATAAACGCGCAGAAAAAATCCGAGCTTGAATATCAGCAAAGGCTTGAAAAGGCAATACGGAATGAGCAGGCGGCAAACCAAAGCAAAACGGAATTTCTCCGCCGCATAAGCCACGACATACGCACGCCAATCAACGTAATACTCGGAATGTTGGAAATTGCCGACAGGAACAAATCCGATATAAATATTTTAGCAGCGTGCCGCAGCAAGTCGCGTGCGGCGGCAGAATATCTTCTTGATCTTGTTAACGATATTCTTACATTAAATAAAATAGACAACGATAATGCCCATGAAACCGACACAAAGTCCGTTTTCAGCCTTGAAGAAGAGGTGCGGAATCTGATTATGCTGGCAGACGAACGGGCGAAAATGAGTGGAATAAAGTTAGAGCTGCTTCACCTTGACACCGGAGATAAGATGCTTATCGGAAATTCGCTGTATCTGCGGCAGATAATAATGAATATTATCACAAATGCAATCAAATACAACAAAGAAAACGGAACGGTAAAAATTTCGGTCAGCGAAACACTGAGCAAAAGCAATGCCGGATTTGCCGATGTCCGCTTTGTCTGCGAAGATAACGGTATCGGTATGAGCAAGGAATTTCAGAAAGAGATGTTTGAGCCCTTTGCCCAGGAAAACGATTTCGTTATCAGCCACTCCGGCGGAGTCGGTCTGGGGCTGCCCATCGTCCAAAAGCTGGTGAAAAAGCTCGGCGGCAAAATCAGCGTGGAAAGCGAGAAAGGCAAGGGTACGAAGTTTGAAATAACAATTCCGTATAAATATGCCGAAGCTCACGTCGAAAAGAGTAGCATGCAGGGCAGCTCTGCGTCAATTGAAGGTCTTACCGTTCTTTTGGCGGAGGACAACGAACTGAATATGGAAATTGCCGAGTATATCCTGACCGACGCCGGCGCAAAGGTAATCAGAGCGTATAACGGCAAGGAGGCATTTGAAATATTTAAAAACTCCGAGCCGGGCGGGATAAATGTTGTTTTGACCGATGTTTCGATGCCGTTTATGGACGGTTTGGAGGAAACGCGAAAAATCCGCTCGCTTGACAGAGCCGACGCAAAAACGGTTCCGATTATAGCTATGACGGCAAATTTGTTTGACAACGACAAAAAAGCCTGTGCCGATGCCGGAATGACGGGATTTGTTCCGAAACCGCTTAATATAAATGAGTTGCTTTGCGCAATATCAAAACAAGCATCAAATCGGGAATAAAAAAACGTTCGGTCAGAGATTTCGCATCTTTGTACCGAACGGTTTTTTATTTATTAAACTGCCGTATGGGGCTTCGTTTGCGATATCGGCGGCCGCCCGTATTACCTTTTTATAACATGGCGGGCCTTTCCGAGGCTCTTTGCCTCATAAAGCGCCGCGTCGGTGTTCTCCATGAGTGATGACAAGTCCGCCGGGCAGGAATATCTGTGCGCACCGATGCTGCGGCTTACACGGTGAGGGTCGGGAAGAACGGTTAATATATCTGCCGAAAATCCGTCAATCAGACTCTCAAGCTCGTGTTTTTCAATCGTTTTTTCAATAATTGCCGAAAACTCGTCTCCGCCCAGTCTGCCGACAAGTCCGCAGCCGTTCAACGTCGTTTTCAAAGCTTTTGCAACAATTTTAAGCACCTCATCGCCCGTCATATGACCGAGAGTGTCGTTGATTGTCTTAAAATCATCAAGGTCTATGAACAAAAACCAACCGCCGGACGGCGAATTTTCGTTTTTCTTCTTTTTCTTTTGCAGAAAATCAACCGTAAATTCCTTTTGCAACAGTGCATCACCCTTGTATTTTTCTCATTTCTAATTCTCCTATCCCTCGATATTAAATGTATATGGTTTTAAATTTTCTTCCCAATTATCCGAACTGCCTTCAATAATCAAGGTGAAATTTCCATTCGAAATTGCAGGGAAAACAATAATCCCTTCACTTGAATTTCCTACAAGTAACTCTGTTTGTATTTCCGGATACTCTGCATCCCAATTATCCTGTTCCTCATACTGTTTACCATTCTGAGTTATCTTGCTGTTAAAACTATATACTGAGAATTTATTGGTACCTTGATTATCAACTTTTATGTATGCTCTCGTTTCCTTTTCGGCATATTCAATTTTTTGCACTGTTACAGAATAGCCAAGTTGTGTTTGGGTTTGATTAACATCGATAGTTTTTACTGTTGGCGCAAGTGCATCTTTATAATCTATCACTTTATATTCTTTTGCGGTAATTGTAGGTGCTGATACTTTCCCTCCAAAAGCATTTTCGCCTTCAAACTTATCGCCTACAAGGCCTACAATATGCAAGTAATCATCTTGGTTCACTTTGAAATTCTTATCGGCTATGTAAACTATTGTGTTGTTTTCACTTTTCTCAATATCTCCCCACATTTGCACAGCCACACCGTCATCATCATATTCCGGTGCGGTAAATACCTTACCGGTAATTTCCACACAGTGACTTTTGAACTGTTCGGGATTTGTATATAATGTTTTAATTTCATCACCTTTCATCGGTACGATAACATCATCTTTATATGTTCCTATTTCCATTGAACCACTTTTCCAAGTTGTTTTTCCTTCACCGTCAAAGTGACCGTTCTTAAATTCACCCTCATAAGTCCATTTTTCACCCTCCGCATTTTCTGTGGTGAACTTTCCCTGCCCGTCCGGCAAACCGTCTTCGTTCAAATCGCCGGCATATGTGCCGGTTCTGTCACCATAAGACAATTTAAGAGTCATTTTCTTTGCACATCCCACCAATGACAGTGTAAGACAAATTGCCAATGTTAGTGATAATAACTTTTTCATTCTTTCTTCGCTCCTTCATAAACTTTACTTGTTTCTCTCAACAAATCGTATAATTGCTCGATAACCGTATCGGGGGATATAATTTCAGCACGGCTGCCAAAACTAATTATCCAAGACAAAAAGTGAGGACTGACCGCTACTTTGACATTACATATAAAATGATGCTCATCCACTTTTATAATCGGAACATCTATTCCAAACCTGTCATATATCACACCTACAAGCTCATTTTCAAACTTCATACTGACGCTCACTTCCTCTCCGCCGAACATCTGAAACATTGTTTTTGCATATGCTGACAAATCAAAAGATTTATCAGACAAAACTCTCACTTCGTCAGTCAATTCGATCGAATCCATCTTATCAACTCTGTAATGCACATAATGGTCATACTTTTCCTTGTAGGTTATTAAATAATAATTTTCATCATCCCAAGTTAGCGATACAGGAGATTCGTGGTACCATTCACCGTTTTTTCTGAATACTTGTTTTTTGTCCACATCAAGATCAAAGTATCTGAATTTTATTTGCTTATCGGCAGCAATAGCATCGTGTATTCTGTCAACATTGTAGTAAATTCTTTCGTTCAAAGTTTTAACTCTGTTCGTGACAAAAACTTGCCTATGGAGCTGCTTCGCACATTCCTTGCTTGTCAGTTTTTCAATTTTGGAAATCAGCTCCAAGCTCTTTTTTCTTGTGATAAATTTAGAAGATTGAACACTGTCAACCAAAAGTTTCAACTCCGGCAGTTCAAACTCACGGCTTGCGACAAAGTAGTCTGTTGTTTTAGATTTTCTTGTGCATATATCGAGTCCAAACAGTTTTAGATATTCTATGTCATCATATATACTTCTTCTTTCTGCGGAAATACCCAACTTCGCAAGCTCGACAATCATTTCCGGAACAGTCATAGAATGCTGCTCATCGGTTCTTTCAAGAAGAATTTTCATAAGATACAGCATTTTCAGCTTTTGGTGTGAAACCTTCATTTTTTCAACTCTTTTCTGTTATAAAACATTAAATTTTCCCGTTTGTTTATTATTAAAAACGGTATTTACGAATAATCCTTTGCTGATTGCAGCAAAATATCCGTTACCCAAATCTTCGTATTCATCTGCAATTATTTCAAGACACTCTCTGAGCTGAAGTATAGCGGCAAATTCGTGCTTACAGGTATAGCTGCAAAAACAGGAGCATACAAGGTTTGAAATTTCACCGTCACGGTATGTAAACTCTACAATATAGTTTTCGTTTCCGCTTACGATTGCTTTTCCTTGTGTTCCGTCAACGCAAATATACAAAACCTTATTTTCCATATAATATTCATTGCCTCGTTCAGCTATATCGTGTGAAATATTCATTGCACTCAAATCATCCAAAGGAAATGATTCATTACCTTCACCGACAGCATACTCGTCATCAGATCCCGGAGCATTAAACCAAGTAATAACTTTCTCAAAAGGAATTGTGCTGCGGTCAAAGGATAGTATGTGCGATCCGGCAAAATAAAACTCGCCTGTTACATTGGTATCCGCAACCGCAATTACCCTCTTATAGTCCGAAAGCTTAATCTTAAATGTGTATGTTACATCAACGACCTTGCCTTGAAGCCCCTCAAGCTTGCCTTCGACATAAACAATATCACCCTTATGCAAGTCAAACAAATCGTTGTAATACGATAAAGTCATGTTGCGTACGGGAAAATAAACCCGTACAACAGACTTTTTAGGCTTTTTGTCACACACCACTATGTTCTCGGTTTTTCTCGTGGTATGCTCGCCATCATCTTTCGATGTCATAAAACCAATAGGATATTTTTTCATTGTAATTACACCTCAATTTGAATATTTGATTTTCACTATACCCATTATATCAAATCAAGAGTGCGATAAACCGTACAGTGAATAACCTATTTTATACCGCCCATAATATCAAGCAGACTTTGATAACTGTCAACATCGTGATAGCGTACATCTTCTGTCAGAACCACAGTATGCTTTTTTGCATACTTACGAGCTTTTCTCCAATCCGCAAGCGTGTAGTATTGTAATCCTAATTGCAGTGCTGCCTTCTTGACTCCGATTTCATCGGACAGTTTTAACGCTTCCTCTTTGAATTCTTTGCTGTACTTTGACATTTTCTTTCCCTCTTTCTGATTTATTATATCAGATTTTTGGGTGTTTGTCGACTCTATTTATATTATACCACTACAGACCATTTCTTTAAATACACCATAAATCAATTTTCAATTAACGGAGAAATCAAAAATCCAATAACTTTATCCAAGGTTTTGCACTACCTCTTTTTGTTATGCCTTTTTTGACTTGTTTTCTATTATATCATACTTTTTCAAAAAACGCAATTTCCTATACAGTAAAAAAACTGAACAATTTAGAAAATATCTAAATCGTTCAGTCTGTCTGGCTTTCGGTTACATTATAGATGCAACTAAAAACTATCAATTTATTTATAAATCTTAGTAAGTATCACCCTGATGGATTTTCATGTTCTGGATTTGAAATTTGACTAGGCAATTGATTTCCCATAGGTACAGAAAATTGCGGCATAACCGGTGGTTGCACAATAGAATATGAACCTTTCCCGAAATTATTTTCAATTATTTTTACACAATGTGTAACATCAAAAGTGACTAAAGTCGCATGATAAACCGAAAGCACCAAATCCTGAAGTACCGCATCATCTTCTAAGCGACTTACCATCAATCCTTTTTCCTTTGCAACATCGTATGTGATTGGTCTTCCGTGTGTTTTATGTATCCCAAAATTTCCTAACCACTCTGCAATTTCTTTTCCATTTTTTTCATCTTCGTTTTTAAACATATACATATCTAACCATTCACCTACTTTATCTTTAGCAAGTTCAATAGTCTTCTCGCAAAAATGTAACATTCCATTTGGTATAGCTGCCAATTTAGGTGCCCAAAGTGCTGCTAACTGGGGATTTGTGGCAACATCTTGTTTTGCTTTTTTAAAATCTTCAAGAATTGCATGAGCAGGCATAGTCATTTGTATTCCATTTATGCCTGGAATTGTAATTTGCGGATCAATAGGTCCTATTGCGGATTCACGTCCGAGTACTATTTCGTCGCAGGCACAAGCAAGCATTGTTGCAGCAGACATAGCATTTTGTGGCACTATTGCTCTTATATGCTTATATTTTGATCTTAAATATTGAACAATTTGATCAGCTGCTTCTAACGAACCTCCAGGACTGTGTAATATTAAATCAAGAGAATTATTATCAAATTCTTCACCATGCAGTTCGTTTATACATGTCATAAACCCTTGGATATCACTTATATCAATTGATAAAAGTGAGCCAGATATTCCTGGAATTTTAGCTGGAAATGAGCTAAAATATATAATAGTGGGTCTTCGAGTATAATCAGCTAGTTTCTTTAAATAGTTTCTTCGTATAATGTCTTGTCCAATTGATTTATACGAATCAACTTGTTGCATTATTTCATTTCTATTAGCCATTTTTTTGTTCAGTTCCTTCCGTTATCACAGAGACAGAAATCAAAGACATATTATCAAGAAATACACAATTGGACATAACTTGTGCATATACTTCCGGATAATTATCTTGAAATTTCTCTATGATTTTATTTTTCTCAACTTCAATCAAAGATTCTTTCATTCAATCATCTCCATACTATAGTTTTCGACATTCTCTATTATATATCATTCTTTTTCATTTCCAAATATATCTTTAAGCCTTTTAATTTCTTTTCCGTTAACAACCTCTTGTGATATATATAAGTCACCGGTTCTATACCTCTGATTCCGGCTTTTTGGTTTTTCCGGTATCGTCATTTCAAGAAGTCCGCTTTCGATCATCGGCTTAATGTAGTTGTTCGTAAAGTTCTTTTTATCCTTTAACTTCATTACCGCTTGCATTTCCTCGCGGCTCTTTGGTTCAATACACATTTCCAACAAACACTTGAACTTAACATCAACTTGGGGGGTGACTTGGGGGGTGACTTGGGGGGTGTTTTTGATTTTATTCCCTTTTTCATCATATTCGATCTTGTTTCCATCCCAATCCACAATTGCTTTTAATTTGAGCATAATCCCTGTAGCATCTATATCATATTCAGGTTTTGGCAAGCCAGAACTCAAACATGCTTCACATATTTTACCTATTCCTCTTCCCCAACTTTCTATATATCCCGCAATAAAGAATGTATAAGCTATTAATGGATTATATGGTTGTGAGGGATGTTTTGAAAAGAGTTTTTCAATTGTCCAATCTTCCGGAAGTTTACCATTATTATAAATATACATCTTATCCGAATAAACGCTTATTTGAATCGGTATGCCGCTTGAATACTGCTTATGTGCAACTGCATTAAAAATTGCCTCTCTTAACGCTTCATCAGGATACGGATATGTTTCAATCCTTTGTATCCCTTCATAAGAAATCCATGCTTTCATATATTTAAGTTTCAACAACTCAACAGCTTTATCTACTTGTTCAATTAATGAGCCGTGAACTTCGTCTTGAAATCTTAATTCTGTGTCCGTTTCAAAGAAGCCTATTTTTATATACGCTCCATTTATATATTGTTCCGGATTATCACAAAACAAAAGTATTGCCGCTTGATTTAAATAGCCATTATTATATAATCTAAGATTTTTCATAATGACCGCATTGCTGTCTTCTAATATCTCGTTATCAATTCTCTTTTTTCTTGCGGCACGCTCTTTAAATATTTTTATTGCATTTTCACTTAAATCATTTATCGAAACGCTTGGCACCGGGGAAGCATCCCATGTTACTCCGCTTTTTCTGTTAAGAAATTCTTGTAACGCTATCCCCGTAAGAAGTTGAGTTGTACTTCCGCTTCTGTAATAGTATTGTCCATAATAACTTATGGGAAATGTATACGGTTCTACAACAATTTCTATATATTCTTTACCATGTTCTTCATGCAGATTAACTTCTGCAATAATACCCATACTATTCTTTATTTTATTCGGAATATCTTCAATAAGTTTCTTTGAATTTTTAATCCCGGTCACCGAACCATCATCGGATTTACCAATATAAATTTTGCCGCCTTGCGCATTAGCAAAACCACAAATCCACTTCATTTGTTCATCTTTCCATTCGGATTTCCATTCAATATTTTGTTTTTCGGGCATTACTATCACCACCGCATACAAGATTTCTTTTTTATTATACCACGAATTGCCGAAAAAATCAATCCACAGTCTGCATAAAGTTTTGTACTCCGATTTTAGCATTGGGCACAAGTCAGTCTGCGTGATAACACTCCTCCATAATTCTGCGGTAAAACTCCATATCAATTGTCTGTTTCATATGCTCGTCAAATTCGGTATATATTCCCGGTTTTCGTTCTTTGTACTTAACGACGCTATAAAAATATTTTCTGAAAAGTTGTTTGGGTGATTCGCTACTGTTTCGAGTTTTCGGAATATATCTGTGCAGCTCCCGCAAAACAATCTCCGGCTTCAGCTTTCGTATTACCGTTTCATATATCATTCCACCGATTTCTTCGGCAATATACTGTTTTGCGTCAATATTTTTATTAATTCTCGGCAAGAATAACAAAATCTCATTGTTTACAAATTTCATTGAATTTTCCCGATATTTTTGTACCATAGGAATTTCCACAGTTTGCACTGTATATCCGGCGGTTTCCATATAGCTTTGAATACCGCACTTATCCTCACATTCGTCCAAAACCGTCTCAAATTCGTCTTTGGTTATCTGTTTGGTATCACCCTCATCAGCTTCGACAAAACCTCTGCAAACGCTCACAAATTCGTATATCGCATCTATTACCTCATCTCCGTCATCGGCTGCCGACATATACGCCGAAAGCATTGTTAAATAATCGTTATCTGTCGCTTGCTCAAGTTTTTCTTTCAATTCCATACACTCGCTATCGTCATCTCTCATAATGGCATTTTTGCAGAACTCATCCGCCGCATTCAACAATTCGGACAATGTTTTTGCATTTAATATATTATTAATATTCATCCTGCTCTCCTTTCAAAAAATAAAGACCTCCTTATCGGAAGCCGTAAAAATTTTATTTACCCGCTATATGTTTGTATTCATATTCGGACACACAACAAGCCCATCTGACTTTACTGCGATATTTTTCCTCAAACAGCCTCATCCGAACAGCTTCGGTTATGATGTCATTGGAATCATTCATAACGGTGTCGCTTTCAAACACAATGACCTCGCCGTAATCTTTATCATAAATCACTATCACCTCGTAGTGTGCCATTATATATTTACCGTAAGTGTAACCGCGTCGAACAAGGTTACCTCTATCTTTTCCTGCGTGAGTATCTTCACCCGTGTTACCATCGCCTTAACTACCGAATCATCGAAGGTTACAAATCGTCCGGGGAGTTTGTCGATTATGTCGTATATCGCCCTGAGCTGACCAGTCTGTGCATTCTCTATTTGGCTTTTGGCATTTGCGGCATTTAATTTTTCCTGTAATTTGTTCACTTCCTCGTGCTTTTGTCTGCATTTTGCCTCGATGTCTTCTCTATTCTCACGGTTTTCAACCCCCAGCCGTATTATCTCCACAATCTCGTTGTTTTTCGCCTTGATACTGCTCTCAAGACCGTGTATCTGCATTACCGTATTCGGCGCGGATAAGAGTTCGGCGATACTGCCTTTCATTAAGGCTTTGATTTTTTCGGTATTATCAAGCATTGAGTTCATTGCCTCAAGCACACCGCTATGGAGCCGTTCTTCCTCAATTGTGTATGAGTCATTGCAGTATTTTGTGCCGTGGTCAAGTCGGCTGATACACCGCCAAACAACCTTTTTATTGCCGTTTCTCGACCAGGTTGTTCTGCGGTATTTGCATCCGCAGTTTCCGCACAGCACAAGTCCTGTCAGTGCATACTTGCTGTTAAATCTTGATTTTTGCGACGCATTTCTCTCGGACATAGGTTTTAGGCTGTTTCTCCGTGCGGCTTCCACCTGCACCCTGTCGAACACCTCCGGATTTATAATCGGGATATGATGATTTTTTATCAGATACATCGGAAGCTCGCCTGTGTTTTTGGCAATTTTCTTTGTGAACAGATCCGCCACATATGTTTTCTGCACCAGCACATCGCCTTTATATTTCTCATTATGCAGAATCCTCTGAATCACTGAGCGTTTCCAGTCGGTGTTGCCTTTCTTTGTCATTATATCATTTTCTTTCAGATAGTCCGCAATTCCCTGATAGCTGTACCCTTCCAGATATTTTGTAAATATCGTTTCTATTATTTTTGCTTCTTCGGGAATCACCTCCGGCTCGCCGTTTTTCCCTTTTTTGTATCCCAAAAGCGTTCCGTACATCATCGGAACTTTTCCGGCTTTGTAATTAAAGCGTTTGCCGAGTTTTACATTATTGCTCGTGGATTCGCTTTCAGCCTGTGCGAACACGCTGTAGAGCGCCACCATCATTTCGCTTGTCATCTCGCCCGTATCGATATTTTCTTTTTCAAAGTATATGGTTATGCCGAGCGATTTTAGCTCCCTTATATATTTGATACTGTCAACTATATTTCTCGCAAATCTCGATATGGATTTGGTGAGAATATGGTCTATTTTCTTTTCTCTGCACAGCTCAATCATTTTATTGAATTCATCTCGTTTTTTCGCCATAACCCCGGATATGCCCTCGTCAGCAAATATCCCCGCAAATTTCCAGTTTGGGTTGCTTTCGATAACCTCTGTATAGTGTTCTATCTGTGCGGTATAGCTTGTCAGCTGTTCCTCATCATCCGTGCTGACGCGGCAATATGCCGCAACCTTTCTTTTACCTCTTTTTTTGTTCTCAACCCGGCTTTTCGTTGCCGGTATTACAACAACCTCAACTTCGGGAAGCTCCTGTACCCGATTATATCCCATATCCATATCAATTCTCCTCTCTATACAAGATTTTCCGATCTTTCAAATTCCTTTCCGTTTATAAGCTGCACCCGTATATGCTTGTCGGGGTACATTTTTATAACGCTTATAATTTTACTTACCACATTCCCGTCAACGCTTTCTTTTTGTGGGAATATGGCAAGCTCCGTTTTTATACTTTTGGTTATTTCCGTATTATCTCCGACCTTACACATATCAAATTTCTTTGCGGCAAGGCTCATTATCTTTTCGATTACATCTGCCGTCTCCGATTTCGGAGAGCTTATCATATCGTTTACTTCATTGGTAAGCCTAACAATCTCCGTATCTCTCTCATAATCTTTTTCCTCGGTATATTCAATCATTTCGAGGTCGTCCGCAAGCTCGTTCAGAAGCTCCGCTATTATGCGGTCAAGAATATTTTCCCTAAACATATGTCTGCTGCCGTCACATTCCCGATTGGTGCATTGCCAATATATTCTGCGGTTTTTCCCTGAACCTGCGTGTTTTCGTGCCATTTTTGAACCGCATATTCCGCAGTTTGTCATTTTTCGGTATGCGTCAAGCTTGCATTTTTCCTCGGCAGTTATTTCTCCGCCCTTTTTATCTTTGCACTTTAACGCAAGCTCTGCAGTTTCGGGCGGTATGATTACGGGGTAAGCTTTATCGCCTATATATTTTTTGTTTTCAAGTATTCTCTTGACGATATTCTTGTCCCACAGTCTGCCGTCTCCGGCATAGCTTACGGGGAGCAGATTCAGCCTGTCCGATATGCTTTTCAGTGAATTACCCTGAACATACAGGCTGAACACATTTCTAACCACCTCTGCTTCCCTTTCGATTATAACAATCTCGGCACCGGTGATTTCATATCCGAACGGTATATATCTGTTTGCCATATTTATTCCACCTCGCTGTATTTGATTTTTAATTTCAGTCCGTTTATCAGCTCGAACGTCATATCCTACTATAATAGATTTATGGGTAAAATACATGGCAACCGGTCATGTATATATCCATCTTATTGCTAAAACTGTTA
>CAKSQL010000011.1 GCA_934486735.1 uncultured Clostridia bacterium | reverse complement strand
GAAAATATTCGCAAGCGACAGCGGCAAGGAATTGATATAATGCCGATTGTAGACGGTCAAAGAGTGTCTGCTAAAACTGGCAGACCGACGGGACGACCGCGAGCTGTCAAGCCCGATAATTGGAACGAAATATATACAAGTTGGAAAAACAAAGAAATTACCGCCGTAAAAGCTATGGAAGTTTTGAATTTAAAGCCGAATACTTTTTATAAGTTTGTGGCAAGCGAGAAATAAACAAAGAGGATAGATATATGAAAAACATTGTAATTTACGCGCGGTATTCAAGTGACGCACAGAAAAAGGACAGCATAAAGCAACAGGTTGCAGCCTGTCAAAAATATGCTGAAAATAATGACATGAACGTCATTAAGGTATATAAAGACGAAGCTAAAACAGGGCGAAATGATGACAGAGATGATTTTCAAAGAATGTTGCGTGACAGCAGAAATGGAACATTTGAAGCGGTGTTAGTTTGGAAATTTGACCGATTTGCAAGGAATATGAGAGACGCACTGAATAATGAAAATATTTTAGAAGAAAACGGTGTAAAAGTAATTTCAGCTACAGAACTTATACCTGAGGGGTCAATAGGGATTGTTGTAAAAGCTGTATTACTTGGCATAAATGAATACTATTCAGCAGACCTATCAGAAAAAACTCAACGTGGCTCAAACGCTAATGCACTTTTGGGAAAATATTTAGGGGGTACTGTGCCGTTTGGTTTTAAAATTGTTGACAGAGAATTTACCAGAGATGAAATAACAGCGCCATATGTTAAAAAAATATTTTCAATGTACGCAAGTGGAATGTCTGTTGTGGAAATATGTCAGTATTTAAATGACAGAGGATTGAAAAGTACGCAAGGAGCAACCTTCAATAATAACTCATTACATCACATGCTGAAAAATGAGAGATATTTAGGTACATATATTTATGATGATGTTGTAATTCCACATCGCATTCCTCAGCTTGTCGAAAAGTCATTATTTGATGAAGTGCAGAAAGTTCTTGAAATAAATAAGAAAAACCCCGCTCGAAAGCGTGCAAAAGAAGACTACATTTTGTCAGATAAGCTTTACTGCGGTAATTGCAGAGATAATGGAATTGAATCAAAAATGGTCGGTCACAGTGGTAATGCAGCTAAAAAATATTGTTATTATAAATGCAAAAATGAGAAAAACTGTGGAAAGAAAGCCATTGGTAAACAGTATATTGAAGAATATGTATTAGAAAAATGCAAGGCTATGCTTACTGATAAGAATATTAAAACTATAGCGAAAAAGATAAGTACCATAGCAAAAAAAGATAATGCAAATCAATTGTTAGTACATATGCAAAAGCAGGTACAGGAAAAAATAAAGGCAAAAGAAAATCAGCTGAAAGCATTGGATATTTGCGAAAATGATACTGTGAGACAGGAAATATTTGCAAGAGTGAGCGAGCTAAAATCAGAAATTGAACAATTAGAAAGCAGCATTGCTGTTGAAAAAACAAAGACTTTAGCTTTAAGCGAAGAAGAAATTTTTTACTTTTTAATGCAATTTAAAAATTATGATATTTTGAATATTGCGCACAGAAAAGCATTGATAAATATGCTTATTAACAAGATTTATTTATATGACACCCCCAACGGTGAAAAGAATAATTATAAAGTGACAATTGTGTTTAATGCAGGGAAAGAAACAGTAGAGATTACAGAGGATTTATACGCAGATATTGCGAAAAATACAAAGACGGAAAAATTTTGTATATCAGATGACTCGGGTCACCAAAAAGATTTTCCGCATAAATGCTTAAAAGTATAGTGTTTATGCGGTTTTTTCGTGTTTTTAGACCTTGCTGATTTACGGCGATTTACGGCACTTTACAACACAAATTGTTGTCAAACTGTTGTCAAAATAATCGGTGCATGTGATACAATTGATAAGGGCGGATTTCTCCGCCCTTATTTTAATCATACAATCCGGCTCTGTCATTTATAACGAACTGTTTCAAGTCGTTATCTGTCAAGTGCAGACCGTTCTCATCACCTAAGAGCAATCTTTTATCGACAAGCTTTTGAATGGTATCCCTCGCCCAGAGCGGCATATTCTCATCGATGTATCCTCATATGCAAGCCTCCTTGATTTAATGAAACATTTTGACATTCGCTCATCATTTCCCCCTCAATTATGCAAAAAAAATTGAATTGGAAGAAATTACAGCTTGAAAAATTGAATAAAATGATGTATTATAATAATCGTGGTTGACATAATACGAGTTTTCGTAAAGAAATGTAAACCATAAGTAAAGAAAGGACGATAAGTCCGAGAGGAATAAAAACAGGAGGAAAATATGAGAGGTTCAAAGAAATTTGTTGCAAACGTATTGGCTGCATCGGTACTGGCGGCTTCCGGATCGGCATTCGCGGCAGTATCGGCGGATGTTGAGGGTACTCGCTATGCAGACCCGATTCAGATTCTTTCCGCGCTCGACATTATGAACGGCGACGGCGACGGAAACTACAGACCGAACGACACAATAATCCGTTCGGAAGTAACAAAAATGATTATCCACGCCATGGGCTTGGAAAATGCGGCAGCGTCGGCGCAGGGAATATCAAAGTTCCCGGACGTTCCGCAAGACCACTGGGCGAACGGATATATCAACATCGCGACATCACAGGGTATAGTAGTCGGTGACGACGAGGGAAATTTCAGACCGAATGACAAGATAACCTATGCCGAGGCTATGACAATCATAGTCCGCGCGCTGGGTTACGAAAAGCCGGCTGAAGCAAAGGGTGGTTTCCCTCAGGGGTATTTGGTAGTAGGCTCGGATAACAGCGTGAACAAAAATGTATCGGGCAGCGCATACAGTGCAGTATCGCGCGGCGATGTGGCAATCATGACAAAGAACGCGCTCGAGGCAAAGCTCATGGAAATGACAGGCTACGGCGACGATATTAAGTATGAAGTTACCGATAAGACACTTTTAAAGGACAAATTGAAGGTAACAAAGGGCGAGGGTCAGATTGTTGCAATCCAGGACACAAGCCTGGAGGGTGACTCAAACCTCGCGGCAGGTCAAATCAAAATCGGCGACACTGTATATGACACAGAAGCCAACTTCAACAACCTGCTCGGCTACAATGTCGAGTATTATGTGAAGGACACTGACAAGAGCGACAACTCTGTAATCCTTGCTCTGCCGAAAAGTGAAAAGAACGCGACTGTATCGGTGGACGCAAAGCTTTTCGAGAATGTTTCGACAAAGGGCGACAGCTTCGTTCTGGAGTATTACAAGCAGGAGTCGGATTCAAAAACAGCGAATATCACACTTGAACCCAAAGCAAAGCTTATCTACAACGGCAAGCACGAGGCAATTTCGGATTCGATTCTTAATATGAAAGACAAATCCGGTAATGTGGTGGCTCTCGATACCGACCGCAACGGTAAATATGACATCGTATTCGTGACAGAATACAAAAATGTTGTAGTCGAGGAAGTGACCGCGAGCAACAAGATTATCGATAAGTACGGCGCACCGGCGATAAAGCTGGACGAGGACGATGACGACCTGCGCTATACAATCACAAAGGGCTATAACGAAATCAAGCTTTCCGAGCTTAACGAGTACGACGTGCTCTCGGTTGCGGCAAGCAAGGACGAAAAGCTCTACTCGATAGTTGTAACCAACGCGTCGGTTGAGGGCAAGGTAACAGCCGTTGATTCGGACGGCGTGTATGTCGGCGATAAGCATTACGAAATCGCGGCAAACTATGACAGCGAAATCACAATGGGCACGGAGGGCGTGTTCTACCTCGATATCGACGGAAGAATCGCCGCTGCCGACACGACAGTTCAGGTGAGCAACAACTACGCATATCTTGTTAAGGCATATGCGGATATGAACACCGACGAAGTTGCAAGATTCAAGCTCTACACCAAGAACGGCGAGGAAAAAGTGCTTGAAGCTGCCGAAAAAATCAGATTCAACGGCAAGAGCGGAAATTTGGCGACAAATATCGTTGAACAGCTCAATGACGAGCAGGGCGCAACGGTTAAGCAGCTTGTGACCTACGGCACAAACTCGGACGGCAAGCTGGTATCGCTCAACACAGCGAACGATAAGACTGCTACCGGCGAGGCGGACGAAAACCACTTCACAAAGAACTATGTTTTGAGCAAGGCGAAGTATAACGCAAAGCTGAAATCAATCGGTAAGGTTAAACTCAATGACAGCACCGTGATATTCGATATTCCGGCGAATGCGAGCGATGTGTCCGATTACAGCATTGCAAGCCTTTCTATGTTCGAGGACGAGCAGAGTTATGACGTTGTTGTGTTCGACAGAACAGATGACTTCTTCGCAAAAGCGGTTATCGTAACAAATGCGGCGTTCCAGACAAATGCGGATTCGACAATCGCGGTAGTGTCCAAGGTAGTTTCCACAACAAAGGATTCCGACGAAATCACAGATAAGCTTTACGCATATCAGGACGGCAAGGAAATTTCAATCAATGCCGAGAGCGAGGGCGTTTTGGTGAAGAATGATTCCGAACCGCTGAAGAACGGCGATATTATTCAGTATCAGACAAATGCCAAGGGCGAGATTTCGAGCGTGAGAGTGCTGTTCGATTCGAACGCGAAAGCGATCGAAAAGAGCGAAACTCCGGTGGAGAATCTGACAGTCCTCTATGGTAAGGTTGTGAAGAAGTTTGCAAAATCCATCAACGTGACGGTGAACGGCGGCGAGGTTGCTAACCTGCAGCTTCCGGATGATGTGGTTGTATACACCGTTGATACAACAAAGTCGAAGAATAATATCTCGGCGGCAACAACCGGCGATATCCAGGCATATGACGAGGACGAGGGCAACAGAGTATTCGTAAGAATATATAAGGACGTTGTCAGAGAAGTAGTCATCGTTAAGTAATTAAAAATCAGCTGCCTGCCGATATCTTCTCTGCCACAATTAAACATCCCAAAGGGCAAGCGGGCGGATTTTCCGCCTGTTTGCCGGTACATAGGCTGTTGTGGACGAGGGGAGGGGAGTGCTGGTTGGATGGAGCTGCCCTCAGAGAGGGCGACTCCATCGGTCGGCTGCGCCGACAGATCCCTCGGAGAGGGCGCCGTATGCCCTCCTCGGCGAGGAGGGTGGCATTTCCAAAAGGAAATGACGGGTGGAGTTAATTTTTGAACTTTACTTTCGACCATATTGACACTCATTTTGCAGTAATATTAATTTAATCAGTGTTAGAATCATCTTTCAAGCACAAATAAGTGGCGCCGTAGAGTCTTTATGTTAACTGAATTTTCAACGCTGATATTTACGGTTATCATAAATTTATAACGTAAATTGCTCAAAAATTTCTTTTGACAATTTGCCAAGATATTTTTTGAATTTGTAAACAATATCTTGTTCATAAAATAGATTCTCTAAAACACTTAAAGCTATAACTTCATCTGCATAGTCATCATGTAGTTCAAGAAGCTTTTCAATGATTTCGAAGTTTTTTTTGGTAATTGCAGCATTGTCAAGATTTTTCAAAATGTATGGAAACCATACATCTGAAAATACGGTATGAGATCCTGTTTCATCCCCCTCTTGCCAGGAAACCTCATTGTCATATAAATCTTTTATTTCGGGCAGAAGTGTAAGTAATTTTAAATTTAGTTCTTTGCTTGTCATTTTATTTACCTCCTAATGCGTTTTTTAAGTCTTTAAGTAATTCTTTTATAATCGTTTTGTCGGTTGAATTTAAAGTTTGTTTCTTTAAGATATTTTCAAGATTTTTGATTCTTTCAATCCTTTTTTTATGTGGGACTTTCCGCCGACTGATTTTTTTAGTTCGTATCTGATTGCATCTCCCAAACCGCCATCCCCTGTTTTTGCGTTTGGTCGATACATTTCATTTATTGCATTTTTTAGTTTTTGATTTGTAGACCTATTCAGTAGTTCTTCGCGTTTAGACCGCCCTTAGTATTGCCGAAATCACCTGCTGTTCCTGCTCCCATCAGACAGTCACCTGCCTTTTGGCTTTTGAAATTTCGCTTTCAAAAAGTATAACATTGATTCCGGAATCTATGCATGTCCCGAAAATATCATCGGGCGCGGCGCCGTAGACGATTATATTTTTTGGCGAAAGCCTTTGCACCGTCTGCGCAAGCCCTGCTTTAAAAATCGCTCTATCAGCCCTATTACTCCCTCGGTCGGCTGCGCCGACGACTCCCTCGGAGAGGGAGCCTTTTGCCCTCCTCGCCGAGGAGGGTGTCATTTCCTTTCAGGAAATGACGAGTGGAGTTTTTTGTCCCCGTCTGTTTAATTGATTTTTATGCCATCGACAAGTATTTCATCGGGAAAATTGCGGTAGTCTATGCAGAAATAATTGTCCTCGGTTATATAAACCGGAGGGTCACCCGATATGCAAATGACTTCAAACACAAAGCTTTCAAATTCTTCATATTCCGCGTCACTTTCGTCAAGCTCATTGTCGTTCTCAAAGCATGTGTCAAAGCGTGCGGTGATTGTCCCGACATCTCGCCAAATCAGTTTCATTTCTTGAGAATCATATTCATCCAAATTTCCGAGAAAACGGTCGATTATTTCTTCTTCATTTTTGTTTAAATACATATTTGTTCTCCTAATCGCAATACTCCACCGATACAGCGGCGGCGTTGATTGTTATGCAAATGCAGTCGTCCGACGGGCAATTATATATTGACAGCGTGAGTCGGTTTTCACTTGCGGATACGCTCAGAATTTCATCGCTGTCCGATTGGAATGGGGGACAGTAAAAGCCGGTGCAGCCGCCGAAAGTTACAATGATGTTCCCGGTCTCGGGCATGTCGTCGGTGTACCAGTCTTGCTGCCAATAGCAAAAATCAATAAACAGCCTGGCTGTTTGACCGTCGTACTCCGATTTTTCCAACAGACTGTCATGCAGATTGTATTTTTCGATAAATTCAAGTATTTTCATAATGTGTTCCTCCGATTGCATGTGTGAGGATATTTTTTTTGTTAGTCCCTCGGAGAGGGCGACTCCCTCAGTCGGCTTGCGCCGACAGCTCCCTCGGGGAGGGTAACTCCCTCAGTCAGCTTACGCTGACAGCTCCCTCGGGGAGGGTAACTCCCTCAGTCAGCTTACGCTGACAGCTCCCTCAGGGAGGGTAACTCCCTCAGTCGGCTGCGCCGACAGCTCCCTCGGAGAGGGAGCCTTTGCCCTCCTCGCCGAGGAGGGTGGCATTTCCTTTCAGGAAATGACGGGTGGAGTAAATTCAAAGCTCTGACAAACAGCGGAAGTCCGCCGAACCCCGACCGGGAAAGCAAACGACGGAGGATATCCGCGCGCCCCTTTGGTAATTTGTATTACAGCTTTCGTCTGGTACGTGTTATTTTGACATTATATGTATCTTCCTCAGACCACAATTCTTTAGCTTCTGAAACAGGATAGATAGAGTCATAATCATCATGCTCATCAATTAAGATATTTTCAGAAAACCATGCACTGCGCGAAAACATAATAGTTTTTGCCTCGGTTTTTATAATAATAGCCTGGTCGAAAGAAAATTCAAACTCACCATCGTTAAGACAAATGAAATCGTTTACAATCTCAATTTCTTTAATCAAGCTGCCGACTTTAATTACAGATGGTGTAGTAATACAGTACGGTGAAAATTTGGTATTTTTGTCCGCAATCTGACATTCAAAGCTTGCAACTTCTTCCACGTCCTCGAAGAATGGCACTGTTTTTTCAATATTGGTAAGCTCAATTGATATTTTGTCTGCGTTGATTCTTAAATTTCCATATGCATTATGTTTACCATGTTCATACGAAATAAAAGTAGAATTTATAATACTTTTAAGCATGTCTTCCATTTCTTTTGTTAAAGTCATATAAACCATATTTAATACTCCTTTGCATGCCCGGGGCGGACGGAGGATATCCGCGCGCCCCTTTGACAACTTGTATTACAGCTTTCGCCTGGTACGTGTTACTTTGACTTTGTTCATGTCCTCATTTTCGAATAATTCCCTTTCTTCGGAAACGGGATATACAGAGTCATAATCGTCATGTTCTTTAATAGAGATATTTTCAGAAAACCATGCGTCGCGTGAAAACATAATAGTCTTTGCCACTGTTTTTATAATAATCGCCTGGTCGAAAGAGATTTCATATTCGCCGTCGTTCACATAAATGAAATCGTTCACAATCTCAATTTCTTTAATTAAGCTGTTGACTTTGACTTCCGCTGAACCGGTAATACAGTATGGACTAAATTTAGTGTTTTTGTCCACTATTTGACACTCAAAGCCTGCAACTTCTTCCTCATCTTCGATGAAAGGAACTACTTTTTCAAGATTTGTAACTTCGATGGAAATTTTGTCGGTATTAATTCTAAAATTCCCGTATGTACTGATACCATAGTCGTCACGTTCGTATGAAATAAAAGTAGAATTTATAATGCTTTTGAGAATATCTTCCATTTCCTTTGTTAAAGTCATATAAACCATATTTGACGCTCCTTTTAGTTAAAAAACCGTAACTGTAACGGTGCTGCCGGTGGCTTTCGCTTTGTTCAGCCACGATAAAAGCAAGTTGTACACATCTCTTGTTTTTTCGTAATCGAATTTCCGATTTTCATAGATTTTTAAATCGTCAATATATTCATCGATATCCGATATCACAGCCTCACTGTCGTCGCCGAATGCTCCCTCACATTGGTGATAATCTCGGGTGAATCCATGCCAACCTTTACCATCCAAGGAAGGTCTCCTGAATATATCATCAAAAAAACCGTCCCAAATGTGCAATGTTTCCATAGCGGCATTGCTTGATGAAAATTCTATCTCGGGTTCATCTTCATATCCCTCGAAAAATGTGTAATTATCAGTCTTTCCAATGTCCATTGTCTAACTACTCCTTTGTATGCCCGGGGCGGACGGAGGATATCCGCGCGCCCCTTTGGCAATTTGTATTACAGCTTTCGCCTGGTACGTGTTACTTTGACTTTGTTCATGTCCTCATTTTCAAATAATTCCCTTTCATCGGAAACGGGATATACAGAGTCATAATCGTCATGCTCATCAATTAAGATATCCTCTGAAAACCATGCACTGCGCGAGAACATAATAGTTTTTGCCTCGGTTTTTATAATAATTGCCTGGTCGAAAGAGATTTCAAATTCACCGTCGTTAAGATAAATCGAGTCGTTCACAATCTCAATTTCTTTAATCAGACTGCCGACTTTAATTTCTGCTGAATCGGTAATACAATATGGTGAAAATTTAGTATTTTTGTCCACGATTTGACACTCAAAGCCTGCAACTTCTTCCTCGTCATCAAAGAAAGGTACTATCTTCTCAAGATTTGTAACCTCAATGGAAATTTTGTCGGTATTGATTCTAAAATTCCCGTATGTACTGATAACAAAGTCATCACACTCATACGAAATAAAAGTGGAATTTATGATGCTTTTGAGCATGTCTTCCATTTCTTTTGTTAAAGTCATATAAACCATATTTGACACTCCTTTGTATGCCCGGGGCGGACGGAGGATATCCGCGCGCCCCTTTGGCAATTTGTATTACAGCTTTCGCCTGGTACGTGTTACTTTGACTTTGTTCATGTCCTCATTTTCAAATAATTCCCTTTCATCGGAAACGGGATATACAGAGTCATAATCGTCATGCTCATAAATTACGATATCCTCTGAAAACCATGCGTCACGTGAGAACATAATAGTCTTTGTCTCGGTTTTTATAATAATAGCCTGGTCGAAAGAGATTTCATATTTGCCATCGTTCACATAGATGAAATCGTTCACAATCTCAATTTCTTTAATCAAACTGTCGACTTTGACTTCAACTGAACCGATGATGCAGTATGGATTAAATTTAGTATTTTTGTCCACGATTTGACACTCAAAGCCTGCAACTTCTTCCTCATCTTTAATGAAAGGAACCGCTTTTTCAAGATTTGTAAGTTCAATGGAAGTTTTGTCGGTATTGATTCGTAAATTTCCATATGCACTGAAACCAAAATCATCGCGCTCATATGAAATAAAAGTAGAATTTATAATGCTTTTAAGCATATCTTCCATTTCTTTTGTTAAAGTCATATAGACCATATTTGACACTCCTTTGCATGTAGTTTAAAAAACCGTAACTGTAACGGTGCTGCCGGTGGCTTTCGCTTTGTTCAGCCACGACAAAAGCAGGTTGTACACATCTCTTGTTTCTTTGTAGTCGAATTTCCGATTTTCATAGATTTTTAAATCGTCAATATATTCATCGATATCCGATATCACAGCCTCGCAGTCGTCGCCGAATGCTCCCTCGAATTGATTGCGGTCACGTGTAAAGCCGTTCCACCCTTTGCCGTCGAGAGACGGCTCGCCGAACAAATCAAGAAAAAAACCATCCCAGATATGCAAAGTCTCCATGTTTTGGTTGTTTGAGGATAATTCGATTTCGGTTTCTCCCTCGAACCCTTCGTAAAATGTGTAATTATCAGTCTTTCCAATGTCCATTGTCTAACCACTCCTTTTGTTTTTTTGTTGCTGTTCCATTTCTTCGTGCTTTTATTGCGTTGCCCCATTCAGTGCTTGAGATCCATTTGTTTTTTCCGACCAAAATTTCCTCTTTAGGTTTTCCGGCATTTTTGCCATAGCCAACCCCGGGGAGTCGTCGTTCCACAACCCAGGACGTTCCTTGATTTTTAGGTGCATTGGGCATACGGGTGTGCCATCTGCTCATATATTTATATTTCCCTGATTCCCACTTGTATTTGATTTGGGAATATCCATCTTTTACTTGAACCTGAGTCTGAGCCTTTTTTGGAATTCTAATCGGCGAACGTTTAGCAATTGTGCTAGCTTCCTTGCTCAGTTTTTCAATATCAGCTGCTTTATTAGCAGCCTTATTCGTCGCCTTTATTGCATTGACGGCATTATCCGCTATCTTTGCGCTATCCACGATCTTGCCGACAAGGGGCATAATCCCGAGTGTATCAAGTCCGACCGAAACCCAGTCTTTCTCCTTTATATCCTCCGGCAACGACCGCAAATCGTTGATAGTATCCGCAACATCAATGATAGTGCCCAGTGTCTTCAGGGCTGCTTTGATATTGTCCCGGCTGCCTTTAGTATTACCGAAATCACCTGCTGTTCCTGCTCCCATCAGACAGTCACCTGCCTTTTGGCTTTTGAAATCTCGCTTTCAAAAGGTATAACATTGATTCCGGATTCTATGCATGTCCCGAAAATATCATCGGGTGCAGGACCGTAGACGATTATATTTTTCGGCGAAAGCCTTTGCACCGTCTGTGCAAGCCCCGCCTTAAAGACCGCCCTATCAACCCTATTACTCCCTCAGTCGGCATGCGCCGACAGCTCCCTCGGAGAGGGCGCCGTATGCCCTCCTCGCCGAGGAGGGTGGCGTTTCCTAAAGGAAATGACGGGTGGAGTTTTTTTGTCCCAGTCTGTTTAATTAATTTTTATGCCATCGACAAGTATTTCATCGGGAAAGTTGTGGTAATTTATCAAAAAATAATTATCTTCTGTGATATATACCGGAGGATTGCCTTTTGCGTCAATTACCTCAAAGACAAATGACCAAAATTCCTCATATCCATCTTCGTCCAAATCATAATCGTTTTCGTCCTCTATAAATGAATCATATATTCCATGGATTTGGCTCCCGTCTGCCCAATTTAAGAGCATACGTTTTCCTTCATTTGTATCGGAAGATTCAATAAATTTTCCGATTATTTTCTTTTCATTTTCATTTAAATAAAACATTATTAATCTTTCCAATCAATTGGTTTTAAGCATATCTTCCATTTCCTTTGTTAAAGTCATATAGACCATATTAGACACTCCTTTGCATGCCCGGGGCGGACGGAGGATATCCGCGCGCCCCTTTGACAACTTGTATTACAGCTTTCGCCTGGTACGTGTTACTTTGACTTTGTTCATGTCCTCATTTTCAAATAATTCCCTTTCATCGGAAACGGGATATACAGAGTCATAATCGTCATGCTCATAAATTACGATATCCTCTGAAAACCATGCGTCACGTGAGAACATAATAGTCTTTGTCTCGGTTTTTATAATAATAGCCTGGTCGAAAGAGATTTCATATTTGCCATCGTTCACATAGATGAAATCGTTCACAATCTCAATTTCTTTAATCAGACCGCCGACTTCATACTCTGCGGCGGGTCTGGTTGTTAATGAGGTAAATTTAGTATTTTTGTCTGCGATTTGACACTCAAAACCTGCAACTTCTTCCTCGCCTTTGATGAAAGGAACCACTTTATCAAAGTTTGTAAGTTCGACTGAAGTTTTATCGGTGTTGATTCTTAACATTCCATATACAACATCAAACGTTTTGCCGCACTCATACGAAATAAAAGTAGAATTTATAATGCTTTTGAGCATGTCTTCCATTTCTTTTGTTAAAGTCATATAGACCATATTAGACACTCCTTTTAGTTAAAAAACCGTAACTGTAACGGTGCTGCCGGTGGCTTTTGCCTTGTTCAGCCACGACAAAAGCAGGTTGTACACATCTCTTGTATTTGAAAATTTAAATTCCCGGTTTTCATAGATTTTTAAGTCGTTAATATATTCGTCGATGTCCGATATCACAGCCTCACTGTCGTCGCCGAACGCTCCCTCGAATTGATTGTAGTCACGTGTAAAGCCGTTCCACCCTTTGCCGTCGAGAGATGGATCGCCAAACAAATCCCAAAAGAATCCATCCCAAATGTGCAAAGTCTCCATGTCTTGGTTGTTTGAGGATAATTCGATTTCGGGTTCATCTTCATATCCCTCGAAAAATGTGTAATTATCAGTCTTTCCAATGTCCATTGTCTAACCACTCCTTTTGTTTTTTTGTTGCAGTTCCATTGTGTCGTGCATCTATTGCTTTCATCCATTTGTCTCTAGATATCCATTTGTTTTTTCCGACTAAAATTTCTTTTTTAGGTTTTCCTGCATTTTTGCCATAGCCAACCCCTGGGAGTTTTCGTTCCACAACCCAGGACGTTCCTTGATTTTTAGGTGCATTGGGCGTACGGGTGTGCCATCTGCTCATATATTTATATTTCCCTGATTCCCACTTGTATCTGATTTGAGAATATCCATCTTTTACTTGAACCTGCGTCTGAGCTTTTTTGGGAATCCTAATCGGCGAACGTTTAGCGATTGTGCTAGCTTCCTTACTCAGTTTTTCGATATCAGCTGCTTTATTAGCAGCCTTATTCGTCGCCTTTATTGCGTTGACGGTGTGATCCGCTATCTTTGCGCTATCCACGATCTTGCCGACAAGGGGCATAATCCCGAGCGTATCAAGTCCGACCGAAACCCAGTCTTTCTCCTTTATATCCTCCGGCAGCGACCGCAAATCGTTGATAGTATCCGCAACATCAATGATAGTGCCCAGTGTCTTCAGGGCTGCTTTGATATTGTCCCGGCTGCCTTTAGTATTACCGAAATCACCTGCTGTTCCTGCTCCCATCAGACAGTCACCTGCCTTTTGGCTTTTGAAATCTCGCTTTCAAAAGGTATAACATTGATTCCGGATTCTATGCATGTCCCGAAAATATCATCGGGCGCAGCGCCGTAGACAATGATATTTTTCGGCGAAAGCCTTTGCACCGTCTGCGCAAGCCCTGCCTTGAAGACCGCCCTATCCTCTTTGCGCTTGATACAGCCATGTGTTCCGACCGCGACGGTTTTATTCTTCTCGATTCCGTCAAAGCAAAAAGCATATGTACGCTCATCGCCGAACCGGACGTTGGGTATAACCTCAATCCCGTTTTCCTGCATCCAGTGAGCCAATGCCCTGCCACGGTACGTATTCCACAGCTGCATCGCAAGGGGCATATTCCGATAAAGGCTGAAGTCGGGCGAAATCACCCCCTTAAACTTCTTCAGCCGATTCAGATACTGCCTCGGATTGTTCCACAAGCGTTCAAACTTCACGTCATGCTCATAGAACATGACCCAGCTGTCAAAATCGTGTCGGTTTTTCGCCGCAGCCTTTGAAAAGGTCGCAAGCTCATCGGGGATAAGAGAGCTTGTCCCGATTCTCGGCAGCTCAAAGAATCCGTCATATTCGGCATTTTTTACCAAAAACGAGCGGAACACGTCGTAATTATTAAATTTTTCGGTTGTCATTTTAGACAAAAACCTCCTGTTGATTAAAATTTTTTAGCCAAATGGCTTGATTTTAATTTACAGGTGTGCTAAAATATATGTGTGTGTTATCTAGCATACCCGTGAAAGACACGTTACCCGGCTGCGCCAACAGCTTGGTAATGTGTTTTTTTTGCTTCGACCTTGCAAAAAATAGTGTTCTCCTTTTTTGGAGAAGATGTGTCGGGGTGAAAATTTCCCCTTTTGCCCGGGGCTTTTTATGTCGCATACTCCATTTCTGCCGCTGCGGTTTGTTTGTCACATTCTTCCTGCGGCGGCTTAATGTCGTATACTCCAATCCTCCCGGTATGATTTAATTGTCACATACTCAAAAACCCTCGTGTTACGTTTTTTGTCACATAGCCGTATCCCTCCTTTTTGCACTCACATGCCAATCCGCCACGAGCCTGCGCACGGGGGGACAGCACCGTTATGCGCCATGCAGCCGAAATATCCCGAATTTATGCCTTTACAGGCAGATTCGGATGGCTGTCCGAGCCGTCATTAAAACGGCGGCAGGTGCGATTATACGTAGTTCATATTCTTTGCCACAAGATAAATAAGCTTCTGCTTGTAGCTTTGATATGTCCTGAAATCGGCATTCGGAGGGAAGTAGCCGCCCGGCTTGTGCTCGTTGGCGATGTTGTTCAAAATCCCGCCGCAAAATTCCGGCGGCAGTGCACTGACCGCGGTTCTGACTGCGGCGAGCTTGGATGCGACTGTACAGAGCTTTGCCCAGTTTCTCTCTTCTTCACCAAGGCAGGTAAGCTCCTCGTATTCGCTGCATAGCCTGTCGTAGTCCTTAATCAGGTATTTAACCTCGTTGTAGAGGTTCTGCGGCAGTTTGTAAGGGTTGTTTTTCTTTGGCTGATAATCTCTCATCGGTGATCTCCTTTTCATTCGTCCTGAAGTGTCGGGTTGTCTTGAAACGGCTCAAAGTCATCATCGTACCGTTGGTGCGTCAGCTTTTCGAGCTTTTCGTGGTCGTAGTTATCCGAGTAAATCGAGAACTGTTGGAAATATTTTAAATTTTTATTTATATTTATATTTTTATTTTTATATATGTTCCCGGGATTGGTATCGGAATTAGTCCCGGGATTAGTCCCGAGATTAGTCCCGAGATTAGTCCCATATAGCGGAATAATAGAGTACGATCCCGCCTTTCCGCGCTTGCCCGGAGTGTACTTGATAAGCTCAAGCTGGATAAGCCGGTTACGGTCTACGAAAAACTGTGTTTTCTGCAGCTGGCACAAATTCATCAAAGTGGAGTTTGGCACTGTAAAGTCCTCCCGCCACGCCGCTGTGTTTGCACAATCCAAAAGGGCAAAGTACAAGTCCATCTGCGAGTGGGTCAAAGTATTCAGCTTGCGCCAAATCCAAAATCCGTTGATTTGTTTAAGATAATTCACGTCCGTCCTCCTTACGTAGGTGTTATTCCATGAGTCT
This sequence comes from uncultured Clostridia bacterium, assembly GCA_934486735.1. Lineage (GTDB taxonomy): Bacteria > Bacillota > Clostridia > UBA1381 > UBA1381 > CAKSQL01. The sequence goes on along the minus strand of CAKSQL010000011.1, from coordinate 61,538 downwards.
TGACAATGTGCAAAAATCCATCCGCACGCTTTGTCTTGTCCTCTGTTCCGGCCGGAAAAAGTATCATTCGAATGTATGTTCGTATTATACCACAAAATTCCGAAAAAGTCAATAGTTTTGGCAAAATTTAATAAAAAAATTTTATTCGGACGTGCTTATCGGCATTAAAAAGAGGGCGGCGGAATATTAATTTTTTAAGAGAAAATATGCCCGTTTTTGGGGAAAGGAATGAGTGATTGTGAGATTTGTAACTGTTCGGATGAAAACGCTTGTGCTTGTGTTTGCGGCGGTTCTGGCTGTGCTTGCGGCGGCTGCGTCGGTGGAAAAGGCGGTGACGACGGCAGGCGATGTGCAGGACGGCTTGGCGCTGCCGATTATCATGTACCACAGCGTTTTGAAGGACACATCGAAAAGCGGAAAGTATGTGATAACGCCCGACGCGTTTGAGCAGGATTTGAAGTTTTTGCAGAGCAGCGGCTACACCGCGGTTTTTATGAGCGATGTGATTGATTATGTCAAGAGCGGAAAGGAGCTGCCGCCAAAGCCGATTGTCCTCACCTTTGACGACGGGCATTTGAACAACGAGACTTATATTCTGCCGCTTTTGGAAAAATATAATCAAAAGGCGGTCATTTCGATTGTGGGCGAGTATACGCAAAGGTTTTCCGACTCGCCGGACGAGAATCCAAATTATGCATACATGTCGTGGAAGAATGTGCGCGAGGTTATCGACTCGGGCAGGGTGGAAATACAAAACCATTCGTATAATATGCATTCGCTCGGAAAGAGAAAGGGGACACATAAAATAAAGGGCGAATCCTCCGAGCATTACCGCAGCGAATTTGTTTCGGACGTGGAAAGGATGCAGAAAGCGTGCGGAGAGAATTTGGGATATGTCCCGAATGTGTTTACATATCCGTTTGGGAGCATAAGCCTTGAATCCTGCGATTATCTGAAAGAAATCGGCTTTTCGGCAACGCTTTCCTGCGGCGAGGGCATGAATTATATCACCGATGACCCCGAGTGTCTTTTCCTTTTAAAACGGTGCATAAGGACGGATACGAGAAGTGTTGAACAGATATTAAATGAGATGTGACAGGGACACAAAAAACGGCACGCCATGCGAGAACGGTGCGTTTTTCACGTTGCCTTAAAGCGCGGCAGGGGGACAGATGGCGGCGGAAAAAAGCCTGAGCGGCGAGCGGAGGGCGTCGAAAAACTCGGGCGGCGGAGGACGGCAAAACAAATCTCGGGCAGTGCGGCAAAAAATGCTGAAAATTAAGCCTTGAACGGTGCAAAACGGAGGTCGGAATGGAAGTCATAAGACTGCTTAACGAAAGGATTTTGTGGGGGATTCCCATGATGATTTTTATGCTCGCGGCAGGGGTATATCTCACGATTAAAACGCGCGGCATAATTTTTCGAAAGCTTATTTTTATAATAGTGTCGGTTATAAAAGGATTTTTCAAAAAGAGGGACACAAAAGAGGGAGTATCACCCTTTGCGGCGGTCTCGGCGGCTCTTGCGGCAACGGTGGGGACAGGAAATATCGCAGGCGTTGCGGTGGCGATATCGCTCGGAGGGCCCGGCGCGGTGTTTTGGATGTGGGTGTCGGCGCTTTTCGGCATGGTGATTAAATATTCCGAGGTCACATTGGCGGTGCGGTATCGGCAGAGGAGCGAGACGGGTGAACTTTTGGGCGGACCGATGTACTATATCCCAAAGGCGTTCGGGGGCAGGGGAGCGGCGTATTTGTTTTGCATTTTCGCGGCGGCAAGCTCGTTCGGAATCGGTAACGCGGTTCAGGCAAATTCGCTTGCGGCAGGCTTGTACAGCTCGTTCGGGACAGAGCGGTGGATATCGGGAATTGTGCTTTCGGCGGCGGTCGGCATGGTGCTTATGGGCGGAGCAAGGCGGATTTTTGCTGCGGCAGAGCTGCTTGTTCCGTTCATGGCGGTATTTTATTTTGTGTCGGCGGCGGCTGTGCTTTGGGTAAACTCGGATAAGCTTTTAGACTCGGTCATGCTGATTTTCCGATGCGCATTTTCCGATGCCGCCCCGATCGGCGGATTCTCGGGCGCGGCAGTGATGTACGCGGCTCGGATAGGCGTTGCGCGCGGGCTTTTCACCAATGAAGCAGGACTCGGCAGCGCACCGATAGCGCACGCGGCGGCGGACACCGACCACCCGTCGAGACAGGGCATGTGCGGCGCGTTCGAAGTGTTTTTCGACACGATTGTGATGTGCAGCGTGACCGCATTGGTGATAATTTCATCGGGAGTGTGGACGGAGAATTTGGGCGGCGATATAGCGGCTCAGACGGCATTTTCACGCGCGTTTGACGGAGGCGGCAGGGCTGTCGGGGTCGGACTTGCGCTGTTTGCGTTCGCCTCGGTGATAGCCTGGTATTACTATGGCGAAAGGTGCGTCGAATACGCTTTCGGCAAGGGGAAAATTCCGATTTATCGGGTGCTGTACGTCTCGGCATGCTTTTTCGGCTGTGTTGCCGAATCCTGCGCCGTTTGGGAAATTTCCGATACATTGAATGCGTTTATGGCATTGCCGAACCTCGCCGCGGTGGTTGCTCTCGCCCCGGAGGCAGAAAGGCTGACGATGGATTTCTTTGAAAAAAGGGACACAAAAAAGATGTCGGAAAGCGAAAAGTATAAAAGGAGCAAAGTATACAAAAAATATCTGCGGCAGTGACACTGTCGGGTGCGTTTTATGCGCGGTTTGGCGGCAAAAGCAGGTTAAAATTTGTATTGCAGTTACATAAAAAAGCGCCGTACGGGTGTGTGAGTACGGCGCTTTTATGTTTCGGATTTTTACATTTCGACCGTTATCCGCTGACAGAACGGAGTTTTGCGTTTCACGCCGTCCCCATCCGGGAAATAGAAATCGGTGTTGAATATCAGCGCGCTGTTTTCGTCCGCCGGGAGCAGTACGCAGTTGTTGCACGCGCCGTCCCAGTCGTGGAAATCGGGCGGATATTTCTTTATATTCGCAAGGCCGGAGCGGTCGCCGGGGGTCATAAGTTCAATCGGTTCAATCCATTTTGTGCTGTCGCCGTTGGGGCAGGCGGTGACGAACATGCCGGGGCGCGCAAAGCACAAAAGCGTCACGCCGCAGTCAAGGCGGCACAGGCTCGGATATACTCCGGTAAAGGAAAATTCCTCGGGTGCGGACCAGGTTTTGCCCATGTCAACGGAGCGCGACATGTACATCGGCGCCCACTCGCGCCCGGTCGAGCCGAACCATGCCGAGCGCATGAACCAGCAGATTGAGCCGTCATCAAAAAATGCGATATCGTTGTCGGAGAAGCCGCCGCTCAAGTACGGATATTTGTGCCCGTCCGCCGGATATTCCATGTGCGCGTATTGCTTGAATGTGCAGCCGTTGTCGGTGGAGCGGAACAGCTCTGCCGAGTAATAGGGACTGTATTGCTTGGTCTCGGGGTCTATGTGACCCTCGCCCGAGAAAGCGGTTATCCAGATTGCTCCGTCCGGACCGATTTTCGGCACGCCGGTCGGGAAAAGTCCTTTCATGTGCGGGTCGTTAAGGCAATAGTCCGAGAAGACCACGCGCGTGAGATACGGCCATTCGAGCTTGCAATACTCCTCTCTGACCTCGCCGTCCGCGGTTTTTCGAATCATATACCACTTTTTCTCGCTGAGCGAATCGGGCAGGCGGTCGGCATTGTAAGCGCGGATAACTGTCCCGAAATGCGAGGTTACGCCGTCCTGCTGAGGAAATGTGCCCTCCTCCGCCTTTTTTGAATAATCCGTTCCCGGAGTCAGGGACACAAAATTGGGGATTTTGTAGCTGCTGACATCGATTGCCGAGACCCGGGGGAATGTGATTGTGTCGCCGTTCGGGAGCTTTAAGCCGCAGTCGGCGATGATGTCGGGGGAGGTCTCCTCCCATGTTTCGCCCTTGTCGCTGCTCACAAACCAAAGCTTGCCGTCGCCGTAGGTCTTGATTGAGTCCTCGCCCGTGTGTATCGATACAACGATTTTGCCGTCCGCGTTGTACGGAGTGACGAACTGGTACGGTCCCCACATGCCCTCCTCGGGGCGGATTCCGCGGACGATGGGTATTTTTTCTCCGATTTTGATTTTCATGTTTACCAACCTTTCAAAAGTGATTATGAATTTCGGCACACCGCCGTTTTAAAATTTGGGGTCGAATTTCGTTTTTTCCTTTGCCAACACCGCGATGCATATCAATGTGCCGAGCACCGATATCCCTGCCCAAAGCGACACTGTCGGCATCCATCCGAAAGCGTCCGAGAAAAGCACAACTCCGTAAATCGAAAGCGCGCTGCCGAGAAATGTGAACGCGTTTAAAATTCCCGAGAGCATTGCGCCCTTTCCGGCAGGGGCATAGACCTTCGGAACCATGCTGACCAGCATCATATTCACGCCGTTCATGCAGCCGACAATCATTGCCATGCTTGCGATTGCGATTACCATATTGCCGCTGAAAATTCTGAGCGCTATGCAGAACAGGGAGGCGACCGCGAAAATCAGCGACGCGGAGAGAATCGGGTTTTTGAGCTTTCGGATAATGCGGACGCTGAGCCACGATGTCGCGATTCCGAACAGCGGAAGCGCCACGCCGGACAAAATCGAAATTCCTGCGCCGAGGCGGAAAACTTCATTAATATATGTAGGCATCCAGGTGGTTATGCCGTCGCGGAGTATGCCATGAATCACGATTGCAAGAGCGATTGCCGCGATTGCCGGAGTGAAAATTTTTGAATTTGATTTTTCGGATGATTTTTTGGGCTTTGACATGTCGACGCGGCAGTCGTAAAAAAGCCACACAAAGCCGAGAATAAATGCAAAGGCGGCAGGAATAAAGAAATTGAATGTCCATCCGTTTTTGCCGAAATGCGATGAATATACCGACGCAAAAAGATATGTAAGCATTGAGCCCGCTCCGCTGCCGATACTGACCGCGAATATCGCCGTTTCGTATTCTTCCGGGTTCATATATTGCAAAAAAGTCTTGATAAGAGCCGGCCACATCAGCGCCTGCGCAAAGCCGTTTATGCTCCACGCGGCAACGACCGACCCGCTGCCGAGAAAATGATTGAAAGGAATTATAAGATTCATCAGAGCAGCAGCGACAAGGCTTGTGAATAAAAGCCGCTTCGGCTGAAATTTGTTGGTTAAAATGCCTGCAATTGCGAGACCTGCGCCGTAGATAATCATGTTGCAGGTGATTGCAAGCGCAAGAATGTCCTTTGAAAGTATATTTTGCGTGGATAACTCCTCGATAACCGCGCTCAGGTTCACGCGCGTGAGGTAGCTCGCGAAATACGAAACCGCGCCCAAAAGCATCAGTCCCTTTGGCGTGATTTTTCTCTTTTGTTCTGTCATGATATCGCCTCGGATTTTTAATTTTGTTTGTCGAGAGGTATTATATCATTGCAGGAAAGTCTTGTCAATGGGCGGTGGCAATTGTAACATAATTGTAAAAGGGAATCAGGCGGCGGTTTTGCTTTTTTTTTTCATCAAATCGAGTTTATATTTGAAGTATACCGTAAAATATAAAAAATGTCAACAGATTTCGGGAAAATTACGAAAAAACGTTCGAAAAATTCGCCAAAATTCGGTAAAAAATACGATTTGGGAAAATTTTTAAAAAAGAAATTTGACAAAAGGGTACATTTAATAGTATAATGTATAGTGGATAATACTGTAGGAAATTGCAATTCCTATAAAGAACCGAAAGGAATGAAAAAGATGCCCAAGAAAAAGGAATCGTATGACAACGACAGCCTGACGCTATTAAAGGACGAGGAACGTGTCCGCAAGCGTCCGGCGGTAATTTTCGGCTCGGACGGGCTGGACGGTTGCTGTCATTCTTTTTTTGAGATACTTTCAAACGCGATTGACGAGGCGCGCGAGGGTTACGGAAAAATCATCGAGGTGACGCGCTTTTTGGACAAGTCAATCGAAGTGCGCGATCATGGCCGCGGAATCCCTCTCGACTTCAACCAAAAGGAGCAGCGCTACAACTGGGAGCTTGTTTATTGCGAGCTTTATGCCGGCGGAAAGTACAACAACAACGACGGCGGCATGTACGAATACAGTCTCGGCTTAAACGGGCTCGGCGCGTGCGCAACGCAATACAGCTCGGAATATATGGACGTTGAGGTTGTGCGCGACAAGACGGTTTTCACCCTGCATTTTGAAAAGGGAAAGAACATCGGCGGACTTAAAAAAGCGCCGACCCAAAGCACAAAAACCGGTTCGACGGTGCGGTGGCGACCCGACCGCGAGGTATTCACCGATATAGATATACCGCTCGAGTACTTCTCCGACATGCTCGAAAAGCAGGCAATGACAAATGCCGGAATCAAATTCATCCTCTACAACGAGACAGAGGACGGCATGCAGATGTTCGAATACTACTACGAGAACGGGATTGTGGACTATTTAAAGGAAAAGGTCGGGGACAAAGGCTTTACCACAATCGAGGTGTGGGACGCGGAGCGAAAGGGCCGCGACCGCGAGGACAAGCCGGAATACAAGGTGAAGATGCAGATTGCATTCTGCTTTTCTGCCACCGTCAACCTTTTGGAATACTACCACAACTCAAGCTGGCTCGAGCATGGCGGCTCGCCGGACAAGGCGGTCAGAAACGCGTTTGTATATGCGATAGACCACTATCTGAAGCAGAACGGAAAATATAACAAGAACGAAAGCAAAATAAACTTCACCGACGTTGCCGACTGTCTTGCATTGGTTATAAACTCATTCTCGACCCAGACAAGCTACGAAAACCAAACCAAAAAGGCGATAAACAACAAGTTTATCCAGGAGGCGATGACCGAGTTCCTGCGCCATCAGCTGGAGGTTTACTTTATCGAGAACAAGGCGGACGCGGAGAAGATTACCAACCAGGTTTTGGTAAACAAGCGCTCGAGAGAAAACGCCGAGAAAGTCAGAATAGACGTCAAGAAAAAGCTGACCGGGACAATGGACGTGACAAACCGCGTGGATAAATTTGTCGACTGCCGAAGCCGCGACAAGTCAAAGCGCGAGGTCTACATCGTGGAGGGCGACTCGGCTTTGGGCTCGTGCAAGCTGGCGCGAAACCCCGATTTCCAGGCGATTATGCCAATCAGAGGTAAAATTCTGAACTGCTTAAAGGCGGATTTGGCAAAAATTTTCAAAAGCGATGTAATACTGGATTTGGTAAAGGTTCTCGGCTGCGGAATCGAGATAAAATCAAAGCATAACAAGAGCGCGGAGACATTCTCGCTCGACAATCTCAGATGGGACAAGGTTATAATCTGCACCGATGCCGACGTGGACGGCTTTCAGATCCGCACGCTTGTGCTGACAATGATATACCGTCTCATGCCGACATTGATTGAGGAAGGCAAGGTCTACATCGCCGAGTCACCGCTTTATGAAATATCGATTTTAAAAACCAAGCGCAAGGGCGAAAAGCTCTTTGCATACACCGATGCGGAAAAGGACAAAAAGGTGGCGGAGCTTGTGGAGAGCGGACTTTCAAAGGAAAAGGACGAGTTTGAAATAAAGCGGAGCAAGGGTCTGGGCGAAAACCAGCCCGAGATGATGAGTCTCACCACCATGCACCCGGCGACGCGGCGGCTTATCAAGGTCACTCCCGAGAACGTGGAGCGCACCGCGGCGATGTTCGACGTGCTTTTGGGCGACAATCTGCAAAGCCGAAAGGATTTTATTGCCGAGAACGGCGGATATTATATGGAAATGCTTGATTTAAGCTGACGAGCGAGAGAGGTGAGATAAATGGCAAGAAAGAAATCAAAGCCGGAGGAGGAGTTTATCCCTGCACCGATAGAGGAGCAGCCGATAACCGAGACTCTGGAAAAAAACTATATGCCCTATGCGATGAGCGTAATAGTTTCGCGTGCAATCCCCGAGATAGACGGACTCAAGCCGGCGCACCGAAAGCTGTTGTACACCATGTACAAAATGGGTCTTTTGGGCGGCAAGCTCACAAAATCCGCCAATGTTGTGGGTCAGACCATGAAGCTGAATCCGCATGGAGATATGGCGATATATGAGACAATGGTGCGTCTGACCGAGGGCAACGGTGCGCTTTTGCACCCGCTTGTGGAGTCTCAGGGTAACTTCGGTAAGCAATATTCGCGCGATATGGCATTCGCCGCGTCGAGATATACCGAGGTACGGCTTGCGCCGATATGCCGCGAACTGTTCGGCGACATAGACAAAAACACTGTCCGATTTGTCGATAACTACGACGGCGAGCTTAAAGAACCGGTGCTGCTGCCGGCGGCGTTCCCGAATATACTCGTGAACCCGAACCAGGGCATCGCGGTCGGCATGGCGAGCAATATATGCTCGTTTAATTTAAAAGAGGTCTGCGCGGCAACCTGTGCATATTTAAAGGACGAAAACGCGGATATAATCGAATATATGCCGGCGCCGGATTTCCCTTTGGGGGCAAGGCTTATCTATTCAAAGGAGCAGATGAGCGAGATTTACAAAACCGGGCGCGGCAGCTTTAGGATGAGAGCAAGATACAGCTACGACCAAAAGAACAACTGTATCGAAATAACCGAGATTCCCTATTCCACAACCTGCGAGGCGATAATAGGGAAGATAATGGACCTGATAAAGGCGAACAAGCTGCGCGAAATTGCCGACGCGCGCGACGAGACAGGACTTGCAGGCTTTAAGATTACAATCGACTTAAAGCGCGGCACCGATCCCGACGCGCTCATGCTGAAGCTTTTCAAAATGACTCCGCTCGAGGACAGCTTCAGCTGCAATTTCAATATATTAATCAAGAATGTGCCGATGGTGCTCGGCGTAAAGGAGATAATCTCCGAGTGGACAAAATTCCGCATGGGGTGTCTCAAAAACAGCTTAAAATACGATATTGACAAAAAGAGCGAAAAGCTGCATCTTCTGACCGGACTTAAGAAAATCCTGCTCGATATCGATAAGGCGATAAGCATAATCCGCCACACCGAGCGCGAGGAGGACGTTGTTCCCAACTTGATGCAGGGGTTCGAGCTTGACCAAATCCAGGCGGAGTACGTTGCGGATATTAAGCTGAGGAATTTGAACCGCGAATATATTCTGAACAGAACCGCCGAGATTGAAAAGCTGCTGGAGGACATTGCCGGGCTGCAAAAGATTTTGGGCAGCGACCGCGAGATTAAAAAGCTTATTATAAAGCAATTGGAAGCGATTGCCAAAAAGTACGGCAAGGAAAGAAAAACCGAGCTGATAAGCGGCGGCGAAACCGAGGAATATCGCGAGGACGACCATATCGAGAATTATCCGCTGACCCTTTTTGTGACGAGAGAGGGGTATATAAAGAAGGTTTCGGCTCTGTCGCTGCGCTCCACAACCGCCGAGCATAAGCTTAAAGAGGGGGACGAAATATTCCAGACTATTGAAAGTACAAATGTCAGCGAGCTTTTGTTCTTCACCGATAAATCAACGGTTTATAAGATGAAAACCTACGACCTGCCCGACGCAAAGGTCAGCGCGATGGGCGAGTACCTGCCCGGACTTTTGGGACTTGAGCCGGACGAGAGGGTTATCTACACCGTTGTGACGGGCGATTATGCCGGAATGATGCTTTTCGCATTTGAGAATGGAAAGATGGCAAAGGTGGAGCTTTCGAATTATATGACAAAAACCAACCGAAAAAAGCTTATCGGCGCGTATTCCGACAAGTCGCCCGTCTGCACGGTTATGAAACTCGATGCCGACAGAACGCTTGCCGCGTTTGCCGATAACAATAAGGTGCTTGTGCTTGAAAGCGAGAATATTCCGCTCAAATCCACAAAATCGACCCAGGGCGTGCAGGTTATGAAACTGACGCGAAAGGGCGCAAAAATGGTTAGGGTAGTCCCTGCCGAGGAAAGCGGGCTTAGCGATATCAAGCACTATCAAACCAAGAATATCCCTGCTGTCGGCTGCTTTTTGAGAAAAGACGATTCGCCGCAGCTGACACTGTTTTAAAAATTTTTTAATGAGGTAAAAAAGCTATGGATAAGGTAAATATACTCGGAGTCAAGGTCGATAAGGCGACCGACAGGGAGGCATGCGAAAGAATTTACGATATGCTGAGCGAGGATCGTCCGCATTGGGTTTTCACGCCAAATTCGGAGATAATCATGCTTGCGTATAAGGACGATGGATTTCGCGATGTTTTAAATAAAGCCGATCTTTTGACAGCGGACGGAATCGGCGTGGTCTACGCGTCGCGGATTTTGAAGAATCCGATTGCCGAGAGGGCGGCAGGATATGACATCGCCTGCCTGCTGATTGAAAAGATAGCCAAGAGCGGTCATCGGCTGTTCCTGTTCGGCGGCAGAGAGGGCGTTGCCGAGCTTGCCAAAAAGAAACTGGAGGAGAAATATCCTTTTATTAATATAGTAGGAACCCGGAACGGATATTTCAAGCCGGAGGAGGAAAGCGAGATTGTCGCCGAGATAAATGAGGCGAGACCCGATGTGGTTTTTGTGTGCCTGGGCGCACCGGCGCAGGAGAAGTGGATTGCGCGAAACAGCGAAAAAATGAACGCAAAGGTGTTCATGGGCGTGGGCGGAAGTCTGGACGTTATTGCAGGGACTGCCGAGCGCGCGCCCGACGCGTGGTGCAAGCATGGCGTGGAGTGGCTCTATCGCCTGCTTAAACAGCCGTCGCGCTTTTGGCGCATGATGGCGCTGCCCAAGTTTGGCTTGACGGTGCTTTTCAAGGGCAGAAAATTTCCGCAGGAATAGCCAAAAGTAACCGGCGTTAGGATTTTGAACGCAAATTTCGGTGCGGAGGCTGCCGAAATATGCCGAAATTATGCCTTTTTAGGTCGTAGAATTTTGAGAGAGTGAATTTTTGGTTTTACAAGGCAAAAACGGAGGTAATCCTTGGCGGATTGCCGAGTATTCAGTAAAAGCGGAAATTAACCTCTCAAAATCGGAGTTCGGATTACTTTTTTTTCGGCTAGGCATAAGAGAGTCGAACTCATACGGTTTTAACCGGCAAATTTCCGGAAAAACTGCGTTAAAATGCTTGTCAATACGACAGTATTGACTGCGCTTTTGCCTTGTTTTTCACAAAAAAATTTTCACTGTTAAAACTCTGCGACCCTGCATTTAGAGAAATTTTTAAATTTTTCGATGCGGAGGACGCAGCAAGGCTGGCGCCTTGCAAGGACGACAAATCGGAAGGGCAAAAATTTATCAAATGCAGGGCGTGTGGGGTTCGATTCCCTTATGCCTAACCCTGTGGGGAAGATTTGGGATGCCGATACAATGGCAAAAATCGGCGGTCTTTGCAAAAAACGGGATTTTATCTTTCGTCGGGAAAACAGTTCGGAAAGGGCGGAGAGCATTTTTTGAGAATGAATATCGCCGCCCGAAGCAATGACTTTCGGACGAACCGGAAAGACTTGAAAAAGCGCTGAAATAGGGCGAATGGGAGGCGATTCGATGTACACAATTCCGCCGAAAAAAATGGTTATTGTGAATATCCTGGATATATTGAAACGATATTCGGATGAGGAGCATCGGCTCACGCAGGTGCAGATAGCGGATATTTTAAAAAGGGAATATAATATGGAGGTCGACAGGCGGACAGTAAAGCGGAATTTGATGAATCTGCTTGATTTTGACTTCGGAATCGATTACACCGAGATAATCAAAAGGAATGAAAAAGGCGAGGAAGTGCCGATTTGTACCGATTGGTACATAACAAGGGAATTTGACGATTCCGAGCTGAGACTCCTGATTGACAGCGTTCTTTTTTCAAAGACGATTCCGCAAAGACAGTGCCGGGAGCTTATCGCGAAAATTAAGGGTCTGTCGAGCGTGTACTTTGATAAAAAGGTCGGTCATATCAGCACACTTCCCGAAAACCGACCGGAAAACAAAGAAATGTTTTACACAATCAATGTCCTGGATGAGGCGATTTCAAAGGGCAGAAAGGTTTCGGTTGTGTATAACTCGTACGGCGCGGATAAGAAGCTTCATCCCAAACGCGACCGTGAGTATATCATAAATCCGTATCGGATGGCGGCGACAAATGGCAGATATTACCTGATTTGTAACTATGATAAATATGATACCTTGTCGAATTATCGCATTGACAGGATGACCGGCATAAAAATTCTCGACGAAAAAAGAAAGCCGGTTATAGCCGAGGAAAAGTAATCCTAACCCGCCTGAAAAGGCATAATTTCGGCATATTTCGGCTTGTCGTCTTTGAAAGGCGTTAGCCTTTCGGCATCCTCCGCACCAAAATCTACTCAAAATTCTGTCCTTTTCAGGTCGCAGAATTTTGAGAGAGTGAATTTTTGATTTTACAAGGCAAAAACGGAGGTAATCCTTGACGGATTGCCGAGTATTTTAACGCAGTAAAAGCGGAAATTCACCTTTCAAAATCGGAGTTCGGATTACTTTTTTTCGGCTATGAAGGAGGGCGAGATTAATCTTCCCAAACATATGGCGGAGCATTTGTATATGTTCGCCGGGGACAGCATATGGACGCGGTTCAAGGCAAAGAATTATATCATTGACCAGATAATAGATTGGTTCGGCTTGGAGCCGAGGATAACAAAAATCGATGAAAATGAATGCATGGTCGAGGTGCGCGTGAATGAAGAAGCGTTTTTCTGCTGGGCGATGCAATACGGACTTCATATTGAAGTGCTTGAGCCGCTTTCGATGAGAGAACGCATAAAAAACGCTGTGAAAGAATTGAACGATAAGTATTCGGATTGATTGGATGTACATTTTTTGGCATATCGTGTATGATATGATATAAATAAAAAAAGGAGGTTATAAAAATGAACAGACCAAACATATTTGACTACGCAAAAAAGGAATTGTCGCAGGACGCAATGATTTGCTGGCTTTTGGAGTGCTGCCGCTCCGGCAACGGCGCGTATCGGGAAATCGGACATGACTTTGTGCGATTTATCCTGGACGACGAAAGCATAGCCGCGGATGAGATTGAGCTTGATAAGTACAGTCCGCATGCACAGTATTATCGCATGGACGTTTACGCCAATATTCGTGTCGGCAGGGAAGTAATACCGGTTATATTCGAGGATAAAACCAACACATTTCTGCATGGAGAGCAGGAGCGGCGATATATAGACAGGGTAAACAGCTGGAAAGACAACAGCGACTGGATAAAGGAATTATTTAACAATTCCGAAATTGAGTGGAGCGAAGATACTCGGTTTGTGCTTTTCAAAACCGGATATGTCTTTGCGTGGCAGAAAGATGACATTGAGAATTTAAAAACCACTGCCAATGCAAAGGTGCGCGTTGTATATATCGAGGATATGCTTTTGTTCATAGCAAGGCATAAGGATAAGGACCCGATTCTCGCCGATTATTATGCATATCTTTCGAACAGAATCAAGGAGCTGCCCCAAAGCAGGGAATGTCTCTGTGACAGGTATTTCGGAAAAATATTCGGCGACGACGGCTGGTTTGAATACAGCTATCAGCAGTGGGGATCGAGAAATTTCGCACACATAGCTGTCGAACCGGGTGAAAATTGGATATATTATACGATAAGAAGCGGCTGGAAAGAGAGAAAATATAAAGAAAACGGGCAGCAGAGGAAAGAACGAGAATATTACATAGGCTTTATGCAATACAGGAATGAAAGTATATTGAAAGGAAATAAAGACAAAAAGGAGCAGCTGACCGAACAGCGGCGCGTTATTACACAAGAAACCAAGGAAATCTGCGAACGGATTGCCGAGGATATGGGCAGGGAAATAGCGACGGAGGATAACACAAAAAACAGAATGCCGCATCAGAATTTCATTTTCAGAGAGTGGATTAACGATGAAAATGAGGACGAGGTTTGCAGCTTTTTTACTGAATTTATAAAACGCTTTAACAGCGCCGCAAAGGAAAAATACGGCGAAAAATATTTTGAGGACAGATAACAAATCCGCATTACGATAAGAATGAGAACATCAATTATATCGGAATGCGGATTTTGGCATTATATAAAAATATCGGAATGCCGCTTTCGCTTAGCCGAAGAAAAGTAATCCTAACCCGCCTGAAAAGGCATAATTTCGGCATATTTCGGCTTGTCGTCTTTGAAAGGCGTTAGCCTTTCGGCATCCTCCGCACCAAAATTCCGGCTCAAAATTCTGTCCTTTTTAGGTCGTAGAATTTTGAGAGAGTGAATTTTTGATTTTACAAGGCAAAAACGGAGGTAATCCTTGACGGATTGCCGAGTATTCAGTAAAAACGGAAATTCACCTCTCAAAATCGGAGTTCGGATTACTTTTTTTTCGGCTGAATGCACAAAATATTTTTTTCTCCCTTGCCGAAAGAAATCCGTTTTCGGAAAGGAAAACATCTTCAAGCCTGTTATTTATTTGTAAAGAAATGTAAGCGTTTCTGCGGTCGGCAGCGGACAGAACCGGGCGGCAGACTATCCTGCATTTGCCGCGGTCCGAGTATTGCTCAAATTCCCCGATTGCGGACAGGCACGCTCTTTTTGATGAGTACAGCGCCGCGTGCGGACGGATGCCGCGCTTGAAATATGTGTAGACTGTGTTTTCGGATTGCAGCGAACGCTCGCGCAGCTTGTTTTCAATAAATATATACTCTTTGAGAAAATCCGACAGGGACAGCCTGCCGAGCGGTTTTAAATAAAAATGACAATCTCCGAAATTTTCCGCTAAATATAAATAGCTGATGTGCTTTTCCGACAGATTGTATTTTCGGCTCTGCCAAATCGAAAATGCAATTTCGAGCGGAACAAGACTGCGGCAATCGCGGCGCCGACCTGCGCTCGGTGAGTTTATAAAATTGTAAATATCCATTTTAATCTCCCTTCTGCCGTCCCCGATGCCGACACAAATCGCAGCAAATTTTCCCGATTGCATAAATGTTTGACCGAAACGGGGGACGGCTTGCATTTGTGCGCGGTTTCGGAGCGTCTGAAGAAACCTTCGCGCTATATATCTCCGTCCGCCATGCCGAAACGTTCCCTAAGCTTTTCAATATCCGAGGCAAGCAGAACTCCTTTTTTCAAAAGAAGCTCTGCCGATTTCTTCAAAAATGCACTGTTTTTTGCAAGAATCTCCTTTGCTTTAAACATATATCGCGACAGCTCTGCGTGAACTACGGCTTCACTCTCGGAAAGCATCCTTTGCGAATGCTCGGAAAATTCGTAGTTTGAAACATCGACCAAGCCGAATCCCATGCTGCCGAGCGTCGATATATTTTTTCTGATGCAGTCGGCTGCTTGCCTGATATCGATATCGCAGCCTGTGTCGCATTTCCCACAGAGCAGTTCGGTGGCGGCTTTCCCTGCAAGTGAAGCCAAAATATGGTCCGCGGCTGTCGGCATTCTTTTGCATTGCCGCACAAAACCGTCCGCTGTTGTGCCTTTGCTTTTTCGCACCGACGCAAGCCCCACGCAGCCGGGACAGAGAAGTTCGCTCATAACCAAATGACCGGCTTCGTGATATGCAATCCTTTTCAGATTTGTGTCCGATTCGGCTGCGGCGGTGTCATCGGGCGCTCCGTACTCGGCTTTTAAGACGGCGTCTGTGATATCCTCTGTCTCTATGTGCGGCTTGCGCTTGTAGCCTGCGATAACAGCCGCTTCGTTTATCAGCGTTTCAAGCTCGGCGCAGGAGTTGTAGTTGATCATTTTTGCGACATCGTCAAGGTTGACATCGGCAGCCACTCTTTTTCCCTTAAGATAATGCTTTATAATTTTGCGGCAATCGTCGATGCGGGGCAGACAAATTTGGATACATTTGTCAAATCTGCCCGCTCTTGTGAGCGAGTCGGGAAGCTTTTCAAAATCGTTGACCGTCGCAAGCACAATGACATCAAAGCCTTTCACCGAGTCTATGCCTGCCTGTACGGCAACATATTCTTCCGCGTCTCTGTGACGGCGGTCCTCGTTGGCAAACTTGTCCATGTCGTCGAGAAAGACAACGGACGGTGCGTGTTGCTTTGCTTTTTCAAATATTTGCGAAATATGCTCCACAAAATTTTGACTTTTGTTTTTTCTGAGCGTAAATGTTTCGAGTCCGCATTCCTCAATGAAACATTTCGCCATTAATGTTTTTCCCAATCCCGGTGCGCCGTATAAAAGCACACCTTTCGGGAGACTTGCGCCGAGTTTTGCATATATGTCTTTGTTTTTCATCATGTCGCATATTTGCAAAAGTTCTTCTTTGATTGATTCATACCCTATTATTTTATCAAAGCTGTTCATTTTACATACCTCCGTTTTATATAGCTATTATACATCTGAGGATGTGCAAAATTTGCGACATCGAACCAAAAAAATAACGCACCGTTAAAAAAACGGTGCGTAAAATCCGATAAATTTCAAAAAATTTCAAAAAGAGATTCTTTTTGCGTTTTTTTTGGATTTAACAATTTATTTGTTGTTTCTTTCAGCCTCAAATTTTTCAAGATGCTTTTTGATACGTGCAACAGGACTCAAAAGCTGGCTGATTGACTCGTCGTGGTTGATTGTATTTATCAACAGCGATATATACTTCGACATGTCAACCTCGCAATACCAGTCGCGCTCCAAAAGACCGGGCATGCGATAGATAAGGTTGGTTGTGAATATCTTGTTGATATATCCGTCCTTGTAAGCCTCGTCAAACTTTTCGAGACCGTTGCAGAAAAGTCCGAATGCGGTGAATACAAATATTCTCTTTGCGCCCTGCTCCTTGAGCTTTTTGGCGATATCGAGAACCGATTCTCCGCTGGAAATCATGTCGTCGACAATGATGATGTCCTTGCCGCTTACATCGCGTCCGAGATATACATGTGCCTCGATCGGGTTCTTGCCGTTCACGACAACCGAGTAGTTTCTGCGCTTGTAGAACATACCCAGGTCTATCTCGAGCACCGATGAGTAGTACATACATCTGTTCATGCCGCCCTCGTCGGGGGATATGATAATTGTGTCCTCCTTGTCAAAGGAAATGTCGGGCACAGTTTTTGTCAGAGCCTTAATCATCTGATAAGTTGTCTGAACATCGTCAAAGCTGTGCAGCGGAATCGCGTTCTGAACGCGCGCGTCGTGAGCGTCGAAAGTGATGATGTTGGTAACGCCCATCGAAATAAGCTCCTGCAAAGCCGATGCGCAGTCGAGCGATTCTCTCGCGGTGCGGCGGTGCTGTCTGCCCTCGTAGAGCATGGGCATAACAACGGTAATTCTTCTCGGCTTTCCGCCCATTGCGGCGATGATTCGCTTCAAATCCTGGTAGTGGTCATCCGGACTCATGTGATTGGTCTGCTGATACATTTTGTATGTCACGCCATGATTGAACATGTCGCAGATGATGTAGACATCGTGACCGCGGACGGTCTCCTCGATTACGCACTTGCCCTCGCCTGTCCCGAAACGCGGACAGGTTATATGCGTAACATAAGTTTCCTGGTCGTCGTAGTCCTTGCGGAACTGCTTCAGATAGTGGTCGATACGGCTTGTAAACTCCTCGCAGCCGCGCATGCTGATAATGCTTAGTTTACCGACAATTGGTGATTTATCCATTTTTTCCTCCTGTTAAGACACAAATAAAATTTAAATATCTATCATAATATTTATACCATATATTATAACATTTTTCAAGGGAAAACGACATATTAATTTATATTTTTACATATTAACTAAAAAATAAGTGAAAAGTGAGCAAAAATAACCTTATTTTTTTGCCTGATTGGAGCAGAATGCTGCCCGGGGCACTCTTTTTTTGAATGATTTTGCCTGTTTGCCCTAAAATTATTAAAAAAGTTGACATTTTTTTGAGTTTGTGCTATATTATATACATTAACTATATTAAATAAAGAAAGGATATGTGTTAAATGGAATTAATCAAAACAATGCAGGCGGCGTATATTTTAAGGATGGTAGCGGCGTGTGTGTGCGGAGTTTTCATCGGACTGGAGCGAAAGAACCGCGCAAAGGAAGCCGGGGTGCGAACTCATTGCATTGTTGCCTGCGCGTCTGCGCTTATGATGATTGTCTCAAAGTACGGATTTTTTGATATTGTTCCCGACGGCGCGTCCTACGACGGCTCGCGCGTGGCGGCTCAAATAGTATCGGGTATAGGCTTTTTGGGTGCAGGCATGATATTTGTCCATAAGAACACGATAACCGGGCTCACAACCGCAGCCGGAGTCTGGGCGACAGCCGGCATCGGCATGGCGTTCGGCGCAGGTATGTACATGGTAGGCATTGCGGCGACGGTTATAATTCTCATAATTCAGATTCTGCTGCATCGCAACAGCCGTCTGACTCAGTCCCCAAAAATGATGCGCTTTTCCCTCCACAGCGATGAGGGCAGGGGTTTCCAAAAAAAGCTTTATAAAGCTCTTGCCGAAAAGGATATTCACATCTATGCCGCCGATGTCTCGCACGATGCCGAGACCGGGCGTTTCAACTACATCCTGACCATTGAGCTGCCTGCCGAAATGGCTGAAGAAGATTTAGTAGCGGAGTATACAGGGAGCCGCATATCCCCAACCAACCACTAACACAAAAATATGCGGCGCATCTCACCCTTTATCGGGATTAGCCGGAATAAAGCAATCCGAACCCGCCCGAAAAGGTGTAATCTCGGTTTTTGCATTAATCGTGATTACGGTAATAGCGAACCGGCGCGGCTTGAACGATGCGGCTGCGGTCGGAATTGTGGAAAAGCTGATAGGGATATTCTTCCTTGTGCCGTCGTCCATGCTCTCGAGCGTGTCGGCATTGGCGGCTCAAAATATCGGAGCAAAAAAGCCGGAGAGGGCAAAGCTCACGCTCCGTTACGCTGCATGTATTGAGGTCGGATTCATTGCAATCGGCTGCAAAAAAACACTTTCTAAAGAGAATCATCTCTTGGGAAAGTGTTTTTTATTTGCAGGAAACTGTGCATATCGGAAAAATCATGCTTATTCCTGCGTCTTCAGGCTTATTTCATCAAACGGAATTATTTTTCGGCATTTTCGATATCGCTGAATATTATATCGATATCGCTGTCCTGCTCCGAAGCATTGCCGAGACTGTAAAGACCGACGCCGTACGGATCGGATTTATAGCTCATTGTATTTATCGGAGTTATTGCACCGGTACTCGAATCGTAGCTGAAAACGCTCCACAGCGTACCGGGCAGATTCGGAACATTTAATGTCATCGCGGCTGTCTGAGAATTGCTCAGGTATACCTCGACGGTTGCGCCGGAGTTTGCCAATGCCGAGCTTGAGGATGAATTTCTGTTCGAATAATTGTGTACATAGAATGTGTACACACCCGGCTTTGCTTTGTATATGGTTGTAGTTTCCGGACCGTAGCTTGTGATGTCGTCAAGGTCAAGATCGGCAAACTTTGTTCCGCCGCTGTAGTATGTCTTGCTTGAATAGAAAGTGTGGAACTTTCCGTCATCGCCCGGACCGACAAGATGTGAGTCAAGGTCGGATGGAGTAGCGCCCCAGCGCAAAACGATTCTCAGCTGGTCGGCTTTAAGTCCGCTTGTCACGTTTCCGTTTTGGTTCGGAATTGCTTTGCCGCCCAATATTTTAATATTGAATAACGTCGGGTAGTATCTTTCGATTTCGTCGGAAAGAGTTCTCTCGTCAATGATTTGAACGGTGTAGTTGCCGGCAGGCAGCTCCGATGTGGTGTAAGCGCCGTTTGCGTCGGATGTGAGTGTCGCCAGCACATCGCCCGTCAGAGTGTCGAGACCGCTGCGGATTTTGAGTGTAAGCCCTGCGACGCCGCTGCCGGTCAATGCGTCGGTGATTTTGCCCGAGGCTGTGCCGCTGCCGTTATCTTCGTTGGAAATTGCTTCGATTACGGCGTTGTAGTAATTGTCCTGATTATCCTTGATTTCCAGCTGCTGCATAACTGTGATATAGTTGTCCTTGCTTATCGTGATTGTGTAGTTTCCTGCCGGGATATTGTCAATTTTGTACTCGCCGGCGGAGTTTGTAAACGTGATTGCCTGCTGGTTTGCGGAGTTGTTTTTAAGATAAACCCTGGCTTTTTCAAGCGGCGGATTGTTCGAATTATCCGTATCGGCGTCGGCAATCGTGATTTTTCCGCTCAGCTTGCAATGTCCGTCCAATTCGGTAGACTTGTTCTGGCATTCACCCCAGCCGAAACCTATATCGGACGAGTAGTAGCAATCGACAATTTTCCATTTCGCATCGTAGAAAGTAAAATCTATCGGCGTGCCTTTAAGATGTTTGCCTACTTTGTAAGAAAGTTTTGCCGAAGCGGTTAAAAATCCGCCGAATTCACCGCTGACGCATACTTTGCACAGATGGTCTGTATTGACAATGTTTCCCTCTGCCTTAGCGTCTAAGTACAGACCGCCGTTCTGTTCGAGAGAAGCCTTGACCACATCTTTTAAGAATGTTATGCTTTCTTCAAGCTTCGGGCCTACTTTAATTTCAATTTCGCCCTCTATCTTAAAGGATTTTGAGTCTGTTTTATCCTTTGAAGTCTTGACTCCGTTTATCGTATCATACGAAATACCGATTTTTCTTGTCGTGGTGCTGTTGAACTGCGCATTGCATTTAAATTCGGCAGAGAGCGGAAGTGTCAGCTCAACCTCTGCGCCGAGACCGGTAACTCCGAACGGAATGAGGACCTTGCCCATAGGAATCTCAGCAACCTTTTTGAGCATTTCGTCATAGCCTATTGTGGATTCCTCACTGTCGTTCGTTCTTGAATATTCAAGCTTTATGTTTGTGCCTGTTTTAACTTCAAGCGAAGCCGAAAATTCAAAATAGTTGTCGGAAAGCAAATGCACATCCCATTTTATCACAAGGTGCGGCTTAATTTCCACAGAAACCGAGCCGGACAGAGTTCCGGAACGTGTTTCGGCTGCGTTTTGGATATAAAACTCAACCGGAATGGCAAGCTTCAGACTTGTCAGCGAAGCGTCAACGTCCACAATTTCCGCCATCAGCGCAATTTCGTTTTCGGCGTTGATGTCGGTTTCGTCTGCGCTTTCGGTGTACTTGGGAAGAGTTTGCTCCTCGTAGCTGTTCGGGTCAAGCTCCATATCGACCTTGATGTAGTCGAAGTAGTCCTTTAAATCGTAATCGTCCGAGCCTTGGATGGTGATGGTGTCGCCTTCGATGTTGTAGGAAGCAACGGTCAAAAGGCAGCCGTCGCCGTAGTCGAGATACAGCTCGTCGCCGATTTTTATATCGCGCAGATCGGTATTGATGTTGTCTATGACATAGAAATTGTTCGCCGGAGACGAGAACATTTCGTTAATATCGTTTTGAGTGTCGCTGATATGAATTTTTTCGACATCGTCGTTTAAGACTGCGAAGTTCATGTCATTGCGGTCATCAAAGTTGACAACGGTCTTGCCGTCAAAATCATCGGTTGTCTTTGCCATGAACTCTTCATAGTTTTTGGTGTGGTTTATGCAGGTGTATGTCTTGCATAATTTTTTGCCGTCCGAGTCAAGCAAATCCGCGGTCAGAATGTAGTATTGCGGAAGATTTATGCCGGAGAGAGCAACGCTGATATCGGCATCTTCAAGACCTGCGTCCGCGCTTGCCGATGCACTGCCGAGAACGGCGCTTTTATCCTCGCTGCAGACGGTGACCGATACGGTGCACGCCTCCGCTGCCGAAACTGTGGCAACGGCATTGCCCTGTTCGTCCGTTGTCAAGGCGCTGATTCCGTAGTCGGTGGTGTACCAGCACGCATAAAGCGTGATGTCGGATGTCACTCCGCCGGCGAAATCATACTCGTTTATGCACTCTTTTTCGGTATACCAGCCGGCAAAATTGTACAAGTCGCGTGACGGGTCGTCCGGCTTCTCGGCAGAACTGTTTTCTTCTATTTTTTGGCTTGCCGGTGCGGCAGGTGCGCCGTCGTAGTTCAAGTCAAAGCTGACAGTGTACGACGCTGTTTTAGAGCCGCCGCTGCCACCCGAGAGTGTGCCGGTATTGATTTTATATTCCACGCTCATAACGTCGCTCAAAAGCGTGCCGCCCTTGACGGCAATCGCTTTCAATGTGCTTGTTTTGCTTATCGAAATTGCGCCGCTGTACCTTGTATCGGTTGCCGTCGGCGTTGTTCCGTCGGTGGTGTAGTATATCTCCGCGCCCTTTGTTACGGTCGAAAGAGTCACTTTCTGAGTGCCGCTGTATGTACCTTCGGACAGCGACGCAACAGGCGCGTACAAATCGGATTTAAGTCCGCTGTATACCATCACCGCGATGTCACCGCGCTTTGCATTTTCGCCCTTTTTGCCTTTTAAGTTCTTGTCAATGCCCTTTTCGCTTGCCGCGTCAAGATATGGCTTTGACCAGTCGGACGAATCGGGCGTCACATTGATACCCAGCGCGCAGATAACCATTTTTACAGCTTCCTCGTGCTTAACCTCGTCCTCGGGACGGAAATTCCCGTCGCCGTCGCCGACGATAATCCCGGATTCAACCGCTGTGTTGATAAATCCGCTTGCCCAGTGACCGGCGGCAACGTCGGCAAAGCTTGTTTTGCCCTTTGCCTTTTCGGCATCGGCGGTTTTTCCGAGCATTTTGCATATGATAACTGCCATTTCGGCTCTTGTTACGATTCGGTCCGCGCCGAAAGTGCCGTCCTCATAACCGGCTAAAATGTCCATATCAGCCAGGACATCGGCGCTTTGAGCATAGTATTCCGAACCGCTTATGTCGCTGAATGTGCTTTTTTCGGCAGCAAATGCCGGTACGGTCGAGGCGAACATTGAAAGTGCAAGCGCCAGGCTTAAAATTCTTTTTTTCATTATTTACTAATCCTTTCCTGAATATTCTTTTTGAGCGATGTAATCGCCTGTTATTTGTTTCGGAACGGATTTTTATCCGGTGTTGAAGAATATAGAAATCATAATATCATCCCCTGTTATTACTCATTTAAAATTAGCAAAAATGCTATTTTACCACAGTATTTTATCATAGTGGCTAAAAAAAGTCAACCATCGGACACAGGACGCCAAATCGTGTCCGGTGGTGGCAGTGACAGATATAAAATGAACATATTATATATCTGCAATACAAAACTTTCATTTTCAGCGCCATAGCAGCATAAATATAAACAGGTACCTTACAGTCTGAATAAAATCACCCATCTCACCGTTTTCAAAAGCTTGAAGTACCCTTGTACGAAGCAGTGGCGTTACCTAAATCAAAGATTTAGAACGCTGCCAAAATGGCACTCGTTGCCAAATTGAAAATTTGGACTCGGGCGCAATCGCTTTTTCAAACGTCAATCTGAATGATTTTCTTTCAGACTTGAGTTTTGCACCTTTGATAGAAAGGAATGGTTATAAAATGCTTTCGGAACGAATCAAAAAAACGGCGGCGGAGGCTCTCGGCATGCCTGCCGATGTCGCCATGGACCTGCCCGAGCTTATCCTATGCGGCGACCGCCGTCTGACCTGCGGCGGCTACAAGGGTTTAAAGGAATACTCGGAAAACGAAATAAAGCTGTCGGCAGGGGGCAGAATAATATCGGTTCGCGGCGGGAATCTGCTCATAAAATCAATAGAAAATGAGGAAATTATCCTGTCCGGGCGGATAATTTCAGTTGAATTTCTTTAAAAACGGAGGTTTTTTAAAATGTTTTTAAAGAAAATCTTCCAATTTGTCAAAGGATATGTTATAATAGTACTGACAGGTAATTCTGTTGAGCGTTTTTTAAACATATGCACGCGCCGAAAAATAAAAATCGGCAGTGCAAAGCACATGTCGGACGGCAGCGTGACCGCGTGCATTTCGGCGGCGGATTTTAAAAAGCTGCGCCCGATTGCGCGCAAAACCCACACACGGGTGCGCATAAAAAAGAAATGCGGCGCGGCGTTTGTGCGCATGCGATACAAAAAGCGCGTATTCTTTTTGGCAGGAGCGGTTATCTTCCTGTTAAGTATTGTGATAAGCACGCGCTTTATCTGGAGCATCGAGGTCGAGGGTGCGCCCGAGGAGGAGCATGCCGAAATAATCGCCGCGGCAGAGCTTGCCGGAGTGAGGGTCGGCGCGCTCAAAAAAAGTCTCCCCGAGGGCAATGAAATAAAGAATATTATTCTGACGAACACCGATAATCTGACCTGGGCATGGGTATACTTAAAGGGAACAAAGGCGGTTATAGGCGTGCGCGAGGGCATTGCTCCGCCAAAGGTTATCGACAAGTCAAGTCCGTGCGACATTATCTCGAACAGGGACGGAATCATTACAAAAATGACGGTCAAGGACGGGATTGCGTTTGCTCAAAAGGGCGATGTGGTCTTGATGGGCGACCTGCTTGTGGGCGGAACTGTCGGCGGTGAGGGCGAGTATAAGAAAAAACATGCGCTCGGCGACATTTACGCCGCAACCATGCACAGGGGAAAAGCGAGGATAAAGCTTTTCCGCCGCGTCGGCGAAAAGACCGGCAGAAAGAAAAGCTACACCGACCTGACAATTTTCTCAAAGACGATACCGCTCTACGGCAAGGTAAAAATCCCGTATGAGGAATACTCGGTGCGCAGCGAAAAACGCGAACTGAGGTGGGGCAGAGACGGCTATTTCGGAATCTCGGCGGTGACGAATGTGTACGAGGAGGAGACGGTGACAAAATGCCCGATCGGCGAGGAAAAGGCGGCAAAAAGCGCGGAGTATGAACTTGAAAAAGAGCTTGCAAAGGAACTTTTGCCCGGATCGCAGCTGGTCGGACGGACGCTCGAGACGGCGCATATTGACGACGAGACGCTTGAAGTGACCCTGACAATGCAATTTATAGAAAAAATCGGGGAGGAAGTCCCGATAAATTAGGAGTGAAACAGACTTGAATCAGATTGAGATACCGGAGGAAATCGACATTTCGGCGCTTTTCGGGAGCTTTGATTCCAACATGAAGCTTTTGGAAAAGTCGCTCGGAGTGAGCATTACCTCGCGAGATAACAAGATAAAAATAAACGGAGACGAGGACGCGTGCGAGAAAGCGGAAAAGGTTTTCAAGGCGCTGATTGACATAATCGAACGGGGCGAGCGGCTCGACGAGCAGAAGATTCTCTATGCCATAACCATGGTGCAGGAGAACGGCGGTTTCGACGTGAAGCTTCTCGGCGATGACTGCATCGCGGTAAATTCGCACGGGAGTCCGATAAAGACAAAAACTCTCGGTCAGAAAAGATATGTCGAGGCGATAAAGAACAATACGATTGTGTTCGGCATAGGTCCTGCCGGAACGGGCAAGACCTACCTCGCGGTCGCAATGGCGGTTACGGCTCTTCGAAATAAGGAAGTGAACCGAATCATACTGACCCGTCCGGCGATAGAGGCGGGCGAAAAACTCGGCTTTCTGCCCGGGGACTTGCAGAGCAAGGTTGACCCGTACCTGCGGCCGCTCTACGACGGAATGTACGAAATGTTCGGAGCGGAGGGCTTTTTGCGCAACCAGGAGCGCGGCATGATAGAGGTCGCGCCGCTGGCATATATGCGCGGACGAACGCTCGACAATGCGTTTATCATACTCGACGAGGCGCAGAACACCACCCCGGAGCAGATGAAAATGTTTTTAACAAGAATAGGCTTCGGCTCAAAGGCGATAGTGACCGGAGACGTGACCCAGATCGACCTGCCGGACGGCAAAAAATCGGGTCTGAACGAGGCGCAGCGGATTTTGAAAGGCATAGAGGACATAGAAATATGCATGCTGACCGAAAAGGACGTTGTGCGCCATCCGCTTGTACAGAGAATAATCAGGGCATACGAAAAGCATGAACAGGAGAGGAAAAAGAAAAATGACAGAGCTGCTCATAGAGAACAATCAGGACAAAATAGAAATAGGCAAAGAAATCAATGACGCGATTGAGACGGTCTGCCGCGAGACGCTCAGCTTTGAGGATTGCAATTTCAACGCACAGATAAGCGTGACGATTGTGGATAATGACGAGATTCAAAGGATAAATAAGGAGTTCCGCGGCAAGGATATGCCGACCGATGTGCTGTCCTTTCCGATGCTCGAATTTGACGAAAACGGCGATGTTGTCGATTCGGATTTCGATTTTGACGATGACGAGGTTGTGCTCGGCGATATCGTGATATCGGCGGAAAGAGCGGCGGAGCAGGCAAAGAGTTTCGGACATTCGTTCCTGCGTGAGATGGCATTTCTGACGGTACATTCAATGCTGCACCTTTTGGGCTATGACCATGTTGACGACCCCGAGGGGGAGAAAATCATGATAGAAAAACAGGAGGAAATTCTGGGGAGACTGAATATAACCCGGGAGTGAAAACGAATGAAAAACGATAATTTTATAGACAGTCTGGATTGTGCGTTCAACGGACTTGTAAATACTTATGCCGAGGAAAGAAATTTTCGATTTCATGTGTTTGCGGCGTCAAATATTATATATTTCGCGTTCGGATATCAGCTCGACAGAGTCGGATTTGCAATACTTTTTCTGACGATTGCGTTTGTTCTTGCAGCCGAGCTTTTCAACACCGCGGTTGAAAGAGCGGTCGATACGGCAACGGATGAATATTCAAAAGTCGCGGAGCTTGCAAAGGACGCGGCAGCGGCAGGGACGCTGGTCGCCGCTTTGGCGTCGGTGGCTGTCGGCATATGCCTTTTCGGGGATTGGCAGAGGATTTTGCAGACGCTCCAATACTTGGTTGCCACTCCGTTTAATATTATATTGTTAGTGTTGTTTGAATTTTTTAACGTGCTTCTTATAAGAATGAGAGTAAGAAAATAAAGTCTGAATCGCACACAGCACCGCTTTTTGTTCGGGGTGCGGAATGGGATTATATATAGAAGGAATTGATAAAATTATGAAAAATCAAAAATTCAAATCGGGTTTTGCCGCGATAATCGGCATGCCGAACGTGGGCAAGTCCACGCTTTTAAACAGGATTGCGGGTCAGAAAATAGCGATAATTTCGGACAAGCCGCAGACGACCAGAAATAAAATTCTGGCGGTGTATACAACCAACGAGGAGCAGATAATATTCACCGATACGCCGGGAATCCACAAGCCGCACAACAAGCTCGGCGAGTATATGGTAAAGGTCGCAAAAGGCTCTATGCAGGACACCGACGTGATTATATTTGTTGTGGACGCAACTCGTGGAATAAGGGAGACCGAAAGGAAAATTGCCGAGAGCATAAACAATCTCGGACTGCCCTGCCTGCTTGCGATAAACAAGGTAGACGCGGTGAAAAAAGAAGTCCTGCTGCCGATGATAGCCGACTACAGCAGCCTGTGCGACTTTGACGAAATCGTTCCGATAAGCGCAAAAAACGGTGACGGGACGGAATTGCTCCTGGACAAAATCGGCGATTACTTAAACGAGGGACCGCAGTTTTTCGAAAGCGACATGGTGACCGACCAGCCGGAAAAGCAGATTGCGGCGGAGATAATCCGCGAAAAAATGCTTTGGCTTTTGGAAAAGGAAATTCCGCACGGAATCGCGATAAGCATAGAAAAAATGAAAGAGACCGAGAAACTTGTCAGCATCTATGCAAATATTTATTGCGAAAAAACGAGTCATAAGGGAATAATCATAGGCAAGGGCGGCGAAATGCTCAAAAAAATCGCGTCGCTTGCAAGAGCCGATATCGAGGATATGCTCGAAAAACAGGTCTTTTTGCAGCTGTGGGTAAAAGTTAAGCCGGATTGGCGCAACTCGGGCAGCATGATTAAAAATTTCGGCTTTGACGAGGAATAAAAAAATTGAGTGCGTGTGAGAATAAAAAGGCAATTTTTCAAATGCGCAATTTCAAGAAAATCAAGAAAATAGTGTCAGTATATTAAATTGAAAGAGTATCCATATTATAAACGGGGACATTTTTTGATGCCGAATGGCAGGATTGGAGATTAATATGGATACAGAGCGGATTGCATGGGCGGCATTCAGGCTTTACGGGAGCATAGAGGCGTATCTTCTGCACAAAAGCGTTGAGGGTCTGTCCGAGATTACGAGGAACGGCAATGGAAAGAACAAAGGGCTTGATAATTAAACAGACCGATTACGGAGAGCAAAACCGTATGCTGACCGTCTTTACCGAGGATTTCGGGATAATCAAGGCGGCGGTCTACGGAGTGAAACGTGCGAACAGCCGCCGCTCGGCGGCTTCGCAGTTTTTAAGCTGGGCGGAATTTATTTTGTACTTCGGCAAAGGCGAGGTCGCATCGGTCAACTCGGTCACGTCGATTGAAAGCTTTTTCCCCATTCAGGAGGACTTGACAAAGCTTGCGCTGAGCTCGTATCTTGCGGATATTACATACTATGTCTGCGAGGTGGGGATTCCCAATCCGCCGCTTTTGCGGCTGCTTTTAAACACGCTCTTTATGTGCGCCTACCGCGATATTCCTATCATGAAGGCAAAGGCGGTGTATGAACTTCGGCTCATCGCCGATATGGGGTATATGCCTGTCATGACGAGGTGCGCGGCGTGCGGCAGGGAGGACGGACTTAAATTTTTTTCGTGCGAGTGCGGCGGCGCGGTCTGCGAGGAATGCCACGCAAAATCACGCGATGATATCGAAATGAGCAAATCGGTCTGCCATGCGCTTTATTATATCCTTGCCGCGGACGAAAAAAAGGTGTTCTCATTCGAAGCGTCGGACGAGGTCATAAAAAAAGTGAACGAGATTTCGGAAAAATATCTCCAAAGCCGAACCGAGAAAAATTTTTCTTCATTGGATTATTTAAAAAAGCTATTGACATAATGCAAAAAAAGAGTTACAATATAAATACAAACAAAAACAAAACAAAACCAAAAAATCAAAAGGGAAGTGATACATATGCCAAGGCGGGACAAGATTAATTACTATCTCGATATCGCCGAAACGGTGGCGGAGCGCGGAACGTGCCTGAGACGAAATTACGGCGCGATTATTGTCAAGAATGATGAGATAATCTCGACGGGATATGTCGGAGCGCCGCGCGGACGCAGGAATTGTATTGACATAGGTCACTGCATAAGACAAAAGATGAATATACCGCGCGGAGAGCGATATGAGATATGCCGCAGCGTGCATGCCGAGGCGAACGCGATTATATCGGCATCGCGGCGCGATATGATAGACGCCTGTCTCTACCTGGTCGGAATCGAGGCGGACAGCGGCGAATTCGTGAAGAACAGCTGCTCCTGTGCGATGTGCAAGCGGCAGATTATAAATGCCGGAATCAAGACGGTGATTATTCGTGACACAAAGGACGAATATCGGGTTATAGAGGTTAAGGACTGGATAGAGAATGATGAGTCGTTGGAATATAATCCGGGCTATTAATAGTCGAAAGGAATGATAAAATGATACCCCAAAGTCCAAGAATCGGAAGAATGATAAGCAGGCTGTACAAGGATTTGCCCGAGATTGAGGCTGACAGAGCGGTGCTTTTGACCGAAAGCTATAAAGCGACCGAGAATCTGCCGGTTATAAAAAGACGGGCGATTGCTTTTTTACATATATTGGAGAATATACCGATTGTAATAAGAGAGGACGAGCTCATTGTCGGCAGTTCCTCAAAAAAGCCGCGCGGCTGCCAGGTTTTCCCCGAGTATTCATACAAATGGCTCATAGACGAGCTGGACACGATTGCAACGCGCAGCGCCGACCCGTTTTACATTTCGGAGGAGACAAAGAACACTTTGCGCGAGGTCTGCCCGTACTGGGACGGCAAGACTACTTTTGAGCTTGCCAAGGCATATATGGCGCCCGAAACGCTTGTTGCGATGGAGCATAACATGTTCACTCCGGGCAATTATTTCTATAACGGTATAGGACATGTAACCGTTGACTACGGAAAGATACTCAAAATCGGATACCGCGGAATGATAAAGGAAGCGGCGGAGGAATTGGAGCGGTGCGACCCGGGCGACGCGGACTATCCCGCAAAGCGTGAATTTTTGGAGTCGGTTATCATCTCCTGCCGCGGTGCGGTGGAATATGCCAACCGCTATGCGGATTTGGCGGAGAATATGGCGGCATCGGAGAGCGACAGCGTTCGCAAAAAAGAGTTGTTGAAAATCGCGAAAAATTGCCGGAACGTTCCCGAAAACCCTGCCGAAAGCTTTGAGGAGGCGTGCCAGGCATTTTGGTTCATTCAGCTGCTTTTGCAGATAGAATCCAACGGACACTCGATATCGCCGGGGCGCTTTGACCAATACATGTACCCCTACTATAAGCATGATGTCGGCAACGGGATAATCACGCCCGAAGCGGCGCAGGAGCTTATGGACTGCATTTGGGTAAAGCTGAATGATATAAATAAGGTAAGAGACGCAGCGTCGGCGGAGGGCTTTGCCGGCTATGGAATGTTCCAGAACCTTTGTGCCGGAGGACAGGACGCGGACGGACTGGACGCGACAAACGAGCTGTCCTACATGTGCATAAATGCGTCGATGCATACAAGACTGCCGCAGCCGTCCTTCTCGGTACGCGTGTGGAACGGTACTCCGGACGAGTTCCTGTTCAGATGCGCCGAGCTTACAAGAACAGGCGTCGGCTTGCCTGCGTATTACAATGACGAGGTTATAATTCCGGCGCTGATGAACCGCGGTCTCACATTGAGTGACGCGCGCGATTATAATATAATAGGCTGTGTCGAGCCGCAGAAGTCGGGCAAAACCGACGGCTGGCATGACGCGGCATTCTTCAATATGTGCCGTCCGCTCGAGCTGGTATTCTCGCAGGGCATGGACGACGGCGAAATGGTCGGCGTAAAGACGCCCGATGTCGCCGAAATGAAAACCTTTGACGAGTTCTTTGACGCATACCGCGAGCAGATGCATTATCAGATAAAGCTGCTTGTCAATGCCGATAATTCGATAGATTACGCACATATGCAGCGCTGCCCGCTGCCGTTTCAGTCCTGCATGGTCGAGGACTGCATAAAGCGCGGCAAGAGCTTGCAGGAGGGCGGCGCGATATATAACTTCACAGGTCCTCAAGGGTTTGGAATTGCGAATATGACCGATTCGATTTACGCGGTCAAAAAGCTTGTGTTCGATGAAAAGAAATATACTTTGCCCGAGATAAAACAAGCACTCGAGGATAATTTCGGACATGGCATGACCGCCGAAGCGGCGGAAAAAATGACTCAAAAGATAGTAAAAGGCATGGTTAAAAGCGGACACGATGTGACCGAGGGTCAGATTGCGGCAATATTCAAAAAGCTGTCCGACGGCGAGGGCGCACAGAAGTATAAACAGCTCCTGGAGGATATCGCCGCCGTTCCGAAGTACGGAAATGATATAAAGGAAGCCGACCTTTTCGCAAGAGAGGTTGCGTATGTGTACACGCGCGATATTCAGAATTATAAGAATCCGAGGGGCGGCAGCTATCAGGCGGGACTCTATCCCGTTTCGGCGAATGTTCCCCTGGGACATCAGACCGGAGCGACCCCGGACGGTCGCTTTGCCAATACCCCGGTTGCCGACGGCGTAGGCCCGTACTCGGGCAGAGATGTCTGCGGCCCGACCTCGGCTGCAAATTCGGTCGCAAAGCTTGATCATGCGATCGCGTCGAACGGAACGCTCTATAATCAGAAATTCCACCCGTCCGCACTGAAAGGCGATGCCGGACTTTGGAAATTTGCGGCATATATACGCGCGTTTTTCGACCAAAAGGGCATGCATATGCAGTTCAATGTCGTAAGCCGCGAAACTCTCCTGGACGCACAGGCGCACCCGGAGAATTATAAGAATCTTGTCGTCAGAGTCGCAGGCTACAGCGCATTGTTCACAACGCTGTCAAAGTCTTTACAAGACGATATTATCAACAGAACAGAACAGGCATTCGATAGGTAAGTCTGAATAAAATCGCCCATCTCACCATTTTTCGAGGTTCGGAATATGTTCATATGCCGTCACCTCTCAAAACGGCAATCTGAACGATTTTCTTTCAGACTTACAACCTGAATAAAATCGCCCATCTCACCATTTTTCGAGGTTCGGAATATGTTCATATGCCGTCACCTTTCAAAATGGCAATCTGAGCGATTTTCTTTCAGACTCAAGTTTTGTACCCTGACGATGAGGGATTTTCATTATTATTTGTGCCGGCGCAAGGCGGCGGAATGGAGATATAACGTGAAAGATTCTTTCACGTTAGCCTCCGGCAGGATTTAATTGCCCGTGCGAAATTTTCCTCACTATGTTCGGAAATGCACATGGGCGTAATAATCTCTTATCATTCCTTGCCTTGACGATGAGAGATTTTCATATTATTTGTGCCGGCGCAAGGCGGCGGAATGGAGATATAACGTGAAAGATTCTTTCACGTTAGCCTCCGGCAGGATTTAATTGCCCGTGCGAGATTTTCCTCGCATTCGCTCGGAAACGCACATGGGCGTAATAATCTCTTATCATTCCTTGCCTTGTCGATAAGAGATTCTCATTATTATTTGTGCCGATACAAGGCGGAATGGAGATTATTATGGACGAAAACAAAACGGGAAGAATATTTGACATTCAGAAATATTCCATTCATGACGGACCGGGGATAAGGACGATAGTCTTTTTAAAGGGCTGCGCCTTAAGATGCCGCTGGTGCTGCAATCCCGAGTCGCAGGAGTTCGAGGTGCAGACCATGCACCTTGCCGACCGGGACAGAATTGTCGGCAGAGATGTGACGGTTGCAGAGGTCATGGAGGAGATAAAAAAGGATATGCCCTACTACAGACGCTCGGGCGGCGGAGTTACGCTTTCGGGCGGCGAGGCTCTGCTGCAGCCGGATTTCGCGGTTCCGCTGCTTTGTGAATGTCACAAAAGCGGCATAAACACAGCGATAGAGACCACCGGTTTTGCAAAGTTCGAGACGATAGAAAAATATCTTCCGCACCTGGATTACATATTAATGGATATCAAGCATACCGATGAAAAGAAGCATAAGGAGTTCACAACTCAGTCGAATAAAATCATTCTCGAAAATGCGAGGAAAATAGCCGAAAGCGGCGCAAATCTGACGATACGCGTGCCGGTTATACCCGGCTTTAACGATACAGAGGAAGAAATTCACTCGATTGCGGCATTTGCATCGACACTTCCGGGAGTGAGGGAGCTGCATCTGCTGCCATATCATCGCATGGGCGAGGATAAGTACCGCGCGCTCGGCAGGGACTACGCACTTGCAGGGATACCGCCGCTCGCGGATGAGAAGATGAATATGCTTTTGGAGACCGCAAAAACAAGCGGACTCACGTGCAGAATCGGGGGATAGAGCGGATTTTGAACGGCGCTGTTCGATTCTGCTCGGACTCTGATTGGGCTTTGATTTGATTTTGAACGGACTCCACCCGATTCTGATATGACTCCACCCGACATTTCCTTTTGGGAAATGCCACCCTCCTCGGCGAGGAGGGCTTAGGCTCCCTCTTCGAGGGAGCTGTCAGCGTAAGCCGACTGAGGGAGTTATTCTCTCCGATGGAGTGCCGTCAAGGAATTGACTCCACCCGACATTTCCTTTCGGGAAATGCCACCCTCCTCGGCGAGGAGGGCTTAGGCTCCCTCTCCGAGGGAGCTGTCAGCTGCAAGCTGACTGAGGGAGTCACCCTCCCTGATAAAATTCAACCGCACGCAAAGAGTGTGACAAGCATGTAAATACAACGGAAAGCTTATTCCGAGGGCGAAAGACTTGCGTAAAAATGCAGCAAGGCAGGAAAATCATCTGCGGATTTGCTCGGGGCGGCGGTTTCGATTTATCCCCAAAAATCAAATATCCCGAAAACTGTAAAGCATTGATTTGTTTTACTTTTTTTTATTTTAGCCAAAAAAAGTAATCCGAATATCAAGATGTATTTTTAGTAATAATTCACATATTCATTGTCTAATTATATAAACAATGAACAAAAAATAGCCTTTTTATGGTATAAAACACCTATTTTAATTCAAAGAGAGGTCAAACATTTGACAAACGCGAATTTTTGAGTTAGTATATAGATATAGTATAGGATAGGTATATACTAAAATATACTTAAAAGAATTGAAGTAAGCCCGTAAATGTTAATGATAGGAGCGATAATCTATGAAAATACTTTTTGTAAGTTCGGAATCGGCACCGTTTGTTAAAACAGGAGGACTTGGAGACGTGGCAGGCTCGCTGCCGCCGGCACTGAAAGAAAAAGGCATCGACTGCCGGGCAATTCTGCCTCTTTACCGGTGCATTCCACAGGAATACAAGGACAAAATGCGATATATCAACCACATATATATCGACATGGGCTGGAGAAAGCAATACTGCGGCGTTTTTGAGCTGGAGCACAGCGGCTGCACATACTACTTTGTGGACAACGAATACTACTTTAACGGCGACAAGCCATATGACTATATTCACCTCGACTGCGAAAAGTTCATATTCTTTTCAAAGGCAGTTCTCTCTCTTTTACCCACGCTTGATTTTCACCCCGATGTAATTCACTGCAACGACTGGCAGACGGGAGCGATACCTGTATTTTTGGACACTTTCCACGACAACCCGTTCTACGACGGAATCAAAACAATTATGACAATTCACAATTTGAGATTCCAGGGCAGATGGGACTTGGCAGGAATCAAGGACGTAATGGGAATCAGCGACTACTATTTCACCGATGACAAGCTGGAGTACTACAAGGACGCGAACCTTTTAAAGGGCGGCTTGGTTTACGCCGACAAAATCACCACCGTTTCCGAAAGCTATGCCGAGGAAATCAAAACAAGAGAGGGCGGCGAGGGTCTGGACGGACTTTTGAGCGCGCGCTCGGCAGACGTTAAGGGAATCGTGAACGGGATTTCGTACGATGAGTGGAATCCCGATAAGGACGCCAATCTGCACGATAACTATAATATAAGAAACTTTTCGGCAAAGAAAAAGCTCAACAAGATATATTTGCAGCAGCTTTTGAACCTGCCTGCCGATGAAAACAAATTCATGATCGGCATAATCTCGCGCCTGACCGACCAAAAAGGCTTCGACCTGGTTGACGCGGCGATGGAGAGACTCTCCGCCGGCGGAGCGCAGATAATTGTCCTCGGAACGGGCGAGGAAAGATACGAGAACATGTTCAGACACTATGCGTGGAAGTACCCCGACAGAGTTTCGGCGAATATATACTTCTCGTCCGAGCGCTCACATTTGATATACGGAGCGTGTGACGCATTTTTAATGCCGTCGAGATTTGAGCCCTGCGGCTTGTCGCAGCTGATCAGCATGCGCTACGGAACACTGCCGATAGTGCGCGAGACAGGCGGACTTAAGGACACCGTCACCCCGTACAACGAGTACACCGGCGAGGGAACGGGATTCTCGTTCGCAAACTACAGCGCGGACGACATGATGCATGTTGTCGACTATGCTATGGACGTTTACTACAACAAGCGCGACGCATGGAATGCGATCGTGAAAAATGCGATGAAAGCCGATTTCTCATGGGATATTTCGGCACAGAAATATATCGATTTGTACAGCGAACTGACCGGGATTCATGAGGAGATAAAACTCCCCGAGACCAAAAAAGAACCGGCGGCAAAGAAAGCAAAGACCGAAAAGGAATCGGAAAAGGCAGAAAAAAAGACAAAGAAACCGGCGGCAAAATCCGATGAGAAAAAGGCAAAAACTGCCGACAAAAAAGCGGCAGCAAAGACAGCCGAGAAAACGGCGGTAAAGACGGCGGATAAAAAAGAGACCGCGAAAACAAAACCGACCGAAAAAAAAGAGCCGGCAAAGACAGCCAAAAAAGAGACCAAAAAGACCGATACAAAAGAGGGCAAAAAGTCCGCGCCTGCCGAAAAAAAGACGGAATCGGCTCGAAAAGCGGAGACTTCCAAACCCGAGCCGATAAAAAAGGCAGAGGAAAAGAAAACGGCGGCAAAGGCAGAAAAGCCGCAGGAAAAAGAACCCGCGAAAAAGACAAGTGTAAAAGAGGAAAAGGCGGAAAAAAAGACAATAGGGACACAAAAGAAAAAATAACAGACGAGCCGAAAAAAATGACCCCGAACGTTCGAAAAGGGCATAAAATCGGGCAAAATCCGGCAATGCAAGCAGGAAAGGAATGATTGATATGGCAGCAATAAAGCTTTCGAACAAGGAAGAAAAGCTGAAAGATGAAATTGTCAGCAAGGTTGCGAGACATTTCGGAAAAACAATGGAGGACGCAACTCCGAAAATGATTTACACCGCGTGCGCACTGACCGCGCGTGATAAGATAATGGCGAAGTGGTCACTTTCGCACAAAGCGGTCAAGGAGGCAGAGTCGAAAAAGCTCTACTATCTCTCATTCGAGTTTTTGATGGGCAGACTTCTTTCGACAAACATACTGAACCTCATGCAGACCGACGAGTATGTACGCGTTCTGAAAAGTCTCGGCTACAAATTTTCCGATATCGCCGAGCTTGAAAACGATGCCGGACTCGGAAACGGCGGTCTCGGCAGACTCGCGGCATGCTTTATCGATTCGCTCACGACTCTCGACCTGCCGGCATACGGCTGCACGATAAGATATGAGTACGGTCTCTTTAAGCAAAAGATAGTTGACGGATATCAGACCGAACTGCCCGACCCCTGGCTTGAGGACGGCAACGCGTGGGAAATCGCGCGCCCGGAGGAGACGGTCGAGGTCAAATTCGGCGGAAGTGTATACTCCGACTGGAATGACGGCAGACTGACCTTCCGATACGAAAATTCGCACACGATTCTTGCAATGCCGTACGATGTTCCGCTGGTCGGATATAACTCAAAAATAGTGAATAAGCTGCGCCTGTGGTCGGCAAAATCTCCCGACCGAATGAACATGCAGGACTTCAACAGCGGCAAATATGTCCAGGCGGAGGAGGAAAAGCAGCTTGCCGAGGTCATCTCAAAGGTGCTCTACCCCGAGGATAACCACGAGGAGGGCAAGGAACTGAGATTAAAGCAGCAATATTTCCTCGTTTCGGCAACCTTGCAATGGATAATCAAGGAATTTGAGGAGCGCTATAACTACAACTGGTCGCTTCTGCCGGAGAAAGCCGTTATTCATATAAACGACACTCACCCGACCCTGGCAATTCCCGAGATGATGAGAATACTCGTTGACGAAAAAGGTCTCGGCTGGGACGAAGCATGGGCAATCACAACCAAAGTTTTTGCATATACAAACCATACTGTCATGAGCGAGGCAATGGAAAAATGGGATATCGGCATGTTCAAGCGCGTGCTGCCGAGAATATATATGATAGTGGAAGAAATTGACAAACGTCTGAAGGAATATTTGGAAGTTGTATATCCCAATGACCCGTTAAAACATAAATATATGGCAATACTTGCCGATAATAAGGTCTATATGGCAAATCTCTGTCTTGCAAGCTGCTTTGCAATCAACGGTGTGTCAAAGCTGCACACAAAGATTCTGACCGACGATATTTTTGCCGATTACTACAGACTGAATCCGAAAAGATTCTTTGCAATCACCAACGGAATCACTTTCAGACGGTGGATTGCCAACTGCAATCCGGCTCTCGACGCGCTCATCACCGAGAAAATCGGCAAGGATTGGCTTAAGGATTCCGAGCAGCTCAGAAAGCTTGTTCCCTATGCAAAGGACGAGGACTTTAAGAGAAGCTTTGCGAAAATCAAGCTTGATAATAAAAAGGCACTTGCGGAGTATATCAAGGAGCATAACGGAATCGATGTTGACCCCGAGTCGATATTCGATGTCCAGGCAAAGAGACTGCACGAGTATAAGCGTCAGCTTTTGAATGTGCTGCACATTATTGCCGAGTATGACGAGCTTTTGGAAAATCCGTCCAAGGACTATGTGCCGAAGACATATATATTCGCGGCAAAGGCAGCTCCGGGCTATGTAAGGGCAAAGCTTATAATCAAGCTGATAAACTCGGTTGCGGATAAAATTAATTCGGATGAGCGCATCGGCGGCAAAATCAAGGTTGTATTTTTGGAAAACTACGGTGTTTCGATTGCCGAAAAGCTTGTTGTTGCGGCGGATATCTCGGAACAGATTTCGACCGCGGGCAAGGAAGCGTCGGGTACGGGCAATATGAAATTTATGCTAAACGGCGCGATAACTATAGGAACTCTGGACGGAGCGAATGTCGAAATGCTTGAGCAGGTCGGCAAGGATAATATCTATATATTCGGACTCAAGGCAGACGAGGTTCACGCAAGAGAAAAGTATAACAATACCAACGAGGTAAAGGATATCTACACTACCAACCAGGCGCTGAGAAAGGCTCTTGACCACCTGATTGACGGCACATTCTCCGACGGAAACGCACAGATTTTCCGCGACCTTTATCAGACGCTTCTGTTCGGCGACTACGGCAACCCCGATGTCTACATGGTTCTGAGAGATTTTGAGGACTATTCAAGAACTCATGACGAGCTGTCGAGACTCTACCGCGATAAGGATGCATGGCTCGAAAAGGCTATCATGAATACTGCGAGTGCGGGATATTTCTCCAGCGACCGCA
Source organism: uncultured Clostridia bacterium (assembly GCA_934486735.1). Taxonomy (GTDB): domain Bacteria; phylum Bacillota; class Clostridia; order UBA1381; family UBA1381; genus CAKSQL01. The sequence goes on along the minus strand of CAKSQL010000011.1, from coordinate 23,112 downwards.
CAATCAGGGAATATAATGACGAGATTTGGCATTTGAGTCCGCTTAAAATGAAAAAGCAGGGTTAAAAAATGAAGATTGAACATAATTCAAGATGTGATTTCTACCGCGCCCCGTTCGGGGCAGTGACGCTCGGGACGGGGGTTCGGCTTCGGCTCGGAATAAGCGAAGGCGGAATCCCGAACAGCGTCAAATTGGTATATATCGGCAGGGATAAGACGGAAAAATCACTCAACATGCCATATGTGACCGAAATTGGCAGCTTTTGCGTATATGAAGTGACGCTTCCGCCCCAAACCGAGTGCGGAAATGTTTGGTATTACTTCGAGGTTGTCACACAGCAGGGGCATGTGTTCTATGGAAATAACGAAAAACGGCTCGGCGGCTTGGGTGAAATGTACTATCAAAAGCCGCAGAGCCTGTTTCAGATTACCGTCTATTCGCCCGATTACCAAACTCCCGAATGGTGGCGAAACTCGGTCTGCTATCAGATTTTTTGCGACCGTTTCGCGAACGGAAACGAGGACGGAGCGTTTTTGGGCAGCCGGGACGATATTATAAGGCATAATTGGGACGATGTGCCGCTTTATAATGAAAAACAGTTCGGCGGAAAATATCTTTCCAATGACTTTTTCGGCGGAAACTTGAAAGGCATCGAAAAAAAGCTTGACTATCTTGCCGAACTGGGTGTCGGAGCGGTTTACTTAAATCCGATTTTCAAGGCATATTCGAATCATAAATATGACACCGGGGACTATATGCAGATTGACGAGATGTTCGGAACGGAGGAGGACTTTTCGCGCCTTTGCCAAAAAGCGGAGGAGCATGGCATAAAAATCGTGCTTGACGGAGTTTTCAATCACACCGGCAGCGACAGCCGATATTTCAATAAAGAGGGACGCTATGACAGTCTCGGCGCGTATCAGTCGCAGGACTCGCCCTATTATGATTGGTACACTTTTTCGCATTGGAACGATGTGTACGAAAGCTGGTGGGGCATGCTGACCCTGCCGCAGGCAAATAAAAAGTGCGAGTCGTACCAAGATTATATATTGCGGAATGAGGACTCGGTGGTTAAGCATTGGCTCAAAGCCGGGGCGAGCGGCTGGCGCCTTGACGTGGTTGACGAGCTGCCCGGATTTTTTTTAAAGACCCTGCGCCGCGAGGTGAAAAAACAGAACCCCGACGCGGTTATAATCGGCGAGGTCTGGGAGGACGCGTCGAATAAATGCAGCTACGGCGAGGAACGGGAGTATTTCCTGGGCGGCGAGCTTGACTCGGTCATGAACTACCCCCTGCGCGACGCACTGCTGGCGGCGGCGCTCGGGAAGATAAGCGCGGAGGAGCTGGACGAAAGGATAATGAGCTTGAAAGAAAATTATCCGCGCCCTGCGTTTTATTCGCTTATGAATATGCTCTCAACGCATGATACCGAACGAATTTTAACGGCGGCGAGCGGCGCGCCGGACAGACGCAGCGTGAGCAAGAATTGGCAGGCAGGCTACAGAATCGACGGCGAGCTTTTGAGGATATCTCAGCAAAGGACAAAACAGCTTGTTATGATTCAGATGCTTATGCCGGGCGTGCCATGCATATATTACGGCGATGAAGCCGGCTTGCAGGGCTACGGCGACCCGTTCTGCCGGAATACCTACCCGTGGGGCAGGGAAAATCACGATATGCTTTCGTGGTATAAAACGGCGGTTAAAATCAGAAAGAGCAGCGCGGCGTACGTGGACGGCGAGTATGAAACGGTCTATAAAATCGACCATGGCTTTGCGTTCATACGCATGCTCGGTGATGATAAACATATCGTTGCGGCGAATTTCGGCGAAACGGCTGCCTGGCTCAGACTCGATTTGGCGCGGTTCGGAGTGCATTTTTTGGATAATGAACTCTATGAGGAATATTACCGGTCGGAGGACGGGATTTATTATATCGAATTGCAAGCAGGAGAGGTTAGGGTATTCAGCGGAAAGAGTATCTGATTGGGGATGTAAAAAAAGTCCGCAGCGCCATAAGCCGAACCACTCGGAGATGGTAACTCCCTAAAGGCGGCTTATGCCGACAGTTCCATCGGAGAGGGTAACTCCCTCAGTCAGCTTGCAGCTGACAGCTCCCTCGGAGAGGGAGCCTAAGCCCTCCTCGCCGAGGAGGGTGGCATTTCCTGAAAGAAAATGACGGGTGGAGTCATATCAAGGTCGGGTGGAATCAATTCTTTTGCGGCAACTCCCTAAAGGCGGCTTACAGCCGACAATTCCCTCGGAGATGGCAACTCCCTCAGTCAGCTTGCAGCTGACAGCTCCCTCAGAGAGGGAGCCTAAGCCATCTTCACTGAGGAGGGTGCGTTTTTGATTGATGTTGGTAAGCGGAGTATATTTTAATTCTCTCAAAAACGCGGTGGTTTGTGCCGCTTTTTTGTTTGCGCATTTCTTGACTTTTGGGGCAAAAGGTGGTATAATAATTTCATGGCCGAAATCCAAATCCGGCTGAAAATGCATGATTTCGGCTAACCTATAATGGGGAGGAGTTTTCAAAGTGGACAGAAAAAAGATAGAGCGAATCAACGAGCTTGCCAAAAAAGCTCGTGAATCCGGGCTTTCGGACGAGGAAAAGCTCGAACAGAAAAAATTAAGAGACGAATATCTTGCGGCTGTGAGAAGCAATTTCAAAAGCACGCTTGACAATATAGAAATCGTTGACAAGCCGATTTCGTAAAAATATAAAAAACGGGAGAGATGAAAAATGTCAGTATTACTGCCAAAAAACTATAAAAAAACTTTATCGGTGAGAGAAACTCAAAAAGCGATTGTCTTAATCAGAGACACATTCCAGGAAAAGCTGTCCGAGGCTCTTAACCTGCAGCGCATATCCGCGCCGCTGTTCGTGCGCCCCGAGACGGGTCTCAACGACAACTTAAACGGTGTGGAAAGACCGGTCAGCTTTGACGTTCCGGCAATCGGCGGAGCAAAGTGCGAGATTGTACATTCGCTCGCAAAGTGGAAAAGAATGACCCTGGGCCGTTTCGGATTCAAGCCGGGCGAGGGTCTTTACACCAACATGAATGCAATAAGACGTGACGAGGAGTTCGACAACCTTCACTCGATGTATGTCGACCAGTGGGACTGGTGCAGGGTAATCGAGAAAAAGGACAGAAATTTTGACACATTAAAGGAAACTGTCAAAAAGATATACGGAGCGATGAAAGAGACTCAAAAAGAGGTTTGCAAGGCATTCCCTCAGCTTGACAACAACTTCCCGGAAGATATTTCATTCGTTACAACCCAGGAGCTTTTGGACATGTATCCCGACCTGCCTGCAAAGGAGAGAGAAAACAAGCTTTTGAGAGAAAAGAAAGCCGTTTTCTTAATGCAAATCGGCGGAAAGCTTTCCAACGGCGAAAAGCACGACGGCAGAGCGCCCGATTACGATGACTGGACATTAAACGGCGATATCATAGTTTACTACCCTGTTCTCGACATCGCATTCGAGCTTTCGAGCATGGGAATCCGCGTTGACGAGGATACGCTTGTATCACAGTGCCGCGAGGCGGGCACCGACGACAGATTAAAACTTGATTTCCACAAATCCATACTGGATAAAAAAATTCCCTACACAATCGGCGGCGGAATCGGACAGTCGAGACTTTGCATGTTCATGCTCGGCAAAGCGCATATAGGCGAGGTTCAGGCATCGGTTTGGGATGACGAGACATACAAGATATGTGAAAAAGAGGGAATAGAACTTTTTTAACGGAGTTTAGGCTATGAAAATTTTGATTTTGTCTCTTTGCGTTCTTTTGGTTGTGATATATATTCTTCTGCCGAAGATATATGCGATACGCGGGAGTATTGCATACGAAAAATCGGGACTTGAGAACGCGCTGAAATTTTACGAAAAGGCATATAAAACAAAACGTGCATCGGTGCGCGATAAAATAACATATGCCCTGCTTGTGCTGCGCGACGGACGTCCCGAGGACTCGGAAAAGCTTTTTAACGAGCTTGTTCTGTCCCCCAAAACGCCCGAGAAGAACAAGAATGCGGCAAAGCAATACAGATGCATGGCATATATCAAGGAGGGCAGGTGCGCCGAAGCGGCAGAGTCGGCGGCGGAGCTTTTGGAAAGCTACAAAAATTCCGACCTGTATGCAATCCTCGGCTATGCAATGCTGCTGCTCGGAAAGGACGGAGCGTTGGAGCTTTGCGCCGAAGCATATGACTATAACGAGGACAACCGCGATATTGCGGATAATTATGCCCTCGCGCTGATAAAAAACGGCGAATCGGAAAGGGCGCTCGAAATTTGCGATAAGGTGATACAAAAAAATCGCTATTTCCCGGAGGGGCATTTCCATAAGGCGATGGCGCTCAAAAATCTCGGCAGATTCCCCGAAGCACTCGAGGAACTGGAGTTTTTGGACGATTGTGATTTCAAGTATCTGACTACAATCGGCGATGACGAGATAGACGCTCTCAGAGAGGAAATTGAAAATGCTTGAATTTAAACTTATATATGGAATCGACGGATATGAAAAGGCAAGGCATGTCCGCGAAACGGTCTTTATGTCGGAGCAGGGATTTTCCTTTGATAAGGATGATAAAGACGAGATTTCCTGGCATGTCATAGCCTATGATAAGGACAGACCGATTGCGGCGGCAAGGCTCTATCCCAAGGCGGACGGCGTTTTTGTCATAGGCAGAGTGGCGGTTGTGAAAGACTGCCGCGGTCAGTACATAGGCGATACCCTTATGCGAATCCTGGAGGATAAAGCGGTGAATCTCATGGGACACACTGTGGATATCCATGCAAACGACATCGCAGCCGGGTTTTATGAAAAGCAAGGCTACGAAAGGACCGGCGAGTGCGACAGTGTTGACGGCGTCGGTCACTGCATGATGAGGAAGGATCTAACCAAGCCCTACAAAAGATGTGACGCATGCAAAAATGGTCTGTAACGCAAAAAGGCGAACCACTCGGAGTACCCACGTACGCCGTCGGGTTCGCTTTTTGCTTTTGAAATCACTTTATGAAACAAGCTCAAAAACCACATTGGGTGTGTCTCTGTGGACATCGTCAAAGACTTCAAGCATTGTTCGGCAATGCTCTTTAAGGTCGCTCGGGAGAGACAAAAAGCCGTATATTTTCACTTCGACATGTTCTCCGTCCGACCACAAATATCTCAAACAATCCCAAAGAGCGTCCCAGTTTTCACCATAGTATTCGGGCAAGCCGAACTTATTTTTTAAAATCAAGTGTATTTCGCCCAAATACTTACAGCCGGTAAAATCCAAAATAATCGGATTTTCCTTGATCGGTTTAAATGCGTTTCGTTTAAATTGTTCTTCGTAATTCATCTGATTCCTCCTTATTCAATTTCGATAAATGTGTGGTAATGGTCATAAGTTACAAAAATCAATCCGTCATTTGAAAACAGTATTCTTTCTGTTCCTCTGTAACCAGCTTCATAATTAATGTCAGCTTCATACCAAATTCTGCTTGGAGCAGTAGGTAGATGTTTGTTTCTGTTTTGATATATTCCTCCGAAAATCATTTTTCCCGGACATCTTAAAAACAAATCTCCCTTTTTGGCATTCCATCCTACACTTTTAGCTTGTTCGGGAGTTATGTAGTAACCCGGTAATTTCCCATAAATTTTCAAGTACCAATCTGCTCCGTCAGTTCCGGCATTTGTTGCTGTACCGGCAAGTAGGGCTTTTAGCCGCTCAATTACACATCTGCAATTTGGGTGCAGGGGCGGAGCGGGATATACAATTTCATTTATGTTATATATTTTACCATAATTATTACGACAATTCAAGCATGTTTTTAAATCAATCGTTGTTTTCCATGTTTTCCATTTTGAACTGTAGTTCATTTGTTTCACCTCCGTTCTTGCATAATATATTTATCAATATATATTATAGCATAAAAAAGCAATCTTGTCAATAGTTTTGATTAAAATTTTATGCTTGATTTTTTAATCAATAAATGTTATAATTATTTGTGAGGTGATTTACTAATGAATAATACAGTCAAAGAACGGTTACGAAGTTTGCGTGAAGAACAAAATCTTTCTCAAGAAAAACTTGCAGCTGAATTAGGTGTTACACGAATGACAATTGCAGGGTATGAACTTGGAAAGCGTCCGCCCGACAGTACATTTATATCTAAAGCGTGTGAATTTTTTAATTGTACTCCTGATTACATTTTTGGAATCAGCCCATTTAAAAATAATGAGCATTATACTGAGTGGATTAGTTCTTCGAATACGCTTGAGTCAGGACTCAATATGTTACCTGAAAAACATAAGAATGAATTGATTTCTGCAATGAATTGGTTACTTCAAGATAATTACGCAGTTAATCAGCTTACTTCTGATAAAAATTATATGATTGACAAATTTATAAATATTATTATAGAATTTACTGATCTTTTTCGTACTTTTTCGGACACTGTAAATAATTCTAATATTGAAACAGGTATTCGAGAAAATGATATATTTAAATTTTACAAAAAAATGGAAGCTTGCAAGAAAGAGATTATTAATATTATTGATAAATCCTCATCTGACTTGTTTGGATTTTTGATTCGTCATTCTTCTTCAGAGATTAACAAGACAGAAGAAAATTAGCCGAAAACAAGTTTTTCACACTCTGTTTTTATATTGTACATTGAGAGTATGAAAAACTTGTTTTTGAAATCACTTTATGAAACAAGCTCAAAAACCACATTGGGTGTGTCTCTGTGGACATCGTCAAAGACTTCAAGCATTGTTCGGCAATGCTCTTTAAGGTCGCTCGGGAGAGACAAAAAGCCGTATATTTTCACTTCAAAATTACCTCTCCGATAAAACAATCCCTGCAAGCAATCCCACAGAGCGTCCCAGTTTTCACCATAGTATTCGGGCAAGCCGAACTTATTTTTTAAAATCGCGTGTATCTCACCCAAATACTTACAGCCGGTAAAATCCAAAATAATCGGATTTTCCTTGATCGGTTTAAATGCGTTTCGTTTATTTTCGTTATTCATTGATTATTTATCTTTTATTTTTTATCTTTCTAACTTCAAGAATATTATACCCCTCGGGGACATAATTTTTGATATATTCCATCGCCTGCTCGGGGGTGTCGCACACATGGAAAAGCTTTTTGCTTGCTTCCGACAAAAATTCCTTTTCAATCGCCATATCAAGCATAGCGAGCATGCTGTTGTAATACCCGTTGGTGTTAAGTATAACAATCGGCTTTGTGTGTCTGCCGAGCTGCTTTAAGGTCAGAATCTCGAAAAATTCTTCAAATGTACCGATGCCGCCCGGTGTGGTTATAAACGCGTCCGCGCGATCCTCCATTATCTGCTTGCGCTCGCGCATGGTCTCGGTCCGAATCAGCTCATCGCAATGCTCGAAAAGGACTCCGTCAACATTGAAAAAAGTCGGAATAACCCCGATAATTTTCCCATTTGCGCTGTACGCGCCGCGTGCCGCCGCGCCCATCATCCCGGCAGCTCCGCCGCCGAACACAAGCCCATGACCGCCCTCGGCAATCAGTCTGCCGAGCTTTTCGACCGTTTCGATAAAACTTTTATCTATATCCGCGCTCGCCGCGCCGTAAACACATATATTCATACCGATACACTCCATTCTGTTGTCATTTCTATTATATTATACAACAATTCACTCAAAAATGCAATATATATTTTAGCCAAAAGAAAGCCGCCCGAAACCGCTCTGAAAGGCATAATTTCGGCTTGCCGCTTTTGTAAGGCGGATATCAATCCGGAGATTTTTTCGGACAGCAAAAAAAAGCAATGTGGTATAAAGCTTATTGATTTCGTCAAGACTTAAAATATACTTAATTGACGAAAGGATTTTCAATATGTCTTTTATAAATATCGCGCTGTCATCAATCGGTTCGATAATTGCACTGTTCCTGCTTTCAAAGCTGATAGGGAACAAGCAGATGTCGCAGCTTAACATGTTCGACTACATCAACGGAATCACAATCGGCTCAATCGCGGCGGAAATGGCGACCTCGCTCGAAACGGATTTTTTAAAGCCGCTCCTCGCCATGGTGATATACGCACTCGCCGCAGTGCTTTATTCCTATATAAACGAAAAATCCTTAAAAAGCCGCCGCGTACTTATGGGGCGGTCGGTGATTCTGCTCAGCGGCGGCAAGCTCTACTGCGACGGCTTAAAGCGCGCTCACCTGGATTTGAGCGAATTTTTGATACAGTGCCGCCAAAACGGATTTTTCGACCTTGCCGAAATCGAAATGGCTGTTTTTGAGCCGAACGGCGCAATCTCGTTTTTGCCCAAATCGGAAAAAAGACCTGTCAATAACGAGGATTTAAAGCTTAAGCCGCAGCCTGCCGAGCCATGCGTGAATGTTATCGTGAGCGGAAAAATCATGGAAGAAAATTTAAAACACCTCGGGAAAACTCCCGGCTGGCTTTTGTCGCAGCTGAAAAATAAAAAAATTAATGACATAAAAGATGTTTTTTTGGCGACCCTGACCGAGTCGAATCGGCTCGAAATTTTTAAAAAACATGAAATAAACAACAAAAATGATATTTTTCAATAAAGAATAAAAGCATATTTTGTAAAAAAATATAACAAATTTATGAATTTTTAGTAAAACAAATTGACAAGATTGCAATGTCATGGTATACTATAAAAAGGATAGAAAACTATCCAATAAATAAAAGGAGGAATGACTTGTGAAAGCCACCGGAATTGTAAGACCTATCGACGAATTGGGACGTGTAGTGATTCCTAAAGAGCTGAGAAAGGTTTTTCAGATTAAAAACAGGGATTCTATGGAGATTTTCGTAGAAAAGGACATGATCATTCTTAAGAAATACGAGCCTGCATGCATCTTCTGCGGAGACTCGGACAATATCATTTCTTATGATGGAAGAATGGTATGCGCAAACTGCGTTGAGAAGATGAAGGACATGCTTAATAAAGAATAGTCAGCAAAAATGCCCGTTGCTTATTCAATGAATAAGCCGGGCTTTTATGCATTTATTTGTGTCCGATTTTTTGTGTCGGACGCAAAAATAGACAAAATTCGACAAACAGAGGAATCGGTCAGATAAATGTCGAAGTTTAATATAATGTGGGAGTTTGTTTTCCTGCGGCAAAAAAGCGCATGGTGTGCCTGCGTTTTTTTAAATATGTGAAATTGCGTTCTGTGCAATGAAATAAAAACGGCTGTATTTCGATGGCGGGAGCTTGTATAAACCGATGATAGGTACCGGGAAAAATATAAGAAATTATAAAAGAAATGGAGAGATGTAAAGATGAAACAGATTAAAATTTTTGACACCACTTTGCGCGACGGCGAGCAGTCCCCCGGCTGCAGCATGAATCTGCGCGAAAAAATAGAGGTTGCAAAATATCTTGACCGACTTCGCGTTGACGTTATCGAAGCCGGATTTGCCATTTCATCACCCGGAGATTTCGAATCGGTAAAAGCAATTGCCGAGGCCGTTCACGACTGTACGGTTGCATCGCTGGCAAGAGCGTCGAGAAAGGACATCGACGCGGCATACGAAGCTGTCAAGGGTACGGAATCGCCGAGAATACATCTTTTTATAGCGACATCGCCGCTGCATATGGAATATAAGCTGAGAATGTCGCCGGAGGAAGTTGTAGAGCGCACGCGCGAAATGGTTGCATATGCAAAGAAATATTGCCCTGATGTCGAGTTCTCGGCAGAGGACGCAACAAGAAGCGACCCTGCATTTTTGGCAGAGGTGCTGAGTGCGGCAACGGCATCGGGAGCAACGGTTTTGAATGTCCCCGATACGGTGGGATATACCACTCCGAACGAGATGAAAGGCTTGATAGAGTACTTAATAAAGAATGTTGACGGCAGCGAAAAGGTTGATTTTTCGGTGCATTGTCATAACGACCTGGGCATGGCTGTGGCAAACTCGCTTGCAGGCGTTGCCGGCGGTGCGGCTCAGATTGAGTGTACGGTAAACGGACTCGGAGAAAGAGCCGGAAACACATCGCTCGAGGAGGTTGTAATGGCACTGAACACGCGCTCCGACTTCTACGCGGCGCTCCCGAGAATAGACACAACACAAATCTACAGAACAAGCAAAAAGGTATATGATATCATCGGTCAGACCGCACCTATAAACAAGCCGATTGTCGGCAAGAACGCATTCGCGCATGAGGCAGGTATACATCAGCATGGCGTTCTGGCGAATAAAAAGACATATGAAATCATGACTCCCGAATCGGTGGGAATCAAGGATAACAAAATCGTGCTCGGAAAGCACTCGGGCAAGCATGCGTTTGAGCAGCATCTGATAAGCCTGGGACACGAACTCAGCCCCGAGGAACTGGAGCAGGTTTTCGAAAAATTCAAAGAACTGTGCGACAAGAAAAAGCAGGTCAACGACTTTGATATCGAAGCGCTTATTTCGCAGAAAACCGTTGTTGACGAAGCAAGATACACTCTCGACCGCTTTGATGTTCACGCAGGCAATCACACAACCGCGACAAGCACAATGCGCTTAAAATACGACGGCGGCAAGGTTATCGAGGATGTCAGCCTGGGTGACGGACCTATCGACGCGGCGTACAACGCGATTGACAAGATTATAAATCCGCCCGAGCATACTTTGGACACATATAATATCCGCGCGGTTTCCGAGGGCAAGGACACGCTCGGCGAGGTGCTTGTGAAGATTAAGACGGCGGATAACAGGATATACAACGGCAGAGGCCTTTCGACAGATATTATAGAAGCAAGTATTCTTGCATACTTAAACGCGATGAATAAGCTGCCCGAGGTTGCCGAACGCGATTAAGAAAGGAATATGTTAAAAATGGGAATGACAATGACTCAGAAAATTCTTGCGGCGCATAACGGCGGAAGCGTAAGCGCGGGACAGCTGATATTCGCAAATCTTGATTTGTGTCTCGGCAATGATATCACATCACCGGTGGCAATCAGGGAATTTGCAAATTTAAAGACCGATTCGGTGTTCGACCGCAAAAAAATCGCTTTGGTTATGGACCACTTTATCCCGAACAAGGATATCAAGGCAGCCGAGCAATGCAAGGTCTGCCGCGATTTTGCCGAGAAAGAGCAGATTGAAAATTACTTTGATGTCGGCAAAATGGGAATCGAGCATGCACTCCTGCCGGAGCAGGGACTTGTTACATCGGGCGATGTGATAATCGGCGCGGACTCGCACACCTGCACCTATGGCGCGCTCGGCGCGTTTTCGACCGGCGTCGGCTCGACCGACCTGGCGGCGGCAATGGCAACGGGCAAGGCGTGGTTCAAGGTTCCGTCTGCGATACGCTTTGAACTTTCCGGAAAATTGGGCGAGCATGTGAGCGGCAAGGACGTTATATTGCATATCATAGGCAAAATCGGCGTTGACGGCGCACTTTATAAGTCGATGGAGTTCGGCGGCGAGGGCATGAAAACGCTCTCGGTCAGCGACAGACTTTGTATCGCAAATATGGCAATCGAGGCAGGCGCTAAGAACGGCATATTCGAAGTGGACGATAAAACGCTTGAATATATCAAGGCGGCAGGCGCAAGAGAGCCGAAGATTTATGCCGCCGATGCGGATGCCGAGTATGACGAAGTGTATAATATAAATCTTTCCGAGATAGAGCCGACGGTTGCATTTCCGCATCTTCCCGAGAATGTGAAAACCTTTGACGAAATCGGCGATGTTAAAATCGACCAGGCTGTTATCGGCTCGTGCACAAACGGGCGCCTGGAGGATTTGCGGATTGCGGCAGAGATTATGAAGGGCAGACATGTGGCAAAAAATGTCCGCGCGATTGTGATTCCGGCGACTCAGAAAATATATCTCGAGGCAATGGAAAAGGGATATTTAAAGATATTTATTGAGGCAGGCGCGATTGTTTCGACACCGACCTGCGGACCTTGCCTCGGCGGATATATGGGAATATTGGCGGCAGGCGAAAGAGCGATTGCAACCACCAACCGCAATTTTGTCGGCAGAATGGGACATCCCGAATCCGAGGTTTACCTGGCAAGCCCGGCAGTTGCTGCGGCGTCGGCGGTTACGGGCAGAATAACCGACCCGAGAACGCTTTGAGAGAGGGAGGATAAGACATGAAATATACCGGTACTGTTATAAAATACGGAGATAATGTCGATACCGACGTAATTATCCCGGCACGATACTTAAATACCTCCGATAAAAACGAGCTTGCATCGCATTGCATGGAGGATCTTGACCCGAGTTTTGTGGGCAGAGTCAAAAAGGGCGATATCATCGCGGCAGGCGAAAACTTCGGCTGCGGCTCATCGCGCGAGCATGCCCCGATTGCGATTAAGGCGAGCGGAGTTTCGGCGGTTGTTGCAAAAAGCTTTGCAAGAATTTTTTATCGGAACGCGATAAATATAGGCTTGGCGATTGTCGAATGTCCCGAGGCTGCCGACGCGGCTGCAGAGGGCGACGAGCTTTCGGTTGACCTGGATAAGGGCGAGATTGTGAATCTCACAAAGGGAACAAGCTATATAACAGAGCCGTTCCCGTGGTTTATTCAGAGAATTATCTCGAATGACGGACTGATAAATGCGATAGAAAAGGGAGTAATTTGACATGAAGTACGAAATTGCCCTGTTAAAGGGCGACGGAATAGGTCCGGAGATTGTGGGAAGTGCGGTTCGGGTCATGGAAAAAATCGGGGAGAAGTTCGGACATACCTTTGATTTTAAGGACTATCTGATAGGCGGCTCGGCTTATGATAAGACAGGAGAGCCGCTGCCGCAGGAGACGGTTGACGGCTGCTTAAAGAGCGACAGTATTCTTTTGGGTGCTGTCGGAGGACCGAAGTGGGATAATATCGAGGTCAAAAAAAGACCGGAACAGGCGCTTTTACGGATTCGCGAGGTGTGCGGACTTTATACAAACCTGCGCCCGGCGAGGGTGTACCCTGCATTGAAGGACGAGTGTCCGCTCAGAGCGGATATCGCTGCGGCAGGCGTTGACGTGATGATGGTTCGCGAACTGACCGGCGGAATATATTTCGGCGAGCGCGGCAGACGCGAGGGCAAAAACGGCGTTGAGGCATATGATACCGAGTGCTACAGCCGTATGGAGATAGAAAGAATAGGTAAGACAGCGTTTGAAACCGCAATGAAAAGGAATAAAAAACTGCATAGCATAGATAAAGCGAACGTGCTGGAAAGCTCCAGATTGTGGCGCGAGGTTATGCATGAACTGTCGGAAAAATATCCCGAGGTTGAGTATCATGATATGCTTGTCGATAACGCGGCAATGCAGCTTGTGAAGAATCCGTCTCAGTTCGATGTGGTTGTGACGTCGAATATGTTCGGAGATATCCTCTCGGATGAAGCGTCGCAGATTTCCGGCTCGATCGGACTTCTGCCGTCGGCGTCATTGGGCGACGGAACGCGCGGAATGTATGAGCCGATACATGGCTCTGCACCGGATATTGCAGGCAAAAACCTTGCAAACCCGATTGCGACAGTGCTTTCGGCGGCAATGCTTTTGAGATATTCGCTCTCACTTCCGGAGGAAGCGGACGCAATCGAGAAAGCAGTCAATACGGTACTTGAACAGGGCTTCAGAACGGCGGATATCGCAGGAGACGGCGAGTATCTGACCTGTACCGAGATGACGGAAAAGCTGCTTGAATTGATTTGACGGTGATATAAAAAGCTGCCCTTTCGGGGCGGCTTTTTTGCGCGCGGAAAAGAGGTTGGAAATTTACAAAGCCCTGCCAAAGAGCTGTTGCTCTTTGGCAGGGCTTTGCGAGCGGTGAATTTTATTATCTGCTCTGTATAAAACGAATAGGTATACTTATTGTATATAATATATTGGTGTTGAATCAGGGACAGGGAATGCTTGCGTGTGTTGAGAAATATTCAAATTTTCTGCAATTTCGTCGACTCGATTCTGCACGTAACTATATAATTCATTCAACGTGATTATATAATCTTTATCGGAATCAACCGTTCGTGCCTTATTCATCAAGCCTTCATAAAAAACATAGGCAAAGACTGAACAGCGATCTTTTGCTCCGAGGAATGTATTTTTGAATTGTTCCCATAAACCTCCTTTTATAGCTGTTAAATATGCATCCGAAGATTCTTCGTCAGCGCTGCATGCGGCTAATATTTTTATACGGCTGTTAAGATTGTCCAGGTTGGTGAGTTCGCCTGCAAAGCAGCCATCGTATATTAAAATAACCGTTCCGCGAATTTTTTTGTCTATCAGGTCATATAACTGTCTGAATGTTATAAAGTTAGTAAGTGCAAGTTGATTTTTGTCTGTGAAACCTCCTGCACCGTTGACTGCAAACATTGGTCTGCGATTATTGCCGCCATGTATAGAATGTCCGCAATAATAGAATACAGATACATCATTGCTTGTTGTATCGCTGAATGTTTCGTCTAACAGATCGGATAGCTCAGAATATTCCATGTAACGGCTGTTATCATTCATTCGGAAACGGTGTATTTCGAAAGGTGCATAATTAAGAGTTTGACTCATATATTCAACAGATGAGTCAAATGACTGGATTCCTTCAGGAATGGAATCATAGCCGGATATGAGCAGAGCGATACGTCTTATATTTGAAGCGGTACACGTTGCTTCCGTATTAATTTCTTTGAAATTATCTCCGCTTATCTTAATGCCGATTTTATGAACCTCGTCACATTCCGAGCCGTCAGCGCATTTCTGACACGACATTGTGATTTGTTTTTGGTGAGTTCCTTTGGGAAGCTTGTTGATTTTGAAGATGTCCTTGTTGTCCGATGAAGAAGATACCGCTCTTATGTCATCATCCTTGTACTCGTAGCTTTCATCTAAGACAAATACCCATACCGAGGATAAATCATCATTGCCGGTGATTTCTATTTCGATATTTTTCGCGTCGTTGTTTCTCACATTGAAATCAAATGTAACTTTGATTTTGCCGTCACTTTCATTGACTTCTTTTACTGCTGCGGACACAGCGGCGGTATCGCTCACATCACGCGGTATATCATTCTCGTCAACCCCGTCCAGCGGATTTGATACCATTTCAAAGTAAACATTTTTATTGATTCCATGCTTTTTGTCCATATCGGTAACGCGGTCGGTCTCAATCAGCCTGCCCATTTCCTCGCCGTCGGATTTCCCGTCGCCGTCGGTATCGTACTTGTTCGGATCGGTTCTGATTATCTTTCCGTACTGGTTCTTCATACCGGTGATTTCCACCATATCGGGCAGACCGTCGCCGTCGCTGTCTGTCGCGTCAACGCCTATCAGCGAGCCTTGTATCGCGCTGTAGATTGCGTCGAGGTCGGCGCTGCTTTCGGCATAGACATATTGCCCGGATGTGCTGTCCGACAGCTTTTTCATAACATCGATTCCGGATGCTCCGCCCAAAGCCACCGATGCGATGCGGACGTTATTATCGTTCAGCTTTTCAAGCCGCGAGTCATTAACGCTTGATTCTCCGTCGGACAGAAATACAATAATGTTATTATATTCCGCTCCCGAGTCTAACGAGCTGATACACTCGTCAAGCGCCGCATCAAAATTTGTTCCTCCGTCGGCTGTCATGGACATGACAGTATTTTTGACCGAATCCATGTCGGCATTTTTCACCTCTGTCGGAGAGATGATGGTTTTTGCCGAGCCGGAAAATCGAATCAGCGAAAATTTATCATCGGCGGACAGCTTTTGAATAAATGCATAGGTGCATTCCTTTGCTCTGTTGATTCTGTCGCCGCTCATGCTTCCCGAGCAGTCCACAACAAGCCGGACATTGAAATTTTCCGCGTTGTTTCCGCTGCTGTCAGTCTTTCGCACTATGGTCTGTCCGCGCTGCCAGATCGAATACCATTCCTTCGAATCGACCAATATATATTCGCTGAAATGCGTTGTTTCGACCGAAACTGTATGATTCCCGGCGTTGACAGTGCTGTCCAGAACCTCGATTCTGTTAAGGTCGGTGTTGTACCACGCAACAGCCAGGTCGGACGGGGATGTCTTTCCCAAAGCCTCCGGCTTGTAGTCGAATGTGATTGTCGCCTTGTCAAAATCGTCGGAGCATGAAATGTTCACGCCCGTTCCCTTTATTCCCGTTGTCGAATAAATCAGACTTGACGGCTTTATTTCCTTGATTTTTACGCCGCTTGCGTCGCGGTTATCTGAAAATGAAACGCTTATGGAATTAAGCTCGTCGTCATCGTCAAATTCCAAATGCTTCAAGGTCTCGATAACATCCTTTGCATTTTTCGTTTTGAACATCGACCTGTTCTCGTAAATACGATTTATCAGCAGAACAGCCTGCTCGCAGGTGGTGTTGCCGCGCGGCAGTATCTGATTCGAACCGACGCCCTGCATAATGCCGTTGTCATAGGCGAATTGAACGGCGTCCATCGCCCATGATGATATACTGTTAATGTCATCGAAATAATGATATTGAAAATCGCTCAGGTCGATGTTGGGATATATCACGCCGATTGCCCTCACAAGCATGGCGCATATTTCCTGCCTTGTGATGTTGTCGTAAGGCGCAAACTCGGTGTCCGATACGCCGTATACAATGCCGAGACCGCACGCTTTCAGAACCGACGTATTCGAAGTGTCGCTGAACTGCTTACCGATGTTCGCCGGGTAGCTGCCGTCTGATTTGTCATACAGCTTTATCACCAATTCGCAAAACTGCTCTCTTGTGATATATGCCCGGTAATTGCTTCTGACCGCGCCTGTAATCAGTCCCGAGGCGATAGCCGAATTTATTTCATTTACCGCCCAGTCGCTCGGTGCTGAAGTATTTGCCTGATAGCTGTCGTCGGTGGTTTCATGTTGCTTCTCGTCGGTGGTGTATGATGAATCGGGCAGATTGGGAAAATATTTTACAAGCTTTGTCTGCAAATCGGTTTTGGAAACCGATAATTTCCCGTCCGTCTCTGCCACTTTGGTGTCCAGCTCAATCGTGCCCTGGTCGCCCAGGACGGTTTTGTATGCCGCTATGCTGTTCCCGGACTGAAATGCCAAAATGTATGATGCATTTCTCAGATTGGCAGTCTTTTTCTCGGGAGTGTAGATATATTCGTACCCGTTCGCGCTTGCAATATCGGTCAGGGCGCAGTATTCCGCCGCCAGTGCAAAACCGGGCAGACACATCGCTGTCATGATTAATGCAAGCAGACCGCAAATGATTTTTTTCATATTGCTTCCCCCTTTTATTTAGTTTTTCAACATGTCGGATTGCTTAAAAATTCTCTGCGCCAATATAATTGCCTGCTCTCTTGTAGCACTGGCATATCCCGATGCCTCCTGCTGATTCGTTGTGTTTTTCGGCGCGAAAAGAGTATCGCTTATACCTTTAACAATGCCATTCTTTGCCATAAAGTATACCGACGGCTTTGCCCAGTCGGAAATTTCGCTGTCATCGGCAAACAATGCAACGCCGGATGTGTTTAAGATGTAGTCGGCGTCAGCGGCTATGTTCCAGCTTGGGTCGTTGTATTTCTTTATAACGCGGCACAGCATTGTTGCAAGCTGCTCGCGGTTTATATTGCTGAGCGGCTCGTACGTCGCGGCGGAGGTCCCCTGCGCCACATCAATCCGATATGCCTTTTTTATCGCTTTTTCGTTGTCGTCGTATTGTATATCGGTAAAGGTGCAGTTTGTTGCCTCGCTCACGCTTTGCTTGGCAATTGTTTCGTACAGCTGAACCGCTATGGCGGCAAATTCGCCGCGGTTTACCTTTTTTGTCAGGTCAAAGTCGAGCATGACCTCCGGAATAAGATTGTCCTCAAATGCTGCTTCTATCTCGGGTGCCGCCCAGGTCGACGTCAATGCTCCGAATGATGTTGTCACAACTTCGCTGCTGTCCTTGTTGTCCGTTGCAAAAATTATCTTTGAATCCAGTACTCCGCTGTAAAGAGGGACGGGGTACATGTGGAGATAATAAGTACCCTGACCCATCTGCGCGGTGATTGTGCACTTGGATGCTCCGACGCTGATACAGTCGCTGAATGTGGATTTGTTTTTGCCTGAGGTCAGATCTGACTCGGTGTACAGCTCGGAGATAAAACAGCCTGTGGTTGGCGTGCGCATTGTGTAAGTATATTTGAACTGTTCGTCGGGAACGACCAATTTGTACCATTTGCCATCGCTCATTGAGTCGAATTTGAGCGTGTGCTCCTCGTTCAAGCCGATTTTAACCGCGTTTCCCCAGCCGGAAATATCGTTTGAAACAGTGCAAAGCCGTACCTTTAAAGTTTTGTTTCGTAAATTTGCATTTTGGGCGCTGTCATAGCCGAGCTTAATATATCCCAAAAGCTGATTGTCTATGTGCGGAATGCCGATATATCCCGGAACCGATATGACATTGTTTTGGGTGGCATGAGTAAAATCGCCTTTTGTGAACGCGTAATATTGAAGAACTCCGCGGTAATCGTCCGATTTAATTTCGAGCACTGTGGTTGTGTCGTTTTCGGCTGCGTCGATTTTGAATAATAGGTCGGAATCAAAGCTGAACTCCGTCCATGTATCGCCGGAAATCGAAACGGCGCGGCTGTATTCGTCGTCGCTGTAGCCGTCATCGGCAAATGCGTGCGCGGAACAGATTAGTGTAAGAATCATTAATACAATTATTGATATGTTTTTTTTCATTTTTATACCCCTTTTTTTCTTTAGTATTTTTTGTATTCACAGCGGTCAGCCGAAAAAAGTAATCCAAATCTGCCCGAAAAGGCATAATTTCGGCTATGCACTTTTTATCGAATTTCACCTCCGTTCCGATTGAATTGCTGCGAATGTTGAGTGTGCTGCGGAAAACAGATTCCCTCTTATTATTATAGCATATTTGTTAAAATAAATCAATAGAATGTATAAATTTGCTAAGATTCGGAATTTTTTTGCTTTGAATAAATCGATGTTTTTGACAGAAAAAGGACATGCACTTTTGGGCTAAATCCCAAAGGTGCATGTCCTTGTATTGTGGTTTCAGCTTGTTTTAAAGACGGGGGTCAGCGGATTTCGCTTATTATCTTAATAAATTCGTCCTTTGAAAGCCCGGCGGAGCAGCTCATGGAATACGCTTTATCGCTGTGCCATACGGCTGTGTGATAAAGCTCTCCGTCGCCTTTTAATGTGACCTCGGTGCCGCTTATTTGCTCGGTCACAACCGAGGGATATGTGTTGTAGTCACCGCTGATGTCATCGTTGTCGGTCTCTTCGATTCGATAGAGAATCTCATCATCGCCGCTTGAAAATTTTATTTGAACCAGTACGCCGAAAAGCAGTGATGAGGAGGAAAGCTCATAGCCCGCCGGCAGATAGCTCGGCAGTTTAAGAGCGTATCCGACCTCTTTTTGAATCCCGTCAATGCTTTCGTCATCGCCGAACGGAGAGCCTGCCATAACTTCGTCCTCGGGGGTGTTCGGAGTATTTGCCGGCGGCTCGGGGGCGGCTGTCGGCTGTGCGCCCGGATTTTTTGGGGGATTGGGCGCAACGGTCGGCTTTCCCGGTTTCGGCGTTCGAACGGTGGAAATCCGCTCATCGGCTTTCGGCGCATGGCTGACCGACGGCGATTGCGTGCGGGACACAGCTGCCGAGGGACTCGGCGAGATAACAGCCGGCAGTGTGGGAATCGGCGTTGGAATGGTGTCGATGCTTGGGTGCGTTATCTCGTTCGTGAGCGATGCGGCGGTGATGCACAGTGCAGCGCACGCGGCAATCCCGGCAGCGTATCGGAGATAGTATGTGGGTTTACGCTTTTTTTTCTTGCTGTCGGCAGCAGCTAAAATTTTCTCGCGCAATTCATCGGAAACGACAATTTTATCCATTTCGGCTTTGTATTTTTTACTCAAAATCGTATTCCTCCTTCAGAATTTCTTTCAGCATGCTTCTTGCTCTGTGAAGTGTCGACCGCACCGTAACGTCCGCCTTACCGAGAAGCTTTGCAATCTCGGGCGTTGAGTAGCCCTCGTAGTAGTACATGTATACAACAATGCGATACTTGTCCGCAAGACTTAAAACCGCTTTCAGCACGTCCGAATTTTCGGAGGCGTAAGTGTCGTAACATGCCGCCTCGGCAATGTCGTCGATAGAGCATTTGTTTTTGTTCCAAAACAAATTGAGCCTGTTTTTGCACAAATTTATCGTTGTGCGTATTATCCATGATTTCTCATGATTCGCGTCGTGAAAATCGGGATTTTTCTCGATTATCTTCATAAAGACGTCCTGAGTCACATCCTCCGCGTCCGCTTGATTTTTAAGATATGTATAGGCAATTCTCATGACGGTGTTGCCGTACTTGTCAAGCAGAGCGGCGATATATTCCTTATCCAAGCAAATCCCCCCGTAATTTGATTGATTTTAAGCGATTGTATTTATAATGTCCGAAACATCGTTTTCCGACAGCTCAAAGTTCGCAAGGAGCGAATAGCTGACTGAATCCTTTGTCCATGTCGCGTTTGAAGTTTCGCCGTTTGATTTGTATTTTACGTTGTAATCTCCGGCTTTGAACTGCTTTTCAGATTGATAAACGTTGTAGTCACCGCTGATGTCCTCGTCCCCGAGAGCTGTTCTGTAAGTAATCTTCTTGCCGCCGTTCGAGTATACAAGCTCGATAAGGTTGTCCGACATTGTTGCGATGTAGGAGAGGGAATAGCCTTTGGGCATTGCGGTCGGCAGCTTTGCGTCAAATGAAATAGCCTTTTTAGCCTCATCTATCGTCTTGTGCTCGGTGAACGGGTTCGGTATCTGAGCCGACTGCCCTGCATCCGATGTTATTGTGATGCTGCTGCCGTCGATTTTCACAGCGTCCGGGTTGCAGAAAAGGACGTTGAAAAGCTCAGCCGGGACATATGTCACCGAGTCCTTAAGCTCGGGAGAGGCGCCCAGAGGTGTCGGAGCGGACATTCCGATTGCAATTGATGACGCCATGTAATAGTTGTCATCGCCGATGTAGATGATGGTGTTTACCTCGCCATTGTTCAGCTTGATGCCCTGATGCTCAGCGTCCCAGCCGACGGTAAAGCCGAGTTTCTCGGCGATCGTGCGGACGGGGAGCATAAGCTTGTCGCCCGATTTGTAAATCTTGTTTGCGCCCAAGTCGATTGCGCTGCCGTCGGCAGTTACCGAGAATGTATCCGAAGCAGAACCCAAAACGGGCAGTTCCTCGGCGAAAGCGGCTGTCATGTTGGCAGCGAGCATAGCCGAAAAAAAGTAATCCGAACTCCGATTTTGATAGGTGAATTTCCGCTTTCACTGCGTTAAAATACTCGGCAATCCGGCAGGATTACCTCCGTTTTTGCCTTGTGAAATCAAAAATTCACTCTCTCAAAATTCTGCGACCTAAAAAGGATAGAATTTTGAGCCAGAATTTTGGTGCGGAGGATGCCGAAAGGCTGACGCCTTTCAAAGACGACAAGCCGAAATATGCCGAAATTATGCCTTTTCAGGCGGGTTCGGATTACTTTTCTTCGGCTAAGTGTAAGTATTGTAGTAATTGTTTTTTTCATAGGTCATTAACTCCTTTTTTGATTGTTTTATAATTTTTTCCTTTTTGAGGTCCTCACTTATAAAACAAATGACAAAGGAAAAGAAAAAAATATAAAAATTTTTTATTTTTTCTTGCGAAATTTTGCACATGTCGGAAAAATCAAAAAAACTGCCTTGCTCCTGCGCCTGCCGGAGGGGATTTTATTGGCGGAAATTTGCACGTGATGAAAAAGCTGTCATGCTCCTGTGCCCGCGGACGGAGTTTACAGCTTTTTTATATTTTATCATAAAAAAGATTAAAAGACAATATAATATGCAGAAAGAATCGGGAGTTTGATTTAAAAATCACATCTGATTTTAAATCGGGTTTAAATTGCTTCCTTTTTGTTTTGTTCGTACTCGGAGCGGTGCGTTCAAAGCGTAGCTCAAAGGCAAAGAATAGGTAGAAATCCGCAAGAATTGCGGATTTCTACCTATTTTTGTATCATTCTAAGCAAATGCTATAACATTGCAGCAGCATTTATGCACTTGAACGGTCTGTGCCTTTTTTGCATCCCCGGACTTAAGTATTTAGTTGTTGCACATACATGTAACGATAACGATGATAATCAATACCCACAAAATCATGTCTAAATCAAAGTTGCATCCGCCCTGGCATCCGCAATCACCCATGGTATATGCCTCCTTTCAAGGAAATTTTCAAAATCGGTGAGATTTTGAATTACGGCAGCATGTGGATAGCTGAAAAAGCGGTCCCAATCCGTCCGAAAAGATATATTTCGGCAATTCCCAAAGCATCGGAATCTTTGCTCAGGACCGGAGACGGGATTGCGTTTTTTCGGCTAACGCCATGTGAAATAACTGTGCCGCGAAACAACAGATAACAAGGATGATTATGATTACATAAATTATCGGATTGTCACACATTTTGTATCAACTCCCCCTGTTCTCTCTTGTAGTAATATACTATGTAGGTATGACAAATTTTGCAGCTTGTCCGATGTAAAAAATTTTTAAGATAATATAGACTTGAAACAATAAAAACGCGGGCGAAAATTTTGGGCAATATTAACATAAAACAAAAAGATAAAAAAAGTGCTTGACATGGGGAGGAAAATGTGGTATAATAGATGATGTTGTCGGAGAAAATGGAATTGTGTGATACGGAGCGGTATCGAAGTGGTCATAACGGGACTGACTCGAAATCAGTTGACGGGCAACCGTCCGTGGGTTCGAATCCCACCTGCTCCGCCATATTTCGGGATGTGGCTCAGTTTGG
The DNA here is from genome assembly GCA_934486735.1 of uncultured Clostridia bacterium. Classification (GTDB taxonomy): domain Bacteria; phylum Bacillota; class Clostridia; order UBA1381; family UBA1381; genus CAKSQL01. The sequence goes on along the minus strand of CAKSQL010000011.1, from coordinate 341 downwards.
TAGAGCACTACGTTCGGGACGTAGGGGCCGCAGGTTCAAATCCTGTCATCCCGACCACAGCGGGGTGTAGCGCAGGTGGTAGCGCACTAGACTGGGGGTCTAGGTGCCGCAGGTTCAAGTCCTGTCACTCCGACCATACCGAGTGTTCTTACAGAACTTGAAAGGTTTTGTATGACACTCGGTTTTTTATTGACTTTTTAACTTGCACAAGCGGCAAAATGAACATCTACGCCCTGTCTTGTATGTACCGAAACATTGTTTTCGGGTAGCTTTTCAAGGTCGGGTATTTCAATATTGCCTATGCAGTTATAATGAATTGTGAGCTGTTGAACGGTTTTACC
>CAKSQL010000010.1 GCA_934486735.1 uncultured Clostridia bacterium | reverse complement strand
ATATGAAATAATCTGTTTTGTCCCCATACTTTTCGCCAAAAGTATAGGATGAATTTTAATTAAAATCAAATTTTTTTAAAAAGTAGGGGGAAAAGTATAGGATATTTACAAATATTGTAATCCAAACAGAAAAATTACAGTAAATTGCACGGAAACGATTAAAATCATTAAAATCCTTTGCCGAATATATGTCAAGGTTTTCCGATATGCAACAAACAAGATTTATTTTTCAATTTTTATTGCTTTGCTTCGTTCCGCACAGGGGGCAATATTCCGCATCGTCCGGGAGAACATTTCCGCCTTTTTTGCAGCAGCGGTGTTTGGATTTGTAAATATCAAAAATCGTCCTGCCGGGCAGCTTTGTATGACAAACTTCGCAAAATCTCTTTTTTGAATTTTGTGCATTGCCGCAGCACGGACAGATTTTACAGCTTTTCATTTTTTTCGTGCCAAAGCCGAAATGCTCCAAAATATCTTTTCTTGACGGTCTATATCTTGTCATTTCCATCAGCTCCCCCATATAATACTTTTTTGCCGCATACAGAGCAGATTATATCGCCGTTAATTACTTTTGCGCCGCAGTGCTTGCAGTACCTTGCTTCTTCTTCTTCGAGCGGAGCACAGTTTACACACGTCAGCATATCCGGATTATATACAACCGAATCGACCCATCTGCCGCACAGGTGGCATAAATTAAAATTGTTTTTGCCCTCCGATTCCCACGCCGCCGAAAGCTCCGCCTCCGGATCGTCTGCATAATATGTTCCGGTGGTACAGACAAGCATACCCGACAATTCGCAGAAAAAGCTGTAGCTGTTTCCGCCCTGCGACGGGATAATTTTATATGCAGCCGTTTTGTGTCTGTTATTCGTCATATGCTTCGCCTCTTTTCTCAAAAAAAAAATAAAACCGCTTCTTGCGCACAGAAAAATTTTATAAATCAACTGTTGTCAAAGCATTAAAAAAGAAAGCAATCCAAATTCAGTCTTAAAGACATAATTTTGATATATCTCAGTTTGTGGTCTTTAAAAGGCTGCAGCCTTTCAACATCTTTTATACCACAAATGGCTGCAAAAACAAAATCCGAATTATTTTCTTTCGGCTTAATAAAATTGTTCCCACAATAATTCTGCAAAGAGGTCACAATTAAATACCAATCTTCCACGAAAAAAAACATAGACAGGAATCCCAACTTTCCTGTCTATGTTTTCACATGAACTGAATTTTTTAAGCTCGATTTATTATAACCGTCTGATTCACTTCGTTCCATTCAACAGTTGCACCCAACTGCTCGGCAATGAATCTGATCGGAGTATAGGTTCTCTCGTTCTCAATGAATGCAGGACTGTCAAGCTCGATTGTTTCACCGTTCACAACGGCTTTATCCGAATCAATTGTTATAATAATCTCAACATCCTTGTCATTGTTCTTTCCTGTTACAGTAACCTGCTTTTTGTCTGCATCCCAAATAACCTTTGCTCCAAGGCTCTCCGCAACAAATCGTGCCGGCAGCATTGTTCTGTCATTTCTTATTATCGGAGCAACATCGTTTGTTTTGCTTTCTCCGAAAACTGTTGCATCTTTTTTATTGATTGTCAGGATAATTTTGCTGTCAGCCTTGTTGTCATCATCTGTCTTTGTATCATCACTCTTTTGCTCATTCCACTTTGCATAAAGCGTGATATTTCCCGACACCTTTTCAGCAAAATCATACTTGCTGCTGAGTTCCTTATCTGTGTACCAGCCGTCAAAGGTATATCCTTCTTTTGTCGGAGCTGTCGGCTCGGTTATTGACGAGTTTTCCTCTATTGTCATTTTGTCGATAGTACTTCCGCCGTTTGTGTCAAATGTAACAGTATACTTTTTGCTCTCCGGGGTCTTGTTTCCGCTAAGGCTTCCGCCGGTTGATTTTCTTGTCTGACGCTGCACTGTTACTTTGTTATTACTTGTATAAATCTTTGCCATTACTCCATCGCTATCCAGTTGGATTTTTTTCGATGATTCATTTCCGAAATCTATCCAATACGGTGAAAATTCCACATAAAGTTTGGAATCAGAATAAATATCATCACTGTTTCCGGATATAGTTAATTGGATTGTTTTTTCATCTACTCTCTCTATTTTGCTTATGGATAAACTGTCGTCTCCTTTGAGAACACAAACATTTTCCTCCAATATTCCCTCAACATCACCCGGGAAGCTTCCGTCCGAAATAGTCAGCTTCAGCAAAGCCCCGTCTTCATTGCCTTTTGTAATAGCCTCGTCAGATGACAATGTAACAGTAAAAGGAGTATATTCCTCCTTTTTGCACCAAGCAGCATAATATGCAACATGTGAGCTTACCTTATGCGGCTGAGGTTCAGCAAATACCGTTCCGCCGCCTGCCTGAACCTGCCAGCCAAGAAATTCGTAATCTTCTTTGGAGGGGATTGCAGGAAATACAACGGTATCTGCTGCTTTTAAATCTTTTGCAACAAAGTATGGTATCTCATATGGTTCATTATCCTCATCATATCCGATATCCCCGGTGTAAAAATTAACATCATATGTTGCCTCGTCAAAATACAAGGCATAACGACCCAATTTATCCGTCTTAAACGAAACCTCATGAGACTTTTCTGTAAAGGCTACGCTTTCAACAGACTCTTCTCCAATGTAATAAATCTTGAAGTTTTTTCCGAGATATTCCGAAAGACCTCCGCTTTTTCCTATGCGATAAATATTTACTGACATTTCATCAATTTCGGGATATGGGTTTTCTTTATTGTCCGACTTAAGATCAAATGTCAGAAATTGTTCATAATCATCACAAGCAGCGTATACTTTTTCCGGAATATCTGTCGATTGACCCTCTTGTTCAGCATCGATTTCCAACTTTGCGTTTTCATCGTTTTTCACGCTGAAACCGGAAATATTCAATTCAGCTCTGAATTTATAATTCCCGTCTTTATCGAATACCGATGCATCTGAGCTGTAGTTTTGCGCTGCGGAAACCATTGAAACCCCCAATGCAAAAATACAAAAAATTGATAAAAGAGTTTTCTTCATTGCAATACCTCCATTGCTTTTTCTTAAGTATAAACTTATATGCAGAGCCTTATTTATAGTAGTTAAAGCCCTGCATATACTAAATAATTATACCATTACTTTTCGATAGTAACCGTTTGATCTTTGTCATTCCATTCAACAGTTGCACCCAACTGCTCGGCAATGAATCTGATCGGAGTATAGGTTCTCTCATTCTCAATGAATGCAGGACTGTCAAGCTCGATTGTTTCACCGTTCACAACGGCTTTATCCGAATCAATTGTTATAATAATCTCAACATCCTTGTCATTGTTCTTTCCTGTTACAGTAACCTGCTTTTTGTCTGCATCCCAAATAACCTTTGCTCCAAGGCTCTCCGCAACAAATCGTGCCGGCAGCATTGTTCTGTCATTTCTTATTATCGGAGCAACATCGTTTGTTTTGCTTTCTCCGAAAACTGTTGCATCTTTTTTATTGATTGTCAGGATAATTTTGCTGTCAGCCTTGTTGTCATCATCTGTCTTTGTATCATCACTCTTTTGCTCATTCCACTTTGCATAAAGCGTGATATTTCCCGACACCTTTTCAGCAAAATCATACTTGCTGCTGAGTTCCTTATCTGTGTACCAGCCGTCAAAGGTATATCCTTCTTTTGTCGGAGCTGTCGGCTCGGTTATTGACGAGTTTTCCTCTATTGTCATTTTGTCGATAGTACTTCCGCCGTTTGTGTCAAATGTAACAGTATACTTTTTGCTCTCCGGAACTTTGTTTCCGCTAAGGCTTCCGCCGGTTGATTTTCTTGTCTGACGCTGCAGCTTTACTTTATTATCGGTTACATAAACCTTTGCAGGGATTCCATCGCTGTCCAGCTGAAATTTTTTATCTTCCGACACTTCATTATCATCACTGTCGAAATATTCAAAATCGATTATATCCCCCGGAAACTCAAAGTAAATGTTTGAATCGGTGTAGATATCACTGCTGTTTCCGGACAATGTGATCTGCAATGTTTTGTAATCCACGCGCTCAATTTTTGCAATTGAGATATCTTCGCAGCCTTTTATTGCCCAATTGTCAAGATATGTGACAGATGTATTATCTTCAAGGAAAAAGCCGTCAGATATTTTCAGCGTTATAACCTTACCGTCCTCTTCACCCTTAATAATATCTTCATCAGATGATATTTCTATTTTCAAAGGATTGTAATCCTCAGCCTTACACCATGATGCAAAATAGTTACCGTAACGCTCGGGTTTGTGCGGCTGCGGCGACGGAGCTATTGGCAAAGACGGATTAAAATATATCGTCCATCCGCAAAAGACATATCCGTCTTTTGTCGGCTTTTCAGGAAATGTTACATTTTCTCTCGCCTTAAACTCTTTTGTGAAAAACGGTTCCAAAATCATATGACCGTCATCTTCATCAAATTCGGGCTGGTCTGCATAAAAGTTGACATTATATGATGCTTCATCAAAATACATTGCATATGTGCCGAGCTTATTTGCCTTAAATGTCACATCATACTCATCTGTCGAAGCGGTAATTTCCTCCGGTTTGCCATTGTCAATATAATATAACTTGTAGTTTTTACCAAGCTTTTCTCCAAGACCCCCTCCGCCTTTCTCAAAACGGGAAATTTTTATCGTCATTTCATCAATTGCCGGATAAAGATTTTCACTGTCGGTTGTTTTAAAATCATATGTCCATAGACATTCGTAATTATCAAAAAGCTTAAAGATGTCTTCCGAGCTCGGTTTATCCTGCTCTTCTCTGTCAAGTTCCGCCTCCGGATTGCCCGAAACATTGAATCCGGAAACAGCTACACGAACAGAGCTGATTTTCTCGCCGTTCGGATCGTAAACCACGTCATTGATATAAGTAGTTGTCGCTCCGTAAACATTAAGATTAGCGCTGCCGAGAATCAATGAACAAATTAAGATGAAAAATGTCCGCTTCATAGTTTTAGTCCTCCATAATTAGAATTTTTAAAATGTATAAAACCTATTAAGGATGTATATATAAATTGTTTGCTCGAAGGACAAATGATTTCCGCCCATGGATTTTAATTGCGTTCCGACGTGCAATTCATACACTCTATCCTTTTTATACCCACTGTTCCCGTTCGCTTCGGGGGAATATACTTTTATTTTATTCCCATCGGCAACATCAAAATCAGGTGTAACTATTACATTTTCCGGAGTTTTGATATATATATTTCCGCTTAAGGAATCAGCTTTTAGATTACTGTTGAATGTAAGAGCTATATCCTGCGTACTGCTATAGCCCACAAAAGGTGTAAGTTTAAAATCAACCGTTTTCATCACAGAACTGTTATCTGCCACAAGCTCCGATGAATTGCCCGACGCAATTTCTTTGCCTGTTATCGGCTCAATAACCTTTACATTTCCGAGAGTAACTGTCGAACCGTTGCTGACACCGTCTGTAACTTCAACATACAGCCTAATATCAGAATTTGCCGCCAGCCCGGATGAACCGTAAACTTTTTTTATTACAGGTGTTAAATCAAACGGAACGGTGATTGTCTCCTGACCGTTTCCGCCTGAAAAGTTTTTATCAAGCATATCAACGTCTGTTTTTATATAGCTGTTAGCAGCCGTATTAAATGCGATATGATAATAGTCAACCGCATTCACCGTTCCGTTCGGAGTGGTGCTGTTGATACAGGATACGCCTAACTTTACTGCTACCTGATTTCTTTTATTGGTTTTCATTGTTACATTTGCTATCAAAAGAGGAGTGTAATCCTTTTGAGGCTCTATAAAATAATAACAATCAAAAACCGGTTGTCTGGATGTTGGTGCATCTGAAACTTTGCTTTTGCTTCCCAATGCATCATAAGATATCCACAAATAACCTTTGGTATGTTTAGAGGCACGCGTGCCCCATGAATTTGCAACCTTGAATGCACCGTATTCCGTTCTTTCCTTTCGTCCGTTGCCATTTACATCAACCCAAAAATTATCGTCATAGCCTACAATGGTAAGCGCATGACCGCCTTGTTTCAGATTTTTGGCATACTTACATCCCCATGCACCTGTTGTTGTATTATTTGTACGCATGAATGCGTCAAAATATACCGGTACGGTTACAACATATCCGTTTGAGAGGATTTTTTTTATGTTTACAACACCATCTGTATCACCATCTACCGTTGACGATGTATCTATTGTCCCAAACGTGATTTTTTGAGGTTTGTTATATATAGCATTGTTCCAAACTTCCGAAGACGTGCACCATTGTTTTATATTGTTTGTCGTCATAGTCTCGGAATAATCATTTACATTAGGACAGCCGTAGCTCATAATTGCCGCACAAGCTTCATTATAATACGTAGCTGCGTTTTGACCCCCGTTTATCAAAGGATAAGTAAAACCCGGAGACATGATATTTTCACGTACTGCCGTTCCTGAAGCCGTTTTTGCATTAAGCCCGCGTGCAACACAATTGTTGTTTGTCAGCTGATAATAGCACAATGACCACGGAACACACGAATTTATATCTCCCTGATTTCCGATTGGCGGAAATGTGAGCGAATTGCTGACATCTACTGCACTTGTCAGCGGGAACTCGCTCTGTGCACCGCCTCCCGAGCCTTGTCCGGGGAAAGAATATGTCATTTCATCACCTATATCAACAGGCGAAATATTATCATTTTCACCGAGAAGCTGTACTTCACTTTCCGTATCGGTTTCTGTTCTTGAAAGTGCTATATTATTAGGCTTTACATTGGTAATCATCGGAAGACGCGAATTAAAACTTTCCCATTCTTCATCCGTCATTTCTGCCAAGCCTGTTGCATATGTTTCCTCAGCCTCGGTCTCATCCTCCGCAAAGGCTGCAGTTCCTGCCGACATCATTGTCAATGCCAAAATTAAGCTTAAGTATTTTTTATACATATCAATCCCCTCCTATTCTACCGAAATTAACGCAAGCGGTTGTTCTACATACAAAGTATAATCCGCTGACGCTGTTTTCGGTGATACGAGAATATAATACGTTTTTCCTGCCTGCATTTCATGAGATATCCTGAAGCTTACATCTCCGTCGGATATATCATTCGCTGCCGCAAAGGTGAAATCTTCATTATACAAGCTCGCTTTTGCATTTTCCGTCCCGACAGCCGTTATTACATATGTTCCGCTTTCTGCCGGTGTGAACGAAAAGACATTGCATGCCGCATTTTCATTTGCCGATGCGTTTGCGCCGATATTTTTCGTTAAAGTTTGCGCCGCTGACGGCACTGCCGGCGTTATCGTATATGATTTATTGGCATTTCCGTCGAATTTTAAGTAATAATTTTGATTTTGTTCAAGTGAATAGAATATATATTTATCCGTTGCATTTGCTGCTGTTATCAAAGTTCCGCTGCTGTTATAAAGCCCTGCATTAACTCCGTTATCCGAAGATATCCGCATTGCATACAGCCCCGAAAACGCCGGTTTGAATTTTACAATATCCACGTCATTTTCGCTGTTGATAACTCCGCACAAAGGCTTATCGAATATAATCTCCTCCGCACTGTCAAAAGTATCCGAGTAATAATCCGCAGAATTGACAGTCATTGCAATCGCATCGTGTGCCGGTTTCTGCGCGCCTTCCTCCCAGAGGAATATTTTTGCCGTTGAAAGGGCATCTCCCGACAAAATCTCGGAAATCGATCCGCTCGCCGTTGAATTGGGCGGAACTGTGATTTTGTCTCCCGTTACTATTCCTATAAGTTTTCCGCCGATATCAAATCTTGCGATATACGGAATATATTTTTTCTCGCTTCCGCTTCCGTTGGAAATTACTATAGGAACGTTTAATTGTTCATTGGGCATCAGAATATTTTCGTAATACTTGTTATCATACACAATGCTCATATTTGTCGCTATCGTTCCCGAGTCCGACATTGTTTCCGCTCTGTTTGAATTTGCTCTTGACGGAATGTTCGTTACCGCATTGATATATGATACGGTATTATCTGCCCGTTCGGCATAAATATATGCATTGCTGTCCCAATCGAACACTACAGCACACCGCGCCGAGGAAAAATCCATATCGCTCAATATACCGTCGTATCCGCTCGCCGGTCCGGTATAGATAAGCGTAGGAGTGGTGTTTACATACCTGTAAACGTTAATGTTTGGTGTACTTGACGTAATGCTTCCCGATATTTCTGCACATACCGCATGCTGCCCCGCAGCAATACTACAGCCAATGGAAATAAGCGGTACTGTCAGAAAGGCAGTAAATGCATTTCTGAAGTATTTCATTTTTACATCTCCTTAAACATTAAAATAAATTTTCTAAGGTTTTCGCCGATGTACATCCACTTTTTTAATTATATAACAGATATAAATTCATCCTGTTAATCATATTATAACATAATTTTCCAAGAATTGCAAGTAAAAAATGAAATTTTTCAAAAAAATTTTTTTAAAAACAAAAAAAGTCGTTTATTTCCTGCAAAAACAGCACAAAAATCAAAACCGACAGTGCCCGAAAACACTGTCGATTTTGATTAAATGTTCTTTTATATGCCTGCAACGGTCAATTTATCGGATGAATAAATATATATCGGAGCCGAACCGATTTCAATCTCGTTTCCGCTGACATATTTTGTATTTCCGTATACATCCGTCACAAGATATTGCGAATCATCCGAATTTATTCTCACGCTTGTGCCGTTTCCGCTCACATTCCAGAGTGCGGTCAGGTACATTGATTTCTCGGTATCATAGAAAACAACCCCATAATTCGGATGCGTAATTGTATTTACCCTTTCGACAAACTCGGCATTTTTCAAAAGCTTGCCGAGAGTATAATACGAATAATACGCCGGTTTTGGATTGCCGTACCAATCTACAATTCCGAACTGATATTCCCTGTTTGTTGTCTCATAGCTTTCATCCTGGAATGCATAAAGAAACACATTCTTTATTCCGAGTGCCGCGCTTATAAGATATGCTCTTGCAACGAAGTTCGCCTGCTGCTCCTTTGTCACGCCCTCCACAACCACGTCCTGAGAATATGGCAGAGTATGCGTTGACCAGCCTATTTCGGTAAAGATAATATTCTTTGCCGAATCGTTGTGAGATGCCAAAAGTGCATCAATCCTTGCTTTTTTTGTGAACAAATGCTCCGGAATCGAGTACGCCTCCGCATTATCCGACAAATTATCCTCGTGGTTTTGCTTTCCCTCGAATGCCTTGCAATAAGCATGAACATCCACAACATCGTAATAGCTCCCGTAATTCGAATCGGAATTGTACAACGATTCCACAAAGGACAGCTTATCCGTTCCGCATATGGATGCCTCGGCAAGTACATTTTTGGAGTCAATATTCTTAATCAGATTGTGATTTGTTTTTGACACTTCGACATACTTTTCCGGATTATTCTGATATGTCGAATTAATATCCGGCTCATTTGCGCTGCAATAGGAATATATTCCGTAATCATTGCACAGCTTTACGCTGCTCTCGGTCCGAGCATATTGGTGGAATCCCAAGCCGCGCGACATATATTTCTTAAATATATCCTCGCTGTTTTCCCAATATCTTGTTTTTGAGAAAACTTCCATATCGGTTATAAGCTTAAGCTTTTTATCGAGGTTCATTGTCTCGGTCATACCCGAATTTTCCATTGTATGCGCCACATGTGCTCCGCCGCCGTATATGTATTCATTTATGCAGAATATGCCCGAGAGCTTATTTCCGCCGAGCGCGTCATTTGTATGAATCTTAACCGGTGTACCGTCCGACACAGTTTTTCCGTAAGGAACAACCGTCACCTCGTAATCGGTGTCCGGCGCGAGTCCCACATATGTACAATACTGTTCGGTCACTTCGCGGACTGGTACATTTCCTCCGTTTATATAAACCGCCTTTGAAAGCCCGCTCTGCGCCGCTTTTTCACCGATATATACCGAGTATGACGACACATTATTTTTGCTTTGGTTATAATCACTCCAGTCGAGATATAGTATATTGTTCGCTTTCAATGTCGCCATGACCGGGATTTTTGCACTTGCGGCGGAATTTATATCATAAAGTCCCCTTACATTCAGCACAATTTCGGAAAGCGATATATTCTCGCGCTCACCCTTTCGGAACACAAGCTTTATATGCTTGGCATTTGTATCCGCTTTTCCCATCATCTCAGTCCTGCCGTCAACGCATGGGAAAAAGCCCTGTGAGAAGTAGCTCACGCCGTCAAGGCTTGTGAGAAGCTCGCAGCCGCTGTGATATCCGATTACCGTAATATCCTCCGGCTGATAAAATTCATCGGCTGAATATATAACGCTCACATAGTCTCCTGTGCTCGTTACCGCCGTTTCAAGGTCTCCGTCACTCAGCACTCCTGACGAGTCGGCTGCAATTATATCATCGCTTGTTTTGAACGGCATTTCGGTTTCGTATGCATAATCCGAAAATCTTTGCTTTGTCCTCTCGGGCGGTCTGCCGTAGACTTCTATCTCGGCAATTCCCATTTTTCCGATGCCGGACGCCTTTTTCAAAACCAACTTTATATCCCTTGCATACAAAACTCCGTCCACATCAACCGACACCGGCATGACACGCTTTACCGCTGCCGAAAGAGTGTTTTTCTTGGTTGTTACATATTCATAATTTACTCCGTCCATCGATGCATATATGTCGTACTCCGACATATAACTGTCACCCGAGCACATTGCATATATTGCAAAGCGTTCGATTTTCATGGTATCGGTCAGATGAATACATATATCGGCATATGCATCGTTATTCGACTCAGCCTCGGCAATATCCTTTATATTACCGTCGAAAAGCATATTCTCTTTTTCGACAAACGCACTGTCCGACGCGTATTTTCCCGATGTTACCCAGCTGTATCCGTCCGAAACAGGATACACGATCATTGAACTGATTCTCGGTGTATCGCTGCTCAAAAGTCCGGATTTGCTCGTGTCGATATCTTTTAACTCCGCTTTTTTTGCTATCGGATGCATCCCGTCCGCCGAATCAAATATATATGCACGGAGACTGTCGCCCGACTCAAACTCCGATATTTCAATTTCGTTTTTAAGCGTATATTTTTCGCCGATATTCCGATACTGTCCGTCACTCAAAGCAGCCTTTTTCAATCTGCCGTCCGAATCATACTGAGCCGATACCAAAACAGCATCGGTATCGCGGACATTTATCTTGGTGACATATGTTCCGCCGCTATTAAATGAATATACTCTCTCGCCGTCAGAATTTTCAAAATATATTCTCTCTGCGGACGGATCCATCTCCTTTTTCTCTCCGCCCATTATTACAATTTCGCCGAAAACATACTGAGAGCAATGCTTTCCATAGGCCGTGACAGATGCTTTTTTTCCGGTAACTTTGATATATCTTGCATTCACTTCGCGAAAGCTGCATATGGTATGACTGTTGCCTTGCTTATACTCAGCCTGTTCTATTATCTCTTTATCCGGAACATGCGCCTGCCAACTGCCGACCTCTGTGAAATTTTCTCCGTCATCGCTCACCGCGACACGAAGCTCGCCCATCTGCTGATAGCTTGTTGATGACGACCATACATCTACGCGGCTGACGGTATAGACATCCTTCAAGTCAAACACTGCACTTGACGGAGTTCCCGATTCCCAGGAACTGTGCGCAACATAGCTGCCGCTGTGATTGAGAATATTTCCGTCGGTCATGACCCGAACATAGCCCGTAATATTTCCTTTACCGTCTGTTCTCGACTTTACGTCGTTTTTTATAATGTCTTTATCAGAATCGCTTGTCCACGAATAGCTTGCGCCGGTATTCAATATTGTAAGATTTTCACCGTTGTCACTGTATGCCTTATAATCACCCGGGAAAAACGTGTTGCCGGATAAAACCGTCAGTTCGCTCGCATGTGCGGCAGCGCCGAAAATAACTGTCATTGCAAAAATAATACTGAATAAAGTCTTTTTCAATGCTTTTCCTCCTATCTTAGAAAATACGGCATAGCTTTTATACCATGCCGCATTTTCATTCATCGCTTACTTTTTCTTTATCAGAACCATATCCTCAAAGTTGTTGGCATCCTTTTTATCTGTAATACCGCGCATATACATGAGGTAGCCCTTTCTTCCGCTGCCGTCGTTATCGTTTACCGCGATGGAGAATCCGATACAATCGTTTTCGTTGACAATTCCCGTCTCAATCAAAAATCCCCATGGAATCGCAATTTCATAGATTGTATGTCCGTCGTCGGCACGGTTGACCGCTCCGGTGTACGCCGCTATCGGTCTGTCTTTTTTAACAACCAGGTCTGCAAGCCATACATAAGTCATAAGCTCATTTTTATCGTTTCCCGAAAGCCCCAGTTCGAAATAATCGGTGTTGGAAATTCCGACTCCGTCTTTTCTTGCCGGATCCAGGGCAACCTGGATATTATCGCCCTGCCATACGTCTGTGCCGGTATACGGCTGGCAGAACACATCGTCGGTTACATCGACTGCCATATAGAAATTATCATAGTCCCATTTTCTGTAGACCTTGAAAGACAAGTCGGATGCTCCGTTCCATTTTGCATATCTGTAGCTATCCTCACCGATAACATGACAGTTATCCCATTCTCCCGGCGAAATGATGCCGTCCATTACCGGCGTGATTCCGTCATTTACGCATGCCGAAAAATTGAGATTTCTGTCAAAGCTCTTCTTCTGCCCGTTCACTTCGAGCATGAATGTTCCAACAACACCGAACTCGGTAGCAGGAGCTGCAACATCAAAGTAAACCGTCTTTGTTTCGCCCGGCCGGATTTCGCCCGTATTCTGCGCCTCTACCGTTGTAACATTTATTCCCGATGTTCCGAGAACACTCAGCTTTCCGCTTACAGGCACATCGACAACATTTGTACACTGTGCCGCAAGTCTCCACTTGCTCCAGTCTCCGAACTCAACCGGCTCGGGTATAATCTTCACACTTATCGAGGACTTGACATCCACACTCACTCTTATCGGTGCTGTTGTGCCGTCGTCCATAACCACGCTGAGTTCAAAACTTTCAACCTGTTCGGTCGTATTTTCCGGAACATGTATCCCAACGTCAATATTTGCAGCGTCCGCATTGAATGTCGTATCGTTTGCAATGCTCCAGCCACCGGGCATTCCCACGCCCTCAACGTGACCGGATTTACCCTGTCCGAGAGTTTTTCTCGCCAGTGTAAAGGTTACGTCCTTGCCGCGGATTGTATCAATTGTTGACGCCTTTGCCGCAAATGCAACATTGATTGAGTTTGCCTTTACTCCATTATCCGAATAGATATATATCGGTGCGCCGTTTATCGATACAGAGCCTTTGCAATCCTCTGTGTCAAGTACTCTAAAGCTGCCGTCGCTGCCGATAACCTCTATATTTTCGTCCTTGCCGGACAGAGTTTCAAACTTAAGCGTCTTATCCTGTCCGTCGGCCGCCCATATAACCGAGATGCATTTGTTTTTCGTCTCATCGTAAAATTCATAGCCGTAATACGGATTCGAAAGTCCCGAAACCGCACCGGTATATGAAGTATTACGCATCTGCTGATACATATTGTAATAACTGTAATACGACGGCTTCGGCACTGCGAAGTAGTCTATAAGTCCCCAGTGATGCTCAAAGTTATTGTCGTCATATCCGTCATCATGGAAGTTATAGTACCAAACCTCTTTTATGCCCTGTGATATCATTATCATATACATTCTGACAATGTAATTTCGCTGAGTTTCGTAATCGCATTTCGGCTGATAGCCGTTTATCGGAGCGGTGTGGAAACCGGTCTCGGTGGAAATAATCGGCTTGTCGCCGTCATTGTACTTTTCCATTACCGCTCTTACGTTCTGAATCTTTTTAAAGAGCTGTTCCGGTGCGCCGACAGGCACTCCGGGAACAAGCTCATCTATAGACTTACAGTAAAAATGTACGTCCACAGCATCAAAATTAAGCTTTGTCTCAATACCGTTGCCTGCTTTATAAAGGTTGTCGAACCATTGCAAACTGCCTATCTCGGTACCGCCCAGAACCGGGTCACAGAGAACATTTCTCTTATCATCGTTTTTGAGCACATTATATGCATTTTTCATATTTGTCAGAAATGTATTAACATCTGCCTTTGACAAATCCGACTCGTTTCCGTTTGAATACAAGTAATTTCCGTAATTCTTTGAGCTTGTGGCGGTTGCATTAATCAGCATCGTACTGATTCCCACATCGGTGTACATCTGAATATTTGCACCGCTTACCTCCCAAAGACGGTTTTTATTCGACGCTCCCATATCGTCCATAAGCCGTACCGCTTCTTTTTTCATCGTCTCGGTATAGCTGCCGAATTTTTTTGTCGCTCCGCCGCTGTAATTCGGGTGATTGGTTATATTGAACACGTCTCTGACCTTTGTACCGAGTACACCCTGAGTTGTTACTTTCACCGGCGTTACGTCTGTCAGCTCGTTGCCCTCGGAGTCAAACGGAGTTACCGCAAAGTAATATGTTGTCTCCGGCTCCAAATTTGTTTTTGTTGCGTATTTATTGATAAATGCATCGTCATAGCTTTCATAAACCGCTGTCGGCTGCAAATCCTTTGTATCGGCAAACGGATTCTTTTCAACATAGAGCGCAACCTTGCTTGCATTTTGCGTATTGAATGTCGACCAATCGAGGTATGCAAGCAGATAGTTCTTCATTTCGACACGGAGCGGAATTTTTTTAAGAGTCTTTGAGCGCGCCGCCTCAATCGGATATCCGTTTACAGCGATTTCGCTTATCGCCATATTCTTTGTCGAGCTTTGCATTATCAGCTTCAGATATCTTGCATTTCTGCCCGGCATCCCCGAAAAGCTGCTCTTTACAATTCCGCCTGTTTTTTCGTTATGATTCAGATAGTAAGTATATGTAAAATACTTCTTTCCGTCCAGACTGTAGCGAATTTCGCAGCCCTCCATAAAAGTGTTTCCGGCTGCAAGCGAGTATATATCGACATTTCCTATCTGATACGCTTTTTTAAGGTCAACAACAACTGTCGCCCACTGCTCTCTTGTGGAAATGGCATTGTTTATATCGCCATCCATGAGCTTTTTGTTTTCCTTATCCTGTAAGCGGATATCGTCGCCGGTCTGATAAGGCTGCTGCGTGTAATAGCTGTACTCCGCCTCGGAATCAATTCTTCTTTCCTCAATCCCCTCGCGTCCGTAAATTTCAATATTTTTTATCAAAACGCTTTCTCTGCCCTCTGCCTTATGCATGACAAATTTGACATAGCGCGCATAGGTTTCAGGCAGTATCTCATACGGGATTTCAGTTACTTTATAATCAATCTTATTTGTTGCCTCACCGCTGCCGATCAGACTGTAGTTGATTCCGTCGCTGCTTAAATACACATCGTAATTTTCCAAGCCGCTGACCGATGAATTATACTGCGACACATTTGTTTTTGTAACATCGTATACAGCACCCAAATCCGCTATAAAAGTGTCATGCTCATTTATCACCGGGTCGTTTTGAGAAAAAATCAGCTCGGGAGATTTCTCCTCGGTCTCGATTATTTCTTCCTCATTGCTCTCGGGCTTTTCAAGATATCCGAATATGGCAATCTCGGACAAAACCATTTGAATAAAGCCCTCCTGCAGGCTTGTTTGGCTTTCCGCAATGCTGCATGTCACTTCAACATATCGGATTTTTGCCGCATTAAAATCCGCCTCTGTGCAGATAAATGTATTGTTTTCCTTTCCGATCTCCGCCATAACGGACGGAAGTGATTTCATGTTATTGACATCTTCGCCGACACGAATTTCAATCTTACCCACCTGAGCGCGTGTTTTTGCTATCGACCAGATGTCGACCCTGCTTACCCAGTAGCTGTTCTTAAGGTCGAATGTAACAATCGCCTTATTGTTTTTCTGCATCCAGGTCGACCACGTGTTGTGTTCCCCGTCGCCGTTTCCGATATCTCCGTTGGTGAGCTTTTTGCACTCGCTGTCCGATGTCATCATGTCTTTGTCCGAAGCTTTATCCCACGAATACTCCGCACCGGTTTTGAAATTTTCAAGCTCAGTCCCGCGCGACTTATAAAGTGCAATATCGGAATCGATCCACGAATTGTCCGAAAGGCAATACAGCTTGTTTGTCCCCTGCTCCGTTTCCTCGGCATACGCCGGCATAATGCCGAGCAGCGCTGCCGCCACCAAAATCAGAGCTATAAAACGCTTAAGCATATTTTTCCTCCTTTTTAATCAGAATTTTTAAATAACCGATTTAATATGAATTTTCCTTTACAAAATCAATCAGTTCATCCACCGTAGTATGTGCCATGCACACAACAGTGTCCGCTCCTCCGTAGTATATCGTCATGCGCCCGGTCTCGGCATCGCAAAGATTTGCACAAGGGAATACCACGTTCGGAACATCACCAACCTGCTCGTAAAGCTGTGTGGGTGCAAGTATGTAAGGCTTTGTGCGATATTTCACCTTCCATGGCTCGTCTCTGTCAAGAATCGCCGCGCCTGCACTGTAAACGTAGCCGTTACAAGAAAGCAGCACACCATGATAAATAAGCAGCCAACCTTCGCTTGTCTCGGTCGGAACAGGACCTGCACCTATTTTCAGTTCCTGCCATCCGCCGGTTGTCGACATAACGTGTCTGTGGTGTCCCCAATACTCCAAATCGGGGCTGTCACTGTAGTAAATATCTCCGAACGGCGTATGCCCGTTATCGCTCGGACGTGACAACATTCCGTACTTTCCATCTATCTTTCTCGGGAAAAGCACTCCGTTTCTGTTAAAAGGCAGGAACGAATTTCCCAGGTCGTAAAATTCCTCAAAATCCTTTGTGTAAGCCACGCACACCGTCGGTCCGTTCACGCAGTTGCAGAAAGAAATATAATATGTATCTTCAATCTTAACAACTCTCGGGTCATATCCCAACACCTTTGTCCTGCTGCCGTCCTTGCCGATCAGCTCCAGCTGCTTCGGGTCAATCTGCCAATGTATTCCGTCCTCGCTGAAACCGCGGTGCAGCCTCAACCTTCTTTCCTTATCGTCAATTCTGAACACTCCGGCAAATTTTCCTTTAAAAGGGACAACCGCACTGTTAAAAACGCTGTTTCCGTTCGGGAGTATATCTCTTTTTATTATCGGGTTCAGCTCCGAACGCCAAACAGGGTCGGTTGACGAGTCTGTTCTTTCCGCCCATGGTATGTTAGGTATCGCATCTGAGTAAATTTTGTATTTCATATTATTTTTCCCTCTCTGTCACAGTTAATTGGTTTAAATTATTAATAGGGCTATCTTGCCCATGCTCCGCATAGAATCGGTTAAAGTGAATTTATCACAATCGAATTGTTATTCTCGGTAAACTGAATGCTCGACTCGGTCGCAGCCGATGCAAAGTCTATCGGTATCATCGTTGTACCGTCCAAAAGCCGCGGATATGCCGAAAGCACATATGCCTGATAATCGTTTTGGCTTACCAAAACCGAGCCTATCTGAATTGTCAGCTTGCCTATCGCCGTTGTTGTTCTGATTCTCTTTCTCATGCCGTCCCATTCGATTTTGTAATTGAACAGCTCAAATACGGGTCTTATCGGCACAAAAACGGTTCCGTCAATCTCTTCGGCATTGACAGTAAAGCTTTGCTTTTCACCGTTAAAATACACCTCTGCATTCTCGGCGGCATACGCTCCGCTCATCATTCCGGACGCAATTGCTCCGGCACAA
Source organism: uncultured Clostridia bacterium (assembly GCA_934486735.1). Classification (GTDB taxonomy): domain Bacteria; phylum Bacillota; class Clostridia; order UBA1381; family UBA1381; genus CAKSQL01. Next base: position 59,687 of record CAKSQL010000010.1, on the reverse strand, counting down.
ACGAGCGCGGAAATTTTTCTAAGCATCAAAAATCTCTCCTCTCTGTCAATCGTAAACGACCATCATCTTGTGATCGGCATAATAGAACCATGCAAACACCTTTGAATATCCGCCCGGATTTGATGAATATGTCTTTATGCCGCTGTAATTCATTGTTGTAAGCTTTTTGGTCTTGCTGTCGTATTTGTATATTGCTGCCATTTTATCAGCAAATGTATTAATCAGGTCGGTTGTTTGTGTAACCTCTGCCGGATTTTTAAGTGCGACCTGCAGCGTGCTTCCCTTCATGTCATAAGCATATCCGAAATACGAATAATACTTTTCGGTCAAAGATCCGTTTTGTTCCGGAGTCTGCTTTTTGTAGTCGAATACCTTTACCATATTCGTCACATTGCCCGAGTCGTCAAATCCGAGTCTGAAAATATCGCCGCTGTTAATTACCGTTTCGCTCAGCTCGCTGTCAAGTATATATTCTTTCTCGGCAGCTCCCCACATTCCTCGTATAACCTTAACGGGCATATCATCCTCATCAAGAGCATCCGATACCGAGCTTACGACAAAGACATTGTTTTCATCAAGCGCTCCGTCGTTTCCGCCCAGGAATCCTAATACGTAATCAGCATACGAAGAATCGGTATTTTTTGAATATGCAACAACCGTATATTCCTTATTCCATGCAAAGCAGTTTGTTGTTCCGGTGAACACTTCAAACTTGTTTTCGTTCTGGATATCGCCCGGTATGCTGAACACTTTTGTATCCGGTCCGATTCTAAACTTCAGCAGGAACAAGCCTGTCTTATGATTTATTTTTTGCATCTTCTCGCTTATCTGCCTGAAATTTCCGTAGTCGTTGAGTTTTTCCGCCATTGCTATATCGGTGGTATATTTTGCGGGAATCTCCAGCTCGTATACTCTTCCCTGTCCGTTCTGCTTGTAAAGCACCAGCTGACCGCCGCCGAGCGAGGAATCCTTTGCCTCATTGAGCGCTGTCAAAACGACATCCACATTCTCAGCCTTTACTCTCGACGGTGCAGGGTCGCCCGCATTCGTATACTCAAGTCCGTTTATGTAGTACAGCTTTTCCGCTGTGTAGAGCTTTTCCACATTTCCGTTTTCCGAAAAAAGCTTCAAAAGCAATATATTTTCTTCCGGACCGTCATCCACCTTTGACGCTCTTATCAGGTAGCCCACCTTTATATTTCTGTCGGTCAGACCTTCATATGCGCCGATTCTTCCGCGCGGATCACAATAAAATGTTCCGTACGAATGAAGTCCCACATTATTAAAACCGGCAAAATCATCGGTTGTTTCGTATTTTTTGCCGTCGATTGTTATTTCATCATCCGAATATCCTTCAATCGCTCCCTTTATCGTCTTATCGGAAATGATGATTGTGCAAAGCTCTTTATCCATGCTCTGCGCAACAAAAATTGTGTAGTACTTAAATATATCCGAGAACTTTTTAACCGTTCCGTCCGCATAACATACGCTGTAATGCGGAGTTTTCTCGTACAAATCAACGGAATATTCCTTTTCCGGATAATACAGGTTTCCGATAACTCCGTTTTCCTTATCAATATTTCCGACAACCACAACCTCATAATCGGTTATTATAACCGTCTCGTATCGGTTGTCGCCGTCGTTGTTTATAAGCTTTATGTGTCCCTCATCAGGCATAAATTTATCGAAATCATTTTCAATCAATCTGCCGTTATAGACAATATCCGCACTCTTTAATATTGAAGCGCGCTTTGTCCTATCGAGCTTTTCGCCGACCTCATATTCGTATGTCATATCGGAAAAATCTCTTATTTTATCGGCATCAAATTCGACAACGCTGTCCTCGTTATATGTCTTTATATAAACAATCGTCTTTTCGTCGTCTGCATCGTTTCGATAATAAAAGTCAGCGTTATGCCCGAGAAAGCCTGCCGCCGCGGACGCTCCGACATTATAACTCTCTCCCGAAATCAAAACGGTGTCACTTCCTGTTGCTTTGCCGCCATCGATTCCTGTGAATCTGTTTGCCTTTACGATTCCGCGTTCGCGTCCCGCATCGAGTATCTCGGTGAGATATGTCTCACCCTTGACCGTTGTGAGCGTCTGTCTGCCGTTGTCCTCACTCCATTGCATGACCTCGGTATCCAGTGCGTTATAGAGCATCACGACGAACTGACCCATTGTGAATTTTGACGCAGTCGGTATTGACTTTGTTATTCCTATCGACGACGCATGCGCCGAGTAACTTCCGCCGGCTGCATTTTTATATCCCAAAAGATTCAAAATCATAAAGGATGCGTCCTCCAAAGTAGCCTCCTCATACGGATTAAGCTCCTTTTCGCTGCCCAATATGCCGAGCATGCGCGCATTATATGCGACCTCCGCAATTGCGTCCCCGGTCTCTATATCATCAAAGCCGGTTTCATTTTTGCCTATGGAATATCTTTTTTCATCCGGCAGAGAATTTACCAATGCCGAGATTATTTCTCCGCGTGTTACCGATGAATTCTTGCCATAGACCGCTTCGCTGTCAAAGAAACCGAGTGCACAAAGCACATCGTATTTATCATCCGCCGAGAATGCCGCAGATGCCGGAGCAACACCGGTAAACGACATTGTCAGAATCAGCAGCGCCAGCAAAAACGCTATTTTCTTTTTCATACTGCTCCTCCCAACTCAATCAAACTGTAAATCATTCTTGCAGCCTCGGCACGTGTTGCATATGCCTTAGGCTCAAACCTGTTATCGCCCTTGCCGCTCATGATTTTTTTTGCTTTCAAGGTATAGACCGCTTCTCTTGCATAATCGGAAAGCTCCGAATCATCAGCAAAAAGCTCATCCGCCTGCTCAGCGCTCATTCCTGCCGCTCTGTATATCATAACCGCCATATCCTCACGCGTGATATTTCGCCCGATTCCGAAATTACTCTCATCGATGCCAAACACAATTCCCGCATTTGCCGCCGATGCGACATACGGAGCGTACCATGCATTTTTATCGGTATCGGTAAAGTTACATTCCGCATTCTGTTCAAATTTGCCGCATGCAGACACTATCATTTTTGCAAACTGCTCTCTTGTCACTCTGCCCGACGGGTCAAACTTATTCTCGCCCATTCCGCTGACAATGCCTTTTTCGTACAAAGCAAGAATGCTTTCTCTTGCCCATTCTGCCGATGAAAGGTCATCAAATATATCCTTTTTATCGCCGTTTGAGCCGGTGTCCTTTGAAATTCCTATCGCATTTCCCGATGACGATGTATTCTTTTTGCCGCCGGAGGACGAACTTCCTCCACCGCCTCCGCCGCTGCCGCCGTTATTTTCGGACGGCGGATTTTTAACCGCGTTGTTGAATACTTTTTCTATCTCGGAGACATTTTTGTAATCTCCAGAATCCGCAACCTTTTTCTGAACATATACCTTCTGAGAATCCGAAAGCTTGTCATACCTGTCAAAATTAAAAGCCGTCAGATAATCGCGCGATGCGTCAAACACAGCTGACACGCCGGTATAATTTGAAACGCTGTTTATTTTTTCTGTGATAACGGTATCGAAAAAGCTTGTTAAGAACTCCTGCGTATTTTTATATTCTTGATTTACAAATTTTTCACTCACCTTATCGGCAAAACTCAAAAAGAGAGTTTTGTAAATCGGGTTCTCCGAAATTTTTAAAATTTCTCCGTAATCCGCCAAAATCTTTGTTATTTCAGTTCCGTCTTTTGCGAGATTGATATCTGCAACTATCGCAGCATCGGCAGCGGCATCCGAAACCGACGCTGCGTCGGTAAACTTCATTCCGGCAAGCATTCCCGATATCAAATCGGTCAAATCATTGTCCGGATGCTTTGCCGCAATTTCGTCAATAGTTTCCACACCGGTTAAAACATAATTATGCTTGGTTAGCGCCGCATACATTTTTTCCTTTGTATCGGCAGCATTTAAGTCACTTATAAGCTCTGCCGCCGTATCCTTGTTCAGCATAAGAACATACTGCGAATACATACTTCCGTCCGGAGCGGTTACATAAATCTTGTGATTGCCGTCCGCTATATTCTGCGGATGATATGTAAACGAAAATCCGCCGTCCGAGCCAAGCTCGGTCTGATACAGATACTCAATCGCCGCTTTCTGCTCATCAAGCGATAAATCCTTAACATTTTCGGCAGTTTTCCCCGGAGCGAAAACTCTGAGCGTAACCATATTCACTCCGCTGCCGCCCTCAGCTGTTCCCGAGACCGTCAACGTTGCCCCTGCCGTATCGAATCTCACGCTGTCTATCCCGGCAGCCTGTGCGGCAGAAGAAAAGATTACCGCCGCCGATATTAAGCTTAATAAAAATCTTTTTTTCATATATCCATCCATAGCCTTTCTGCTTAAAGCGTTCCGAACGGTTTCTGCTGAGACAGTGCCAATCCGCCAAACAGCGAATCCCACACAAAGGTGTATATCTCATATCCGTTTTCGCTGTTTGTATCAAGAGTATTTTTAAACTCCGCCGTTCCGTAGGGCGATGTATGCACCGCCTGCGTGTCCCACGCCGCAAGCATATTATTTTTGTATGCAGCCGTTATAACAACAACGTCTCTGCTGTCGGCAAAGCTCGATTTCACGCTTCCCGAAACAACAAGCTTATCGTTTCCGTCCGCCGATATAACTCTTGAACCCGATTGATTTTTATAATCAAAAACTCCGAAGCTGTAGCAGTTTTGCGCCTCCTGCGGAATACGGCAGCCCTTTATCACAACCTCGTTTAAAGTTATCTGATGAGAGCTTCCCTTTTCCACCGATACGAGCAGATATCTGCATTTTGCCGCTTCAAAATCCTGCGATATGCAATTTGAAACCTGCTTTTCGTCATCGTTTTTGGTATTTTTGGTTTGGCTCACCTCGGTAAAGTTTTTACCGTCACTGCTGACCGAAACCGTTACCTTATCCGTTCTTGTGCTGTTCGAAATGTAATATTCCCAAACATCCACGCCGCTGACATAGCATTCCTCGCCCATATCAAAAAGTATATTTGCAGGTCTCGGGTTGTCCCATGTTCCGTAAACCAAAGTGGAGGTTGTCAGCTGTTCGCAGCCGCCCTGTAATAATCTTGTATGATTCGAATCCTGTGACATTATCTGCGGATTGGAATCCTCAAGATAAGTGTAGCTTAAATCCAATGTATCGTTCTTGTAGTCTCCGTAGGTTTTTTTATCAAATTCCGAAACGACATTTCCGCTTAAGATTTTCACTTCAATCTGTTTTTCAAGCGCCGCATATGCATTCTCAAGCTCAAGCTTTGCTTCATATATCTCGCGTCCCGACGCATTGCTGTCCCAATAAATCTGTTCTGCCTTTTTGTACGCACTCACATATGCATTGTAGGACTGAGCAGTATTTACCGAGCCGTCAACGCCCGTACATTTTTTCAGGGCATCGTACAAATCATCTCTGGAATAAGGACTCTTAAATCCCTTTATTACTACTTCATTCAAGTTGTACCTTGTTGAGTTTTCGTCACAGCTGACCGTTATTTTTACATATCTTGCCGATACAGCCGGGAAATCCGCACTTGTTTTTATTTCATATCTTGCGGTTGTCTCGCCATCCGAAAGCGTTGTTTTTGCATTTGCTTCCGCAATTGCCTTGTACTCGCTGCCGTCGGTGCTCGCTTCAAGCTTAAAGCCTTTGATGTTTCTTCTGAATGATGCCTGGTCTTTCAAGTAAAAGAACTGCGAAAACACATCGGCGCCGCACACAAAATATTCCGTCCCCAAATCATATACAATTTCGGTCGGGTCGGTTACATTCGCGGCGGTTGTCATTGTTTTGCTCGCCGTACCGTTTAACAGTCCGTCAAACAGTTTGTTATTTTTTGCATCCAATGAGGCAATCGGCGAGCCGTCCGAGTATGTATAAGCTGCATCCGTCTCAAAAAATGCAAGCGTCGGCTCTTCTCCCAAAAGCTCGGGATAAAAGCTTTCCTTTTCCGAGTCGGACAACTGATTATTAGTGAGGATATTCATACCGCTCACATATTTCATTTTGCTTATTGCAGCCTTGATATCTTCAATCGCCTTTGTGATATCCTCCTCGGATGCGTTGTCGTTTTTATACACGTTCTCCGCGTCCGCCGCGGCGCTCTCCAGCGCTTTTAAGCTGTCCGCGTCCGCAACCTCTCTCGGATTGCAATTTCCGATTCCGTCAAGCAGCGCACCAAGCTCTGTGCGCCTGTCCTCCGCCGACATCGGAACAACATTTTCTATATATAAAATTTCATTATTTTCTTCTTCAATTTCTTCAATTTTTTCAATTTCGGATTCTGCCTCAGCCGGCGCATCCGTTTCTATCTTTATTTCACCGTCTGCCGAAACCGGATTTTCCTTCTCCGCAAACACACTGAAGTTCATACACATTGCCGCCAGGCATAAAATTGCAACAATCTTTTTTCTCATTATTTTAACCATCCCTTTCCGGCATATTTTCCCGGGCCGGCGTTTTTACGCCGACCCGAAACAAATAATCTTAAAAATTCTGTACTGCCGCTCTCGGCATCATTGAGCTGTCTATACTGCTCCATGCATAATTTACAAGTCTTGCACCTTCCGAAATGCCGCCGAGATCCATAATTGTCGTTTCCCACGCTGCATCGGCTTTAGCTCCGACCGTAACATCATTGCTTATATTAAGAGCTATAAGCTTGTTGTCTGCGCTGTATACCGCTGTTATAACATTACAAATTATATCATCTGCGGTTGCATTTATCAATTTTCCGTTTGCCAAAATCATATCAGCTCCGGCAATGTCCGCAAGGTCTCCGCCCTCAGCGTCCATGATTGTGTAGCTTGTTTCGCCAAATGTAAGCGGATTTTCGATAACAACCTGCTTCATAAAGCCCTTAATTACTATTTCTCCGATAACCTGCTGATATCCTCGTTTTGTTGTCGTAATTTTTATATACTGTCCTTTAACGGGCAGGAAGCCTGCCGAAATCTTATTAAGTACCGAGCTCGAACCCTCCGGTCTTGCCAAGCCGTCCGAACCGTTCACATATCCCGAGTTTTCCGAAGCTATCTCAGTATAGGTTTTGCCGTCCTCACTCACCGCTACCGACATCGAAGAAACACCTAGGGTATCATTTGCCCATTCAAAGACATCCGCGCCTGTAAAATACAGCTGCTGGTGTGCATTGAATACCACGCTTATTTCAGCATCGCCGTAGTAACGTCCGTATACTGCGTTCTCGCCGCTGGTCGACGCAATCGCGCCGCCCGTCAGCTTGCTGAGATTCTTGTCATTTGTGATAAATTCGGACTGCGAATCCGACGAAGTTATCGTGTATGTCAATCCGGCATTGACATTGTCAACGCCCGGGCAGAACTGCTCCTCGGCATTGTTTGTCAATGCCCCGACGTTCGGATATGCGATACTGCTGTTCTTATCAGCTATCGCATCAGCCTTTGCGTCTGCGTCTGCCTTTGAAGCTGTCTGCTCTGCGATAATCTGTCTGCCCTCTGCAACAAGTGCCGACAATTCACCGTAGTCCGTCTCGCTCATAAACTCTCTTGCACCCTCAAGTGCACTGTCGCTGTACATGTAGAGTTCTTTAACAAGCTTTGAATAATCTTTGCCGATTCCGAATATCGTCATCTCGTTAATGTTGGTCATAACCGCCGGTCTGTCTGCTCTCAATGCGGTAACTTCAACATAGCGCGCCTTTACCGGAGCGAATCTTACCGATGCCATATGCAATGTCTGAGTCGTTGTATACTCGCCCGGAGCTTTTATTGTCTTTATCTCTGTAAAGTTTTCGCCGTCCTCAGACACTCTTACCTTTACCGTTCCGAGCTGTTTGTTTGCACTATAGTCGCTGAACACATCAACTCTGTCAACCATCGCGGTTGTTCCCAAATCCCAAAGTGCTATACCGGGCTTGGGGTCATCCCACTTTGTGCTTGTTCCGTTTGTGCCGTCCATGTCCATGATTTTTCCACCGTTCATACGATCACAGTTTGCATCAAGCTGACCGCACTGTACGCTTGAACCCTCTGCCCATTTATATGTCGGCTTGTTGGTATAGTTGTTCAGTTCAATCGATGGTGACAATTCTCTGTAATATGTTTTATCTCCATCTGTCCATTTATTGCCCGAAAGAACATATCTCGGATTTACAATTTCAAGTGCATTGCATGCATTTTCAATTCCCGATACATCGCCGCCTGCACGTACGATTTCGATTGCATCTTTGAGATTTGCTATTGAATCGGCAGTGTAATATTCAGCTGCGTCAATATATTTTTCAGCGTCCGCAATTGTAAGCTCGGCATCATTTTTGTATCCGAATACAGCAATATCTGCAAGTCTGAGCTGATTTGCGAGTCTGGTTGCAACAACAATTACATATCTGGCTCTTTGTGCCGCAAATTTTACAGCTGTCATTGCATGGTCATGCGGATAGCGTGCGTTGCTGTGGTCGCCCTCGATCTTGTTATCATTTACGCCGGCAGCGCCGCCTGCCTTTGAGTAGTTCACGCCGTCCTCCGACAGATACACTTCAACATATCTCATAGAGTTTGCGTTATTCATGATATCCTGGATAACATCTACGCGATCAACCGCATATTTTGCTCCAAGATCAAATTTTACAGCTATCGGTCTCGGTGAATCCCATGCAGTCCATACAGTGCTTGAACTGTTGTAAATGTCACCGCTGTTAAGCTTAGTGCAATTCGGATCTTCTTTACTCTGATTTTGTATTGAATCCGCCTCCATGTAGTTATAGCTTGCGACATTTCCGAGAGATTCAAGCGTCATATCTGGATCCCATATGCTGTAAAACTTCGATGTATCCCATTCTGTCCACTTATTTCCCGAAAGAGTGTAATGTGTGCCCGAATAGCTAACACCCGAAACAGCTGCCTCGGCATCATCGATGGCTACAGCTGCCAGATCGTCATCCGTACCGTCCAAAGCCTTAAGGTCTGTCAGTGCACCGTTGAGCGCTTGAACGCTTTCGCTTGTAAGATAAAGACCGGCTTCCATGATTTTTTCAATCTTCTCAATTTCCTTGGTTACTTTAATCTGAGTCTCGCTTTTTATCGGTTTGCCGAAGATTACCATTTCGGCAGGTCTCATTTGTCCGATAGTATAAGTTTTGTCACCAATTGTAAGACTCGGAGCTTTTTTAATCTTTACATTAATATATCTTGCATTCACTGCGGCAAATGCCGCCGGAGTATTTACCGCCTTTCTTTTCACAGCGCCCTTTGCGGCATCCTCGTCCGAAATATAAATTTCGTCGGCAGTCATTGTATTTGCAGACCCTGACCATACCTTCTGCATATTATCCTTTGTTTCGCCGGCATATATTTCGATATCGCCCATCTGCCATACATGTCCGTTTGAATTGTTTTGAATCATCTGCCACACGTCCACGCCGTTTACGCTGTAAACATCCTTTAAGTCAAATTCCGCCGTTGACCATACATTGCTGCCCCATGATGTCCACGTCAGATAAGGCTGACCGTCGTTCTCTAAATTTCCGCCGGTCATTTCGTCGCCGAAATAAGGCAGCGTTGAACGTCTTGTTTTTCCGTAGCCGTCAAATTGTCTCAGCTCTGCATTTGAATCGTCAGACCACTTGTACTCCGCTCCCGTTTCGAAATTTGTGAGCGTTGTTCCGCTTTGCGCATACAAATTTTTATCAGCCGCCGTAAAGGTGTTGTCCGACAGCACATAAAGCGTATCGGTCTCGTCAGCGTGCGCCAGCATAGGCAGACATGAAGAAGCCATCGCCAATGCGCAAATTGATGAAATAAGTTTCTTTTTCATTTTTTAGAAACACTCCTTATTTTTATATTTCCGAACAGTTGTCCGGATTATTATTTTAAAGAAACGCACAAAACGTCATCTGCCTCTGCGTTTCTGTTAAAATCCCTATCCTTTTAAGGTCATAGAGTTTTGAGAAAGAATTTTTGATTTCACAAGGCAAAAATGAAAGTGATCATTGACAGATTTCTAAGTATTTTAACGCAGCGAAAGCGGAACTTCATCTCTGAAAAAAATGATACTATCGACAGCATATTAAAGCTTTATTCCCGTCTCGCGCTTTGCCCAACCTGATTTTTCGTAATTACTGTTCGGGTTTATTTTTCGCATAAGTGCCGCATTTTTTAAAATATAGTTGGCTTTTTTTCATCGCTCCAACACTCTGCCGCTACCCTGCTTACATATTGATATCCGCTTGTCAATGTGTGCCAGGTGGTATGAAGCACTCCGCCAAGCTCATATTCCTTTGCTGTTCCGACGCAGGCGTCACAGGCATCATCACTGATATCCCATGGACAAATCAGCACATCAAAACCTGCTTTTTTAAGGGCTATTGAAGTCTCAACCGGCAATTTTTTAACAGTATATTGCCAATCTGCCATTAAAATTTCCTTATTCAGTTTTGACATCATATATTTTTCGCTCTCTATATCAGGTGCGTTGCATACATATTCATCACCGTTTCTTTGACTAAGCAGCATATCCGCCCACATTATTGCCTTTCTTCCGCTTTGCTTTAATTCGTCACTCACTTCATTTATAAACTCTGCAAGTTCATCTGTTTCATGCTTTGAATATCCGAATCCAAACGCCTCATCGCAGCCTATGTGAAAATATTCACCCGCGCCGCATAACTCCTCAAGTTCCGCACGAATTTGTCTCAGCAGCACCCTTACATCGTTTCTCTCTATTCTCCACCTCCAACCGCCATCACTGAACAGATATTGCAGCGACGGATTTTGATCGAGAACAACATGCTTTCCATGCATAAGCTGACCTGCCGACGCATGCCCCCAGTGATTAAACATCGGCACGATTTCAAGTCCAAGTTCATTTGCCGTTTTGATTATGGGACTTATCTGATTCTTATCAAACCCTCGCTCCCATGCAAGTTCTTTCATGCAGTCAAGCTTCAACATTCCCCAAAACTCAACAATAACATGCGAATACTTAAGCGCAGCGCAAAGCTTTACAAACTTTTCCAACTCCCAAAGTTCGGTATCATGAAAAACACAAAAGTGCGCCATACGAATCTTTATTTTCGGACTTTCTCTCAACTCACAACATTTCAGATATGCGCATTCCGGTTCATCCATTTGAATCATATTCAAAAGCGTCATGAATCCGTATATAAGATTTTTCTCGTTGCTCGCTGCAACGAAAATCCCGTCTTCTTCAATATTGACTGCGTATGCATAATCAGCAAGTTCCGGTTTTGCAGCATTTCCGACAGAGAAAACAAACTCATCGGTTTCTTCTATTTTAAGCCGCGAAACTCCAAAACTAAAATTATGCCAAAACCTAATTAATTCCGACTTATTTACCGCTGTATTCGCTTTTGCCGAAATATTTTTATTAAGCAAAAATTTTCCTGTTTTTTTGTTTTCAAGCGACAATTTAAATCTTCCTCTCATTCATATTTCTATCAACCCTTTATTCCTCCGAGTGATACCCCGTTCATAATCTGTTTTTGGAACAGCAGGAACATAATCATCGACGGAATCATTGCAAACAAAAGCACAATTACATATTGATCCATCAAAAATCCTGCGCTCTTCATTCTGAAAATCTGAACCGGGACAGTGTAAAGCGTTTTACTTTTCAGCACAAGGTACGGCCACAAAAACTCCGCCCACGATGCGTTAAAGCTGAAAATTGCAACCGTTGCAACCACCGGCTTGGAAAGAGGAAGAATTACTCTTCTGAAAATCCCCAAATCGGTGCATCCGTCGATTCTCGCCGCTTCTATGTACGATATAGATATCGAATCGAAAAAGCTCTTAAACAGCAATACATTGAATGCATTTGCACCTTTCATCAGCCACATCGGCATGTATGTGTCCATCATGCTGAAATGGAACACCGGGAAATCCTGAAATGTCATAAACAGCGGCACAAGGCTCACCGAACTTGGCAGCATCATCGACCACAGCACAAGAACGAAAAACAGATTCGAACCCTTTGGCTTAAGTCTTGACACAACATATCCTGCCAGACCGTTAATAACAATCGCAAAAAACATGTCGCCGCACGCAACTATCATTGTGTTGAGATACGACAATGATATATTCATTTTTTTCCACACCTCAACAAGTTTTTCCGGGTGAAAGCTATGCGGAAAAAGCGTCGGCGGTGTGCTTAAAAATTCTTTAACATCCTTAAAACTGGACAATATTATCCAAAGCGCCGGGAAAAGAAATACCAGTGCAATGGCAAGTATAATTGCGAACATTATCCAATATCCGATTCGTATATGCTTCTGCTTAAAATCCACCGAGGTTATAAGCCCTGTTTCTTTGATATTAAATGCTTTCATAAGCTTACCCCCTATTCTCCGAATTTCTTCTGCATTTTAAAGTAGAAGCAGGTGACAACCATTAATATCAAAAATGTTATAACTCCCAACGCGAGCGAACGCTCCGGCTGAAAGTTCTTGAATGCATAATTGAAGCCCTGCAGGTTTAAGCTGATTGACGCGTTGTTCGGTCCTCCGCCGGTCATAGTCATCGGCTCGATCATTACCTGGAACACTCCGATTATCTGACGCACAAACTGCAAAAGAATTATCGGGAATATCGCCGGCAGCGTAACATTTGCAAATCTTGTCGGAATGTTCGCGCCATCTATTTTTGCCGCCTCGTAAAGCTCCTGGTTTATCCCTTGCAGCGATGCAAGATACAAAATCATCGAACCGCCGCACCCCTGCCATGTCATCATCACGATTATGAGCGGAATGGTTTGCTTTGAGTTCTGAAGCCATTGCTGCTGAGGAAGTCCTATCTTCTGCAATATTATGTTCAGCACGCCGCCGTCTCCCGGCAGATACAAAAAGTACCATATAAGTGCTGCGGCGACCGCCGGAACTATCTGCGGAAAATATATCGAAAACTTTAGAAACGCATTCATATGTACAATTTCATTCAATATCACCGCAAAAATTATCGGCGGCAAAAATCCGATTACAAACGACCACAGTACATACTTTGCACTGTTCACAAGCGTTTTTATAAAAAGCATATCAGTAACAACATCATGATAATTCTTAAGTCCGACAAACTCAATCGGAACATAATTTTTTAATTTAAAAAACGAATAAACAAGTCCGGTACCTATAGGCCGCCAAACAAGAAAATAAAACAGAAGCAGACTCGGCAAAAGCAATATCCACGCCGTAATATTTTGTCTGAAAATGCTCCCGATGCCCCTGCGGGTTTTTAGTTTCCTCTCCATTTACAAATCTCAACCCTTTCATCAGCGTAAAGTCAGAGCCTTTACACTTTTAACTGTCATTCACAAGGTCGCTAATGCGTAAAGTGTTTATCTTTACGCATTAGCATTTTCCTTACTTAATCATTATTCGGCAGCCTTATCCAGATAGTTTTTCTGGAAGTCCGAATTTGCTTGTTTTATCAATGCGGCAGGGTCTGCGTTTTGGTCGGTAAGCACTGCCTGTATGCACGAATCAAGTATTGCATACAAATCCTGACAGTTCATCGGCTCCTCCGGCTTAACTGTCACATCTGTTGCTTTTACTTTTCCGTCAACAAGCTTCAAATCTACATTTGCCATTTTCCGAGACAATTCCTCCGCTTTGGCAGTCAGTTCCGGAATGTCCCAAATACCTGTACTTGCCGTATAGAATATATATCCCTGCTTTATGGATGTTTCTGCAATTTTTTTGAGTTTATCAATGTATTCTGCCTGTTCTTCCTCTGTAAGTGCCGGTTTAAATCCGTTTGCAACCTCAAGCCATTCAAAGCAAGCCTTAATCTGCTCCTCTGTCGCCTCCGGCGAGAACATTCTTGTTTTTCCGCCCATAAGAGCGAATCTTCCGGCACTGCCCTTCGGTATCTTTGTGATTGAGAATCTGTCAACAGACATGCCATATGTCTCGGTAAGCTGTACATCCGGTCCGGAAGTGAGATACATCGCACCCTGGTCGACAGCGAACAGCTTTTGCATTTCAGGCTGGTCTATAAGCGAATTTTCCGGGAGTGCGTCATATTTCCATTTCAAATCCTTTATGTACTGTAATGCCGCTATACACGCCGGGCTGTCAAAGGTTGCAATCCACTTGTCGCCCTCCTGCTTCATAAACTCCGTTCCGAACGCCCAGGCGATATTCATAAAATGCCAGCCGCCGCAATTGTTTATTGTCGGCAAAACAAATCCTGCCTGTCCGGTCTTTTTCTTTATTTCGGACGCTGTTTCCGCAAGCTCCTCCCATGTGTCCGGGAATTTGGGAACTCCGTTTTCGTCCAAAAGACCTGCCTGCCGGAAAAGCTCCACATTGCACGCAAGACCCATTGTATAGAAATCCTGCGGTACGCCGTAATATTTTCCGTCCTTTTCGCAAAGCTCCATTATATCTTTTTTGAGATAAGGCGCATATCCAAGTTCCTCAAGAACTTTTGTGATATCAGCCGAATAGCCTGCGTCTATAATTTTCTTTGTTTCCGTCAAATAGCATGTATACATTGTCGGAAGCTGTCCCGAGGACGCTTTCGGCAAAAATGTCTGAACATCATATGCCCACTCATCCGGAACAATCTTTACATCCGGATACTTTTCCGCCATCTCTTTTATGTATCCCTCGTACTTTTCCTGCTCCAGCGGTCTGTTTTCTGATGGCCACTCTCCTATGCTTACAGTTACCTTTGATGCATCCGCATCACTGTTCGCCTGCTTTGTTTTACAGGATGACAGCCCTGCAGTCAGCATTGATACTGCCAACATTGTTACAACTACTTTCTTATTCATTAATTTTGCCTCCTCTTTTCATTAACAATTATTTTATAATTTAATTATACAATATTAACAACCAAAAAGCCATAGGAAATCCTGCTATTTCTTTTGAAATCCTGTCATCTTTTTAAAAGCCGCAATAAATTGTGCATTTTTACCAGCATTGTATCAGAGGAATACATATTTTGTACAAATTAACAACATATATGAATATTTTATCATCAAACTGCCTTTGTGCACATTTACATAGTCAAAAACCGCAAAGAATACTTAAGAAAGTCTCTCCGCGGTTTTTATTTAATCGATTTTTTTCAGTTTTACCTTTACTATCGTCCCCTCGCCGGGAATACTGTTGTAGCTAAGTCCGTATTCCTCGCCGTATTCCAGACGAATCCTTTCGTTTACATTGCGTATGCCGTAGCCGCGCTTGCTTTTTTCCACGTAAAGCGGGTTAAAATCCATTCCATGCCCGTTATCTTCAATTTCAAAAATGATATCCCCGTTCTCGTTTTTATATCCTGTAATATTTATTTTTCCGCCGCTGTCCATATTCTCAAAGCCATGCTTTATCGAATTTTCCACAATCGGCTGCAATATTATCTTTATCATTTTTTCGTCGAGCAAATCCTCCTGGATTTTGTATTCCACCTCGAACACGCCCGGGAAACGCATCTGTTCTATTGCAATATAGCTTTCGACATGGCTTATTTCCTCGCTTACCTTGATTATATTCTCGCCCTTGTGCAGACTTATTCTGAAAAAAGTTGCAAGCTCGTACACCATATCGGCAAGATAACTTTGCTTTTCTATCTTCGCATACCATGCAATCGCGTCCAGCGCGTTATATATAAAATGCGGATTAATCTGCGCCTGCAGCGCAGCCAGCTCGGCGCGCCGCTGCTTTTCCTTTTCTATGTTATTGCGCTCGATCAGCTCGTTTATCTCCTCCGCCATACCGCTGAAGCTTTGTTCAAGCTCGGCAATTTCTCTGTAAGAAAAACCCTGGAGCTTCCTGTCGTGCAAGCTGTTGCTTACAAATACGCGCATTCGTTTTTTTAAATCCGAAACCGACCTTAAAAGCGATATCGGTATAATTATCGCAAAAAGGAGTGAAAGACAAACCGCAAAAAATACAATTATCATCGTTTCTCTTTGCAGATTCTCGGTAGTTTTGTAAAGCCAGCTGTAGCTCATTCTGCTCTCAACAAACCACGCGGCATCCGTAACCGCCTTAAGCTTCAGGGGGCTGTAATCGTAAAATAATTCTCTGTCCGCCGAGGTATGCTTTGTCTCCTCCGGGAGCATCATATATTTGCCGATATTCGACTTGTCCGGGTGACTGATTACCTTATCATTCGCCGCGAGAAAGAACAGATTCCCGTTATTATTGACCTCCGCCAATGCGCCGTATATCTTTTCCTCCGGGACATAAATATACAGCTTGAACATCATCCTGTTTTTTGTCATATTGAAAACATTTCTGCCGAAAACAAGATATTTTTCGCCCTTGTCATTTTCAACAACTTCATCGAAAAGTCTGATATTCGTATGCTTCAGACTATCTGAAAATTCTTCGGAAACGCCCGTTATCCGCTCCGGCTTTTTCCTTATCGTAAAGCCGTCATCAGTCACTATATCAATATTTTCCGCCAGCTCGCAGTTGTTCCAATATCCGTTGAGATAATCTCTTATCTTTTGCTCCTTTTCCTCGTTTGACAGCTCCCTGCTGTCGCTTATTCCGTAGATTGCGCCATCGGAGAACACATAGACCGAATAAGCCGCAAGCTGGTCTATATAATGGTTCAATCCGTTTTGAATACTTTCATATACTCCGTCCAGATATTCCTCCATATAGTGGTTCAGAACGACATTTTTAATATAATAATTCGCCCAAAGCTCAATAAGCACGCAGGGGAGTGCCGAAAAAATCAAAATCAGCACCAAAAGACGCACATAAATTGTATTTCGGCTCCAAAGCCCTTTAAAAACAGCTCCGTCACGCCGCTGTGACTCTCTGCCGTTCTGCTCTTTTTCCTGGATTTTATCAAAAATTCTCATACAATTTCCCCTTTTAGCGGTGAGACATCGCCTTTTTGGGGCTGTGCCCCGTTACTTTTTTGAATATATACGAAAAATATGCAGGGTCTCTGTATCCGACCTTTTCCGCAATTTCGTAAATTTTCATTTCACCCGACTGCATCATCTCGGTCGCTTTTTCTATCCGCACCTTGGTAAGATACTGGTTAAAGGTCATTCCCTCTTCTTCCTTGAACAAGTGCATGAGATAATACGAGCTTATATGCATTTCCTCCGCAACTCCCTCCGCCGTCAGCGAAAGATTATATTCGCGGCTGATTTTATCCTTAATCTGTGCCACATATCGATTTTTATCGTCGCGCGGTGCATTTTCGAACATTTTGCTTACAATATCTCTTATCCAATTTTCGATTCCGTTTATATTCTCAAGCCTTTTCAGCTCATTGGACGGAACAATCTTTCTTCCGTACGCTTCATTTATTTCCTCCACATTCTTAAAATGCAGCCGCAGAAGCATAATCGACATTTCAAGCACGACATCCTTCAAGCTTTCGATATCGATCGACGGATTCTTTTTCACCTTGTCGAAAAAGTTATCCAATATCTTTTTTGCACCCGGATAATCACTTCTGTTTACACAGTCCAAAATCCTCTCGATGTCTTCATTTGAGACAACAAGGGCGGAATCCATAGTTTTCGGAACGGTTATATAGTCTATAATCGAATTGTTTCCGACAAAGCTTTTGTGTGCAAGCGCTCTTTTTGCTTCCTCATAGGCTGTGCTTATCTCCGTTATTCCCCTGTGCCCCATCGAATAGCCTATCGACACCGTTCTGCCGGTCGCCGTCTCAAACTGCTCCTTTATCGCCGACAAAAAATCGGTGAGCGGCGAAAGAGACGATTGCAGCAGCTTGTAGTTATCGTCATGGTAAAACATTAAAAGCACCATGTAGCAATCCGAAATGCGGCAGTCCACAAACTCAATACTGTTCGGCAAACCCATGCAATAGCACAAAGTCTCCTCCAAATCCTCCTGAAGCTGCTTTGTGTTTTCAGCCATGCTCATCATATTGTCAAGCTTTATGCACACAACGGTGTATTCTCCGCTCGGAACGGGAATTTCGTACAATGTACACTTTTCTCTAATTTCTCCGATTGTCCTTTGCTTGCCCTCGAACAAATCTTTCAAAAATGTATTTCTCATTGCCGGAAGCTGCATAACCATATTTTCCATAAGATTTTGCTTTTCCCGCTTTTCTTTTTGCTCGCTTTTCATTCGAAGCATTACCGATATCAGCTCTTTTTCCTGAATAGGCTTAAGAATATATGCGCTGACATTGTTTTCAAGCGCCCTTTTTACATACTCAAAATCATCATATGCGGAAATTATAACAATTTCCGAATCAAAGCCGTCGGTCGCCTTAAGCTTTTCTATAAGCTCCAACCCCGTCGCGCGTTTCATTCTTACATCGGTTATTATTATATCCGGCCGAAGCTCCTTGTACTTTTCATAACCGTCGATGCCGTTCGCCGCCTCGCCCACAATTTCAAAGCCGTAACTCTGCCAGTCTATCGTTTCGCGGATACCGCGCCTTACCAGATATTCATCATCGACAATAAGCACAGTTGTCATATTTTTTCCTCCTTACTCAAAGCAAATTCATCTATCTCATTTTTTAACATTTCAAGCTCTTTTACAATCCCGTTGACCATTCCTTGAACCGCAAAAATCGCAAGCCCGATAAATAAAATTCCGAAAAGGCATATATACATTTTTACGCGCATAAGCTGATTTTTAAGCTCGTTCATCGGAAAATCCACAACCATTTTCAATCCGTTCTGAAACTCGCTTTTGACAACCATATCATCCTTGCCTGTCTTTCCGCTTGTGAGCAAAAGTTTTTTGCCGTTCGCCTCGAAATGTATAACCGCGTCCTTTAAAAATAAGTTATCCTTTGCCACATTTCTTTTTATGGATGTCGCATCCACAAGCGCGAAGCCGCTTTGCATATTTTTCAAATTCGTCACGGGAGTGAGCAGGAATAAATAACCGTCCTCCTCGCTCCCATTCCGCTCAACTATGACCCAACACGTCTTTTTCTCTCGGTTTATTGTATCCTTAAGCTCACTTATGTACTTCATATAAAGCGACCCCGACAGCGACTGCCTGCCGTCATCCCAAAATATTCCCAAACCGTCGATATCGCCGTTGTATATCTTTATCTTACTCACATCGCTGTTGAAATCATACTCTGCCACCTCGCCGTTGTTATCTGTTTTGGCAAGCAGATTTTCGATAAAAAGCAGCGACATGGTCTCGACATAATCCGTCTTTACCTTAAAATCGTTTATTGTCTTGTTCGCGATATCCTCTGTTTTTACCGAGTAATCATTAACAAGCGCTCTGTCTATGGACATGTACGCCGATATCAAAATCACAAGCACAAGCGCCCCAATCACAAGAACAACAGAATAAAATCGTCTTTTCAGCAAACGAAACATACGTGTCTTTCCTCCTGTAAACAATTGTAAAATTTTGTTTCACAATTAACGGTATATATTATATTATACACTATTTTTTGTTCAAAGAAAATAGGGTAAAGTTGCTTTTTCTTTGAAAATACTGTCATTTTTCATAAAACCCCATATTAATTATAGCACAAAAAAAACAAACTCCGTCTCTAATTTCAAAGATTGAGTTTGTTTTTTTATTATTCCGTTTTCACGTTAAATATTCTTTTTTCCGTCAAACAGATATGTATCAAGCTTTTCTATACTACCTTCATCTCCGATTCCGATAAAAACATGCTCCGGATCGCCGTCAGCATACGAGTTTATCACCTGCATGCGTTCCACTTTCCTGTTCACATAAATATAGTCCTTGTTTCCGCTGTCCTTTATATGCAGATTTTCTATCGTGAGATTTTTAATGCAGGTTGTGTCGGGCACTCCCGAATCCCAATATCCCGGCGAAAATGCCTCATATATATTTATCACTGTAAATTTAGGGTCATTGAACGATGATGTTATGTTCCTTAATCGGAGCGATTCGATTTTTCCGCCGATATGGAACAGGAACGGGTCAAGATACTCGTATTTGTGTTTTGTCTGTTCAAGATTTATATTTTCAAAGACAATATCTCCGAAATTGCCGCACGGTCCCGCAAAAAACGGCTGTATGAAAAATCCGAAACTTTTGAATGTTCCGAAAACATTTCTGATAACCACTCTGTCCAGTCTGCCCTCATTCCACGAAAGAAGCCTTATCCCCTGATCGGCATCCTCCAGATATACTCCGTCAATTATAATATCGCTCATGCTTGACTTTCCATCACCCTCATCGGGTGCAAGCGCAATAAAATCATCGCCGCTGCAGCCGCGGCAGTCATTGATTCTCAATCCCTCGCCCGGTCCATGAAAATGCAGTCCGTCCTGGTTTTCTCCGAATTTCAGGTTGAGCGCTCTCACCGTTATATTATCCATCGTAACATTTTTCCAGTTTGCCATTAAAAGCGCAAATCTCTTTTGGTCGATAATTGTTACGTCACGCATAACAAAGTTTTCCACACCAAAGAATCGGAAAGCAACCATTAATTGACCGCCGCGCCAGTCCTTAATCAGCCTTTCCTCAGGCATACACATATTCTGATTTACACAGTTTTGATTATATGTGCCGCCCTTTAACATTATGTTTTTGTCCTCAATTTCATACTTATTTATATGTACGTTTGAGATAACCGCGTCATCCGCCCCATCGGCAAGATAAAATCCGCACTCCGAGTTCAGACACTCAATTGTAGTATTTGAGCGAACCTTTATTCCTCGCACAAGCGCCGCGCCGTCCATTATGAGACAGACTCCGCCCCAGTCGTATGCCTTGTCAAGTATCGCTTGTATAATTTCAGTCTCATCGGTTCCGCCGCCGTTCATTACGTCGCTGTCCAGCACACAGTAATCGCTTGCATAAACCGTTATTTTTCCCTTTGATGGCTTGATTTTTGTCATAGTCCTCATTCCTTTCTGTTTTTATGCATATATTATATCGCATTTTGAATAATATTTCTATAATTCTTTAGACAAAAAATATAAATTTTTAGACATTTTTGATTATCTGAAAGCTATTGACAAAAAATGCAAACTGTAGTATAATAATATGAGAGTTATTCTCAAATTGGAGGGATGTTGTTTTGGCAGCATACAAAACCGAGCAGAAGAAACTGCTTATAGATTTTCTTTCGCAGCACAGCGGCGAAAGCTTCACAATTGAAGAAATTGAAAAAGAAATGCTTCTCTCCGGCATAAACGCACCGGGACTGAGCACCATTTACAGGCTTATGCCGACATTGGTTGAGGACGGCTTGGTAAAGCGTTTTCCCGGAGACAGGAAACGGCGTTTTCTTTATCAGATAACAAACGGAGAGCAATGCGGACACCACCTGCATATGAAGTGCACCGGCTGCGGCAGATTGATTCACATGAACGACACCGTTTCGGACGCGCTTTTAAAGGAAATTTCGACATTAAGCAACTTCTCCGTCGACCGCGGAAAAACCGTTCTTTTTGGAAAATGTGAAAGCTGCAAATCCGATAAAGCAGAAAGGAATTAAAAAAATGAAAAAATTATTATGCCTGCTCTCTGCCCTTTTTGCACTCTCCGGGTGCAGCGCGCCGCAGACTCATGACGACGGAAAAATTCACATTTTATGCACGATTTTTCCGCAATATGATTGGGTCCGTGAGATAACAAAGGGCGCGGAAAATACCGATGTTACCCTTTTGATTGACAACGGAACCGATATGCACAGCTTTCAGCCGTCTGCGGACGATATAATCAAGCTTTCATCTGCCGATGCGGTGGTTTATGTCGGCGGCACGTCGGACAAATGGATAAAAAACACTCTGGACAAAACCCCCGAGGTGACAGCCGTTAATATGCTTGATATTTTGGGCAATTCGGTCCTTGACGAAGAACACGTCGACGGAATGGAGGAAGAAACACATCTCGGTCACGACGAAGAAGCGGATGAGCATGTGTGGCTCTCCTTGCGCAATGCCGAGAAAATCTGTTCATCGCTTGCCGATACAATCTCCGATATAGACCCCCAAAACAGTGAATTGTATCATCAAAACGCAAAAGAATATATATCCGAATTGCAGCAGCTCGATGAACAATATTCAAACATTATCAGCTCATCCAAGCGCAAAACTCTTGTTTTTGCCGACCGATTCCCGTTCCGCTATCTGACAGAGGACTACGGACTTACCTACTACGCTGCATTTCCCGGCTGCTCCGCCGAATCGGAGGCAAGCTTTGAAACGATAACTTTTCTCGCCGGGAAGCTCGACAGCGAGCAGCTCCCGGCAGTTATGATAATAGACGGCGGAAACGCCGCTGTTGCGGAGACGGTGATAAACAATTCGAACGATAAAAACCGTAAAATTCTGACGCTTGATTCGCTGCAATCGGTCAAGATGCAGGACATCGAAACAGCCGGTCTTACCTATCTTTCAGCCATGAGAAAAAATCTTGCTGCCATTGCGGAAACACTTAACTAAAGTTCTTGGAGAGGAACTTACAAAAACTACTATATTTATTATACGAGGAATGAATTAACTATGTCACAGCTTACATGCTCAAATCTTTCAATCGGATACGACGGACGAACCGTTGCGGAAAATATCAGCTTTGCCGCCGAGCGCGGAGACTATATCTGCATCGTCGGTGAAAACGGCTCGGGAAAAAGCACCCTTGTAAAAACAATTTTAAATCTCAACACTCCGCTTTCCGGGAGTGTCAAATTCGGAGACGGCTTAAAAAGAAATGAGATCGGATATCTGCCGCAGCAGACCGATATTCAAAAGGATTTTCCATCCTCGGTTTCGGAGGTTGTTATGTCCGGCTTTTTGGCGCGTCATAAATTTCTGCCCTTTTACAGCAAGGCGGAAAAGGCTCAGGCAGCAGCCGAAATGGAACGACTTGGGATATCGGATTTGGCAAAGCGCTGCTATCGTGAGCTGTCCGGAGGTCAGCAGCAGCGCGTATTTTTGGCACGCGCTTTATGCGCCGCCACAAAAATGATTGTTCTCGACGAACCCGTCACAGGTCTTGATCCGCGCGTTACCGCTGAGATGTACGGACTTATTTCGGAAATTAACAAAGACAAAGACATCACCGTTATAATGGTATCGCATGATGTGCGAGCAGCAATAAGATATTCATCGCACATTTTGCATGTCGGGCACAGCGAAAGCTTTTACGGCACTGTCAATGAGTATATAAAAAGCGAAACAGGTCAAAGATTTATGCTTTGATTTCATTGAAAGGAAATGAAAAAGATGACAGAAATTATTTTAAAGCTTGCGGAATATATGGCATATCCGTTTGTCCGCTATGCCCTTATTGCAGGAATTCTGACCGCGCTTTGCTCATCGCTTTTGGGCGTAACTCTGGTTTTGAAACGATATTCCTTTATCGGGGACGGGCTTTCACATGTTGCTTTCGGAGCAATGGCAATTGCATCGGTATTAAATCTCGTTTCGGATATGGTGGTTATTCTGCCGGTCACAATTATCGCGGCAATACTTCTTTTAAAGGGCGGCAGAAAGGTGAAAATCAAGGGCGACGCCGCTATAGCAATGCTTTCGGTCGGAGCTTTGGCAATCGGATATCTTTTTATGAATATCTTCTCATCCTCGCCCAATCTCTCCGGAGATGTGTGCAGCACGCTTTTCGGCTCGGCATCGATACTCACCCTGTCAAAAACCGATGTGTGGCTTTGTGTCGGCTTGTCCGCGTTGGTATTGGCGATATTTATAGTTTTGTATAACAAAATTTTTGCCGTTACGTTCGACGAGGCATTTGCCGCCGCTGTCGGCATACACACCGAGCTTTATAATCTTTTAATCGCGGTTATAACGGCTGTAATAATTGTATTGGCAATGAATCTTGTCGGCTCACTTCTCACCTCGGCGCTGATAATTTTTCCGCCGCTGTCGGCAATGCGGCTTTTTAAAAGCTTCAAGGGCGTAATTATCTGCTCAGCTGTTACATCGGTGATATGCACTGCCCTGGGAATGGTAATTTCGATTCTCGCCTCCGCCCCGGTCGGCTCGGTAATTGTTGCGGTTGATATAGTGGTATTTCTTATATTTTCACTGATTTCATGTGCAAAATAGAACATTCGTCCATATGGAGAAACATTTGATTTTCCGATACAAACTTAACAAAACAGGCTGCAAAAAAGAGTGCAGAACGCTTCACGCGCCCGACGGTTCAATCCAAGCGGTGCGTTTGAAGTGTCGTTCAAGAGCAAAAAAAAATTGAAATCCTCAGTTTTGCGGATTTCAATTTTTTTATCTTTTTAAGCAAATACTATAACTTTATAATAGCATCTCTGTGCTTTTTTACAGCCTTATTGTTCTGTCACATATACTTTAGTATGCAGCGGAATATTGTCCACCATCCAATTAATATTTGCCGGAGCAAGTCTTACGCACCCATGCGAAATACGCTTGCCGAGTCTGCCGTCCGCATTCGAACCGTCATATCTCAAAAGTGTGCTGTGCAGCGCATATCCTTTATAGAATCGCATAATCGGTCCGACATAATATGTCGGATAACTCCAGCGTGCTTCACGCGAGAAGTATTCAAACTGACCGGTGATTGTCGGAGTGCTCGGAGCGCCTATCGAGCATTGGAACGCGTCCTGCTCTTTCCAGATTCCGTTCATGTTCTTGAACACCGTTACGGTGAATTTGCTCTTTGATACCCAAATGAGATAATCCGTCTTACTTCTTATCGCATTATCGTTCACGAATCTTTCCGATGCATTCAGCGAATCTCCTCTCAGCTCTGCCGAAACTTTTAAGCATCCGTTTTCCGTTCCGACCGACAGAGTTCCGCCCAGTCCCTCCACCAGGAATCTGAACGGCAGATATATCACGCCGTTAATTTTCATCGGTGTAGTCTCAGAGTATGTTATCTTGTCATCCGCGTACATGTCATTTCCGTTTAAAAAAAATGTAACCTTATGCCCGTTCGAGGTTATGTCTATTCTGCCCGAGTCATTATTCACCTCGGCACTTCCGCGTATTTCCAGCGCATCGAGATATTCGAACATCGGAATCATGCACACACCGCCGACAACCTTTGCCGGATTCTTAAAGTACAGCTCCCAACCGTTGGCATACGCTTTGACAGCCGCGCCCGAAACCGGGGTCGCGCTTATTGAAAACTGATATCCGTACACGCGGTCTCCGCTCTCGTCAACATATGTATAAGTTTCGAGCGGTATCATATCGCCCGGATTGTAATACCCGGACGCATATTGAATCTTAGCCGCACCGCTGAAAAGCTTCAGATAAAATGTGTCTCCGAGGTAATACTGCGGCACTTCAAAGTTAATTTTGTGATTTGCCGCAACGTCCGCGACCCATATATGCTGAGCACCCAAAAACTGTCCGTCAGCATTATAGATTCCGAAAACCGCATTCTGCGGAATGATATTCGCCGCATCCTCGATATGTACGCTTACCGATATCCTTTCACCGGTAAACATTGTCTGGCGTTCTGTCAGCGTGTATGCCGTCTCGGGCAGTCCGTCCGACTCGTTTGCCAAAGCTGCCGTCCCGGACAATGCCATAGCTGCTGCAAGAATGGCAGCCAAAATGCTTTTTTTCATAATTTTATCTCCCCTATTTATTTTATATAAGCTGTAAAATACAACTCTTTACAGTACCGAAATTTCTATTTCATCATCCTTTCTTTCGGCATTTATTCTGCATCCGTCTTTAATTTTGCCCTCCAGCGCGAGCATGGAAAGCTTATCCTCCAAAAGAACTCTGATAGCTCTTTTGAGCGGTCTTGCGCCGTATTGCACATTGTAGCCTTTTTCCAAAATAAGCTCCTTTGCGTCCTTGGAAATTACAAGCTCCGCATTTTTCTCCGCGAGCTTTTGAGTAATATCCTTTATGAGCAAGTCTATTATATCGCGCAATTCATCCTTGGTAAGAGGCTTAAATGTGACAATTTCGTCTATTCTGTTCAAAAACTCCGGACGGAATCTGTCTTTCAAGCTCTTATCGACATTATCGGCGAGTGTAACTTCATTATCCGCGCCAAAACCGAGAGCCTTAACTTTAAATTCCGACCCTGCATTTGTTGTCATTATAATGATAGTATTTTCAAAGTTTACTATCTTTCCATGGCTGTCCGCAACACGTCCGTCGTCCAGTATCTGTAAAAAGAGATTGAACACCTCCGGGTCTGCCTTTTCAATTTCGTCCAAAAGAATAACTGAATACGGCTTTCTTCTCACCTTCTCGGTTAACTGACCGGCATCGTCATAGCCGACATATCCCGGGGGCGAGCCGATGAGTTTTGAAACCGAGTGCTTTTCCATAAATTCTGACATATCAAATCGAATCAGCGCATCCTCGCGGTCGAACATAACCTCCGCTATGGTCTTAACAAGCTCGGTTTTACCAACGCCGGTCGGTCCTGCAAAAATAAACGATACCGGTCGTTTTCTTATCGAAATATCCGCCCTGCCGCGGCGAATTGCCCTTGCAACCGCGCCGACGGCTTCATCCTGTCCGATCACGCGCTGATGTATCCTCGATTCCAGATTCAACAGCTTATCTGTTTCGCTCTCGCTGAGTCTGTGAACCGGAATTTTTGTCCAGCCCTCTATAACCGCCGCGATATCGTCAAAGGTTATTTCGGCACTTTCAGCCTCTTTTTCGGTCTCGGCAAGCGTTCCTTCTATTTTAAGTTCCTCGCTGCGAAGCTCAGCAACCCTTTCATATTCCTCTTTTGCTGCCGCATCGCTGCTTTCTCTTGCAATATCCGACAATCTGTCCCTGGCTATTTTCAGCTCGTACAATGCGCGGTTTTTAAGGTTGACCCTTGAACCTGCTTCATCTATTACATCAATTGCCTTATCGGGCAAAAATCGGTCGGTTATATATCTTTCCGAAAGCAAAACCGCGTCTTTAATTATCTCATCCGAAATTTTTACCTTATGATAATCCTCGTAATAATCCTTTATGCCCTTTAAAATCTCAATGCTTTCGGCTGTAGTCGGCTCATCCACCAAAACAGGCTGAAAACGTCTCTCAAGCGCGCTGTCCTTTTCTATATGCTTTCTGTACTCGGAAAGCGTTGTCGCGCCAATAATCTGTATTTCTCCTCTTGCCAAAGCCGGCTTTAAGATATTCGCCGCGCTCATTGCGCCCTCGGCATCGCCCGCTGCAACAATGTTATGAATTTCATCTATAACGAGTATTACATTACCTGCATCCGCCGCTTCGGAAAGCACGTTCTTAAGCCTTGCTTCAAACTGACCCCTAAACTGTGTTCCCGCAACAAGAGCCGCGAAATCCAAGAGATAAAGCTGATATCCGAACAGCTTCGGCGGAACATTTTTTTCGAAAATACGGCTCGCCAACCCCTCCGCTATCGCCGTCTTTCCGACACCCGGTTCACCGAGAATTACAGGATTGTTTTTGGTACGTCTGTTCAGAATCTGGATAACTCTGTCTATCTCCGCACCGCGGTTCACAACCCTGTCCACCTTGCCGAGTGCAGCTTTCGCGGTCAGATTTGTGCCATAGGTATCGAGCATGCTCTTTTTCTGCTTTTTGCCCGGACGCTTTTTTTCGGTCCTCTCTGTCTTTTCCGACTCCTTGCCGAAAATATTGTTAAGGAAATCAAGCGGTGCGGTCGCGGCTCCGCCTTCTTCTCCCTCATCACCGCCCGTTGTCAGCATATCACGCATTTCCTCCGGATTATCCAAATTTTCAAGGTTGCTAATAAATTCTGACATTTCGCCGTTGAGCATATCTATATCATCGTCGTTTATTCCCAAATTCTCCATCATCTGATTCAGCGGAGCAATTCCAAGCTCCTTTGCACAGGCAAGGCACAAGCCCTCCTGTACTGTCTTATCGCCCTCCACCTTTGCTATAAAAACAACGGCAGGGTTTTTATGACATCTTGAACATAATTTCATAGTTTCCATTCCTTATTTATTTTAATTTTATTATTGTCATTAAACTATCGGGATTTTCATGCCCTCTTAGCATTATAACATACTTTTTCGAATTATTAAAGTGTTTTTTTTCAAATTTACAAACTGTTAATTTATATATGTAAGATTTTCACAAAATATTTCCATATTTTCTTTTGTTTTTTGACGTCTGACCCATTTTAACAATTTCTTAATAAAAAACACTTGAAAAATACACAGTTATTGTGTATAATAGAAAATGTTTTTAATATTTTTGTAATATTTGCTTAATAAGATGAATATACATAATAATAAAAGCTTTGTTTACGAAAGGATTTGTTTTTAATGATGCAAAAAAGAATTGCCGCACTGTGCAGCGTTGTAATCGGAGTAAGTGCCGGCAGCGGCATACTCAATCATTACTGCACCGGCGGATATAAAATTATTGTTGAGGGTAAAACAATCGGATATGTTGAGGATAGTTCAACATATGAAACAGCACTAAATTCGGTTAATGAGACCCTAAGCTCCGACTTCGGCGATGAATACACTTTAAATCCCAATGTCGAAATAAAAGGCGTTATTATGGATAAAAACCTGCTTTCATCCGACGAGGAGCTTAAAAACAACATTGCGCAGCTTTCAAGCTATATGACCGACGGATATGTTTTGGTATCGGACGGCGAGGAGCTTTGCAGCTTCAAGACCAAAGAAAATGCCGAAAAAGCTTTATCGCTTATCTGCTCGGAATTTTCGATAGACGGCGGAACTTCATCGATACGTGAAAACACCGAAATTATTGCAAAGCAGGTCAGTGCAGCAGCTATCATCACTCCCGAGGAGGCAAGCCGATATCTTCTTGATTCGGGCAGGCTGCATGTGAAAACAACCGTCAGCACAGTATATTACTCAACAAAAGATTTTGAGACCATAGAGCAAAATGATGATACGCTTGCTGTCGGCAGCAAAAGGACAGTTCAGGACGGCGAAGTGGGCGAATACGCGGTTTCTGCCATTATTGAGTACACCAATGGTGTCCAGACCTCTAAAAGTATAATTTCCGAAGCGCTTTTGAAAGAGCCGACCGACGAAATTATTAATATAGGAACAAAGGAAATTCCGAATATGGGCAGCGGCAGCTTTATAATGCCCGCATCGGGCAAAATCACATCTCCCTACGGCGGAAGATGGGGGCGTATGCACAACGGAATCGACATCGGTGCTCCGACAGGCACACCGATTAAGGCATCTGATACCGGCGTGGTAATCTTCTCGGGCAACCAGGGCAGCTACGGAAATCTTATAAAAATAGACCACAAAAACGGATATGTAACATATTACGCTCATTGCAGCGAGCTGCTCGTAAGCGCGGGCGAGACAGTTACCCAAGGTCAGCTGATTGCACGCGTAGGCAGCACAGGGAACAGCACCGGTCCGCACTGTCATTTTGAAATTCAGACAAACGGCGCAGCGCAAGACCCGATGGCATTCCTCGGCTAAAATTCAGTTTGTGTTCAAACATGTGATTTCAAAAATGTCTTTGGCAGGCACTTATGCCTCGCTGTTTGACTTCAAAAATTAACATAAAAAAGGGACAGGATTTACCAAATCATTGGCTTTCCTGTCCTTTTCATTTACTTTTGAAAACTCTGCTCAGTATATTTTTCTTTTTGAACAGCGCACTGTCCGGCATCTTGTTTTCAAGCAGCAGCTCGGCATTTTTCTTTAAATATTCCGCACACTCGCTTCCGTACATTTCTTCAATCGCCCGATATGCATTTTGTATATTTGTAGGTCTTGAATCCGTATTATGCATATCGCTGCCCACAAACTGAACCATACGATTTTTGAAAAAATACGGAATCACCCTGCGGATGCCCGGTTTCACAAAAGAATCCGCATTTATCTGATACAAAAGTTCAAGATCGACCAGGTTTTCAAATTCCTTTTCGTGGTCGTAAAAGCGCTCTATGTGCGCCATGACCGGTTTCATTCCTCTTAGCATTATTCCGTAGATTGCATCGTACAGATTCATATTCCAAGCTCTGTACGGCATTTCCAGTAAAATATAATCGGTTTTATCTATACAAAGTTCCTCAAGACGTTCAAATTTCGAGATGTCAACCCCGAGATGCACCTCGCTGCCGAGACGTATTTCGGGTAATTTTTCTCCCGATTTTGAAATCGCTTCCTGTAATATTTCAAAGCTTTCCCGACGCTTTTTTATAAAGCATGCAATATCCTGCTCGGTCTGCGCATAGCAATGGGAAGTTGCAATGACCGTCTCAACTCCCTGCCGCTTGCTTTCTCTCAGCATTTCAAGACTCGTTTCAACATTCTTTGCTCCGTCATCAATTTCCGGAAGAACATGAGCATGAACGTCTGTCAAATCAATCACAACCTTTCGGAACAAATTCTACAATGATTTTATATAGTGCTTAACCAGTTCTTCAATAAGCTCATCACGCTCAACGCGCACAATCATGCCGCGCGCTCCGTTATAGCTTGTGATATATGTCGGGTCGCCCGATATCAGATATCCCACAATCTGACTTATCGGGTCATAGCCCTTTATTTTCAACGAATCGTATACACCCGAGATAATCTCATGCACTTCTTTGGCGCGGTCAAGCTCGAGATCGATTTTCCTTGTGTTGTTAATATCCATGTGATTACTTCCTTCCTATAGCCGAAAATTTTTCAGATATTCCAATATATCATTAACTCCCTCACCGGTGTAAGAGCTTACAAAAAATATTTTTTCGCATCCTGCAAGCCTAAGCCTGTTTTCTGCCATTTCGGGACTTGCGTCTTTTTTATCGATTTTTGTGACTATGCCTATAATCTCTCGGTTTGCCAGCGGTACTATGCATGGACTGTAAAGCGAATATGGCTCATCCGCACCCTCCAAAAGTCCGACAACATCCGCTTCATATGTATACATCGCCAAAGCCGCACCGAGCGAACGGGTTTGTATATACTCACCCGGAGTGTCTATTGTGATTTCATCATACTTCACACTCTGCGTCTTTTCATATCGCAGCTTTTCGCCCCTCAGCGCCTGAATAAGCGTAGTCTTTCCGCATTCACTTCTGCCGATTAATATAAGCTTTTTCATCAGGTTCTCGTCACATCGCAGACAGAAAAGCCAAGCTTTTCCTTTGCATATTCAACAATTGCCGAAATTGCGGTCTCGGTGTCCGAAACTCTTCCCGTTATAATCACCGTTCCGCTGAAGCGGTCAACAAATCCAAGCTCCACATTGGAAGTTTTCATTGCGATATCCGCGGCAATAATCGCTGTTTCAGCCGGGCTTACGGTCAGTATTCCGATTGACGCATTGCTGTAGTCCACTCTCGGGTCAAGCCCGAGCTTTTTGTAAAGTATCTCGTCCGGAGCGGCAATTATGTGCGCAAGCGTAATTTGCTTTCCCGGTACAAGCTCCTGAATTATTCTTGTTTTATTCTCTGAGTCCATATTTATCTCCGACCATTCTTAATCCTTGTTCTGCCGCACCGCAGCGGCATATCAAAAAAACTTCTGCACGGATTGCTTTCTCAAGCGCCGTACGGCTTATGTACTTGCTCCCGTACGCGAAAAAGCAAGATACGCAAAATGTTCTTCACTTTGGCATATACAAATATATTATATCACTTATATCCGCAAAATGCAAGCATGAATTTTTAAATTTTATTAATTTTCCGATATTGCATTTAGTGTAGTTTTGTGATATACTTGTTATATGCTCAAACATTATGGAGTTCAGCTGAACCGGAGGGAAAATTTTGAAAGAAATAATTGTAAACAAAAACGACTCGGGACAGCGGCTGGATAAGTTTTTAACAAAATTTATGCCGTCTCTGCCGCCCGATATGCTATATAAATCGCTGAGAAAAAATTGCGTCCGAATAAACGGGAAGCATGAGAAAAAGCCGTCCCGAAAGCTTTCGGAGGGCGATATTTTAAATCTCTATTTCAAGGATGAGTTTTTTGAAAAGGCAAATCCCGACGAAATGTTTCGCAAAATAAAAGCGGACATAGATATAATTTACGAGGATTCGAACATTATGCTGATAAACAAAAAGCCGGGTATGCTTGTACATACCGACGACAACGGCGAGGCAAACACGCTTATTGAGCATATAAAAAGCTATCTTTTCGAAAATGGCGAATATTCACCCGCCGATGAACACACCTTTGTCCCGTCGCTATGCAACCGTATCGATCGGAATACCGGCGGAATTGTAATCGCGGCAAAAAATGCCGAGACTCTCCGCATAATGAACCAAAAAATAAAAGACCGCGAGATAAAAAAAGAATATCTTTGTATCGCTCATGG
The DNA here is from genome assembly GCA_934486735.1 of uncultured Clostridia bacterium. Taxonomy (GTDB): domain Bacteria; phylum Bacillota; class Clostridia; order UBA1381; family UBA1381; genus CAKSQL01. Next base: position 27,525 of record CAKSQL010000010.1, on the reverse strand, counting down.
GTATTTTGACAAAAAAAGCGATGTCCTTTCCGGATATCTTTTCAAAGACGAGAAGAAAAAGAGAGTGTATGTGTATTCTTCGCCCAAACCCGGGGCAAAAACGATTAAAACTCAATATAAAGTTCTTGCTCAAAAGAACGGATTGTCTCTGCTCGAAATAGACTTACTGACCGGGCGCACTCATCAGATAAGAGCGCATTTGTCCTCAATCGGACATCCTCTTTTGGGCGACGGCAAGTACGGAAAAAATGACAAGGCACATCGATACCAGGCGCTTTACTCATACAAGCTGACCTTTAAATTCACTTCCGATTCCGGAATGCTTGAATACTTAAACAACAAAAGCTTTCGTGTCAGGAATGTGGATTTTTTAAAAATATTTGACTATAAAATCTAATTTCCCCGAGGACACAATTCAATCCGAAAACCGGAGTAATTCCTTTTTTATATCGGCTTTCGTTAAATCCAATCGTTTTTACGAATTTCCTTACTTTTAAAATAATTTGTACAAAACAAAAAATCTCTTATCAACAACTTTTCAGCTGATAAGAGATTTTTATTATTATTTCAGAGCTACTGCTTCCTTTGCATTTTTTGCGATATTTTCAGCAGTAAGTCCATATTCTTCAAACAGTTCCGCAGGCTTGCCCGACGCTCCGAATCGGTCTGTTCCGACAATCTTAACCGGAACAGGCGCACTCTCGCAAACAACCTCGCAGACAGCGCTGCCGAGTCCGCCCATTATGTAGTGTTCTTCGGCGGTAACTATAGCGCCCGTCTCCTTTGCAGCCTTTATGATTATATCTTTATCTATCGGCTTTATCGTGTGAATATTTATTACTCTTGCATCGATTCCGTCTTTTTTGAGAAGTTCTTTTGCCTTTAAAGCCTCACCTACCATAAGTCCGGTTGCGATAATTGTAACGTCGTTTCCGTCTGCAAGCTCTACACCCTTTCCAAGCTCAAACTTATAGCCGGCAGGATTCACGTCCTCAACCGCAAGGCGTCCGAATCTCATATACACAGGTCCGTCGTGGTCTATTGCAGCCTTTACGCAAGCTGTTGCCTCAACATCATCGGCAGGATTTAAAATAACCATATTCGGGATTGTGCGCATCAAGCCTATATCTTCAAGACACTGATGTGTTGCACCGTCTTCACCTACAGAAATTCCGGCATGTGTCGCACCGATTTTTACATTAAGATTCGGATATCCGATTGAATTTCTTATCTGCTCAAACGCACGGCCTGCCGCAAACATCGCAAAGCTTGATGCAAACGCTATCTTTCCTGCCGCTGCAAGGCCTGCCGCAACGCTCATCATGTTACCCTCTGCAATTCCGCAATTTATAAATCTCTCGGGATAAGCCTTTTTGAAAACTTCCGTCTTTGTCGATTTTGAAAGGTCGGCATCCAATACCACAATTCTTTCGTCCGCGCCGAATTTTGCCAGCGCAGCACCGTATGATTCCCTTGTTGCTCTTTTTGCCATTATAATGCCGCCTCCTCTTTCTTTATAAGCTCATCCAATTCCTTTATTGCCTGATTATACTGCTCCTCGTTCGGGGCACTGCCGTGCCATTCAGGCTTATTCTCCATAAAAGATACATTCTTTCCCTTTATTGATTTCATTATTACTGCTGTCGGCTTACCCTTTGTTGCCTTTGCTGCATTTACAGCTGCCTCGAGAGAATTAAAATCATGCGCATCCGCCATAACGACATGCCATCCGAAGGCTTCAAACTTTTTATCAATCGGAGTCGGATTCATAACATCCGTTATGTCTCCGTCTATCTGCAATCCGTTAAAATCAATAAATGCGGTAAGGTTGTCCAATTTGTAATGAGCCGCAAACATTGCCTGCTCCCATACCTGACCCTCTTCCAATTCTCCGTCTCCGAGTACCGTGTAAACGCGGTAGTCTTTCTTGTCAAGCTTTGCAGCTATCGCCATTCCTCCGGCTGCCGAGACGCCTTGTCCGAGTGAACCCGTTGACATATCGACTCCCGGAATCTTTTTCATGTCCGGATGTCCCTGCAAAATACTTCCAATATGACGGAAAGTCGGTATTAATTCCTTTGAAAAATATCCTTTTTCTGCCAAAACTCCGTATAATGCCGGCGCCGTATGCCCTTTTGACAACACAAAACGGTCTCGATCTGCCGCTTTAGGATTCTTTGGATCAACTCTCATCACATCAAAATACAAATATGTAAGCAAATCCGCAACCGAAAGCGAACCTCCGGGATGTCCCGATTTTGCGCTGTATACTGCGGTGAGCGCATGCTTTCTCACTCTGTTGGCAATAATCGAAAGCTCGGTTTGTCTTTTTTTCTCCATTGTCATAACCATTCCTTTCCGTACTGAAAACTTCATTTTTAATGAATCTATATACTAACGGCGCTGCCGATTAGCAATCCTGTTTTTTGCAAGCCGCATTATATGCAAGCTCCATAATTTCGTTAAGCCTGTCCTTCTTTTTTTCGAGATACAGATATCCCACAAGCGCTTCAAATCCGGTAGCACGTCTGTATTCGGTCAAATCCGCATTTTTCGGAACTGTTGCCGATTTTGCGTTTCTTCCCCTTTTATAAACCGCAAGCTCTTTTTCGCTTAAAGTATCTTCCAGAGAAAACACACTGTCGCTTTGAGCATGCGCCTTTACATACTGCACTGTCAGGCGGTGCAGCTTATATGCCGGCATATCCGGATGTTCTTCTATTACTCTTGCTCTGACATAAACTTCATATACCGCATCACCTATATACGCCAACACAAGCGGTGAATACTGCGATGTTTTCTTTACATTTTCCATATTTTCCATCAGTCCGAAACCCTCGACCACTGCACTCCCGCCGCTGTATCCTTAAGCACTATTCCCATCTTCAAAAGTTCATCACGGATTTCATCGGCACGCGCCCAGTTTTTAGCCTTGCGCGCTTCGGTCCTCTCCTTTATAAGAGCCTCTATTTCCTCGCCTGCCGATTCCTCTCTTTTCTCCGCAAAAAGTCCCAGGACTTTGCCAAGCTCCGAGATTGTATCAAGCACCTTATCTATTATTTTTACCGAGTTTTCATGCTCTGCCGAAATTGTGGTGTTTGCCCCGTACACAATATCGAATATTGCCGCAATTGCGTCCGCAGTATTCAAATCATCATCCATTGCTTCGATAAATTTATTTTTGTATTCATCAATTTTGTCAAAAAGCTCTTTTTCCTTTGCCGAAAGCTCTGTATCCTTTGCCGACGCTTTTAAAAATTCTGTATTTTCAATACATGTATATACTCTCTCAAGTGCGGATTTTGATTGCTCCATCAGAACATCGCTGAAATTTATCGGGTTTCTGTAATGCGCCGACAACATAAAAAATCTCACAACCTCCGGCGAATATTTCTTTGTTATATCGCGAACTGTGAAGAAATTACCCAAAGACTTGCTCATCTTCTGATTGTTTATATTTATATATCCGTTATGCATCCAGTAATTTGCAAACGGCGCACCGTTGGCACATTCACTCTGTGCTATCTCGTTTTCGTGATGCGGAAAAATCAAATCCTGTCCGCCCGAATGAATATCTATTGTTTTTCCGAGATATTTGTTTGCCATTGCCGAACATTCTATATGCCAGCCGGGTCTGCCCAATCCCCACGGGCTTTCCCATGCCGGCTCGCCCTCCTTTTGTTTTTTCCAGAGAGCAAAGTCCATAGCGTCTTTTTTATGTTCGCTGACATCTATTCTTGCACCCGCCTCCAAATCCTCAAGCGGCTGTTTCGAAAGCTTGCCGTAATCCTTGAATTTCTTTGTGGAAAAATATACGTTTCCATCCACATTATATGCATACCCTTTATCTACAAGCTTTTGAACGGTTTCTATAATTGCGTCAATATTTTCCGTGGCTTTTGGGTGAACACTCGCCTTGCGTATTCCCAGAGACTCCGCATCCTTAAAATATTCGGCAATAAAACGCTCGCCGAGTTCTTTTACAGTCACACCCTCCTCATTCGCGCGCTTTATCATTTTATCGTCTATATCGGTAAAATTCTGAACAAACTTAACCTTGAAACCACGATATTCAAGATATCTGCGCATTGTATCAAAAATTATAAAAGGTCTTGCATTTCCGATGTGAAAATAATCGTAAACTGTAGGACCGCAGGAATACATCTTGACTTCATTGCTGTCAATCGGAACAAATTCTTCCTTTTTTCTTGTAAGAGTATTATATATTTTCATATGTCTTTGTCTCCTTTTTCTCTGAGTCTTTCCTCAAGCTCGCATATCCTCTTTTCAAGTCCCGCAATATGTACCGAAAGAGTGCACATCTGCATCGAAATCGGATCGGGAATTTTTACCTGATCAAGGTCCGCACATTCGTCAACGCGCACGCCCTCACGCTTTACAATCCTTGCAGGAACTCCGACGCATGTCGAATTCGGCGGTACTTCGGACAAAACCACCGCACCTGCCGCTATTTTTGAATTGTCTCCGACCTTAAACGGTCCCAAAACCTTTGCGCCGCTGCCGACCATGACATTGTTTCCGAGCGTCGGATGCCGCTTGCCTTTTTCTTTTCCCGTTCCGCCAAGAGTCACGCCCTGATATATGGTGCAGTTATCTCCGATTACGGTCGTCTCTCCTATTATAACCCCCATTCCGTGGTCTATAAAAAGTCCCCTGCCTATCATAGCACCGGGATGAATTTCGATTCCGGTCCAAAATCTTGCAAACTGTGAAATAAATCTTGCAATAAATTTACAGTTATGCCTGTAGAAAAAATGTGCTGCGCGATGGAATATAACTGCCTTTATGCCGGGGTAGAGCAGCAAGACCTCAATTGAACTCCTTGCCGCCGGGTCACGTTCCAGAACAGCTTTTATATCAGCTCTTAAATTTTTAAAAAACATGAGGTATAAAAACACCTACTCTCTTTTACCTGATGATATCGGATATCAACTGTGAAATTTATGTTTTATAATCACCAACCCAACAATACATAGTCAATTATATCTTATTTTTGCAAAAATTACAACCCGATTTTGCAAATTTTTTTAAAAATTACAAAACTCAGATGTTCCGTCCCCGTTCTTGGGACAAATTGAACAAATCAAAGATTGATTTTTAAACAATAAAACGTTAAAAAGTAGAAAAATGAAAAATAAGACAATTTGTTCTTTTTTGGAGAACCTTTTTAGTATATAATGTATTTATAATTATATTTGAGAGGACGTTTTGTTTTGGAAGGCTTTTCAATCATATCGCACAACATTATACTTCTCGCATGCATGATAGGGATAGGGGCGCTTGCCGTCGGAACGGGATATCTGTCGGTTGATATGAAAAATATGCTTTCGAAATTCATTGTGAAAATCACTCTGCCACTCATGATAATAAGTTCGCTCACACAGGTCGAACCGGACGCGGCAAGAATTAAAAACTCACTTTTTGTCATTGCCGCCGCGCTTATCGTAATCGGTGTACTTTATCTCATCGGGACGGCGGTCACAAAGCTTTTGCACTTTCCGCCCGAAACAGCCTTGATTCACCGATGTCTCACCGCTTTCGGAAATGTCAGCTTTATCGGCTATCCGATAGTTCAATCGCTCTACGGTGACAGCGGTCTTTTTTATGCCGCGCTTTACGCTTTTGTCAACGATATTCTTGTGTGGACTTTGGTGGTTTGGCGTCTGTCCGCTTTGGGCGGCGGCAAAAAGCCGACATGCTCCGAGACTTTAAAAAACTGTTTCAGTCCTCCGACTGCGGCATTTTTAATTTCGTTTATACTGCTTATTTTCAAACTTCGCCCAACCGGTATTCTCTATGAGATTACAAATGGAATCGGCGGAACGACAATATATCTTTCAATGATTTTTATAGGCGGTACTCTTGCCGAAGTGAATTTTATCAAAATATTAAAATCCGCTCCGATATTCTTTGTGGTATTGTTCAAGATGATACTTATGCCTGTTTTTCTTATATTTGTTATGCGGCACATTCCCACGGACCCGTTGGTTGAGGGCGTGATTATTATGCAGACGGCTGTTCCGTCGCAGACGATAATCTCGATTCTGTCCAAGGAATACGGCGGCGACACCGAGTACGTTGTAAAGGGCATTTTCATAACCACCTTAGCAGGACTTTTGACTATGCCTTTTATATATTATTTACTAAGTAATTGGAAAATGTAAATTTTGCAATTGCTGGATTATAAACATTTTAGGAAAGGACTGATTTGACATGCCAAAAGCGGCGCTCATCATGGGCAGCGATTCGGATTTTGACAAACTCAAAGGCTGCATTGCTGTACTGAAAAAATTCAAAATAGAAACAGAGGTACGCGTCATCTCGGCACACCGTACCCCGTCGGAGGCGGAAAGCTTTGCCAAAAATGCGGAGGCCGAGGGCATCGAGGTTATAATCGCAGCTGCCGGGAAAGCGGCACACCTCGGCGGAGTTTTAGCTGCATTTACCATTCTACCGGTTATCGGCATACCGATAAAATCATCGACCATGGACGGACTCGATTCGCTCTTATCCATGGTTCAGATGCCGAAAGGAATCCCCGTTGCAACCGTTGCAATTGACGGCGGCGAAAACGCTGCGATTCTTGCGGCTCAGATACTCTCTTTAAAGCACGATTATCTGAAAGATATGCTGAAAGAATTCAAAGCCGACATGGAAAAAGAAGTCCTTGAAAAGGATAAAAAAATCGAAGAAATTGCAAAATCACTTTAGAGGAGGATACAAAAATGGGTGAAGCATACAAAAACGCCGGTGTTGACGTTGAGGCAGGATATGAGTCGGTCAGACTTATAAAAAACGATGTGAAAAGAACATTTATAAACGGAGTTCTCGGCGGAATAGGCGGTTTCGGCGGTCTGTTTGAGGTTCCCAAAGGCTACGAAAACCCGGTACTGGTTTCGGGTACGGACGGTGTCGGAACAAAACTCAGAGTGGCATTTTTGTGCGATAAGCACGATACAATCGGTCAGGACTGTGTTGCAATGTGCGTCAACGACGTTGCATGCTCGGGTGCAAAGCCGCTTTTCTTTTTGGACTATCTCGCTGTCGGGAAAAATCATCCCGAGAAGATAAGCAAAATAGTGAAAGGCGTTGCGGACGGCTGCGTGCTTGCAGGCTGCGCGCTTGTCGGCGGCGAAACTGCCGAAATGCCCGGATTTTATCCCGTTGACGAATACGACCTTGCCGGATTTTCGGTCGGAATTGTGGAAAAGGACAAAATCACAGACGGAAAGCGCGCAAAAAAGGGTGACGTCCTTATCGGAATCGCCTCCTCCGGAATACATTCAAACGGCTATTCACTGGTGAGAAAAATCTTCAATCTTAATGACGAGGGTGCGGAAAAGCGGCTTTCAATGCACTCGGACGAGCTTGGCAAAACAATCGGCGAGGAGCTTTTGACTCCGACAAAAATATATGTAAAGCCGTTGCTTTCTTTGATTGAAAATGTTGGAATACATACAGTTTCGCATATCACCGGCGGCGGATTTATCGAAAACATTCCGCGTATGCTTCCCGAGAATCTGCGCGCACGTATAAACAAAGGCAGCTGGGACGTGCTTCCGGTATTTGATATGATGCAGTCGCTTGCGCAGCTTTCCGAACATGATATGTACAATACTTTCAACATGGGTATCGGGATGATTGCCGCAGTCGATGCAGAAAAGGCGGACGCTGCCTTGAAATGTCTTGCAGAAAACGGCGAAAAGGCTTATATCATAGGCGAGCTGACCGACGGCGAAAACGGTGTTGACATTATATAAAAGACTGCGAGGATTAACATGGAAAAGAAAAAAATAGCGGTTTTGGTTTCGGGCGGCGGTACGAATCTGCAAGCCTTAATCGATGCCGAAAAAAGCGGAGTGATAAAAAGCGGAAAAATTTCGCTCGTTATATCGGACAATGCTGATGCATACGCGCTTGAACGTGCAAAGAAAAACGGTATCGACACATGCGTTATTCTGAAAAAGGATTTCGGCGACCGTTCGGAATTTTGCCGCACAATATGTAAAACACTCAAAGAAAACGACATTGACCTCGTTGTGCTTGCAGGCTTTTTGTCCATACTCACCGGCGAGCTTTTGTCGGAATACAAAGACAGGATAATCAACGTTCACCCCTCCCTTATTCCCTCTTTCTGCGGCGACGGCTTTTACGGACTTAAGGTTCACAGGGCTGCGCTCGATTACGGAGTAAAGGTGACCGGTGCGACAGTTCATTTTGTAAATGAAGTTACCGACGGAGGGAAAATAATACTTCAACAAGCCGTATATATAAAGGACGGCGACACACCCGAAATTCTGCAAAAAAGAGTTATGGAAGAAGCTGAATGGAAGATACTGCCCGAAGCTGCCGAAATGTTTTGCTCGGGCAAATTAAAGAAAGGAAATTGATTATGGAAAAGCTGTGTTTAAAAAAGGAATTATCTGAAAATTCATATCCCGGCAGAGGAATTATAATCGGTAAATCAGACGACGGCGAAAATGCAGTTACGGCATATTTTATTATGGGCAGAAGCTCCAACAGCCGCAATCGCATCTTCGTTGAGGACGGTGACGGAATAAAAACTCAAGCTTTTGATGAATCAAAGCTTGAAGACCCGTCTCTTATTATATATTCTCCGGTACGAGTTCTCGGCAACAAAACCATTGTCACTAACGGTGATCAGACCGATACAATCTACAAGCTTATGAATCAGCAGCTCACCTTTGAGCAGGCACTCAGAACACGTAAATTCGAGCCGGACGCTCCGAACTACACACCGAGAATATCGGGAATTTTAAAAACCAAGGAAAATGACTTTAACTATGCACTGTCAATTTTAAAAAGCGCGAACGGAAATCCCGCAAGCTGTCAGCGTTATACATTTTCCTATAAACATCCTATTGCCGGCGAGGGACACTTTATTCATACATACAAATGCGATTCCGAACCCCTGCCAAGCTTCGAGGGCGAGCCTAAACTTGTGGGAATAAGCGGAACTATTGATGAGTTTGCGGATAAAATCTGGAATGCCTTGAATGAAGAAAACAAGGTTTCGCTTTTTGTCAGATTTATCAATTTGAAAACAGGCAAAACCGAATCGAGAATAATCAACAAAAACAAGTAAGAAAAGAGGTGCTGTATCAAATGAAAGAAATGCAATTAAAATACGGATGTAATCCCAATCAAAAGCCGTCGAGAATCTTTATGAAAAACGGCGAACTTCCGATTGAAGTATTGAACGGGAAACCGGGATATATAAATCTTTTGGATGCCTTTAACGGCTGGCAGCTTGTAAAGGAACTGAAAAAAGCAACCGGTCTTCCTGCTGCGACTTCATTTAAGCATGTTTCTCCTGCCGGAGCAGCGGTAGGACTTGAATTATCGGATACATTGAAAAAAATATATTTTGTTGATGATTTAAACGAATTTTCTCCGCTCGCATGTGCATATGCGCGTGCAAGAGGCGCAGACAGAATGTCCTCTTACGGAGATTTTATCGCACTTTCGGATTGCTGCGATGTTCCGACCGCAAAGATGATTCAGCGCGAGGTTTCGGACGGAATTATCGCTCCGGACTATACTCCCGAAGCTTTGGAAATACTTAAATCCAAGAGAAAAGGGACATATAATATCATAAAGATAGATGAAAATTATATCCCCGCACCGGTTGAAACAAAGGACGTTTTCGGCATCACTTTCGAGCAGGGCAGAAACGAACTTGACATAAACAATTCTCTGCTTTCGGAAATCGTTACCGAAAACAAATCAATGTCCGATGAGGATAAGAGAAATCTTCTCATCTCGCTGATTACCCTTAAATACACCCAATCGAACAGCGTATGCTATGTCAAGGACGGACAGGCAATAGGAATCGGTGCAGGACAGCAGTCGAGAATACATTGCACACGTCTTGCAGGCAACAAAGCTGATATCTGGTGGCTGAGACAATCGCCAAAAGTTTTGGGACTTCAATTTGTCGATAATATCCGGCGCGCCGACCGCGACAATGCAATCGATATATACATTTCGGATGAATATATGGATGTATTAAAAGACGGAGCATGGGAGAATATTTTTAAAGTCAAGCCGGAAGTGTTCACAAAGGAAGAACAGCGCGAATGGCTTTCGAAAAATACCGATGTTGCACTCGGCTCGGACGCATTCTTCCCTTTCGGCGACAATATCGAACGCGCGCACAAGTCAGGCGTTACGGTTATCGCTCAGCCGGGCGGCTCGATAAGGGACGACAATGTTATCGAAACCTGCAACAAATACAACATGGCAATGGCATTTACCGGAATAAGATTATTCCATCATTAATATACAACGGGCTGTGAAAATACGCTTGTAATAATAAAACATATTGTTGTTACAAGCATTTTCACCCCCTGTTTTCAAGAAAGGACTTACCGATATGAAAATTTTAGTTGTCGGCGGCGGCGGCAGAGAGCATACAATCGTATGGAAAATCGCACAGTCGCCAAAGGCCGAAAAAATCTATTGCGCTCCGGGCAACGGCGGAATTTCCAAACTTGCCGAGTGTGTCGATATCAAAGCATGCGACATCGACGGCATGGTTAAATTTGCAAAGGACAACCAAATAGACCTCGTTATGGTCGCTCCCGATGATCCTTTGGTTCTCGGAATGGTCGATGCAATGGAAAAAGCCGGAATACGCGCTTTCGGTCCGCGCAAAAATGCGGCAATTATAGAGGGCAGCAAAGTATTTTCCAAGGAACTTATGAAAAAATACAACATTCCGACCGCTGCATACGAAGTGTTCGACAAAAGTGCCGATGCAATAGAATATCTCAAAAAGGGCAGCTTTCCGGCGGTTATCAAGGCTGAGGGGCTGGCTCTCGGCAAGGGCGTTATAATCGCGCAAAATCTTGATGAGGCTATTGCCGGAGTTCACGAGATTATGGACGAGAAAAAATTTGGAGACAGCGGAAACCGCGTTGTTATCGAGGAATTTTTAACCGGTCCGGAAGTATCCGTACTTGCATTTACCGACGGTAAAACCGTTCGTCCGATGGTGTCGGCACAGGATCATAAAAGAGCATTCGACAATGACGAGGGTTTAAATACCGGCGGTATGGGAACCTTCTCCCCCAGCCAACTCTACACACCCGAGATTGCCGAAGAATGTATGAATAATATCTTTATTCCGACCATCAATGCCATGGTAGCTGAGGGACGTACTTTTAAGGGAGTTTTGTATTTCGGTCTTATGATGACAGCAAACGGAGTAAAGGTTATCGAATACAATGCACGTTTCGGCGACCCGGAAACGCAGGTGGTTCTCCCCCGTCTCGAGACCGACCTTGTTGATATAATGGAGGCGTGCATAGACGAGCGTCTGTCCGACATAGATATAAAATGGGCAGATAATGCTGCAGTATGCGTAGTGCTTGCTTCTGGCGGATACCCCGTAAAATACAAGTCCGGTTATGAAATTTCGGGACTTGACTCGGTTAAGGACGCATATATATTCCACGCGGGAACAAAAATGGAAAACGGAAAATTCTTAACCGCCGGCGGCAGAGTTTTGGGCATTACCGCCGTTGCCGAGAATCTCGATGCCGCAATTGAAAAAGCTTATAAAAATGTTTCAAAGGTTTCGTTTACCGATGTGCATTATCGGAAAGACATAGGCATAAAAAAATAAGAGGAGCGTTTCGTTATGGATTTTACCGAAAAAACCATTTCCACAGAAAAAATTTTCAGCGGCCGAATCATTGATGTCAAAGTTGATACCGTGATTTTGCCCAACGGAAAAACCGCCACGCGCGAATTGGTGGAGCATCCCGGCGGCGTTGGTATGATTGCGGTTGATAAAGACAGAAAAGTGTTTTTAGTTAGACAATTCCGAAAACCTTTCAATAAAACCGTTGTTGAAATCCCGGCAGGCAAACTTGAATACGGCGAAGATCCTCTTTCTGCGGCAAAACGTGAGCTTGAAGAAGAAGTCGGATATAAAGCAAACAACATCCGCCCTCTCGGTGCTTACTATTCTTCCCCCGGCTTTTGTGACGAAACCATACATCTTTACCTTGCCACCGACCTTATTCCTGTAGGGCAGCATCTTGATGAAGATGAATTTTTGGATATATTAAAAAAAGACCTTGACGAGCTTTTGTGCGATATCGTCTCCGGCAAAATTAATGACGGAAAAACCACAATTGCCGCATTGCTCGCAAAGCAAATTTTAGGATAAATTTCAAACCAAACGAAAGGAATGTTGAAATCATGAGAATGTTAATGCGTTTTCCCGAGGGCCGTCAAAAAGCTCTCACACTCAGCTACGATGACGGAGTTGCACAGGATATCCGTCTTATCGGAATCATGTCAAAGTATGGTATTAAAGGAACATTTAATATCAACGCCGGATGCATAGGCGAAGAAGATGCCACAGACCATGGCAGATTGAGCAAAAAACAAATTTTAGAGCTTTATCCCAAATCAGGCAACGAAGTTGCAATACATGGCTGGGAGCATCCGTTCCTCGAAAGTATGCCGAACGTAAATGCAACCGCAGAAATTCTGCGTGACCGAAGTGAGATTGAGAAAATGTTCGGAACAATTGTGCGCGGTATGGCATACCCTTACGGTACATATTCCGATGATGTTGTGAACTCGCTAAAAGCCTGCGGAATTGCATATTCAAGAACCACTGCTTCAACCGAATGGTTCGATATCCCGACCGACTGGCTCAGAATGCCGGCAACCTGCCATCACAACAATCCGCGTCTTTTTGAACTCGCCGACCGTTTTCTCGAACTTAAAGACGACTTGCGTCCCTGCTGGCTGTTCTATCTTTGGGGACACAGCTACGAATTTGATTTCAACACTCAAAGCTGGGATACAATAGAAAAATTCTGCGAGAAAATGGGCAATCATGATGAAATTTGGTATGCTACGAATATTGAAATATATGATTATGTCGCTGCATACAAGAGCCTGCGCACAAGCGCCGATTGCTCAATTGTATACAACCCGTCCGCAATTGACGTATGGGCAAGAATCAACGGCGAAACTGTTAAGATAGAGGCAGGACAGCAGCTTGTTCTTAAATAATTCGGCTCAAAAAAACAAACTCACGCAACGAGAAATCCGAGCGTGAGTTATTTTTTTTGTTTCAGAAAAAATCGGGTATAAAGCTTTCCTTTGCCGTTCCGCCCTCCTGAATATATGCATTTTCCACACCCAACTCCGCCGCATAGTCAATCAAAGCATTATAGCAGCCCTCACTGACTCTCCTGTTGAGTCTTTGAATATCCTTAACCCACTCAAGCGGAGTGTATTGGTTCATTATGCTTATCCATATATCATCACCATATGTCCTATAAAGATAATCAATAATTTTCTTCGAATCGAACAACAAGCCCGGCAGCAGCAAATGTCTCACAATAACACCCTTTTTCATAATTCCGTCATCATCAAAAACAGGTTTTCCTATCTGACGCACCATCTCGGCAATTGCTTTTTGAGCAGATTCCCGATAATCGGAAACAAATGAATATTCCTTTGCAAATCTGTTATCAAAGTATTTGAAATCGGGCAGATATATGTCAATCATGCCGTCAAGCATTTTCAACGCGTCAACCGATTCATAGCCGCCGCAGTTATAGACCGTCGGAATCGAAAGTCCCTTTTTTTTCGCCATTGTCAGCGCATTTATTATCTGAGGAATAAAATGCGTTGGCGTGACAAGATTTATATTATGCGCCCCCTGCGACTCCAAATCGAGAAAAATATTGCCAAGCTCGGACTCGGTTATAATCTTGCCGGATAACAGTGTGCTTATTTTATAATTCTGGCAGAAAACGCATCTTAAATTGCATCCCGAAAAAAAGACCGTTCCCGAGCCTTTTGTCCCGGATATGCATGGCTCTTCCCAAAAATGCAGTGCTGCTCTTGCAACTTTTATCTTTGAATCCATTTTGCAAAATCCAACCTTGCCTGCCGTTCTGTCCACGGCACACTTTCTCGGGCAGAGCATACATTGTTTTAAATCCAACTGATATTCCCCCGTATACTTAAAAATCAAATTCACGGTCATACTTTGGGTTTTCAAATCTCCTTGATTTAAATGTCCTTTTATTTTTGTCAATAAGAACAACATCCCAGCCGCCTTTAATTTCAGTTTCCTTATCGTCCCATTTGGCTGAGCTTGCATTTAAAATATTCCTGCTCGACACAAAATAAATTCCATCCTTTTCTATTACCATATCCTCATGACAATGTCCGAACAGATACGGCAATACATCATTCGATTTATTGTTTGAAAAATCATACTCCATATCTATTTCAAAAAATCTTTCGGTGTTTTTGATATGTCCCTTTTTCTTATTTTTAAACGCACAGATGATTTCCATTAAGGCGTCACTGTTGTGAAACGCCTTTTCTTTGTTTAGATAATGAATCGGCGCATCATGAGACATAAAAATGACAGACCAATCCGCCTCATCAAACGTAAGTGCTTTTTTAAGCCATTTAAGCTGCTTTTCCCGCACAGCAAGACACCACTGACCGCAATATTTTTTATCGTCCATAATCCCATCTGCGTTCACACGGTTTTCCATATCGTTTGTATTAATATTTATCACTCTGATTTTATGGAAGGGATAATCAATATAATAATATCCGCCAACCGGATTCTCGGGGTCAAGCACAATCGGATACTGAACTCTTATCGGATTTATGACATGATTATACCATTGCTCCTCTGAAATCCATGCCGAGCTGTCCAGCTTATGCAAATATGCATACCACGAACAATCATCATGATTGCCTTTTGAAACAGCCACTGAAGTGGTTTTTGATTCTTTCACCAAGCTTATAAAATCATACAAATCCCGATACTGGTTATCGATTGTTGTGTTTCCGTCCACCAAATCCCCGGTAATCGCCAAAAGATCCGCTCCGATTTTGCCTGAAAACTCCACCATTTCCTTGAGTTTATAATATGCCGCAACAAAAAGCGCATATTTCCTTATGTAGTGCACATCAGTCGCATAAATAATGCTGAACACGTTGGGAGACTGCTCCGCCATAATCCTTTTTGCAAAGGCTTCATATTTTATATCGATATTTTTGCAATGACTGTCTATAATAAATTTTTCTGCGGGATTCATACATTCTCTCCCCCTTATCCGAAAAGCTCACTGTTGTTATAGCTGCTCTTTAAAGCCTTGGCTGCCGCCTTTTTCCCGTGCGACAAAAGCCATTTTTCCACCTCAGGATTCCGATAGGTGTCACTCCACGCATTATGATCATTTTCCGGATATATCGTAAGCTTTGCACTTCCGCCACATCTGTTCACAGCGTCAACCATCTTTTTGCTTTCCTCAGGCATAACAACATTGTCAAGCGCGCCATGGAATGCCCACACTCCCACATCGGCAAGCCTGTCCGCATTCCAATACATTCCGCCGCCGCAGATAGGCACAATCGCCGCAAAAAGCTCCGGCATACTCATCGCAAGCTGCCATGTTCCGTAGCCGCCCATGCTCGGTCCCATGCAAAAAAAATGTTTTTTATCCACAAATTCCGAAGTATAAAACGCAAGCGCAAATTCTTTCAGCTGCTCAAAAATATCAAACCATGTCATATCGTTGGGGCACTGCGGTGCGGCAATAACAAAACCGTTGTAGTTTTCTTCCTTGTTCAGGAAAAACGGATTATTAAAAAGTGCCGATGCGTCGCTTCCTCTCGACCCTGCCCCATGCAGAACTATCAAACCGGGATATTTTTTATTTTTATCAAAATTATCCGGCGTGCTGAACACATATCCGATATTTTTATATTTTTTTGCTTCCAAAACAGTTACCTCTTTCCATATTTAATATTTTAATTATATACTATCCTCTGTTAAAAATCAATACGATTTTTAACATTTAAAAAATTTTTCCTGTTTTATTGATGAAAAAGATGTTTATCGGTTGCTTTTTATTTAATTTTGGTATATAATATAGGTAAAGGTTTTGTCCGGGAGGCGATTTTTTGAAAAAAATAAAAAAACTTTTCAGATTTATTCTGCTTTTGATACTTATTGCGGCAGGTGCCGTTGTATGGCTCGGATATGACAAATATCAAAAAGCTCTTGAAGAACTTCCGCTCGACATTGCTGTTGACGAAATCAGAAATGAAAAGAATTATACATATATAACCGACTTGCCCGATATATACAAAAAAGCGGTGGTCGCGGTTGAGGACAGGCGTTTTTACTATCACAGCGGTTTTGACATAATCGGCACAGGACGGGCAATAATAACCGATATAAAAACAAAAAGCCTTGCCGAGGGAGGCAGCACGATAACTCAGCAGCTGGCAAAAAATATGTACTTTCCTGCCGACAGCACTCCGCAGAGAAAAATTGCCGAAATTTTTATGGCATTTAATATGGAGCGCGAATATTCAAAGGATGAG
Source organism: uncultured Clostridia bacterium (assembly GCA_934486735.1). GTDB lineage: Bacteria > Bacillota > Clostridia > UBA1381 > UBA1381 > CAKSQL01. Next base: position 11,091 of record CAKSQL010000010.1, on the reverse strand, counting down.
ATTTTGGAGCTGTATTTCAATGTGATATACTACGGCAGCGGCTATTACAATATTCACGATGCCGCAATCGGCTATTTCGGCAAGCTCCCGAAAGATATGTCCGATTACGAATCAACGCTCCTCGCGGGAATCCCCAACGCACCGTCGGTCTATTCAAAAAATTTCGCTCTTGCCGAAAGCCGCCAAAAAAAAGTGCTGAAATCAATGGTTGACTGCGGATATCTCTCAAAAGAAGAATCGGAAAAAATATTAAACGAAAGGTAGACACTGCATTGAATATAAACGAAGAAAAAAAGGAACGTGTTCTGCTCCTCGGAGTTCACACCGGCAGAGCGGATTCGCTTTATGACACCACCGACGAATCCATGCACGAGCTTTACGAGCTTGCAAAAACTGCCGGAGCCGAGGTTGTGGGCGAGGCTGTTCAGAACAAGCCGGATATAGAAAGCGCGACATATATGGGCGAGGGCAAGCTTTTGGAAGTCAAAAACGCAATTGCCGAGCTTGAAGCAGACTGCGTTATATTCGACGACGAGCTTTCCCCCGTTCAGCTTAGAAACATAAGCGACATACTTGAAGTAAAGGTTCTTGACCGCTCGATGCTGATACTCGACATCTTTGCAATGCGCGCAAAAAGCGGCGAGGGCAAGCTGCAGGTTGAGCTGGCACAGCTTAAATATCAGCTGCCGCGGCTGCGCGGTCTCGGAACGGTCTTGTCCCGAACAGGTGCCGGAATCGGCACGCGCGGTCCGGGCGAAACAAAGCTCGAAAGCGACAGGCGGCACATACGCAGACGAATTTCAGCCTTGGAGGAAGAGCTTCGCGAACTTGAAAAACATCGCACGCTTTTGCGTTCAAGACGAAAAAAGGACGGAGTAATCACCGTAGCGCTTGTCGGATACACAAATGCCGGCAAATCAACGCTTTTAAACACGCTTACCGATGCCGGAGTATTTGCCGAAAACAAGCTGTTCGCTACGCTTGACCCCACCTCGCGCGGCTTTGTACTCGACGACATGCGAAAAATTCTTCTCATCGACACCGTCGGATTTATACGCAAGCTGCCTCATCACTTGATTGAGGCTTTCAAGTCAACGCTTGAGGAAGCTGTTGTTGCCGACCTCTTGGTGCATGTTATCGACGCGTCGAGTCCGTACCGATTTGACCAGATTCGGGTTGTGAACGAAGTATTGTCCGATATAGGCGCGGTCGGCAAGCCGCAGATTGCACTGTTCAACAAATGTGACAAGCTGGAAAGTCCCGAATTTATGCCAAAATCGCTTGACGGATACGAAAAAACCGTTCGGATTTCCGCCAAAACCGGCGAAAACACAGATGAGCTTATCGCTGCTCTTGCCGAGCTTGCTCCGGGCAAAAAGACAAAAATACGGGTGCTTATTCCCTACAGCGATGGCGGACTTTTGAGCGAACTTCACGAAAAGCAAAAAATCATATCCGAGGATTACACCGGCGACGGAACGGAGGTTGTTCTTCTTGCCGATGAAATAATTTTTAACAGATTGCATGATTATATATTAAAAGAGGGTGAGTAACATTTCAAACAAGGCTGTTTACAAAACAATATCAAAGGAATCGCGCGAACTTCTAATCGAAAAAAAATCCAAATTTATAGCAAGTGCCGCGCCATGTGCATCCGAGGAGGACGCGCTCGAATTTCTTGCCAAGATACGAAAGGAGTTTCCCGACGCTACGCATAACGTCTACGCATATGTGATTGACGAAAACCAAATATTTCGCTATTCCGACGACGGAGAGCCATCGCAGACCGCCGGGATGCCTGTGCTCGATACCATAAGAAAGGCAGGTCTCGTCGATTGTGCGGTTGTTGTGACAAGATATTTCGGAGGAACGCTGCTCGGAACGGGCGGACTTGTCCATGCCTACGGCAGTTCGGCAGGACTTGCACTCCGCTCCGCAGGAATGATAAAGCGAATGTTATGCAACATACTCTCGGTCAGAACCGACTACAACCTGTCCGGCAAGGTTCAGCACTTTATTTCGGAAAAACATCTCTTATGTGAGGATACACTCTATACAGACGAGGTTACATTTTTTGTATGCGTGCTTCCTGCCGAAACCGACGGCGTAATCGCCGAGATAACCGACTTAACCAACGGCAGGGCGATAATAAATATAACGGATTCAAAATACATCGATTCACCAATATGAAACATATGCTCTCTTGTTGTTTTCCCTGCCGATAAGAGATATTTCATTACAATATTTGCCGACGCAGGGCGGCGGAATGGAGATTATTATGAGAAAATCAACAAAGAAAATAACAGCATTGATTGCAATTTTGGTTTTGTGTCTTTCAGGCTGCAGCAGATCAGAGCCTGCATCCGCACCGGCTAACATTACTCCGTCACCGACTCCGACAGCGACACAAGCCGCACAAAAAACGATAGGCATAACCGATGATGACTCAAAATACGCCGATATGACAGTGTACCAAGACTGCGAATATGATATAACCGGTACGGGGAACGAAAAAATCGAACTTCTGACCGATGCACAAAAGGATTCGGACGGCACATTTATGTGGGACGACAGCCACAACTGGGCGCTTATTGTCAAAACCGATAAGGGTATTTACCCCCTCTATTCGGAATATACTCACGCGCAGCCGTCAATGAATGTTAGTGAATACTCAAGTTCAGGCAAAGAAATACCGGTTATCCGTCTCTCGATTCCGTCAAGTGCAAGCTTTGAAATAAGAGAGTACCGTTTTGAAAACAATTCATTTATCGAAGCTGTTCCCTATTCCACAGGCGCAATGAACGAGCTGCCGATAAATCAATACTAAAGCTACATACCGCTTTTAAAAAAAGCGGTAACTCAACAGAAAGGATGAAAAAAATGTCTGAAGTATTTACAAATGCCAATTTTGAAAACGAGGTTTTGAACGCCGGAGGTGTTGTTCTGGTCGATTTTTGGGCGTCCTGGTGCGGTCCGTGCAGAATGGTTTCGCCGATAATAGACGAGCTTGCAGAGGAATATAAAGGCAAAATCAAGGTCGGCAAAGTTAATGTTGACGAAGAAAGCGCACTCGCATCGAGCTACGCTGTTGTGTCGATTCCGACGGTTATGCTCTTTAAAAACGGGAAAATCGAGGAACGAATCGTAGGCGCATCTTCAAAAGACGAATACGAAGAAATCATTGAAAAACACATATGACAGGGCGTCTTGAAAAGCTTGCGAAGGATTTGAAAATATCCGCTTTCGGAGCGATTGAGGCAAGGGTCTTTGATGACCTTTGCCTTGATTTGCGTAAAAGCACCGGCAGCGAGCCGCCGCCCGAGACATACAATCCGTTTTTAACAATGCCCGAAGCAAAATCGATTATTGTCTGTCTTTTTTCTTACAACACAAAAGAAAAAGGCAATATTTCAAAATATGCAATGGGATGTGATTATCACTCGGTTATAAAGAAAAAGCTTGAAGCTTTCACCGCGCCGCTTATCGAAAGCGGCTATTCCTGCATGCCTTTTTCCGATTCCTGGAGCATGAACGAACGCTTTCTTGCAGTCCTTGCAGGGTTAGGCTTTATCGGCAAAAATCACATGCTGATACACCCCAAATTCGGCAGTTTTGTTTTTATTGGTACAGTTCTGACCGATTGTCCCCTGCCCGAGTCAAAGCCGCTCGATATGTCATGCAAAAGCTGCGGAAAATGCATCAGCGCATGCCCGGGCAAGGCTCTCTCGGAAAACTTATTTGACGAGACAAAATGTGTATCATACATAACGCAGAAAAAAGGCGAACTTACGGAATCGGAAACGGCGGCTATGCTGAAAAGCGGCTATATCTGGGGTTGTGACATATGTCAGACGGTATGTCCCCACAACATCGCCGCACCGATATCCGAAATAGAGGAATTTTCGGATAATCTGATTTTAAATCTTCACGTTGACGAGAACCTTTCCAATCGTGAATTTAAAAGACTCTATTTCGGACGTGCATTCACCTGGCGCGGAATTTCGCCGATACTCAGAAATCAGAAAATTTTTGAAAAATATAACAAAAATTAAGGACATCTTTTACTATAGATATGCCGAATACACCCGAAATTTATATTTTTTTAAGAAATTTTGAAAAACTTAGGAAAATCGCTTGACATAATATGTTAAAGATTATAAAATATTATGAGGAATAAAATTTAGAAAGGCTATGAAAATTTATGTTGATAACACAAGCGCCGAAAGGCACCGAAGATTTATTGCCGGACAAAAGCTATCGCTGGCAATATCTCGAGGATAATTTTAAAAAGGTTTGCGACAATTTCGGCTACCGCGAAATAAGAATGCCGACCTTTGAGCATACCGAGCTGTTTGAACGCGGCGTTGGCGACACAACCGATGTTGTTCAAAAGCAGATGTACACATTTTTGGACAAGGGCGGCAGAAGTGTTACCCTGCGTCCCGAAGGAACCGCATCGGTTGCAAGAAGTTTTTTGCAAAACAATATCTATGCTCAGCCGATGCCGATGAAAGCATTTTACAACATCCCCTGTTTCCGCTACGAAAACAAACAAAAGGGACGTCTGAGAGAATTTCACCAGTTTGGCGTTGAAGCTTTCGGAGCGGAAAATGCCACAATCGATGCCGAGATTATCAGTCTTGCGATAACATTTCTCGAAAGAGTCGGTCTCAGCGACCTTACGGTGCATATCAACAGCATAGGCTGCCCGGAATGCAGAAAAAAATATAACGAAGCATTAAAAGAATTTCTGCGTCCCAAGCTGGACAAGCTCTGCACCACCTGCCGCGACAGATTCGACCGAAATCCGATAAGAATACTGGACTGCAAGTCGGAAATATGTCAAAAAGAGGCAGAGGGCGCACCGATTCTCTTGGACTATATCTGCGACGACTGCCGCAGGCATTTTGAAAAACTCAAAAAAAGTCTTAATTTGCTTGGTATAGACTACGAAATCGACAACGGAATCGTACGCGGTCTTGACTACTATACAAAAACGGTCTTTGAAATTATAAGCGGTTCATTCACCGTCTGCGGCGGCGGAAGATATGACGGACTTGTTGAGGAATTCGGCGGAGACTCCACTCCGGCAGTCGGCTTCGCGCTCGGAATCGAGCGGCTTTTGATTCGCCTTGACGAGCTGGGCGTTACCATTCCGGACGAAAACAAAATAGACCTGTACATTGTACCGTTGGGAGATGCTGCTGCTGAATACTCTCAAAGGCTTGTATATACATTAAGAAAAGCAGGCATCAACACTGAAACCGACCATATGAACCGCGGTCTCAAGCCGCAGATGAAATATGCAAACAAAATCGGTGCAAGACACACTCTTGTTCTCGGCGATAACGAAATCGAATCGGGCATTTTCAAAATCAAAAATATGCAGACCGGTGAGCAGACCGAGATAAAAGACGATGATATAACAGATTTTTTTAAGAAAGGTGTTTAATAAAAAATGGAAACTTTACATGGACTTAAGCGCACGCACAAATGCGGAGAGCTTTCTGAAAATAACATAGGAGAAAAGGTTGTCGTTATGGGCTGGACTCAAGTGTATCGCCAGCTTGGTGCGCTTACATTTATCGACCTGCGCGACATAAGCGGAATCATTCAGCTTTCGTTCTCCGAAGAAGTATCAAAGGAGGCTTTCCAAAAAGCACAAAGCGTTAGAAATGAATATGTTCTCGCAGCTGTCGGAACGGTTGTTAAGCGTTCCTCTCCCAACCCCAATCTGCCCACAGGTATGGTCGAGGTTCAGGTCGAGGAACTGCGTATACTCAGCAAATCCGAAACTCCTCCCTTTGCAATCGAGGAAAACTCAAATGTTAAAGACGAAACAAGACTTAAGTTCAGATATCTTGATTTGAGACGTCCCGATGTACAGAGAAATCTTATCGTGCGCCACAAAATCGCACAGCTGGCAAGAAATTTCTATTCCGAAAACGGATTTTTGGAACTTGAAACTCCGATACTTATAAAAAGCACCCCTGAGGGCGCAAGAGACTACCTTGTGCCCAGCCGTATCCACCATGGAAAGTTCTATGCTCTGCCCCAGTCTCCGCAGCTTTACAAGCAGCTTTTAATGCTCTCGGGCATGGACAGATATTTCCAGATTGCAAAGTGTTTCCGCGATGAGGACCTGCGTGCTGACCGTCAGCCCGAGTTTACGCAAATCGACCTTGAAATGTCTTTTGTTGAGGCAGACGACGTAATAGAAGTAAACGAACGTTTTATAAAGCTCCTTTTCAAGGAAATTCTTGATATGGATATTGAACTTCCATTAAGAAGAATTCCGTATAAAGAAGCTATGGAGAAATACGGCTCAGACAAGCCGGACACGCGTTTCGGACTTGAGCTTTGCGATGTTTCGGATGTTGTTAAGGATTGCGGCTTTAAAGTATTCTCGGGCGCTGTTCAAAACGGAGGCAGCGTAAGAGGAATCAATATCAAGGGCGGTGCAGAGAAATTCAGCCGAAAGGAAATCGATTCTCTCGGCGAATTTGTAAAAACGTACCGTGCAAAGGGGCTCGCATGGCTTAACGTCGGTGAAACAGAGCATCGTTCATCTTTCGCAAAATTTTTAACCCCCGATGAGGTTAATGCAATAATTGCCGCTGTCGGCGGTGAAGTCGGAGACCTTTTGGTGTTTGTTGCAGATAAAAACAAGGTCGTGTTCGACTCTCTGGGCGCACTTCGTCTCGAGGTTGCAAAGCGTCTCGGACTTATAAAGGAAGGCACATACGACCTGTTGTGGGTAACCGAATTTCCGCAGTTTGAGTACAGCGAGGAGGAAGGCAGATTCACAGCTATGCATCACCCCTTCACCGCGCCTATGGACGAGGACATTCAATATATTGAATCCGACCCTGCAAGGGTAAGAGCAAAGGCATACGACATCGTTATAAACGGCTGCGAAGCAGGCGGCGGCAGTGTGAGAATATTCAACTCTGATTTGCAGGAGAGAATGTTCACCGCTCTCGGATTCACAAAAGAGGAAGCCTGGAGACGTTTTGGCTATCTGCTCGAAGCTTTCAAGTACGGCACACCCCCTCACGGCGGTATGGCTTACGGTCTTGACAGACTTGTTATGCTGCTCACAGGCTGCGACAATATTAAGGATGTTATTGCATTCCCGAAAGTTCAGAATGCATCCGAGCTTATGACAAACGCTCCCGATATCGTTGATGATATTCAGCTGGATGAGTTGGGAATAAAGATTGTTGACACCGAAGAAGAATAATGAGGTTAAAATTATGAAGCTTTCAGACATTCATATAAGAGATCCGTTTATACTTCCGTACGGCGGCATTTACTACATGTATGGAAAAAAGGACCCGATTAAAACGGCGTTCTGCGTATACAAGAGCAGCGATTTGATTAATTGGTCCGAGCCGACGTTCATATTTGAAAAGACCCCCGAATTTTGGGGTGAATATGATTATTGGGCACCGGAGGTACACGAATACAAAGGCAAGTTCTATCTGTTTGCGAGCTTTAAATCGGACAATCACCACAGAGCAACACAAATATTTGTCTCGGATATTCCTGACGGAACGTTTGTACCGGTTTCGGATGATGCGGCAACTCCGTCCGATTGGGAATGTCTTGACGGGACACTGTACATTGATAAAAAGGGCAAGCCGCATATAGTTTTTTGTCATGAATGGGCTCAAATTGGTGACGGCAGCGTATGTGAAATTGAACTGTCCGACGATTTAAATACAGCTGTCGGCGAGCCAAAGCTGTTATGGCATGCATCGGATTGTTCCGATTCGCGTGATATCGGCGAAGGCGTCTCAAAGGTTACAGACGGTCCATTTTTGTATCGTACAAAAGGCGGGGTATTGCTCTGTATATGGTCTACCTTTACCGACAGCGGTTATTCCGAGCTTATATCCAGAAGTGACAACGGCGATATCGACGGAAACTGGAGCATTGATTCTGCTCCCCTTTCCGCATCTCACGGTGGTCATGGAATGATATTTAAAACTTTTGACGGTGATGCAATGTTTGTTATGCATCTTCCAAACGATGACCCTCTTGAAAGAGCAGTTCTCTATCGTTTGATTGACGACGGTGACAATATCAAGCTTGCCGATTTTTAAATATCGTCTTTGAAAGTTTCGTTTGCTTTAAACAAATGAAATTTTGCATATCACCTTTTGTCAGCCTGCATCAAGAGGTTTTCATATTTCCAGGCAGAAAGGATACAACAAACCATATGACAAATGATTTAACAAAAGGAAAACCGGCAAAACTTATTTTCTTTTTTGCCATTCCATATTTAATCGGAAACCTTTTTCAGCAATTCTATAACATGGCAGACACTGTTATTGTCGGACGTATTTTGGGTATGAATGCTCTTGCGGCGGTCGGTGCAACCGGCAGTATAGTTTGGTTTGCTATGGGTTCGATACAGGGACTTACAACCGGATTTGCCGCAATCACAGCACAGCGCTTCGGTGCAAACGACCCTGACGGAATTAAAAAAAGCTTTGGGATAAGCATAGTTCTGTCCGCAGTATTTACAGCGATTTTAATGTGGTTCTGCATAACCTTTGCCATGCCTATTTTGGAGCTTTTGCAAACTCCGGAGGAAATTATAAAGGATTCGTACAACTACGTAATGTGGATATTTGTGGGGCTTTTTGCAACGACAATTTTTAACCTGCTTTCAAATATGATACGTGCGCTCGGAGATTCCAAAACTCCGCTCGTATTTCTGATTATCGCATGCATTGTGAATATTGTGCTTGATATAGTATTCATCTATAATTTCAAAATGGGACCTGAGGGCGCGGGACTTGCAACGGCTCTCGCCCAGTTCGTTTCGGATATACTTTGCATAATCTACATAGTTGCAAAAATGCCTGCTTTGCATATATCCCTTACCGACTTAAAGCCGGAAAAAACACTTACGCTCGGGCTTTTAAAAACAGGTATACCCATGGCATTTTTAAATATCGTTCTCTCGATCGGCGGAATTATAATCCAATTTGTGAACAACGGTCTCGGAACGCTGTACGTTGCAACCTACTCCGCCGCAAACAAACTGGAGCAATTCATTGTTCAGCCTGTTATTTCGTTCGGAGCTGCCGTCTCGGTTTTTGCCGCACAAAATTACGGCGCAGGCGAATATAAACGCATACGCAGCGGAATCAATCAGTGTATTGTCATGTGTCTTGCAATGTCGGTTTCCATAACTGTTCTTATGGCTTTTTTTGGCAAAGGGCTGATATACGCAGTTGCCGGCGGCGAAAGCGCCGAACTTATACAAAACGGATATAATTATATAATAATAAACTCGGTTTGCAGCGTGATTTTGGTTCCGCTTGTGGTATACAAGAGCGTATTGCAGTCACTCGGGCGCGCTGTTATTCCTATGCTGACAGGCTTTGTCGAGGTCGGCTGCCGAGCTTTAGGCTCACTCGTTCTGGTCGAGTATTTCGGATTTATCGGCGTTTGCTTTGCCAATCCGCTGGCATGGCTCGGAGCGTTTCTTTTGATTGTGGTTGATTATTGGCTTCTTTTGGCAAAATTTAAAAAGTTAGAAAATGCATAGATTTTTTGAATTATTTGCAGCGTGAAGTTAATTATTTTTCACAAAATATAAATAAAGGCATTGACAATAAAGCAAGATTGTGATATACTGACTTCAATAAATCTTTAAAGGAGAACCAATAATGAAAAAAGTATTATTTTCAACAGCATATTACTTTTACTATTACTTTTTCGGCTATATAAAAAGTAATAGCGTTTTGTGCTGCGGAAAATAAATTTCATTAATGTTTATAGATTATAAACTGCACAAACGCATTTGTGCAGTTTTTTGTTTTGCAGAAAAATTATAAAGCCAAACGAATACTTAAACATGGCTCTTTTGCCGATTTATAAAAATTTTTTAGGAGTGTTGTAGTATGGTAGCAGTAATTAAAAACGGAGTAAGTGATGAGGCTCTTGCAAAGCTTTGCAAGCGTTTCGAGGAACAGGGACTGACAGTGCATATAAGCCGCGGTCAATTTCAGACCATAGTCGGTCTGATAGGCGATACGAGCAAGATTGACATTGATGATTTAAAGAACATCGAAATAATTGAAACGGTAAAGAGAATTTCCGACCCGTTCAAGAGTGCAAACAGAAAATTTCATCCCGACGATAGTGTAGTTGATGTAAGCGGTGTAAAAATCGGCGGCGGAAATTTTGCTCTTATCGCAGGTCCCTGTTCTGTTGAATCCTCGGAACAAATTATGGAGGTTGCACGCGAGGTAAAAAAAGGCGGAGCATCGCTCCTCAGAGGCGGCGCATTCAAGCCGAGAACCTCACCCTATGATTTCCAGGGGCTAAAGGCAGACGGAATCGAGCTTTTGGAAGAAGCAAAAGCGGCTTGCGGCATGCCGATTGTGACTGAAATCATGAACGCAAACCACCTGCCTTTATTCGAAAATGTCGACTTAATCCAGGTCGGTGCAAGGAATATGCAGAACTTCGAGCTTTTAAAAGAGCTTGGCAAAACCAAAAAGCCTATTCTTTTAAAGCGCGGACTTGCAAATACACTTAAAGAACTTTTGATGAGTGCGGAGTATATCATGGCAGGCGGAAACGAAAATGTTATTCTGTGCGAGCGCGGAATAAGAACCTTTGAGACGTACACCAGAAATACTCTTGATTTATCGGCAGTACCTATGCTCAAAGAGCTTACTCACCTTCCGGTTGTAGTTGACCCCAGTCATGCCACAGGTATATCAAAGCTTGTTAAACCGATGGCAGCAGCTGCAGCTGCTGCCGGTGCGGACGGAATTATGATAGAGGTGCATAACAACCCGGCAGAAGCTTTATGCGACGGTGCGCAGTCGCTCACACCGGCACAATTTGCCGAAACCGCAGAGATTGTCAGAAACATTCGTGCGACTATCTTAAATCAAAAATAACCAATAAAAGTCACGCATACAGCGCAGTGATAAGGTAGCTTTTATTAAAAATTAAATTGGTCAAAGACGCAATGAAAAGATAGTAATCGAGTAGGGCGAAATTAATCGCCCTCTCACACCACCGTACATGCCGTTCGGCATACGGCGGTTCAATTCAAAA
>CAKSQL010000009.1 GCA_934486735.1 uncultured Clostridia bacterium | reverse complement strand
GCCGTTGAAATATCTTATCTCGGCTCAAAGGAGCAAGCGGCGGTTATGCAGTCCATTGAAAAAGAGGAAACCTCTCCCTCTATCGCACAGGCTCGGAAAATGCGAAAATTTCATCAGGACGGAAATTTGAGCAATGCTGTAATTGACAGTACGCACGGCACTCAATATCAAAAGGAAAAACGGCGATTATGTCGGAGCCGTTCCCGTTTACGGTTACAAAAAGGCTGACGATAATAAAAATCAGCTTGTTGTTGATGAATATGCCGCACAGGTGGTAAAGGATATATTCAAAATGCGGGCAGACGGTTACAGTGCGGAGAGAATCGCAAATGAGCTGAACCGACTTGCGGTTTTATCGCCGAGGGAATATAAAAAGGACAATAATATCTCACTCCCCACAGGTGGCTACTGCGATAAGGAAAATTCAAAATGGTCGGCAACAACCGTAATTCGTATTCTCAAAGACGAAATCTATACGGGCAAGCTGATACAAGGCAAATGCGGCAAGCCGAATTACAAGGTTAAGGAGTATGTAAAACGCAACGCCGATGAGATGTTTGTAACCGAAAACGCACACGAAGCGATAATCGGCAGACAAGATTTTGAGCTTGTGCAGAAGATTATGCGTATCGACACAAGAACATCACCGAAAAAGAATGAACTGCATTTGTTTTCTGGAATTTTAATCTGCGGCTGCTGCGGAAGTCGTATGACACGCAAAACCGTTACACATAACGGCGAAAAATACTTCTACTATTATTGCCCAACCGGAAAGAAAAACGGCTGCACAGGCGGTAATATGATAAAAGAAACCGACCTTGTAAATTGTGTTACGGACAGCATTAAGGGACATATAAGAAATGTTGCTTCTCTGAACGCTTTAATAGGGGGCATCAACAATAATGCAATAAACAAGGATATGTGCAATAAAATATCGGTGCAAATCAGCGAGGTACAAAAACAGCTTGACAAAACAAGTGAATACAAATCAACCCTTTATGAAAACTACATTTCCGGCATTCTGAATAAAGAGGATTACAAATCGCTTAACACCTCCTACTCTAAAGACAAGAAACGGTTGGAGGACGCATTAAAACAGCTTGAAACCGAGCTTGACGAGTGCAGAAACAATACCTCGAAAAAGCTGCAATGGATAGAACGCTTCAAAGCCTTTGAAAATATTGATGAAATCGACCGCAACATTGTTATCCGCCTTATAGAGTGCATCCATATTTACGATAAAACGCACATACAGATAGCATTTAATTTCAAAGATGAATACGAACAGGCATTAGCTGCATTAAGCGAATATCGGGAGGTGGTTTGATATGGCAAGAAAAAGCAGAAAAAATATCACTGTTGCACAGACAAAGCCGGAAAATATGCCTATATACATAAAAACGGCACAGTATATCAGATTATCGGTTGAGGACAGCCACAACAAGGGTAATTCCATCGAAAATCAAAAGATGATACTCGATGATTATATCGCACAAAACGGAAATATGCGTTTGGCAAGAGTATAATGGCTAAAAATACCTCTCTTAAATATGGGAGAAGCTGATAACAACTCATTATATCTTTCACTATATTCGTTGATTTGTTCAAGATTCTTTGGTTCAGAAACAAATTTTTGTACGTCGTCATTTACAACATCAATATAGCTTATCTTATGAAATGGTAGTGATATTGTATCAATATCTTTAAAGTTATTCCATAAAGTATACAGGCAATCTAAAAAATCAATAGGTTGTCTATCAAATATTTTTGCAAAATGCATTTCTAATTCTTCGATATCAACCATAAATTCCGATACTTGATCAAGAAATAAGTCCTTTTGAGCACTAATTTTACTCAATTCATTATTGTATTCTTCTTTTAATGATTTGTTCACTATTAACTTTGCAGTATTTGCAGAAATATATTCGTCTTCGTAACTACTAACAACAAATACGTCTTCTTTGTTAATCTCTACATCATCGTCTTTTAACACTTTGCAAGTAGTAGGTCTTTTAAACACTTCATCTGAAGGCTTTTTGCCGCTAGATAAAGCTTTAAATGTCTTAGTGAATGATGTTTTCATAACACCATTAGAAGCATAAATTAAACAGCATGGATTTTTACTAAAATCAAATTCATGTTCTAATTTTTTTATACCATAGCAGTTTTCAAAATATACACTTACTTTTTTCATTTGCTTTCTCCTTCTACCACATTTATTTCTTTTGCATCATCTTTCATACCTTTTATTTCAAGCGCCGTTTTGTCAGCTTCATTTAAGGTATCACTAAGTCTTTTCATTGCCTCTACTATTTCTTTCGAAACTTGCTCTTTCTTATAGGTCAACTCATGTGTTTTCATAGACCACGCATTTTGAAATGCTGTTCTTAGTTGAATTTCCACCTTGATATTTTTATGTAAACACTTTTGGTAATATATTTCAGTATCTACAATCACATGTATTCCTCTATACCCTTGTGCTGAACTGCTTTTTATTTTATCATCAATAGATAAAACGTTAAACATAGGATTCTCAACTATATATGATAGCACATCGTATACATCGTCTAAATATTCGCAAGTACAACGTACTCCTGCAATATCGTCAAACTTTTCAAACACTTCATGTTGACTTATATCCTTTCTATATACTTTTTCGGTAATACTATCTATTTCTTTTACTCGACCACCAACTTCAACGATTTTATGCGAATTCTCTTCCGTATCTGTTTTAAAATTTGATAACTCTAACAGAACTTTATCCATAGCACGTCTGTATATAGGCAACTTGTCGATTATGATTTTTTTACAACAAGTTGACAAGGTTTTCTTCTTTATTGAATAACACTCATCAACTACAAGTTGTCTAATTTCTAAAATGTAATTATAAGCATCATATATACTCATATTTTCATATATTGGAATACTTATTTCAAAGCCCCACGAAGAATGAAAATAGTTGGTAATAAATTTTGTATGAGTTTTTAATCCTTCACATGCATAGTTGAACAACTCTTCAGATTCGCCATGCAACGCAAAAACATAAGCATTAGCAGACCACATATTTTCAGATACTTTTCTCAAGTTCGTGATTTCATCATAAAGTTCCTCGCAATGTAAATACAAAAAATCAACTCGTGTATCTTCACTAAAATCTTCTAAATAATCTTCTTTATATGAATCAATTTCCATATTCCAAATAGCATTTCTATTATTTTCTAACATATTTATCAGCTCACTTTTTACAAACTATTATTTTTAATTATACCATAAATTTCATAATAATACAATTGGTATAGTAAACGAAAATATATATGTCGATTTTTGCGAATTGCAATCCAATCTGTTATAAACACAAAAGCATAGGATATGCTCCTATGCCTGATGATTACTAAGTTTTTTAGAATAAATAGCCGCCATTTTTTCCACTTTACTCAAACATTTGGTGTACGGCGGACCGAACCGCAAAAGCTTAGCCGATTATGCCCGGCTTTCACAAGTTTTTATGCCCCGGTTTATTCATCTTATAATTTACCCCCTAAAAACCATATTTTTGTCGGTTGCGTTGATTTGTATAACATGTTATAATTAATATGGAAATATAAATTCTTATTTGGCGGATATATCAAAAATGAAAAGGAGAGTTAAGATGAACGCATTAAGAAACAAGACCATAACCTCTGTTATAGCTATGTCGATTGCGTTTTTGAGCCTGCCTGCGTTTCAGACGGCGGGCGATGCTGCCGGTACTCGGCTGAGCGTTTCGGAATGCAAGATAAAGGATAAGACGCTGTCGTATGCGGGAATGACTGCGGAGGGAGAAGTACAGCCGGTGACGGTGATGGCAAGGAACAAGGACAATCCATCGGACATCAGATATATGAGAGTTATCGAACCGGACAAGGACGGCACATTTGCAGACAGCGTAAAATTTTATGATGAGGAAAAGACTGCCGATTTGTTTGATATGGAAGTTTTGTTTCAGGCTGACGATGAGAATCCGGCAGAAGAATTTGAGCTTACATATTTCAATGACACAAAGAAAATCGAGAATGTAAATAAAATGAAAGCAAGCAGCCAAGGTATGCTGGAGTTCATGGCAACGGATGCCGAGGGTGTGAAGATATATGACAATATGGGCGTGAGACTCGATTTGTACAATGCGCAGAACGCGGCGGCAAAGCAGAAAATTAATACTTCCGCAAATGCATATAAAGCGTCGGCAACGGCGGACAATGTGGTTGAAACGGCAAACGGATCGATTTATTCGATTCTGGCAGGGAGTGCCGATTCTGCCGGGATGAGGAGCATTATACTCGGTTTTGATTCTGAGGCAAAGGAGCTGCGTATCAGAAAGAACAATGTGACCGAAAGCGAGCGTTACAGCAATCTCAGCGCGGAATCGCAGAAATGGATTGCCGAAAATGTTTACGCAAATATGCCGAAGGACGGCTTTGAAAGTTATTTGGAATTTTATAAGGCAATAAGAAGAAGCATGCTTTTAAGATTCGTGAATACAACTCATTACATGGAACTGAATGATTTGCTTTTGTCAAATACAGATATCCTGGAAAATGATATGAGCAAACTCAAAAATGAGACAAGGATAAAGATTTTGGACGCAGCTATGAGTGATATCAGACAACAAGCGGAGAAAACCGGCTTCACCCAAACCGACAAGCTTATCGAAGCGGTGGACGCGGCTTTGACAAAAGCGGCGAAGGTCGGCGGCACAAGCGCAGGCGGAGGAAACGGAGCCGCAACGGGCGGCAGCTCAGGCGGAGGCGGCGGTTCGAGCCGAGGAAGCAGCTCGGGCACGAGCGTGAGCGTGGAGCTGAATCAAACCGGCAAAAACAATTCGTCGGATAGCAAGAATAAATTCGGAGACCTTGCAGGCTACGAATGGGCATCCGATGCAATCGAAAAGCTTGCCGCAAGAGGAATTGTAAGCGGAATATCTCCCGAGAGCTTTGAACCGGGCAGGAGCATAACCCGTGAAGAATTTGTAAAACTGGTTTGCAGCGCGTTCGGATTGGGTACAAGCGATACCAACGCAGGCTTTGAAGATGTAAACGGGTCGGATTGGTTTGCGCCGTATGTTTCGCGCGCTGTGGAACTGGGAGTTATCAGCGGTATATCCGACACAAGATTCGGAACGGGTCTTTGCATAACAAGAGAGGATATGGCGGCAATCATATACAGAGCGATGGAAAGGGCGGGCGTTGAAATGTCTGCCGAGGGCAAGAGCTTTGCGGATGAGGGCGATATTTCCGAGTATGCAAAGCAGCCTGTATCGGTACTTTCAGGCAACGGAATTATAAGCGGTATGGGCAATGACGAATTTCAGCCGAAAGCAAATGCAAAGCGCGCCGAAGCAGCGGTAATAGTATACAGATGCATGGCAAAGCTGCCTGCATAGCTCTAAAAATATATAAATCAGGAGGATATAATATATGAAGTACAGATTACTGTCATTTTTTACGGCACTTTTACTTGTAATTCCCATGGCAATTACTCCGTTTACTGTTGCTGCGAAAAATGATGAGTATGTAACAGACAGTTCGGATACTGAAAAGGTCGGACTTTTGGAGGCGCTCGGGCTTATGGAAATCGATTCCGATACGGGATTTTTCTGGGACGATATGCCCGTTAAAAGAAGTAATGTTGCGGAAATTATCTGCAAGATGTTTGATATGGAGGCGGTTTCCGATGAAACTCCGCACTTTACCGACGTGAACGATACCGACCGTCCGTATATCGAGACGGCTGTCCGCAGCGGATATTTGTCAGGCTACGGCGACGGACGTTTCGGACCCGACGATTATGTGACAAATATGCAGCTTATCAAGATATTTGTTGCGGCTTTGGGCGGCGAAGAAGCGGCAAAGGCACGCGGCGGTTTCCCGAACGGCTATGTCGAGATCGGAAAAATGCTCGGCTTGATTAACGGGAAAATAGCTGTCAACAACAGTGCGGCAAGGCGTATAGATGTGGCGAATATAATATATGAAGCACTTCATGCCGAGGTACTGGAACTTAACGGCGCAGCCGGAGGAAATATACAGTTTAAGACTGTTCCGGGATACACGTTTCTGACAGAGAAAAGAAATATTTACAGAGCAAGCGGTATCATAACAAAAAACGAAGCCACGGCGCTCAACCGTGATGAGGGTCTCGGCAGGGGTCTTGTCATGGTCGGCGAGACGGTATATTATGATAACAACCGTCTGGCAGACGATTATTTGGGATGCAGTGTGGAATGCTACGTGCAGATACCGAAAGACGAGCTGACAGGAAGTCTTGTTTATGTTCATGAAAGCAAAAAGAATAAGACGGTTACTGTGACGGATGAGGATATTGTAAGCGCGGACGATGCCGAAGTACATTATTACGATGCAAAGGACCGCGAAAGAGTAGCAAAAATATCGGCAACCTACGATATAATTTACAACGGTAAGGCGGTCAGCAACGTAAACGGCGTGAAAATCGAAAGATTGACCGAGCTTGACAATGCCGATGTGAAGCTTATCGACAACAACGACGACGGAGTGTACGATGTTGTTATCATTACCGAGTACATAACACGAGTGGTATATTCGACGGATATTGAAGAGGAAAAACTCATGTTCCGCTTTGACGAAAGTCCGTTAAAGCTTGAGGACAGCTATTATCGCATATATCGGGACGGAAATGCCGAAAAGCTTGACGGCATAAACCCCGGTGATGTGCTGCTTTTGGCAATATCAGAAAACGAGGACGGCGAAAAAGCCGTAAGGATTTTGATAAGCAGAGAGTTTATGCAGGGCGAGATTCAGTCGGTTCGGCGGGACACAAAGGAAAATAAGACCTATGTTATAATGGGTGAAAAGGAATATGTGCTGGGTACATATTGCTGCGAGCTTGAATCGAAAAACAAGATTCATGCAATGGAGCCAAAGGTCTCGGGAACGTTCTACTTTGACGCAAGAGGAAATATAGCCTTTGCCGACTGCAATGCCGAGGGAGGCTCTGTCGCCTTTTTGATAGACGGAAAGGTGTGCGAGGGCGATGACGGCGAGCCGATTCTGATTGTTAAGCTGTATAACGAAAATAGGGAATTAAAGAGGTACGTTGTTAAGGAAGCGGTGAAAATTAATTCCAAGAAAGTTAAGCTGACTAAAATGAGCGATGAAATAAAGGTAAAGCTCAATACGCCTCAGCTTGTGAAGTACAGCGAAATAAACGGAGAACTTACAGAGATAGTTTTGCCGAAAACAGGCTATGACGCGCAGGTATTTTCGATGGACGATCAGCGCTCGATGACAAGCAATCATGACAGGATTCTCGACGATAAATATTTTGTCGAGCCGGATGCGAAGATTTTCTATATACCCGATACTGCCAAGGACGATGTGAAATATGATGAGATAATGCAGAACAGGGGAGTTCTTTGGGTTCTGCCGGCAGGATATATCACAAACAAGCACGAATACTCGGTGTCGCTGTACGATGTCAGTGAGAGCGGAGGAGTTAAATATATTCTGATAAGATACGGACTGGGCGCGAATCTTATCGGAGCGAGCCATGAGCTTGTGGCGGTCAATAAGGTTGATGAGTTTATTGACGACGACGGAGAGATAAACTACATTATTCAAGGCTACGGCGAGTCGGGTAACCTGAGAAATATCAAGCTGTCCGAGGCATCGGCAATCAATGCCAAGGTGGCTATTGTTGATGAGGAAAAAGGAATTAAAAATTATAATATGAAAAATGTCCGTCCGGTAAAACGGGGAGATGTTGTTCAGGTGCACTGGGATAATCTGGGCAGATGCGATGACATGTGGATACAGCACTCTGCCGGTGACAGTACTTTCTATTCGCCGGTTGTACTGGATTTCGAACCCAAAAACGAAAATCAGAAATGTATTTTCGGGCAGACGATGTTTGTTTCGGCATCAAATATTATTGTGAGCGGACAGCCGGGCGTATACAAAGGACCTGTCTCGAGCGGATGCAAATATATAGGAAGCACCGACACGGCGGTATATAAATGGACAGGAAAGCAATATATTCCGATTGATTTTGACGAGATAGAAATGGGCAACAAGGTTTTTGCGGCTGTTAATACGAGCGGCAAGACAAGAATAGCAGTGGTTTTTGAATGAGGTGAATAATATTGAAGTTACGTTGTTTTAAAAAATGTTTAAGCGTGATGATGGCGGCAGCCATGACCTTGCAGATTATTCCTGTGACATATGCGGCGGATGAGCTGCCGGTGTACAAAAAGACGGACGCATTCAGCGCATGCAAGGGCGAACAGGGCTATGACGGCTGGTATTATATGTACGAAACAAGCAACGGCGAGTATAAAGAGATGAGTTGGGGCGGCAGCAGCTTCACCGGAAACGGCGGAGCACAGATAAACGAGCATTTTATAGTCCCGGGCTACGGCACGCCGGCAATTCTTGCATGGGAAGCGCCCTATAGCGGAACTGTGACTTTAACCGAGCAGGACAATACAGTTTATCGAAACGGTCCGAATCCGAGTGGCGGCGATGTGATTGCAACGCTTTTAAAGAATGATGAGATTTTGACAGATGATAACGCACATGAAACCAAGTGGACATTTGACAATACATGCTCCAACGGCAATCCGCCGGTGGGACGGCAGTCGTATAAGGTGACTGAGATGCATATAACCAAGGGCGATGTGCTTTATCACAAGGTTGACTGCGGAACAAATAACACAGGTTCGGCAATCTATTGGAAACCGATAATCACTTATACAGCTGTGGACTCGGAACAGCCGGAGGAATCTCCAAAGCCAACCGATACGCCATCGCCGACCGCGACTCCGACCCCGTCAACGCCGTCACCGTCGCCGACTGCGACACCCACGCCTGCACCGTCGGAAGAGCCGAAAAAGACGGAGTATAAAAAGACGGACGCATTCAGTGCATGCAAGGGCGAGCAGGGCTATGACGGCTGGTATTATATGTACGAAACAAGCAGCGGCGAGTATAAAGAGATGAGCTGGGGTGGCAGCAGTTTCACCGGAAACGGCGGAGCACAGATAAATGAGCATTTTATAGTGCCGGGCTACGGCACGCCGGCAATTCTTGCATGGGAGGCACCATATAGCGGAACTGTAACGCTGA
Source organism: uncultured Clostridia bacterium (assembly GCA_934486735.1). GTDB lineage: Bacteria > Bacillota > Clostridia > UBA1381 > UBA1381 > CAKSQL01. Next base: position 72,908 of record CAKSQL010000009.1, on the reverse strand, counting down.
CCGAACTGCACAACGTGTACCGAGACGGTCCGAACGCAGGGGGCGGAGATGTAACTGCCACGCTTATGCTGAACGATAAAGTTTTGACCGATACAAACGGAAACAAGACACAGTGGGTATATGATAACACTTGCTATAACGGCAAGGGAAATCAGCAATATAAGGTGACAGAGCTTCGTATAACCAAGGGAGATATACTGTATCATAAAACGGACTGCGGAACAAATAACACAGGCTCGGCAATCTATTGGAAGCCGATAATAACTTACACTCAGATAGACGCAGTTCAGCCGACACCGACCCCAAAGCCGACCGCGACACCGACGCCTTCAACTCCGACCCCAAAGCCGACTCCGACTCCCACACCGTCGGAAAAGCCGGAGGAAAAGAAGTCTGTGTACAAAAAGGTGGACGCATTCAGCGAATGTAACGGTCAGCAGGGCTATGACGGCTGGTATTATTACAGTAAAAACTCATCCACACAGGCACTGACCGAGCTTCCGTGGAACGGAAACAGCTTTGCCAAGGGCGGCAATGCCATAAACACGCATTTTATTCAGCCGGGTTATAACACTCCGACGGTATTGGCGTGGAAAGCACCCTACAGCGGAATTGTGACGCTGAGTCTTACAAGTAATACAATGTACAGGTCGGCGGCTAATCCGAAAGGCGGCGATACGGTGGCGACTTTGAGACTGAACGACACAATAGTAAAGCAGAATAACGGAAATGACGCACGATGGGTATTTGACAACACCTGTAAAAACGGCGTCGGAAACCAAAACTATACCATAACAGGAGTTCAGATTAAAAAAGGCGATGTTTTGTATCACGAAGTGGACTGCGGAGAAAATAACACCAGTGCGGATGTCTTTTGGAAGCCTATCATAACTTATACATATTTTGAACCGTATCGCCTCGAGGGTGACGGAAGTGAGGAAAATCCGTATCTGATAGACTCTGCCGAGGGACTGAACGCTGTAGCCGAGGCGGTAAAGACTGCGGACGGCGCGGTATATTCAAAGTTTACCGAGGATGTTAAGGCAAGCAGAAACACAACGCTTATCGAGAAGTACACAGGCGTGATAAACGGTAACAATCACGTGCTGACTTTGTACGGAAAGCCTTTGATAGAAAAAGCAGCCGGCGAAGTCAGAATCAATAATCTGATTATCGACGGTCAGGTGAGCGGAAAGGAGAATATTGCTGCATTTATAGGCTGTACCGATGAGGAAAATGAGGACAGTGTTATAATAGCAAACTGCGGAAATGCAGCGACAGTGAGCGCATCGGATGACAATGCGGCAGGCTTTGTCGGATGGGTGAGTGATAATTACACAATAACCGTTAAAAACAGCTTTAATTACGGAGCGGTAACAAGCGCCGGCAGCGGAGCTGACCCGTTTGCGAATGTCAGCATTTTCGGAGAGTGCGATTATCAAAAATGCTATTATCTCAAGGACGGCACAAAGGCGAACGGCAGTTCGGCGGTGAATCCGTCTGTGTCTATAGCGAGAACGGCGGACGAATTTGCAGGCGGTGCGGTCACATATGAGCTTGGCAATGTTTTCGGACAAAAGCTCACCGACCCAAAGGACAAATATCCTGTTTTCAAGACCTCCGATAACGGAGTGTATAGGAAGGGCAATGTCTATACCAATACGCTGATAGACCCGTCCGAGCTGAAGTTCAGTATGCAGTCATCATTCTCATCGGACGGAAAGCAAGGCGTGGACGGCTGGTATTACCTGAAGTTTGACAGTAAAAAGCAGGAATATGCCGAAATGCCGTGGCAGAATAACTGCTATGGAATGAAGGACGGCTCGGGCAATCTCATGAGTTTTGTAACAAAGCAGGGCATAATGCAGCCGACGCTCGATGTGTGCGTGGGCTGGAAAGCACCAATGGCAGGAAAGGTACGGCTCACGACCGGGACAAAGATTTTTAAAGCGTCAAAAGGTGCTGACGTAACAGTGGAAATTATAACCCGTGGTCAGACCTGCTGGAGTGCGGAGATACCGGGCGGTCAGACAAAGCCGGAAGACGGCGCAGCACATGATATAGTTGTGGATGTCGGATGCGGAGATATGATATATTTCGCTGTTTCGGCAAAGTCGTCAACAAGTGCGGCAATTCTGTGGACACCACAGGTTGAGTATGTCCAAACTGTGAAATTCACCGCGGCTGATAAGCAGATCACCGATATGTCTCAATTAAAGGACGGCGACCGAATCGAGTGCATGTTCTACGATGACGGTTCATTGGAGAAAAAATCAAACGCATATCTTGCGATATATGACGAGAATGGCACAATGATGAAAATTTCCGAACCGGCAAGCGTTGGCGGAGCATCGACCGGAAGCGGAGCAATGCTGTCGTTTGACGCCGATTTTGCCGCGGAGGATTACAAAAATTGGGAGCTGCGGCTGATGATTGTTAACGGTGACGGCAAAAATATTAATCCGATTATCAAGCACGATTTGTATGGTGTCAAATAAGGAATGTGTTGATTTTGTCGTTAATTACGGCGGCAGAAAGGGAGAATAACATGAAGAAAATAATTAGTATATTGCTGATGTTGGCTGCGTTCGGCTCACTTAATACAGGCTTTGTGGCAGAGGCGGCGACTATAGCATCATATACAGCTACTTTTGCCGAAAAACAAGGCGTAAACGGATTTTATTACTGCGAGAGCAAGAGCGGACAGGTTAAAGAGCTTGTTTACGATGTTGAGGATAACGGAATTAAAAGGTGGATATCGTCAGACGGCGGCAGTATCTATCCGATGATTAACCAACAGGATTACGCAACACCGGGCGGCTCGTCCGATTATGAAATAATGTTTGTCTCGCCGATGAGAGGAACTGTAAGATTGCAGGGAACGGTGGAGAGACTGCAGGCCTATGTCGGCAACTCAACCTTCGGCGACGGTGTGAGACTCAGTATTCTGAAAAACAGCCGAGAGCTGTGGAACGGCAGTATAGCGTCGAATCAGGAATCGGCAAGCTACGATGTGACGGCTTCACTTGCGGTTGGCGACAAGCTGCATTTTGTGATAAACTGCGGACAGCATAACTATTTTGATGCTACAAAGTGGTATCCGACTGTGGAATATACTTCAAGGGAATATGTCCGCGATGAATTTGACCCGGTCTATTACCAAAAGAGCGGCAATGATTTGAAAGAACTTGAATTTTCCGAGGCGGCAGACGGATATTTGGCAGATGACAATGTTGCATTTATCAGCGACAGCGCAGTGATGCCGAGTGACCGGTATTCGGTTGTGAAAAGATATAAAATCGGCACTGCCGGCAGGTACAGAGTTTATGCACCGGTTGTTTCGGGCAGTCAAACCGGGTTCGGCAATATTGTAAAGATATCGAGAAACGGCGAAGAATGTTGGAAACAGCTGCTTCTTCCGGGAAAAACCAGTGTGCTTGATATCGGAATTTTTGCCGAGAATGGCGATTATGTCGATGTGGAAGTGGGAGTGAACGGTCATGGCGGATTTAACCGTTGTCAATGGAGCTGCGATGTGTCAAAGTACCTCGGCAAGCTGATTAAGGAGTGCGACACAAGCGCCGGGGAGGCATATACAGTGTCGAGGGAATATACACTCAGCCAGTTTATAAAACAGGCAGGTACAGCCAATGTCGGCGTGTACAGTGAAAAATATGCCAAGGTTCCGATGGTGTACAACAGCTCGTTAAAAAAGTGGGAAAGCGGCGTTTCCGGCGAAAAGGACTATGTGACCGAGACAAAGGCAGGTCCCGGCACAACCACCGATGCAATTATCGAGATTAAGCTCCCTAGGGCAGGCACGCTGAAATTGGGCGGTACTCTCGGCGTTGATGCGTCATCGGACGGCGTTTTGACCAAGGTATACTTAAACGACAGGCTTATCTGGTCTAACCGTGTGGGCAGCGAGCAGTCGCTCAGATGGGACGACAAATATGACGAGGTGTACTTCCTCAATAATATCAACGCAATGGCAAATGTAAATTCGGGCGACACACTGTCTTTCAGATTCAATAAATGGAGAAGTGACGGAGCGGATAACGTTGATATCTCAAATGTAAGACTTATGTACATTGACGGGACAAAGCTTTCCGAGACAACCAAGTGGAAACTTAGGAACAGCATGATTATCGATACAAAAACAAATACGCTCTATAATAACGGAGCAAATAACGGAGTGATTGATATAAATGTAGATAACGGAACGACATATATATCAAAATCCGATTTGGAAAAAGTGTTCGGCGATAAGGCGGCAGCGGTGGCTGCGGAGTATCCGAACGATACGAGAGTACCTTTGAGAAGTGCCGCACAATCGGCAGGGAAAACAATTTTCTGGGCAGCTGACAGAATGATAATGCTCTATGACGGAATATCGGTATTTTTCAGCTATCCGGAGAACGGCGAAATAAGAACGCAGCTGGAGTTGGGAGGAGATTTGTTTGAATAAAAGAATTACTTCGCTTATTTTGACACTTGCAATGTGTTTCGTCTCGGCTTCGGCATTTGCGGCCGAGGGGGATACCGAGACAGGCAAAAGGGTTAAAATTGCCGAGGCGGCTTACGGCACGCCGGTTATCGACGGAGAAACGGATGCGGTCTGGGACAGCACAAACTATAATATATTTGACAATGTCATGGGAACAAACGACAGCTTTTATAAAGGATGGTTCAAGGTTCTGTGGGACGATGAGAACTTGTATATGCTTGCAAAGGTTTATTCCGAGCAGTTCAGTAATATGGACGAATCGCCATGGGAGAATGATTCAATCGAGTATTTTATAGACGAGGACTGCAAGAGGACAACTTCGTACCGTGAGGATGACTATCAGCTGCGTATCGGCTTTGATTCCGCACTGTCGGCAAATAACTACGATGTGAAAAATATGACCGGCAGGGCAATAAAGGGAGACGATTATTATATTGCGGAGCTGGCTGTTCCGTATAAGACAATAATGCCGCATGACGGAATGGAGCTTGGTTTTGATGTCCAGGCAAATGCGTCGAAAATGGTTGGATTTTCAAGAACGCTCTACACATGGAATGTAAAATCCGGCGCACCTCAGGGAAACACTTCAACGCACGGAACGCTGATTTTGAGAAAAAATGTTGCCGTAACCAAGTTTGAAGAACCAAAATACGAGCCGCGAAAGATTGATGTTGATTTTTATGGCATAAACCAAAATGAGACGGTTAAGCTGCTCAACGATGTCACAACAAGCTTTGACGGGATCGAATACAACTACCCGATTCTGCTTGTGGATGAATATCCGAGCATGGAAATAGGCAACTTGGCAGAGGTAATAGGCGGAACGGCTGACGGAAACACGCTGACGGTCGGCGATGTAAGGCTTGCCTATACCGAGGACAGCCGTCTTGCGGAATACGGCGACGGGCATCTTATGCTGGACCGAAATCCGAAGCGTGTGAACGGAAAACTGTACGTTCCGCTAAACTCGCTGCTGCCGACAACCGGCTGGACGGTGGACTATCGCCGATTCGACGGTACAATTAAAATAGAAACCGGAACGAATTACCCCGAGCCTCAAGTGACTGTAAATGTAAAGGATTACGGCGCTGTCGGCGACGGAAAGGCGTATGACAAGGACGCTGTCGTTAAGGCGTTTAAAGCGGCTGCCGCACTTGCAGAGAGCGGAACTCCGACAAAGCTTGAATTTGAAGCGGGAAAGACCTATAACATAAATGAAAAGCAGGACGCATTTGCGCTTTTTGATTTGGACTATATAAATAATCTCACAATCGAGGGCAACGGCTGTACAATATTGTTTGAAAGACCCACAAACAGTCTTATAAATATCGATAACTGTACAAATATCAAGGTGAACAATATCAATGTCAAATATGACGAAAGGGTTATACTTTGGGGATATGTCAAGTCGGTAAACGAGGACGGAGAGTCAATCAATATCGAATTTCCGGAGGACAGTCCTCTGCCGCCGACAGACGAATGGGCGCAGTATTACTGCACCAACAAGAGCGACGGACCGTGGATTTTCGGAAATATGATGGACGGCACAGAGCCTGTTCCGGAGTTTTTGCCCTTTGACGCTCTTATGATAAAGTCGGTGGACAAAATTGAGGACAGAGAATACAGGGTGACATTCAGAAGCTCGATTGCGATATATGCTGACTATATAAAGGAGGGCGACAGATTCCCGTTCAAGACGCGCTGGGATTCGTACGATTTCGGCGAGTATAATAAATACGGACGTCCGGATTTTATCAGCGTGTCGTACAGCAAGGATATAATCTTTGACGGAGTAAAGACAACAAATTCACTTCTGATGCTTGCCCCTGTCTCATATTGCGACGGAAGAATAAGATTTAAAAACTGCGAAATGTCTTTGGCACCGGGTGCAATTATCACTTCGGCAGCCGACGGAGTTCACTGCGGCTCGAATCGTTTCGGCGTGATTATCGAAAATTGCAGCTTCAGTAATTCGTTTGACGATTTTGTAAATACTCAGACGTATTGCAAGGCTATAACGAAGATAGTTGACGAGTATACATATGAGACGGACAGCGCTATGTCGTGGCTGGCAGGCGATGAGATAAAGTTTTTCAATATCTCAAATCACGAAATTGTGGGGACTGCGTTTGTGAAAGATACCGAGCGGACCGAGGACGGCAAGTACAGAGTTACGGTAGACCGAAAGGTCAGCAATGTATTTTCAAAGGAAAATGCAAATGTACCGACAATGATGTATAACCTCGATACAGCGAATAAGGGCAATATTATAAGGAATAACGTGTTCAAAAATTCGAGGAGACATGCGTATATAATCAGATCGACATGCTCGATAATCGAGAACAACCGCATGGAGAACAATGCCGGAGCGGCAACCGAGGCGGCAAACGAAATTCACGGAACAAGCAATGAGGGACTTGTGCCGTCGGCGCTGACTTTCAGAAACAACGTAGTCAAGAGCGACGGAATCGGCTCGCAGTATCTCCCTTTGAGGGTGTATTCATGGAATGCACAGCTCGGCGAACAGGCTTGTATAGACGGTGTGCTTATCGAGAATAACACAATCGATGTCCCGGGCATGCATGGTTCGATAAGTGTAAACTCGGTGACGGGTCTTTACATGCTCAACAACACGATAAAAGCCGATAAACCGCTCAACGATGCAACTCAGCCGGTTGTTATAAGCAATTCGAGCATAAAGATGATTGACGGACTGAACTTTGAATATAAGCAAAATGTTTCGGCGGTTGTGAATATAGTTGCCTGCGAGGTTGACGAGAGCAATATTAAAAATATCAATATAATCGGCGAAAATACGGCAGTCCCATATTCGATAAAATAGGGTATAAAAGAATATGAAAAAATATTTATTAAAAAATTTTTTAAGCGCTGTAACTGCCCTGGCTGTCATCATGCAATTGGTGACAGCCGTATCCGCAGCGGAGCTTCCCGTCTATAAAAGAACAGACGCATTTGCAAAAGGCGAGCAGGGGGCGGACGGCTGGTATTTTTTGTACGAGCGTGAAAACGGCGAATACGGCGAGATGAATTGGAGCGGCAGCAACTGGAGCGGCGCGGACAATGCAAGAATGGATGAGCATTTTATAGTTCCCGGCAGAAACACACAGGCAGTTCTTGCATGGGAAGCGCCCTATACCGGTACGGTGACTTTGACCGAGCAGGACAGCACCGTCTATCGAAACGGTCCGAACCCAAAGGGCGGCGATGTGACCGCAGCACTGCTTTTGAATAATGATATTCTTACCGATGACAGCGGAAACAAAACTCAATGGCTGTTCGATAACACCTGTTTCAACGGCACAGGCGGAGGACGGCAGTCGTACAAGGTGTCAAATCTGCATGTGAATAAGGGCGATGTGCTTTATCACAAAGTCGACTGCGGAGCAAATACCACCGGCTCTGCGATATATTGGAAGCCGATTGTGAGCTATACCAATATCGCATATTCCGATACAGATATCACAGAGTTTAAAATGGTTGACGATATTAAGGTCGGAGACACCCAAGGCTATCATGGCTGGCATTATATGTACAAAACTGCCGGCGGCTTTGCGGATATGTCGAATAAAGAACTGACCTCAGAAACAGACGGTTACAAATGGAGTCAGGGTGAAAACTGGCTGAACTATTTTCAGGTACAGCCTGCATATGGCAGAGCAACGGCTATCGGCTGGCAGGCTCCGTACAGCGGAACGATAACTCTGACACGCACAGGAGCTTTCCGCAGACTTCACAGGGGAAACGGTGATGTAACGACAAGTATTCTGCATAACGGCGAGCCGGTAAAGCAAAACGACGGAACGGACGCAGAGTGGATATTTGAAAAGACAGAGAACTGGGAAACCGGCCCGAACCGCGAATATGAAATAACAGGTGTAAAGGTTAATGCCGGAGACTGGATTTATCATGTGCTTGACTGTGGAATATATAACAGCTCGCCGAATATTCAGTGGCAGCCGCATATAATTTATACGGAGATAAAAGAGGGAATTATCGGCAGCGGAACGGCAGACGACCCTTATATTATAAGCTCGATTGCCGATTATAAGGGATTTGCGGAAATAGTAAATGATACAAATCCGTCTGCATGCGCGAGGCTTATGACGGATATTGAGTGGAATTTTAACACTCCGCAGCTTGAAAGCTTTTCGGGGACAATAGACGGAAACAATCATAAAATCACGCTTAAGGGTAAGGCGATGATAAAGCTTGCGAAAGACGGAGCAGTTATAAAGAATCTGACTCTCATCGGCACAGCCAAAGCGGAAAACAATGCCGCGGCGCTGATTGAAAGCGCAGATGCCGCAGGCAGCGGAGTGACAATCAAAAACTGCGCCAATATCGCAAGCGTGCAGGCAACAGCCGACAATGCGGCAGGCTTTGTCGGATATGCGGCTGAAGACAGTATTTTGAATATAAAAAACAGTCTCAACTATGGGACAGTTACGAGCAGCGGCGGAACGGCGGACGCATTTGCCAATGCTGCTTTGAGCGCATCTGTCAATTGCGAGGGGTGTTATTACCTTTCGGAGAGCGTGAAAATCAACCAATCGGAGACAGCCGATTCCACGTTCGGACATCAGGCAGCGGCTGAACGGTTTGCAAGCGGAGAACTTGCGTATAAGCTGAATAAAAGAGCCGGTGACCTTGCTTTCGGACAGAAGATAGGCGAGGATGCATATCCGACAGGAGTGTCGGACAGCACGAAAGTTGTGTACAAGTCAGGCGAACTGTATCGGAATACAAACGGGATGTTCGCTGCAATCGGCGAGGAAAGCGCCGCATTCTGCGCCGACCGAGCCGCATTTACAGCGGCGGCAGACTATGCTGACGGCAGACTTGTTTCGGTAAAGGCGGCGGAAGCCGGTGCAAATTCAATTTGCAGAATCGAGCTGAGTCCAAAAGCCGAGGACACCGAAAGAAAATTGTTCGTTTGGGAAAGCGGAGAGAATCAGATTCCGCTTTGTGAGACCGTTACTTATGATACCGCACCGGAAATTCCCGACGGAACAAGTCTTATGACAGTAAGCTTTGACGGCGTAGAAACAACCTGTCCGATTATGATTGTCGATGAATATCCGAGTGCGTCGGTCGGAGATATCGCAAGAATAACGGGCGGCACAGCGCATGGGAATAAGCTTTCTGTAGGCGATGTAAGCCTTGAATATTTTGCAAACGAAAGACTTGCAAAGTATGGTGAGGGGCATCTTATGCTTGAGAGCAAGCCAAAGCTTTCGGACGGAAAGCTGTTCGTTCCTCTCGGTTCGCTTATGCCAACCACAGGCTGGACGGTGGAATATAAGAGATTTGAAAACAAAATTATAATAGAAACCGGGACGAATTACCCCGAGCCGCAGGTAACTTTTCATGTGAGCGATTATGAAACCGTCACGAATGATAATGATGATGCGAGAGAAGCGGTTGTAAAAGCATTCAAAGCTGCTGCGGCATCGGCTGAGTCGGGCGTACCGACAAAGCTTGAATTTGAGTCGGGAAAAACATATCGCATAAGCGAAAAGCAGGACTCATTCGCACTTTTTGATTTGGATAACCTGGATAATTTCACAATTGAGGGCAACGGCTGTACGCTTGTCTTTGAAAGACCGACAAACGGACTTGTGAATATATCGGGTTGTACAAATATAAAGGTCAATAATATAACCGTCGAGTACAAGGAGCGAATTAATATTTACGGAAGTGTGGTATCAAAGAATACCGACGATAATTCGATAAATATAGTAATCCCGGAGGACAGTCCTTTGCCGGCGGATGAGGAATGGGCGCAGTTCTACTGCACCAATTCAAGTGACGGACCATGGGTTTTCGGGAATTTTATGAATCCGGAAAAGGATATCCCCGGTTTTATGCCGTTCGATGCACTTATGATAAAATCGGTGGAGAGAGCCGAGGGCAGAGAGTATAAGGTCACATTCTCCGATTCGTTCGCGAAATATGATTCTTCAATAATGCTCGGCAGCAGGCTTGTGTTTAAAAGCCGCTGGAACGCATATGATTTCGGCGAAAGCGGCAAGTACGACCGCCCGGATTTTATGACGGTGACGCGGAGCAAGGATGTCACATTTGACGGAATAAAGACAAACGGCGCACTTCTGATGCTTGCCCCTGTCTCTTATTGCGACGGAAGAATAAGATTTAAAAACTGCGAAATGCTTCCGAAAAACGGCGACCTGATAACCTCGGCGGCGGACGGTATCCGCGCATCGACAAACCGATTCGGAGTTATAGTTGAGAACTGTAATTTAAGAAATTCATTTGATGACCTCATAAACACAGAGGAGTTTTGCGCAAAGGTAAGCGTGGCGATTGATGAGTACACATTTGAAACTCCGAGAGATATGTATTACAGAGTCGGCGATGAGATAAAATTTTTCGATACTCAAAATCATGCGGTTATAGGACGGGCGTTTTTAGAAAATGTGGAAAAAACCGATGCAGGAAGATACAGATTGACTCTGGACAGAGCGGTTACAGGAATTGTTTCGGAGGAGGAATCGAGCGTTCCGACGGTGATGTATAATATGAATGCAGCCAACGCAAGCAATATCATAAAAAATAACACGCTTGCAAATTCAAGGCGGCATGCATATATTATCAGGTCGGCAAATTCAATTATAGAAAACAACTATATGGAAAATAATGCAGGAGCGGCAACCGAGGCGGCAAACGAAATTCACAGAGGAACAAATGAAGGACTCTTTCCGTCATCTCTGACCTTCAGAAACAATGTTATTGAGGGCGAGGGCATAAGTTCAAAATATACTCCGCTGAAAATGTATTCGTGGAATGCGCGCAGCGGCGAGCAAAAGGCAATAGACGGGGCGCTTATAGAGAATAACACAATTGATGTTAAAAGCGTCAACGGTTCGATAAGAATAAACTCGGTGGACGGGTTGTATATGCTCGGCAACACGATAAAGAACAGCGGTGAGTTTTCAACCGAGGTGAAGCCGGTTGCGATTTCAAATTCAAACATAGCCAAAATAGACGGTCTGGATTTTGAATATAAGCAAAACACATCGGCGGTTATAAACATTTCCGGCAGTACGGTTGACGAGGTTGATATAACAAATATTAATATCATAGGCGGAAATACGGCAATTCCGTATTCAATAAATTAGAATAATTATTTTAGAATAATTATATAAAATTTTTAAAAAAGGAGTGTTTTTCAATGAAAAAACAAGCAGTAAAACGAGTTTTGGGCTGTTTGCTGGCAGCCGCAACGGCTTTCACGGCCATAGGAGCAAGCGTGTTCGCTGACGATACGGTTCAGACAGTTTACAAAAAAACAGATGCGATTACAAAAGGAGAACAGGGAGCGGACGGTTGGTACTATATGTACGAAAGCGGCTCGAACGGCTACAAGGAAATGACATGGAACGGCAGCGGTACTTTTAACGGAATTATGGGTGGAAATATAAATGAGCACTTTGTAATTCCGGGCTATGACACGCCGTCAGTTTTGGCTTGGGAAGCGCCTTACACAGGCACTGTGACATTAACTGAGCAGGACAGCGTTGTTTATCGTGACGGAGCGGACGAGCTCAGCGGGGACATAACCGCTACATTGTTATTGAACGATACAATTTTGACGGACGATAATGGAAATAAAACCCAGTGGACATTTGACAACACTTGTAAAAACGGTGTAGGCAATCAGTCATATGTAGTGACAAATCTCAAAATAAACAAAGGTGATGTACTTTATCATAAGGTTGACTGCGGAAAAAATAACCGAAACACTACAATATACTGGAAGCCGATTGTCACCTATACAAATATCGAATCAACAGATATAGATGTCACAGAGTTCAAAATGGTTGACGATATCAAGGTCGGAGAAACACAGGGCTATCATGGCTGGCATTATATGTACAAGACCGCCGACGGTTTTGCGGATATGCAGAAGAAAGAGAAGACTTCCGATGCGGACGGATATAAATGGAGTCAGGGCGATAACTGGCTGAACTTTTTCCAGGTACAGCCGGCGTGGAACAGAGCAACGGCTATCGGCTGGCAGGCTCCGTACAGCGGAACGATAACTCTGACACGCACAGGAGCTTTCCGCAGACTTACCCGAGGAAACGGTGACGTGACAACCAAAATTCTGCACAATAATGAGTTGTTAAAGCAAAACGATGGAAAAGACGCACAGTGGATATTTGAAAAGAGCGAGAACTGGGAAGAGGGTCCGAACAGAATGTACGAAATAACCGGTGTGCAGGTTGATGCCGGAGATTGGATTTATCATGTGCTTGATTGCGGAGAATATAACAGCTCGCCAAATCTTCAGTGGCAGCCGTATATAATCTATACCGATATAAAGAAAGAAATTGACGGAGAGGGCACAATTGAAAGCCCATACATCATTAATTCGATTACAGATTATAAGAAATTTGCAGATATAGTAAACGGCACAAATCCGTCGGCATGTGCAAAGCTTATGTCGGACGTGACATGGAATATCAACACTCCGCAGCTTGAAAATTTTGCGGGAACAATAGACGGCAACGGTCACAAGTTCACACTCAAAGGAAAAGCATTGATTAAATCAGCAGCAGACGGTGCGGCTGTGAAGAATCTCATCGTGGACGGCGTAGTGAGCGGCGCTGAAAATGTGGGAGCTATTATTGAAAAGACCCCTGGTACGGGCATTACATTCAGAATCGAAAACAGCGCAAGCTTTGCGAGCGTGAAAGCCACAACCGATTATGCGGCAGGTTTTGTCGGACTGACAGACGGCAGCGATAAGCTTTACATGTTTAATTGCTACAGCTTGGGAACTGTTGCAAGCACAGGCACTCAGGCAGATCCTTTTGCATGCGCAGGTCTGTATGCGGAGGTTGTATACAGCGGCTGTAATTATCTGACAGGCAATACAACAAGCAGCGTCGGCGCGGCTGCTCCGTCGGTTTCGGGCGTTAAAGCATGCGATGACAAGACATTTGACATAATGACAAACGGTGTTGTATTCGGATATTCCGAAGATGTCGCAAAGCTTATAATTGCGAGATATAACGGAGCTGCATTGGCAGATGTTGAGCTGAGAGATATCGAAGCAGGCAGCTTTATCAGAGCTGAGTTTGCAATGGGCGATAATGCCGCAGTTAAGGCATTCCTGTGGGACGGCACTGAAAGCATGAAGCCGGCTCTCGAGGCTCGTGTTGCAGAAATAAGATAACAGATAATACATTTAAGGGGCTGTAAAAAAGAGTGCAGAACGCTTCAAACACACCCGACGGTGTACTCTGAGTACTCCAAGCGGGGTGTTTGAAGTGTAGTTCAAGGGCAAAAACAGGTAGAAATCCGCAGTTTTGCGGATTTCTGCCTAAGTTTCTACATTTTAAGCAAATGCTATAACTTTGCAATAGAATCTATGCCCTTGAACGGTCTGTGCCTTTTTACAGTCCCTATGATACTAGGTTGGAGTTTTTTATATGAGTAAGTATATCAATCCTAAAAGAATAGTTGTTGAGCATGACGTCTGCGATTCGGCACGCATTTTGGCGAATACACCTGCTCAAGCACTTTTAAATGACAGAGACTGTATAAAAATTAATGACAAAGGATATATTTTGCTTGATTTCGGCAAAGAGCTTAACGGCGGCGTGGCTGTTACAGTGCAATTCACATCGCAGGAAAATACAAAGCTGAGAATTGTTTTTGGGGAAAGCGTAATGGAGGCGCTTGCCGATTTCGGGAACAAGCATGCCGGGAATCACCACTCTGTCAGGGATATGACGGTTGAGGCAGTGCCTATGAGTACACAGCGATTCGGCGACATCGGCTTTAGGTTTGTCAAGCTTGAAGCAGTCGGCGGCGATATCACAATAAGGTGCGTCAAGGCAGTGACGGAGATAAGAGACATTAAACGTTTGGGCAGCTTTAAGTGCAGCGATGAATTGCTGAATAACATCTGGGAAACGGGTGTATATACGGTTTTACTCAATATGCATGAATACCTTTGGGACGGCGCTAAGCGTGACAGACTTGTCTGGATAGGGGATATGCATCCCGAAACATCGGTCATACAAGCGGTGTTCGGCGATGATGAATGTGTCAGAAACAGTCTCGACCTTATTCGCGACGATGCTGAGGCGGCAGGAGGCTGGATGAACGAATTCCCCACATATACATGCTGGTGGATAATTATTCATTATGACCGGTATGTGCACTGCGGCGATTTTGAGTATCTGAATAGCCAGAAAGAGTACATGCTGACGCTTGTCGATATGATGACACATATTGTCGATACCGATTTTAAGTTTGACGATTGTCACATGTCATTTGTCGATTGGAGCAGCAAGGGGCAGGACGGAGAAATTGAAGGCGTTAAGTCGGTTGCCTGCATTGCTTTGGATTGTTTGGGGAAAATGCTCAAAATTCTCGGCGAGAATACGGCGGCGGAAAAATGCAGCGCATATCACAGCCGCCTGCAAAAGGAAAAGGCTGATGATAATATCGAACTTAACGGCCGAATCGCTGCTCTGACAGTTTTGGCAGGACGAAACAGTGCAAAATCACTCAAACAAGTGCTGGATATAACGGAGTATGACATGTCATGCTTTTTGGGCTTTTATATTCTGCGCGCCCTGTCTGCACTGAAAGACGATAAAAAGGCTCTTGAGATTATAAGGCGATATTGGGGAGCTATGATAAAGCTCGGAGCGACGACCTTTTGGGAAGAATTTAACATGGAGTGGGCAAAAAATGCGGCACGAATCGATGAGGTTACTCCCAAGGGTAAGGATGATGTTCACGGTGATTTCGGAGAGCATTGCTACGAGGGCTACAGACTCAGCCTGTGCCATGGCTGGGCAAGCGGACCTTCGGCATTCCTGATTGAAAGTGTCGGAGGAATCAAAATTCTTGAACCGGGCTGTAAAAAAATCTCGGTAAATCCAAAGCTTTCCGGGCTTGAATGGGCAGATATAGAATTTCCGACACCATACGGAGTTTTGCGCATAGAATGTAAATCGGTCGGCGGAAAGACGGAAACAAAGATAACCGCGCCGGACGGGATTGAAGTTGTTGAATAAATAAAATGAACCGTAAAATTATTATTTTACGGTTCATTTCTGTTATATAGGTTATCAAAGTGTGATTTTAATTTCCTCGGCGTTACATTATTATATTTTTTGAATATTTCCTGAAAATACTTGACATCGGTATATCCGACAGCCTCCGAAATTTCCGGAATTGTCATATTTGTGCACGTAATCAGCTGCACCGCAGCATCGCATCGCACCTTTTGAAGATAAGTTTTAAAGGTTTCCCCGGTGTCCGCCTTGAATTTTGTACTCAGATACTGTGTTGAATAAAAGGAAATTTCGCTTATCTGATTGAGTATATTGCTCTCCGCATAGTGCAGCGAAACGTAATCCTTTACCATTTCTGTAGTGTTGACCGCCTTTATTTCCTTGGAGGATACCTGGCGTACAGATGACATTATAATGCTGCTCAAAAGATTTTTCAAAATCAAATAGTAATTTGTCATTTTCTTTTGATATTCCGAGTACATTATCGACAAAAGATTTAATATGTAGTTGTTGTCATCATGATAAATATAATGCTCGGGGGCTTCAATAATTTTCGATGTGTCAATATTCAGCATGGGAGCGCGTAACAGATCCAGAAATGTTTTGCCGGAGTCATTGCTTTTGTAAATCAAGTCGGGAGTGAAAATACAATTTATAAGTGTAAACTTTTCATCTTCGTTTATTTTTTTGAAATCGTGAATAATGCCGGGCTGGATAAATACATATTCGCCGGGGACCATTGTGTCCGACTTGCCGTCGAGAGTGTGGACAGCGCTGCCGGATATGATATATGCCAGCTCAAAAAATGTGTGCGAATGCGGCTCGCAGATTTTGAGGTCGTCATGAAAAACAAACCCTATATTACGGTTGGAAATGATATCCGTATTCAGCTGCATCATAAATAATACCCCCTTTGAGCGTGTATAAAAATCAGCTTCGGCAGCGTTGTTATCCCATTCTTTCGGATAATTGTGCTTATACTCTTATTATACCATTTTTTCAAGCCAAAGTCAACAAAAGAACCTTAATTTAAAACAATTTTAAAGGCTCGGTTTGTCCTGCTTTGTTTGACGTTCTAATCAAATAAATGCACGAATATAATTTTTCTGGGTGATGAATATGTATACGGCAAAATGCTATATCGATTCGGGAGTGGCAGACGAGGAAAAGGCAGGGGAAAAGATATATGACGAGATACGTCAAAAAAATATGACACCAACGGACGGCGGTTTGGAGAAAGTGATAAAGAAACGGCTTATTGAGGCGGCTTTCTCCGCCTATTATAATGCCGGGGTGAAAATCGATTTTGTGCCGAGGCGGAGTAAAGAAACGGAGAGTAAATGATGAAAATCGCTGCTGCGTATATCAGAGTGTCCACAGATGATCAGACGGAATTTAGCCCGGATAGTCAGATTAAGGCTATTAAAAACTACGCTCGGAAAAACAATCTGATTCTGCCCGAGCACCTGTTTTTCGAGGATGAGGGAATCAGCGGCAGGAGCATAGGGAAAAGAGAGGGTTTCAAGCGGATGATTGCCCTGGCAAAGACTACGCCCAAGCCTTTTGATGTGATTTTGGTGTGGAAATACAGTCGTTTTGCGCGTAACCGCGAGGACAGCGTGGTGTATAAGTCGATGCTCAGAAAGCAGTGC
Source organism: uncultured Clostridia bacterium (assembly GCA_934486735.1). GTDB lineage: Bacteria > Bacillota > Clostridia > UBA1381 > UBA1381 > CAKSQL01. Next base: position 55,668 of record CAKSQL010000009.1, on the reverse strand, counting down.
GGCATAGATGTAGTGTCGGTCAGTGAGACGATAGGCGACGATAAAATGTCTGTTCTGTTGGAGGCTATGATAGAAGCGATGGATGAGTATTACAGTATTAATTTGGCGGAGGAGGTCAGGCGCGGCATGGCGGAAAAGGCAAGACAGGGAGGTGTCCTGTCAGTGCCGCCGTTCGGATATGAGGTCAGAAACGGCGAATTTGTCATCGTGCCTGCGGAAGCCGAGATAATAAAAAATGTATTTGAAAGCTATGCCGCCGGTGACGGATTTTTAAAGATTGCCGAAAGGCTGAATGCGTGGGGAGTAAGGACGCACCGCGGCAATCTGATAGAGAATAGGACCGTTGAGTATTGGCTGAACAATCCGGCTTATATAGGTAAAACGCGCTGGAATCCGTCGGGAAGAAATAAAGCGGATGATGTGATAATCGCGGAGGGCAGGCATGAAGCGATTGTGGATATTAAACTGTGGGAACGGGTTCGGGAGCTGCTGAGGGATAATAAGGCGAAATATCAAAAATATCAAAGAAACTCCGAGGGCGTTTCGCATTGGCTTTCGGGGGTGCTGAGGTGCGGCAGGTGCGGACATACACTTGTAAACTGTGGCGGCTTTTTTTATTGCTCGAAAAAAATTAAGGGCTTTTGTAGCGGAAACGGCGGTGTTTGCGCGGATAAAATAGGAGATGCCGTGATAGAAAAAATACATGAAATGCTTGATGATGAGGATATAACTGTAACTGTTGACAGCTCATCACATTATGATGAGGACAACGGTTCGGAAAATATAATCCGAAATAAGATTGCGGAGGAGAAAGGCAAATTGCTCAGGGTCAGACAGGCGTATGAAGCAGGAATTGATGATATAGACGAATATGGGAAAAATAAGATTAGAATCGGGACTGAAATACATAGATTGGAAAGTATGCTGAAGCAGGGCGGAGATGAACAAAATACTCCGGATAGACTTGAAGAAGTACATGGTATTTCCGATATTTTGAGAGATTCCAAGGTTGATAACGGCGTGAAAAATAGGGTTGTGAAAAGTATAATAAAGGAAATAATTAAAACCGATGACGGACGATGTTCTTTTCGGATTGTCTTTTGGGGAATGTAATGGATTTTCTTTGCCGAAAAAGGAAGAAAAGTTAAGCTTTTGCGGTGCGGAGGACCGAACGGAGAGCTTGGAGCATCGCTCAGATACTTGTCTCAGCGATATACAATGCCGGATGATGTCACAAAAGGACTTTTGACCGATATAGGAACAGAGGAACTTGGGCATCTGGAAATGGTCGGAACATTGGTTGCTCAATTGTCAAAAGGCGCACCGCCAAAAGAATGGAGCGAAATGCAGTCGTACGAATATTATGCGGATAACGGAGCATCGGTATTCCCGCAAAGCTCGCAGGGCGCGCCGTTCACTGCGGCAAGCATTGCCGTAACGGGCGATCCGCTGACAAATCTGTATGAGGATTTGGCGGCAGAGCAAAAAGCGCGCGCAGTGTATGATAATATCCTAAAGCTTTCGGATGAACCGGACGTGAATGATGTCATCAAATTCCTGCGTCAGCGCGAGGTGACACATTTTCAGCGTTTCGGTGAAGCCTTGAACCGTTTACAGGCGAAAGCTTGCGAGAAAAACAAGTTTTATATGGGAAATAAAAAGTAACGGTTTTATTCGGCGGAAAGCTACAGTCTGCATTTGAAGTATCATAAAAAATATGCGGCATATGAACCGACTCCCAAATGTCAGTTATTTTGACTTTCGGGAGTCGATTCATATGCGTTTTTTATTTGCGGGAATTTGCGAATACATGCAATGACGGAAAATCAAAAATGCTGTCTTATTTCTGCGTCTGCGGGCGGTATTTTATTCGGAAACTTTTTTATCTTCATGTGCTGCGGCGCGTTTTCGATATTCCAGTGGTGTGCAGCCGACAATTCTTTTAAACGTACTTGAATAATGAGCCACGCTCGAGAAGTCGAACGAGTTTGCAATATCGGTTATGGAAGTGTTGCCTTCCGTCAGAATTTGCTTGGACAGATTTATTTTTTGATCGATTATATACACCGTTGGAGAAATGCCGAACTCCTTTTTAAAGCTTCGGAAAAACTGCGAGCGGCTTGTCCCTATCAGCTTACATATATCATCTATTTTAAAATGCATGTTAAGCATTCTGTCAATATGTCTTTTCCCCAGTTCGGCAATTGAACATTCTTCGTCTTGCAATGCGGCGCAATCGGAAATTTCGCCGATCAGTTTATGGATGTCAAGTTCAAGCCGTCTGGAAAAGCCATCCGGGCGATTGCGTACTATATATACAATTTCCTCCAAAATGGTCGGAATATCCGTATGCGATACATTCTTCACATGCATAATGCCATCCAGGCGATAAGCTTTCACGAGCATTTCAACAAAGGTAAAATCATAATTAAATATAGCCCATATTTTTTTTACGGGGTTTTTCTTGTCCGAATAGAAATGTTGAAACGTACTCGGCGGAAAAATTATAACGTCTCCTGTCTCGGCAGTGAAAATATTATCATCTATCTGAACGGCGCATTTGCCGTCAATTATATACTCAAAAGTATAATTCGGTTCGTCAAAACGCTGCATTTCATAATTTGGGTCGGGGAATGTAATTCCTGCCATAACATGAAAAATAGGCATGGACGGGTCGAAAAAATGTCCGAAAATAAGCTCATTATCGATTCCTTTTCGTATTGTTTTCATGACACACCTCTTTTTATGCATAATGGTATATATTGCAATTAAAACCTTTTTTCTTTCTTAAAATGACACGATTTTGTAAAAAAGACGATACGATTATGATAGAAATTTTCTCTTTTGTATGATACAATTATAGCATAAAAGTTGTTGAATGTCAATCTGTTTGGGGCATATTTTGGTATAAATTTTGTTAAAACGCCTAAAATTATACCAAACATTTCAAAAAAAACAGATTTGGATGTTTGGCATAATTTTGCAAAAGGAGGATATTAATGATAAAGAAAATTGTTTCGGCATTATTTGTATTCGTTTTTGCCGTAAATCTGCTTGTTGCACCGACGGCTTCGGCAGAAATTGGCGACAAAGCGATTGTGGATTTTTCAAAGGGTACACCGGAATATACAAATATCAAGCAAATGAATTTCGGAGAAGTTGATAACAGTTTTGACTATATTAAGCGTGCAGGAAGAAATGCACTCAGAATGATTAAGGCAAACCGCTGTTATTTCATGAAACTGGATTTGGATGACGCTGTATTCCCGGAAGAACCCGACGGGGTAGCAACAACGGTGACTGTGGATTATTTTGATGAGGGAAACGGTTATTTCACTCTGAGATACGATTCGGTTCAGAACAATGTCAACGGTATTATGGAGGATCATACTGATATTGTAAGAATGACCGATTCAAAAACTTGGAAAAGCTATACGTTTTATGTGAATGATGCAGCGTATCGCGGAACGTGGCAAAACACCGATTTTAATATTGCGCTGTATTCGATCGTCGGCGAAAGTGTGTCGTCGAGTGATATTATAATAGGAAAAGTTGAGATTGAGAAATGTTTTCCGCGAAAACCGATATCGAGAGCCTTGACCTCGGCGAGCACGGGAAATATTTTCGGCGGAGACGAGGAAAAAAAGCTCGTGTGGAATTTTGAAAATGTTACCGATTTAAAGCTCGATATGAAATACAACTGGGCAGTTTATGATGAATACGGAAATCAAATTCAAAAGGAAAGTTTTGAAAGAAGCTTTGAGCCGGGCGAAAAGTTTGACTATGAATGGGTTGTCAATGCAAAAAATTTCGGAATCTATAAGGTTTCGGAGGAAAGCATAGTCGAATATGAGCAGGGCGGCGAGAAAAAAACGTCAAAATCGCTTGGAGTTCATGATTTTTCGATAGTCAATAAATTTAAAGAGAGCGAAGCGAAGAATAACAAAATGATTGCTTGTACTCATATCGTTTTGCAAGGGTGTGATAAATACAAAACTACTGAAATTGCAGCGGAGGCAGGATTTTCAAGACTGCGCGATGAGCTGAGGTGGGCAGATGTTGAGAAAAAGCGCGGAGTTTACGATTTTCCCGGAGACATGGATTATCCTTATGTCATTGAAGATCGCAAAATGAAGCTGCATTATATCGCCGCGTTTTCGAACAAACTTTACGGTTCGGGTTCTGGGATACCGAGCACTACAGAAGAGATTGACGCATTTGTTAAATATATGATGGCGGTGCTTGATAAATATCATGACCAGATAGATTCCGTTGAAATCTGGAATGAGCCGAACCATTCGAGCTTTAACGGCGGAGTTGATGCAGCGACTGCGATGGGACCGTACACTGCATTGACTAAGGCATGTTATCCGGCAATTAAGGCAAAATATCCGGATATACAGGTTGTTATATTCGGCATGGCGGGAAGTGACATTCCAAACGTTACTATGTGCATGGAACTTGGGATTTATGATTATTGTGACGCGGTTTCGGTGCATCCGTATCAGTGGAACGGACGGTTTTCACAGGACACATACATAAGCGATTTGCAGAAATTGCGTGATGTTATGGTAAAGTACGGAAACGGGAATGTAAAAGAAGTTTGGCTGACCGAAATGGGATTCACTTCCGGAAATGCGTGTCCCGCGGGTGTATCTCCCGAGAAACAGGCGATATATCTGATTCAGTCATATGTTATCGGAGTCGGGCAGCAACTGATTGACAGATATTATTTGTACAATTTGCAAAACAAGGGTACACAGATAGGCGCTCAGGAATCCAACTTCGGGCTTGTGGGTCATAAAACAAACGGTACTCAAACAATTGAGAGCATAGACGAAGCACCTGACTTCACCGCTCCGAACACTGCATGGTCTGCAAAGCGCAGTTATGTCGCTGTAACCGAGATGAACAAGCTGCTTGCGGATGCGGAAATTGAAACAAGACCGGATATTGGTGAAAAGCGTCAGGCATACCAATTTACAAAGAAAAACGGCGAACGGCTAAATGTTATCTGGTCTGACAAGCAGGAAGCGGAAAATGTAACTTTCCGAGTAGACGGAAAGGCGAACGTTCTTGATATGTACGGAAATGTTTTGGGCAGCATGGAAAACAGTTCCTTTACAGTGACACTGGGAGACAGACCTATATATATTGAAGGAAACTATTCAAGATGCACCGTTTCCGATACCGAGATAACCTGCAGCGACAGCAACATAATCGTTGCAAACGGAGATCACTTCAATCTTAAATTTACTGATGCAAAAAAAAGAGATTTGAGGGTTGAGGCAAAAATTCCCGGTGCGTTGGTAATTACTGATAAGGATGACAAGCTTTCGGGCGGCAACGGAGAAATAAAACTTGTGACTTCCGATAGCACAAAGGTCGGAAAACAAGAAATAAATGTTGACTTTTACGACGGTGACAATTTGGTTGGAAGTACAAAAATATATGTAGATATTATTGAGCCGATAACGCTGACTGTTTCGGAAAACAGGAATCAGAAAAGCCTTGACCGATACACCGCGAATGTCACAATAAAAAATATGAGCGAGGTTTCCTCTTACTCCGGCAGCTGTAAAATCACAGAGCCGCAAGAGATTAGCGATAATTCCAATACGGCGCATTTCAGTGCTTTGAGACCGGGTGAAAGCATTGTTGTTCCGCTCACCATGCCGCGAGCTGTCGAAAAGAAATATTATGACGTCAGCATTTTGGCAGAACTTGATAACGGGCAAAGCGTACGTGCGGAGAAAAGCATAAGATTGGAATCTCAGCGTGTCAGACTCATGAACGGTAATTTGGTTTTGATGCCGAGAATAAAAACTGCGCCGACAATTGACGGAGTAATCTCCGAGGGCGAATGGATAGGGCGCCCGCTTGATGTGAGCAGTGAGGACAAATATTATAACCTTGGCGAGGCGTGGAACGGTCCGGAGGATTCGAGTTTCAAGGCATGGACAGCATGGGATGATGACTATTTCTATCTTGCGGTCGAATCTGAGGACGATGTGTTCTGTCAGGATAATGTTCCGGGAAGCATGTGGCAGGGTGACAGTATCCAGTTCGGAATTGCGGAAGGAGAGCCGGATCATTTGAAATCCGCAAAATTTAACGAATATGGCATAGCGCTTTTAAAGGACGGACCGTCTCTTTACAGATTCTCGTCGCTCACCGACTTTTTCCCCGGCGGAGAGGTTAGCAATGTTGAGCTTAAAATAAAGCGCGAGGGAACAAAAACCTGTTATGAAATGAAACTCCCATGGTCTGAGACGGTTGACAGGAATTTTAAGCCCACCGAGGGCAGTTCTGTATCGTTCTCACTTATTATGAATGATAACGATGGACCGATGAGAAAGGGTTATATGATGTACACCGACGGAATCGGAACAACAAAGAGTGCGGCTTTGTTCAAGTGCTTTGATTTTGCCGAGTGATAAAAAGGCACAAGCCTTGTGAAATTTCGTATTATACGGGGAGGACAGAAAATGCTTTTCCCCGGATAAGAATAAATTTATTACAAAATATTAGGAAGGAATGTGGAAAAATGAAAATCATGAAAAAATTAAGCGCCTTTTTGGCGGCTGTGATGACGATATCAATTCTTGTTGTGCCTGTCTCGGCAACAGACGAATGGAATGCGGGGATGAGTGACGATTTTGAAAGCTATGCGGATAATGCGGCACTTGGAGCAGTTTGGAAAGATGTACAGAACGGCGGAATGGCAATCCCTGAAATTGTTTCGGATAACGGCTCGAAGGTTATGAAGTTTACAAGAACTTCAACTCAGAGCGGTGACAACAATATGATGGCTCGAAAGCTTGAAAAGGAAATCACAAACGGAGAGGTTGTTTACAAGAGTAAATTCAAAATCAAAAACGCAAACAATGGATCGTTTTTGGTTGGTATCAGAGATAAAACCGGAAAACAGAACATGAATTTTGTTTATCTCTCAAAAGACGGTATGTATTCAAACACAACATGGGCAGGCGGAATCAACTTGGGATATCCGAAAAACTCCGTAGACGATAAATGGTTTGAAGTTGAAGCAAAGATAAATATGGATACCCATAAATATGACATTATGGTTTGGGACGGAACGAAAGAATACACATCTAAAGAATGTCCGATGGTTCAAGTGGGAACGAGTACTAATATAACCGATATAGGCGAAGTGTTCATTCAGACATGGGGCGGCTCAAACGGCACAACCGAGGTGTATTTTGATGATGTGAGCGTCAGTGTGCCGAAACCGGCAGAGCCTGCCGATCCATGGTTCAGCGATGATTTTGAAAGCTATGCGGATAATACGGCACTTGGAGCAGTTTGGAAAGATGTACAGAACGGCGGAATTGCAATCCCTGAAATTGTTTCGGATAACGGCTCGAAGGTTATGAAGTTTACAAGAACTTCAACTCAGAGCGGTGACAACAATATGATGGCTCGAAAGCTTGAAAAGGAAATCACAAACGGAGAGGTTGTTTACAAGAGTAAATTCAAAATCAAAAACGCAAACAATGGATCGTTTTTGGTTGGTATCAGAGATAAAACCGGAAAACAGAACATGAATTTTGTTTATCTCTCAAAAGACGGTATGTATTCAAACACAACATGGGCAGGCGGAATCAACTTGGGATATCCGAAAAACTCCGTAGATGATAAATGGTTTGAAGTTGAAGCAAAGATAAATATGGATACCCATAAATATGACATTACGGTTTGGGACGGAACGAAAGAATACACATCTAAAGAATGTCCGATGGTTCAAGTGGGAACGAGCACTAATATAACCGATATAGGCGAAGTGTTTATTCAGACATGGGGCGGCTCAAACGGCGTAGCCGAGGTGTATTTTGATGATGTGAGCGTTTCGGAATATAAAGAACCCGAGCCCGAGGATCCGAGCATTGTTATCGGAGATGACTTTGAAAGCTATGCCAACACGGCAATGCTTAGAAGACAGTGGAAAAATGCTTACGGAGATGTTGAAGCTGAACTTGCGGAAACTGACGGAGTGAACGGCGGAAAGGCACTTAAACTATCCAGAACATCGGTGGATAATAACATGTTAAAGAGAGCTCTCAAAACACCGATAACAAGCGGAAAGGTTATTTATAAGGGCAAATTCAAGGTTGAGTATGGCACAACAGCTCCGATTTTCCATATCGGACTCGGAGATTCCAAGAATAAATATTTATCATTTGTATTCTTAACTCAGAGTGGCATGTACACAAATACAGACTGGAACAACAGCAGCTGCGAATTTGACGACTACAGCGCAAGTGCAAGCCAGGCAGGAAAATGGTTTGAGATAGAAGCAGCGATAGATATGGACACAAAGAAGTATGATGTTTCCGTAACTGTTGACGGATTTACATATACAAAAATGAACAGAGATGTCAAAGCTATCGGAGGAAATGAGGAGTTTGCGGATATATCAAGCCTTTTTGTACAGACATACTCCGGTTCGGACGGCGCAATCTACGTTGATGATTTAAGCATAAATTATGTGCTTGAGCCGATTAATGTTGAGGCTTCGAACATAAGCATTGTAAAGGCAAACGGAGAAGAAACGGCGCTGGCAGGTACAGTTTCCGCTTCAACCTCGGTAATTAAGATTGATTTCGGCACAGCTGTCAGAGAAAACACTCTGACAGATAAGACAGTTGTTTTGAAAAATGTTACCGATGACAAGACAGTTGCTTATACGGGTGCCTTGAATGGCAATGTGTATGCAATGACATTGTCTAAGCTTCTCGAGCCGGGCAAAAACTATCAGCTCATCCTTACAAAAGATATTAAAACTTTGGCGGGCGGAACACTTGAAGATAACAAGAGTTTTGCATTTGCGGCAGACAACGGAGATTGTGCAATAAGCCTGATCGGTGCAAAGGTAGGCGGAAATACCACGCCGACCGTTGCAGACTTTAAGGCGGCGCAAACCGCAAATGTTTCGGTTAAGATAGTTAATTCTACAAATGAAGATAAGGAAATGCTTATAATTGCGGCATATTACAAAAACGGAGAAATGACAGGCGTTACTTACAAGCCGGTTACTCTTGCAAAATCTGAGTATGAGAATATGACAGCTGAGATTACAATTGATCTTCCGGCAAATGCGGAAGCTGACAACGTGAAGATATTTGCATGGGATAAGATAACAAGCATGATTCCTTACGGAACTAATTTGGAATTCTAATTATTAATCGGCGGAAAGCTGTGTCGACTGATTGGTTAGACACAGCTCTCTGCACCTCCTTTAAAAAAACAGATTGCAGACCTTTGATTTAAGGGTAGCTGTATAAAATAATGAAAGGATACCGGATATGAAAATCATAAGAACGGCGGCACTGTTTTTAATATGTATATTCTTGCCGGGGCTTTTCCCGTCCGTATTTGCGGCAGACGCAAAAATTACATTCAAAAGCTGCCCGGAGTACGGGAATGTCGGCGAAACGATTGAAGTCAGTATAACTGCGGAAAATGCCGGCAGTGCGAGTGAACCGATGGAAATAGATTTATCGCTCATTAAAGACGGCATTGTTTTTGACAGTGTTACGAGTAAATTTGTGCCGGCTGATGAGGAAGATGTAACATATTTGCTTTCCGCTCCGGAGAGCGGCAAATATAACCTTTTGCTTTCCAGGCTTTTGAAAGGTAAAAAGATTGTGTCGGCATCAAAAACAATTTATGTCTTTGAGGGAAAAAGCTCATTTTCCGATATGGGCGTCTGTACACATTATGATTATAACCAGCCGTTTCGAAAGCTTTCGGATATGAAAGCGGCAAAGGCGGCAGGTTTCACTATGATAAGAGATGAATGCAGGTGGGACAAGGTTGAGACAACAAAGGGCAGATATGAAATTCCGCAGCATATAAAGGATTATGTGGATTATGCAAACCGAAACGGTATTGAGGTTCTTTTGATTCTTGCATTTGGAAATTCTCTTTATACGGGCACGAAAACACCGGGGATGCCGGTTGGAACAGAGCAGCTTAAAGCTTTCGGAAACTATTGCAAGTTTGTTGCAAAAGAGTTTTGCGGAAAAGTGAAATATTTTGAAATATGGAACGAGCCGAATCATGAGATTTTTAATCCGGGCGGCGCAAGTGCAGCGGATTATGTTCAAGTTATGAAAACCGCGTATAATGCGGTTAAGTCGGTGAATAAGGACGCGTATATTTTGGGTATTTCCGAGGACGGAGCAAGACCGGAATATACAAAAGCGGTACTTAATGCAGGCGGCGGAGCTTATATGGACGCGGTCAGCCTGCATCCGTACAGCTGCTGGTACGGCGGAGTTTTCGATGAATCGTCGCTTACTCTTGAACAGATGATAACAAATAACAAGAAAGTGATTATGGATGCCGGATTGAATTTGCCTATATGGATAACCGAGGTCGGATATATGACCTCGACAGGCAGATACACAGATGAGCAGCAGGGCGCATATAATGTGCGGACGGCGATTGAATTTAAGTCGGATGACAGAATTGATAAGATATTCTTTTATGAATTGCATGACAGCGGTTTGGACGCATCTTCAACCGAGGCGAATTTCGGAATGCTCGAATACGATGGAACTCCGAAAGCAGCGCACAGCATGTTATTGAATGCGAATAATATTCTTGCAAACGCAGATTTTGTGAAGAAATGGCAAGGCAACAGCTATTATGCGCTTTACGAGTTTCGGGACAGAGTTACGGACGAGGATATATTCGTGCTTTGGACAAAAAAAGGCAAGAAAAGACAGATTCAGCTTTCGGCAAACGCAAATCAAGTATCGTCAAGCTGCGGAGGGGATAACGCAAAGGTTTTGATCGACCTTTCAAAAGCAAACAGCGGCAAAGAAATTGCTTGCTATGACGCATACGGAGCAGTTTCATCCCTTTTGGCAGATTCGGCATTCACAGCCGATTTCAAACCGATGTTTCTTGTGTGCAAAGAGCCGAAGAAAGAAAAATCATTTAATCTCTCGCTTGAAAATGGGAATATAATTGCCGAGGGAAGAATAGAAAGCGCAAACACCGAGGTGACTATCAGGGCAGCCGAAAAAAACGGAGCGAACTATTACATAAATCAGGCTGCGACCGATGAAACGGGTTCATTCCGATTCAGTTTCAAGGCACCGCAGAACAGTGTTTCGGAAGTATTTGTTTACAACGGAGCATTAAATTCCGGAAAAATTAATAACAACGGCTTTGATACGGATTTGATATTCAAGGCGGCGGATAGGGAAGTTTCGAAAATTTCCGATATAAAGCCGGGTGAAACGGTTAAGGCACAGGTCAGCGTTGACAATCAAAGGTATGCAGGTTTGGGCGAACTTTGTTTTGCCGCTGCGGTTTACACTGCGGATAATAAGATGATTGTTATTGAAACGGATAAAAAAGAACTTTCAGAGGACGGAAAGGGAGAATTTTCTCTCAATATTCCGACAGACAAGCTTGAAAGCTGGAAAAAAGTGAAATTTTTCCTTTGGGACATAAACGATTTGAAATCATTTATGTATGGCATGAAAAAATAGTGACTGTTTGGAGCCGAACCGGGATGCTGAATCTATATTCTCAATGGGAGAAATGTATGGATGCTCCGGTTTGGCTGATTCGGCAATTAAGGGAATGAAACAGAAAGGAAAGACAGTATGAAAAAGATTATAGTATCGGCAATTTTAGCTGCAATGCTGCCTGTTTCGAGCGTATTTGCAGCATCGGAGATAGATACCGAAATTGATTTTGCAAAGGGAACGGTTTTGGTTTCGGGAAAATCCGAGGCAAATAAATATGTCACGATACAAGTGTTCAAAGGCGGTAAGACGCTTTCGGATTTTGACGGAAACGAAGCGGAGGCGGCTGCATATGCAGTTTTTGCCGGTCAGCGGAAAACGGACGGGAACGGAGCCTTCAGCTTTGAATTTAAATACAGCGGTGGTTCGGAAACTCTCAACGGATATCTGACCGAGGCAGGCTCATCGCCGGAGAAACTTGAGATTGTTTTTGTAAATGCGGCAGAGTACAAAACGCTTACAGACGAGTTGAACGCACTTGCAAAGGCAGACAATAAAGCGGAATTTGCCGCAAAATGCAGCGCAAACGCTGCACTGCTCGGCGCGGATATGGAGATTTATAATCAGCTTAATAAGGAAAAAGCAGCGGAATTTTTTTATAATTCCGTAAAAAAGGCTGAGCTCAATTCGGAAAATTCCGAAAAAAATTCGGCACGATTCAATGCATGCATTGCCGCTCAGGCACTTAACGAAAAGAAGCTTACTTCGATTTCGCTTATTTTGAAATCCGATTTGCCCAATGATTTACTTGAAGAAATAAAGAAATTTGCATCGGGCGATGAGGCGGAAAAATATTATTTGGGTCTTGCGCAGGGAAAAGATATTTCGGATGCGGAGAGTTTTGAAAATGTGCAGAAAGAAGCTATGATTCTGACGGTTGCAAAATATCCGCAGGGATTTGCAAATCTGCAAAAAATTTGCGAAAAGTATGCATCATTTATAGGAATCAAGACAAGATACGGCGCGGAAGCCTATAAAAGCGTTGCGGGAAACAGCGTGTCAAGTCTTTCCGAACTTGTTTCAAAACTTACGGCCGCAAATAAATCAAACGGAAACGGCGGAGGATCGGGCGGCAGCTCGGGCGGCGGCTCGGGCAAGTCGAGCGGTGGTAAAAATGCAAGCAGCTTTGTTCCGGTTGTGTCGGGCGGCTCGGACGGCAATGCAGATATCCCCGAGGTAAAAATGCCGTTTGACGATATGTCCTCTGTCGCATGGGCTTACACAGCTGTTTCGACTCTTGCGGACAAGGGAATTATCTCGGGAAAATCCGAAAATCAGTTCTATCCGAATGACTATATAACAAGAGAAGAATTTGCAAAAATTATTGTCTGTGCATCGGGCACGGACATAATAAAGGATAGCGTGTCGGCATTTGCCGATGTTGACCCGGAAAAGTGGTATGCTCCTTACGTGAACACCGCGCAGAATCTCGGAATATGCAGCGGTATTTCCGAAAACAAATTTGGTGTCGGCATGAATATAAAAAGACAGGATGCGGCGGTTATGGTCTACAATGTTCTTTCAAAAAAGAACGCGTTTGAGATTGAAAAAAACGATTTTAATGATTACGATACGGTCAGCGAGTATGCAAAAGAGGCGGTTTCAAAGCTTGCGGGTGCGGCAATTGTTAACGGGTCGGACAACAGTTTCAGACCGGACGCACTTCTGACCAGGGCAGAGGCGGCGCAGATTATATATGGCAGCCTTGATAAATTTTAAGCGAAAGGAGGAAAAGACATGAAAAGAATTTTATCAATTATACTTTGCCTTGCAATGTTTTCGGCAGGGTTCGGTGCATTCGCCGAGGATACATCGGCAGACTTGATAGGTACCGAGGCACAGAGCGCACTCGGAATGTTGAACGCACTCGGAGTTTTTAAGGAATATTCGAGTATAAAGACAATTGACAAAGATAAAGAAATCACACGTGCCGAATTTGCAGACAGTCTTGCAAAAATCTTAAAGTTGAACGAAGTCGGCGAAACGCTTTATTATCATGATGTTTCAAAAGAACATTTTGCATATAAGGCAATAACCGCGCTTACGGCAAGCGGACACTTGCAGGGAAACGGAACGGGAATGTTTTTTCCGGATGAGATTATAACCCTGAACGAAGCGCAAAAAATTATTGTTTCGGTTTTGGGCTATGGCAAGGAAACTGAAACAGGCGGAAAAAATTTAGGTGCATATCTTAAAATTGCATCGAGATTAAAGCTTAACAAGAACTGTACCGGTAGCAGCAAACTGGATTTTGAGGATATGCTGATATTGTTTAAAAACTCAATTATTGCTCCGATGTATGGCTTTGAACCGGACGGAAACGATATCAAGTATATGCAGGATGACAGCAAAACGATTTTGTCGGTTTACTACGATTGTTATTACAGAGAAAATGAACGTTTGACAGCAGCAAATGCAGTGAGCATATACGGCAATACGGTTAAGGGTACGGATATTATAATCGGAGATAATGAATTTGAAACACCGGCAGAGGATATGTCGGAATACTTGGGCAGCTATGTGAATTATATTTACAGCGGCGAGCTTAATGTGGATGACAATGCGGTTATCTGGCTGGAGAAAAACAAAAAGAATGATGAGATTGTTGTATGCGGAAAGCAGAACATAGACAAGTTTGATTCGGATAGCTACAAGTTCAGCTATTATGATGAAAATGAAAGGTTATGTTCTGTAAGAATCGAAAAGAATGCATCGGTTATATACAATGGCGGCTTTGTTGATGACTTGGAGGCTGCATTTGACATGCCTTACACCTCTGTTCGTCTTGTTGCGGATAAATCGGGCGGTTACGACCTTTGCATGCTTTACAATTATGAAAATCATGTTGTGGAGTATGTCAACTTTGAGGATGAATATATAAAGGGTCGCGGCGAGACGGACAATATCAGCACAAATCCCGATGATTTCGAGTTTATCTTAATACGGAATGCAAAAAATGAGCCGTTCTTGGCGGAGGAATTTGCCGAGGATATGATTGCGAGCGTATACTTGTCCTTGGATGGCAAATATATAAAGATTGTTGTTTCGGAAGAAAAGATTAACGGAGAGGTGATAGGCAAAGGCACCGATACCGACGGAAGAAGCTACATAGATATAGCCGATGGTGGCAGGATATATTTACATGGCGATTTGAGCGCGGACGGTATTTCGCCGGGCGACAATATAGTCCTATATATCGATGCCGAGGGTGAGGCTGCTTACTTCAAGCTGACACCCGCCGGTGATGTGTATTCGTTTATATTAAAGGCATATACGGATGATGAAGGTTTTTATGTGAAGGCATTCACCCAGGCGGGAAGTGTTGAAAAATTCAAGGCGGCGGAAAAATTCAAGATTGACGGCGAGACCTGCCGAGGCAGTGATGCGGCAGAGAGTCTGGACGAGGTTATAAGATTGCTGAAAGAAAAGGTTGCCGTTATTGAATTTAACAATGCGGGCGAAATCAAAAGCATAGACACTCCCGAAGGAAAAGGCAAACTCAGACTCGATGTCCCGTCGGCGAGAAACAGCTGGCTCAACAGCTCATCGAAACTCGGGAAAAAGCTGATGATAGATGACGGAACGGTTATAATAACAATTCCTAAGGATTTTCAAACTGCAAACGAGGAAGAATTCGGAATTATAAGCAAGAAGAATCTTAAGCACTGGGGCAGTTATCTGGCAGAGAGCTATAAGGTGAGTGACGACGATTCGTATGCAGATCTGGTTGTTATGAGGGATTATAGCAAATTCATTGCTTCGAGTGAGGATGTTCCGCTGGTTGTCAGCGGCGTATCGGAAGGTGTGAACCCAGATAATGAGGTTGTAACTCAGATTGAGGGCTACATAGGTAATGCACTTATGACATATATGTGCGATTCGGGATATATGCCGGAGAACATTAAAGTGGGTGATATATTAAGCATCAGCACAAATTCAAAAGGAATGGTAACAAAAGCCGATAAAATTGCCGGAGCAGATTCGGCTGTCGGAGAGTCTACCTCTTATCTTGCCGATAACAGCAGAGTGGTTGCCGGGTTTGTAAACAGTGTTGACGGAAAGATTGTCAAAGTAAGCATGCAGGACGGTTCAACGGTTGATGAATATTTCGATATGTCAACTCCGGTTATTGTCTGCACCCCAGGGAAGAAAATACCGGTGGAGGTAGGAAGCGGAGCGGATATAAAAGCATTTACTCACTACGGGGCAAAATGTTCAAAGATAGTTGTCAGAACATATCAGCAGATTCAAAAGGTAATGGTAATTTATAATAATCAATAGAAAGGATGTAAATGATGACTTTGAAAAAATGGACAGTATTGGGATTGGCGGCGGCGATGCTTGTGACGGGTGCGTCGGGCTGCTCAAAAAAGAATGAGGAAAGCGACGGAAAGGTGACTATAAGCATAGCAAACTGGCCGACCGAAACTTCGCCGGAGTCATTAAAAAAAATGGAAGGATATCTGACACAGTTTAATGAGCAATATCCCGATGTAAATGTAGTCAGGGACACAGGCGACTATGCAGATGCAAAGGCATTCACAATGAAAGCGGCGGCAAATCAGCTTCCGACAATGTACGGAACGCATTTTACCGAGATTCAGAAAATTATAAAGAGCGGCTATGCTGCCGATATCACCGATGTACTGAAAGAAAGAGGACTTTATGACGCAATGAATCCCGATTTCAGAAAGTTCTGTGAAGGCGGGGACGGGAGAGTTTATGCAATTGCGAACTCGGCATATGCGATGGGACTTAATATTAACAAGGCTCTGTTTAGAGAAGCGGGTCTTGTTAATGAGGACGGAACGGCAATGATTCCCGATACATATGAACAGCTTGCGGAATATGCTAAGATTATCAAGGATAAAACCGGTCAGGCGGGATTTGAAATCTGCACGACAAACAACTGCGGCGGATGGCATTTCATGAATATTGCATGGAGCTACGGCGTTCAGTTTATGAAACAAAGGGATGACGGCACTTGGGAAGCGACTTTTGATACTCCCGAATGCGTTGCCGCACTTCAATATATAAAGGATTTGAAGTGGAAGTATGATGTTTTGCCGGCAGATAAGGTTATAGATCAGCCCACAGCACATAAACTCTTTGCGGTAGGTCAGGCAGCAATGTTCTTCGACGCACCGAAAACCGATTTGTCGAAAAAGTATGGCATGAATTCGAGTGATTATGCAATGGCAAGAATGCCGGCAGGTCCTGCCGGAAGATATGCTCAGACCGGCGGCTCGGTGTGGATGTTCTCGCCGACGGCAACGAAGGAGCAGCTCAATGCCTGCATTGACTGGATTAACATCACAGGTTTCAGCAAAGATCTTGATGATGCGGCATATGCAAATAAGGAAAAGAGTTATCAGACTTCGCTTGAGGAAAACAATATAATTCTGCCGAAGGAAGCTTTCTCACTGTGGAGTGACCCGGAGAGAATTGCGAAAGAGAACGAACTGCGCAGCAAGTATACAAATGTTGACGAAAAGGATTATGCAAGCTATTTTGAAAGCAAGGATGTTACTCTGCATGCGGAAGAACCTGTTGCATGCCAGCAGCTTTATGCAGTACTTGACGGTTGTATTCAAGAGGTTATAACCAACAAGGACGCAGACCCGGCAGCGCTTATTGCAACAGCGTGCAAAGACTTCCAGGCAAATCATCTCGATAAACAGTAAAAAAACAACGGACAGAAATCACGTTCTTTGGGGCATATTTGGTTCGATTTTCAACAAACGGGTATGAGTTTGAATTTTCAAACTCATACCCGTTTGTTAATTTGCGTGGAATTGCGTATGCCATGAATAAAATCAAAAATTCTGTCCTTTTTCAGCGTTCAAGGGTAGAATTTTAAAGACGGGAGTATCTCATTTTGTTCGAAAGGGAGGAACACCGTAGTGGTTCTTGTAAACTCGGTAAAAGGACGAGTAATCGCAAAAGCCGCACTGTCTTGCGGCATCCGATGCCTTGATGCCGCTTTTTATCAGCTTTTGCACGCAAATCAGCCGTTTTAATGTGATATATTTGTATATGGATATATTAAGCTCTTTTTTAAACGTATGCGAAAGCTGTGACGGCGACACAAAAAGACGCGCGGCGATCTTTGGCACGCTG
Organism: uncultured Clostridia bacterium; assembly: GCA_934486735.1. GTDB lineage: Bacteria > Bacillota > Clostridia > UBA1381 > UBA1381 > CAKSQL01. Next base: position 37,981 of record CAKSQL010000009.1, on the reverse strand, counting down.
ATATCGTCTCGGTAGCTTTTTTCGATGATTGCCGCTGCGTTTCGGACAAGCTCGTTTTGTATCTGCATATTCGGATTGCCCGGGCGGCTGTTTTTTATCTCGAAAAGTATTCTTAAAACCGATGAGCGCAGCAGCAGCCTTTTCTCTATATTCGGGAGATCGATTTTGCTTATTTCGCTCAACTCGGAAAAAAGCTTTGCAAGGGTCTCGCCGACCTCGGAAATAACTCGTATTCCGCTCATGCATTCCCTTACAACGTCGCCGAAATGTGCAATATCATCAAACCAAATTCGGCAGCGGACATAATCGCTGTCCTTTGCAAAAATAAAATTATGATAGGTTTCTTTCGGAATCAAAATGAGCGTATCGGGAGAAAGCTGTGCCTTTTCTTTCTCCGATAAAAAGCTGCCCTCGGCTCGGAATATGTAAAGAATTTCGTGAAAGCTGTGAAATTCATCCCCTGACATGAGCGAGCTGCCGTTTGCATACCAAAAGCTTATTTCTTTATCCTTTATACAGTAATCAAAATCCATATCTTTCCTCCGGTCGACATATTAAAATTTTAAGACACTCGCAATCAATTTGATTGCCGTCGGGCGGCTCCGGTATTATTTTATCATATCTTTGCAGAAAATACAATATAAAATGCCGAAATAACAATTGATTTTGTATTTTTGTGTGATAGAATATACTAAACGGGAGGTGCATTATATGCAGCGTGATATTATAAATGCTATAAAGGAAAGAAAAATAATCGCGATTGTGCGCGGCGTGGAGCCGAAAAAGCTTGTTCCGCTTGCAAAAGCGCTTTATGACGGCGGCATACGCCTTATGGAGATAACCTATAGCGCGGACGGCAGCGTTTCGAATGAAGAGACCGCTGCCGCTGTCGGCGCACTTGCGAATGAATTTGACGGCAGAATGTACATAGGTTCGGGAACGGTTCTGACTCGGGAGCAGGTCAAAAGGACATACGATGTCGGAGGGAGGTTTATAATTTCCCCAAATATCGATACAGAGGTTATAAGATATACAAAGGAGCTTGGCATGGTTTCAATTCCGGGCGCGCTGACGCCGAGTGAGGCAGAAGCGGCAAACCGTGCCGGTGCGGATTTTGTGAAGCTGTTCCCGGTCACAAGCATGGGGACGAGCTATGTAAAGGCGATAGCCGCTCCGCTGTCACATATACGATTTCTTGCCGTGGGAGGGATAACTCCGGAGAATATCGGCGAATATCTGGACATCGGTGTGTGCGGATTCGGAATCGGGTCGAATATTATAAATAAGGAATATATCGCGGAGGAAAATTACGAAAAGATAACCGCGTCGGCAAAAGAATATGTTATGGCGGTGAATGGTGAAACGGAGGAATAGTTATTGCATCCGACAATCGGTAATGGAATCCCGGACGCCGGAGCTTATTAACAGGTGAATCTCGGCTTGTTTTGTGAAAAAATGCAGGCCGGTTTTGAATTTTTGAGGGAAACGGACTTGCGCGGCAGGGCGGAAGTCTTGATATGCAGATAATTTTTTTGAAATTTTTCATAAAAAGGATGCAATATTCTCAAAACTACTTGACATTTATATAAAAATGGTATAAAATATTGTTGTATGCTTAATATTTCTTTAAACTATTAATCTGGGTATGTTGAATTATCGAGGTTAATATGTTTCCGATTCGACATTCCTGCAAAATCAGAATCGGTTTTACGAATATATTCTGTACATAATAATTCTGTTATTCAGCATCCCCGGTTCGAAGTAAAAGCTAAAATTTATTATATGGGGGTGATTTATTATCGATACTTTGGAAATTATATTAATTGTTACGGCAGTTGTCTTGGCACTGCTGAACGTTGCGTCTTTCTTTGGCGGTATTTCTTACAGGAAAAAGATTTCCGAAGCGGAGCTTGGCTCGGCGGAGGAAAGGGCAAAAAATATCATTGCCGACGCGGAAAAAAATGCTGTATCGCGCAAGCGTGAGCTGCTTTTGGAGGCAAAAGAGGAAAACCAGAAAATCCGTCAGGCCGCTGATGCGGAAATAAAGGACAGAAGACGCGAACTTTCCATTCAGGAAAGAAGAATAAATCAAAAAGAAGAAAATCTTGACAGAAAAACCGACGCTCTTGAAAGAAAGGAGCAGTCTCTCAATCAGAAGCTTCGCGAGGTTGAGAGGAAGGACGCTAAAATTGCTGAAATAAAACAACAGCAAATTGAGAGTTTGGAAAAAATATCGGGGATGACGCGTGATGAAGCGCGCCGGACTCTGTTTGATGATATCGAAAGTCAGACGCGGCACGAAGCCGCAATTATGGTTAAAGAAATTGAGCAGCAAGCAAAAGAGGAAGCAGACAGAACCGCAAAAAATATTGTGGCAATGTCGATTCAAAAGGTAGCGGCAGATCACGTTGCGGAAACTACGGTTTCGGTTGTGGCGCTGCCGTCGGAGGAAATGAAAGGACGTATTATCGGTCGTGAGGGACGGAATATCCGCGCTCTTGAAACACTTACAGGTGTTGATTTGATAATCGATGATACTCCCGAGGCGGTTATACTTTCAAGCTTTGACCCGATTCGCCGCGAGGTGGCAAGAGTTGCGCTTGAAAAACTCATTGTGGACGGAAGAATACATCCGGCACGCATCGAGGAAACTGTTGAAAAAGCAAAAGCAGAGGTTGAGGCCGAAATCAAGCAAGAAGGTGAGGCGGCAACCTTTGAGACCGGTGTGCACGGCTTGCATCCCGAGCTTATCAAGCTTTTGGGTAAGCTTAAATTCAGAACAAGCTACGGTCAGAATGTACTTAAGCATTCAATTGAGGTTTCGCATCTTGCCGGCGTTATGGCAGGCGAGCTGGGAACGGATGTTGCACTTGCAAAGCGTGCGGGACTGCTGCATGATATAGGCAAGGCTGTGGATCACGAAATTGAGGGTTCGCATGTGACAATCGGCTCCGATATTGCGAAAAAGTACAGAGAAAACAAAGATGTTATTCATGCAATAGCAGCGCACCACGGAGACATCGAAGCCGAGACTCTGGTTGCGCAGCTTGTGCAGGCGGCGGACGCTATTTCGGCTGCACGCCCCGGCGCAAGACGAGAAAATCTTGAGACTTACATTAAGCGTCTTGAAAAGCTTGAAGAAATCGCAAATGACTTTGACGGAGTTGAAAAATCATATGCAATACAAGCCGGCCGCGAAATCAGAATAATGGTTAAGCCGGATGCGGTGGATGATGCGGGAATGGTTATGATCGGCAAGGAAATCGTTAAAAGAATTGAAAGCGAGCTTGAATATCCGGGTCAGATCAAGGTCAGCATGATAAGAGAAACACGCGCCGTCAACTACGCAAAATAACAGACATAAAACTGCGGTAAAAGTATTGTTTTGCTGCAGTTTTACTTTTTTGCATTTATAATTGATTGTAAAATCCCGATATCAAAAGTCGGCTCGGCAGAAAAAATGCATATTACATAGACGGACTTTTGTGATATTTTGATTGACGATTTTACAATTATATGTTTATGCATTAGAATGGAGATTATATGAAAATATTAACAATCGGCGATATTGTCTCGCAGACCGGCAGAAAAATGGTGTTCGAGGTCTTGGAGCTGCTTGCTCCGAAGATGGACTTTATCATTGCCAACTGTGAAAATGCCGCGCATGGCAAGGGCCTGACAAAACCGGTGTACGAGGAGCTTTGCCGTTCGGGAATCGACATGTTTACACTGGGAAATCACACTTGGGGCTGCCCGGATGTTGCAAAGGTGCTGGAGTATAACGACAACATCATCAGACCGGCAAATTTTGAGGGCGATTGCCCGGGCTGCGGCTCGGCGGTGCTTGTGTCGCGTAACGGTGTGCGTGTCGGCGTTATCAATCTGATTGGCAGAATATATATGCAGCCTGCCGCAAATCCGTTTTTAACTGCCGATGCATGCATTGAACGGCTCAGGAACAAGGCGGATATAATAATGGTCGACTTTCACGCCGAGGCAACGAGCGAAAAGACAGCTCTCGGATATTATCTGGACGGCAGAGTAAGCGCGGTTTTCGGAACGCATACGCATGTGCAGACCGCCGATGACAGTATTTTGCCCAAGGGAACGGGATATATAACCGATATCGGGATGACCGGACCGTCGTGCTCGGTTTTGGGAGTTAATAAAGATGCTGTAATAAGAAAGTTTTTAAATGGCATACCAAAGCGGTTTGAGGTCGCCAACGGACGGGGACAATTCTGCGGATGCATATTTGATATTGACGAGAAGAGCGGAAAGACGCTTTCCACCGAGAGAATTTTTATTCATTGAGATTTTTTAGCAGATTGATTTATTTCGACTGACAGAACTGACCGGGTGTTGCCCGGTCAGCTTGTAATATTATTAAGTGATAGAAAAAGATATTTTTTGATTGAGTATAAAAAAATAAAAGGGAAAATGTGATGAAAAGATTAATTAATTATTTTTTGGCTCTTGCAATGGCGATAAGCCTGTGCGGATGCGCCGGGAATGTAAGCCATGAACTTGAAACGTCGCCGACACCGACGTCGGCGGCAACGGCGGGACAAATAAAACACAGCGGCTTTGAAATTCACTATATCGATGTCGGACAGGGGGATTCGGCTTTGGTTTTGTGCGACGACGAGGCTATGCTGATTGACGGCGGAAAATCAAAAGCGAGTGATGTTATTTACACATATCTAAAAAAACAAAATGTGGAGCGTCTTGATTATATCGTCTGTTCGCATGCTGACGAGGACCATATAGGCGGACTTTCCGCGCCTCTTTCGACAATCGATGTCGGCGGAATTTTGGCTCCGAAAACGGGAGCGGATACAAATTCGTACAGAAATATAGTGAGAAAAGCCGAGGAACGGGGAATAGAGATAGACAATCCAAAGCCGGGCGATGAAATGAAGCTCGGCAGCAGCACTGTTGAATTTTTCGGACCCATCACCGAGTCGGAGAACGACAGGAACAACGGTTCGATTGTTATGAAAATAGTGTACGGCGACACGTCGTTTTTATTCACCGGCGATGCCGAAAGAGAGGAAGAGCAGGAAATTCTGAACGCGGGTTATGACCTCTCCGCCGATGTGCTAAAGGTGGGGCATCATGGCAGCAAAAACTCGACAACATACCCGTTTCTGCGTGAGATTATGCCGAAATACGCCGTCATATCCGTCGGGAAAGGGAACTCATACGGACATCCGACAGAGGACACGCTCAGCCGTCTCAGAGATGCGGATGTGACAGTTTACAGAACGGATATTCAAGGGGACATTATCGCAAAGAGCGACGGCAAAAACGTGACGATAACAACAAGCAAAAACGAGAATGCGCAGACAAATCCGACCGAGCAGGCAAAAAGAGAGCAGCACAGCGCGGAGGAGAAAACAAATACTCCAAAGCCGTCGGCGGGAAGCGCCGCTGTCGGTACGGCAGCGGACGGAGCATATATCGGAAATAAAAATACAAAGAAGTTTCATCTCCCGAATTGCGGCTCGCTGCCGATAAAGGAAAACCGAGTTTATTTTGATACGCGCGAGGCGGCAGAAGAAAGCGGATATAATCCATGCGGACGCTGCAAGCCATAGCTTAAATAATGATTTTTTGTTAAAAAAAACGATAAAAAAATAAAATATAAAAAACTTTTTGAAAAATTTGTAAAATGTATTATATCAATACAATGTATTTTATCACATCGGGTATTTCATCCGAAATACAAAACGGCGTATATACACCGCAAAATTTCATTGAACTTAAAAAGATTATCACAAATATGTATTTGGAAAGCCGCTCTTCGAAATTCGGTTACGGTCGAATAATGTCATCATATGCGGAACAAATCAGGCTTTTATTAATAAGAGATTCGATTTCTCAAAAATATGATTCCTCTGCGCTTGAAAAAATAATGAATCGACTAAAAAACGAATGTAATTCGGATATTGACGTCAAAAATCTTGTTTCGGAATACGGTATGGGTTATGATAACTTTCGGATTCGTTTTAAAAAAGCTTATGATATGAGTCCCAATAGATTTATTATATACAACCGTTTATTATGTGCATGTGACTTGCTTACAATGACCAACAAATCATGTACGGAAATAGCTTTTGAATGCAATTTCACCGACAGTGCACAGTTTTCTAAAATGTTCAAGGCACAATACGGAATATCGCCGAATGAATACCGCCGCAACTATAACAATTAAACCGCATAACCACCCCAATAAAATATTTACTCAAACGTTCTAATACAATTGATGAATAAAAATGCTTTAACTATAATGATATTTATATAGGAAATTTTTTAAATATAATGATATTTATCATAAAATTTGAAAGAAGGTAATGTATTTGCAAAAAAATAAGATTTTGGAAGACAGATGGCATATTGACTTTCCCGAAGGATTTTGAATCATACAAATCTTATATTCATTTGTTGTGCTTTTAGAAAACTAAACAATATCATCAAAAAAGCAGGCTGTTTTGCTTGAAAACATCCTGCTTTATCTGCGTTTTGTGTGCTATCCTAAGATATTCGATTGCGCTTTTAAAATGCAAATATTATATTTCCTCTATTTTTATAAGATAAGCAGAGAACAAAGGCATTTTTAAATATGACGATATACTTTCGCCCGTAACCGTTTCATCTCTCACAAGCTCTTCGTTATGATTTTCATCGAGAAGATAATAAGAAACTTTTCTCTTTTTGCTGCCCATATTCTCAAAGCTTATTTTAACATCCATTTCATCTGCATTGTCATTATCATCAAAATACGAAACGACAAACGCCATTGAGTTTTCACCCTTTGCCGCACAACTGAACAATTTATCGCATACACTTTCGGTTTTAACCGATTCTCCGAGCTTAACAAGTTCGTTGAACATACGGAACGGATAATAGCCTTTGAGCCTTTCGCATACATAATCAGTTGCGAACATTCCGTTCATTGCGCACGGACGAGCATCGTAATACATCAGCATATCGAGGGGTCTGTACTGTGATTCAAACATTACAGCCGCCGTAAACGCCGCACCTTTGATGCTCTTTTCGCTTTTAAGTGAATACAGCCAATCATCGTTGTTCCAGTCCTTGACATAATTCCACTCATTGAGTATACTTTCGGTATTCTTAAATCCGTAAGAATCAAGCAGCTCCCTTGCTTTTGTTTCCAAATCAAGTATATAATTCGGATCGGCGGCATATACATGCCATGAATAAAAGTCAAGCGGCGTATTATGTTCTTTCATATAAGACAAAAAGCTTTTTGCCCAATCATGAATCGGATAAACCATTGCCGGACCGCCTATTTTTTTATTGGGAAAACATTTTTTCAAATGCTTTGCCGCAATATCAAAAAATTCAAAAAACTGTTGCATTGTTCCGCCCCAACACTTTTTGTCAACATAATCAGCATCATCCGGAGCGATGTTGGGTTCGTTCCATATTTCCCAGTATTCAATGTCATAATCAAATCCGTCAGCCCATCCCTCGGTATAATGGCGTATTATATGTTCACAAATGACAGCCCATTTATGAAAATCTTTAGGCGGCAGAGTACCGTATTTTTTAGGCCAATGTTCAATCTTTGAACCAAGGCGATAAAACGGCTTTACACCTGCATATATCATCACTTTAAGATATTCGTCTGTCAGGGTAAAATCGTATGATTCGGGATCGGTGGGATCTTTATCAAAATCAGGGAATATTGCAAGAATATCGACTATATGCTCTCCTCCGTAAGCAGAACAGAATGCCGCATCATGCGTTCTTGCGTATGGAATTGCCGCTTCTTTAAAAGCATCAATATTCGTTATCCGCTGGTCGGTTGTAAATTTGTAAACAGGTCCGTTATTTACCGCATGCATCGGCTTGACTTTCCCCGTATTTATCGAAAAATCAACTTTTATATTTTCCATAATGCTAACTACTCCTTTTATCGGAAAAATTTATATGTTCATTATAGCACCGCTCAAACTTTATGTCAATAGATTAATCTACGAAAAAGTTTCGTAATTTTTTATAATAAGTACTCTTGCATTGTATGGATAACGAACTTATGTCATACAAATATTATGTTTTATATCTCGTTTTTCATCATATCCGAAAAGACAACATTTTTACTTTTATCGCACCCCACACATTCTTTACTTCACCTGCCACAGTTCAGCAAATATTCTTTTTGAAAATGTCTTATTTGATATTGCAATTTAGATATGAAAATTAACTTATGAAAAAATTTCAGAAAAACCTTTTGAAAAATTTGTAAAAAATACTTGAAAAATTTTACAGTATGTGATATAATAAAAATATCGGGATAATCCGATGAAATTTAAAGAAAGATCTTATAAACAATTCGGTTGCATTACCGCATGCGATTTTAAACACCCCATAATCGTTTAAGACGGATGCCGGCAATGTCAATTTAAGAAGCGGAAAGCATCTCTATCCGAAGTTTTGTAAGTTGCGGATTAAAAAACCGAAATTGTTTGTGCAAAAATCAGACGGTGTTTAGGTTTGTATTTGCACCTATGCCTTTTAAGCGAACAGAAAAAATTTTTTCTGACAGGGAGAGTATACCCTGTAAAAGTCTGAGGGTGAACAGACATTGTTAAATACCGGTTTGAAAAATCGGAGATTGGCAATGGGTACGTTACAAGAATCCCGGGCGTGAGTTTGGGATTTGAAAATGCATTCCGCACATGATATAATCAAGATATAACATGCAGATAATTTGTGAACTTGAGATTTGATATGGTGTCCGAAAGCATATCTTGCGATACCGACGGCAGTATGTGCCGATAATAAAAGATTGATTGCGCAAAATGCCTTTTGAAGCCTTTGGTTATGCACGTGCAATATGTACATATTTTGTTTTCGGCTGCAGTTTGTGCTGCGTGGCCGCACTCATGCAGAACACTGTAAAAGAAATGGTGTATAGCGTATCAAAACCAAGTATGCGGATTATTTTAAGACTATCTTTAAATAAAAGATGCAACCTTGACATGACGTAAGAATAATTTTGTTGTTCAAGTGATTCATTAATAAACACACGAATCCCGATTTTGGGATTTGTGTGTTTTCCGTTTGCGACAATTCCGGTGTATTGAGCGCGCATTTTACTATATGGCAGCCGAAAAGCAATCGGTGCAAAACTTAAAGATATTTTAAAGCTGTGCGTACTATATCCAAGGCAGCCCTTTGGGCGCGCAGGGGTTTTCCTTTTATAAGCTGCTTGAAATCTATAATAACTTGTTCCTCGTCCGACGGTGTGCTGTCCGAGAAAAGATAGTTCATATCTATGTCCAGCTCGGTGGCGAGCTTCACAAGAGTTTGCAGCGAAAAACTCCGCTGATTGCGCTCTATGTGGCCTATATAGGCAGGGGTGACATCGATAAGCTCTGCGAGCTCCTCCTGCGTAAGCCCCTGATTCAGGCGCGCTTCTCTGATAACATTTCCTATGCGTTCAAGCTTCAGATTGATTTCCTTTGTGTGCGGCTCGCGTGCCAAAACAGGCGTGACCGGTCTGCCGATACGCTTCTTTATCTTCATAATAATCTCCATTCCGTCCATGTGCATTCCCGAACGAAGAGCGGGAATTTTTGCACAGACAATTAAATTCCGATGGGTGCGGATACGAAAAAAATTTCACGTCACCACTCCCTGTATATATAGTTTATACTAAAAGAAGTATTTTATGAAGATACTTACGGTACAGATTATATTATTTATCAGTACACACAAAGGTATTTGAAGAAATGAAAAACAGCGGTATGCAAAATTATTTTACACATCGCCGTTTTTAAAATTTCCCTCATTATTATTGATTATTGTGTTGAACAAGATGAAATAAATGCAGCTGTAATCCTGCATCCGCAGGTGGCTTTGCCGGAAGCTTTTATTAATCCAATTCCGCCATTTTCTTTGTTATCCTGGAAAGTGTGCTCAGATACTCCGATAAAAACTCGGGCGGAAAATCGTCGCTTTGCAATTCATCTTCATATTTCGCGGCATTTTCGCCCCATTTTTGGGCTTCTTCCATGAGCTTGCCATAGTCCTCCCAATAGCTGAAATCTTTTGGATTATCATTGATTTTTTTCAAAAATGCAATGTATTTGTCCGCCCATGCCTCGTAGTCCCTTAAAAATTGTCTCCATGCCTCGGTGTCGGAAGCATCTGCCGGTGCAGATGGCTCGGATGTGTCGGAAGTTGCGGAAGTCTCGGAAGTGTCGTCCGATGCTTGTGCCGCAGATGATTCAACCGGCGCTTCATTATTTGCGGCAATATTTTTATTTATGCCGCAGCCGGTTAATGCCGAGAACGACAAAAGCGCCGCAATGCCGATACAAAGCATACGATGCGTTTTTCTTGTTTTAAAATTATTCATTTATAAACCCTCCGTATATATAATATATACTACAAGTATACAACAAATTGGTCTGAGTGTCAACTAAAACCATACTGTTTGTTTATATTGTATAAAGAAAAATAAATCATTTTATAAAATTATGTAAAAAAATCTGATATAACACTTATATATTTCACAAAAGCATTGACAAGATGAGCAAATAATGATATAATAATTTTGAAAATAATTTAAAGCGCTTTAAATTATTTTGAATAACTCTGAATGACGGAGGTGAAGGGGCTGCAAAAGAGGTCGGGCGTTTTGACCGAAAATATCACTTTGACAGATCGGACAGCATGTTTGTCATGATATCGGAAAAAACACAGTGATATATTAATTTTGGCAGCTCTGTTAAAATGGCAATCGGAATCAAGGATATAGCAATGCGTGCGAAGTGTTCGGAGGCAACGGTTTCTCTGGCGCTGAACGGCAGCAGTTTGGTAAACGAAAAAACCAGGGAAAAAATTTTGGAGGTTGCCGACAAAATCGGATATATTCCGAACCTATCGGCGCGAAAGCTTGCAAGGCGTGAGAGCGGATGTCTCGGGCTTATCATTCCCGATATTGAAAATGTGTTTTATGCATCGCTTGTCAAGCACATAAACGACGCGACAAAGGAGCGCGGATATAATCTGATTATCGCGGTATCGGAAAATAATCCCGAGTCGGAGAAAAAGATTATTTCCAATATGATAGAAAACAGGGTTGAGGGTGTTGCTTTTGTCCCGATGAACAAGGCGAATCCGAATCCGAGCTATCTTGAAATGCTGGATAACTACCATATCCCGTACGTATTCTGCACCGATTATTACGAGGGCATGCAAAGCGCAGCGCCGGTGGTTATGTCGGATTTGGAGGACGGAATGTACAGACTTACCCGAGGGGTTATCGGTATGGGCTACAAGAGTATTGCGTATCTTACCGGTGATGACGCGGTGGTGTCTCTCCGTTTGAGAAAAGACGGATTTGAAAGAGCGGCGGCGGAAAATGTTGTTGATTCGTACATATATCGCCTTGAAAAGCTGAGCTATCGGGCAGCACATGATGCAATCGGAGATATCATGAAAAGCCGTCCCGACACCGACGCGTTTATCTGCGTTAATGACATGATTGCGGCAGGGGCGCTCAATGCGCTTTCCGAAATGAATTGCTGCGTTCCCAAGATAGGCGTTGCAGGCTTTGACAATGTTATTTTTTCGCGGATAGCGTTCCCGCGGATAAGCACTGTGGAGCAGGATATTGAGGGAATGGCGAAAAAAAGCGTTGAGCTTTTGCTTGACAAAGACGAAAAAAAGAATAATGTGATTCTGCCGACAAAAATAATAAAACGGGAGTCGCTGAAAGGAGAAGAAAATGAATTTTAGACCTATTAAATTGATGATTGATAATGCGCCGTCGGACAGATACGCGGTTGTGACCGATGCGCCGGAGTTTTCGTGGAGTGTCGAACACGAAGATAATACGGCGGTGATTTGCGCGTATAGGATATGTGTAAAAGACGGGGATAAATTGCTTTGGGACAGCGGCAGACGGGAGGGAGGATTTTCCGCACGTTATGACGGAGAAAAGCTTGTCCCCGGTATGCGTCCGAGGTGGCAGCTGCGGCTGTGGGACGATAAGGGGAACAGCGGCGAGGCATTCGGCGAATTTCGCGTTGTTCCGAAAACGATTGACGCGCAATGGATAACAAAGCCGAACAGCGAAAGGAGCCGCCCTATATATCTTGCAAAGCAATTTGAGATAACCAAGGATATAAAGCGTGCCGATTTATATGTATCGGGAATCGGATATCAAAGCGTGAGAGTTAATGGAAGAAAGGCAGACAGTGCAGTGTTGCAGCCGATTACGTCGAATTACAAAAGACAGTGCTATTTTGCCGCACTTGAGGCGGAGAATCTGATTAAAAAGGGTAAAAACTGCATAGGAGTTAAGCTTGGAGACGGCTGGAGACGAAATTACGGAGTTTATTTGAATGGTGCGTCGCAAAAGGAAAATGTCGAGTTTTTCGGAACACCGCAGCTGGCATTGGAGCTCAGATGCGAATATTGTGACGGCAGTATTGAACTTCTTAAAAGCGATGAAAGCTGGTACGCATTTGACGGCGGAACAATCCGTGCGCATTTGTTTGACGGTGAAACTTATGACGCAAGAAAAGAGCCGCTCGGCTGGGATACGGCGGAATATGATTATTCGGATTGTGTGACACATGCAATCTATGCGGAGAAAATCGGCGGCTTGAAACCGCAGCGCACAGAGCCGATAAGGGAACAGAGACGAATCAGACCGATTTCAAAGATAATGATTGAGCCGGGAGTATATATTTTTGACTTCGGAGAAAATATCGCAGGCTATCCGAAAATAAGGATTCCCGACGGTATGACGGCAGGAGATAAGATTTCCATGATTTTTGCGGAAGAAATCAATGAGAATGGTGATCTGGAGCGTAACAGTATGCGTGCAGCAGAATCGCTGGACGAATATATATCAAACGGTCATGACGCAGATGAGTATTGGAGTCCGGAATTTGTGTATCATGGATTCAGATATATGAGGCTCAGCGGTTGGCGCGGTGTACCCGATTTTGAGGATGTGGCAGCAGTTGTGGTTTACAGTGATGTCGATAACGGAAGTTATTTTAATTGCGGCAGTGCATTGGTTAATCAGATTCATGAAAATGTTGTAAGGGGCGAAAGGGGCAATCTGCACGGAATTGCTACCGATTGCCCGCAGCGTGATGAACGCATGGGATGGCTGAATGATGCAACGGTCCGATTTGAAGAAACACCATACAACTTTAATGTCTTAAGACTGTTTCCGAAAATTATAGCGGATATTAATGCAGAACAGGACGAAAACGGAGCAATAACATGTACTGCGCCGTACATATACGGGAGCAGACCGGCAGATCCGGTATGCTCGTCATATTTGGTTTTGGGATGGCAGTGCTGGCTGCATTATGCAAATAAATCACTGTTGCGTGAAAATTATCGGCATTGGCGTGCGTGGAACGATTGTCTGGCAAATTTGGCGGAGGACGGAATAATTTCATACTCGTGCTACGGAGACTGGGCAGGAACGGCGGACAGCTGCAAAAGCTTTGAGGATGCAAATTCGGCAGTTACTCCCGATGCTCTTATGTCAACAGGGTATCATTATTATAACTATCGCATGCTTGCAAAAATGGCAGAAGTGCTTGGTGACAGCGAGGAACAGAAAAAAAATAATGCCGCGGCGGAGATTGTGAAAAAGGCATTTTTGAATAAGTGGTACAATCGGGAAACCGGTGTTGTGGCGACAGGCTCGCAAGGCTCGCAGGCATTTGCGCTTTGGCTCGGTATTTTGCCGGAGGAGGAAAGACAAAAGGCAGCGGACAGACTTCACGATGCGGTCGCGGAGGTCGGATTCCGATTTAAATGCGGAAATCTGACGGCGAGATATGTCCTTGAAATGCTGTCCGATTACGGATATATCGATGACGCGTGGAAGATAATGACACGCGAGGAATATCCGTCCTTCGGATATATGATACAAAACGGAGCAACAACGATATGGGAGCGCTTTGAACAGAAGAACGACAGCGGCATGAACTCGCACAATCATCCGATGTACGGAGCGGTCGGAGCATGGTTCTACAGCCGAATTGCAGGACTTGTGCCAAAGGCGGATGGGTGGAAAAAGTTTGCGCTCAGCCCCAAAATTCCGACCGATTTGCAGAGCGCGGAGGCGCATATAGACAGTGTGCGCGGAAGTGTGGATGTCAAGTGGTTCAAACGCTACGGAAAGCTTAATATACATGTGAATGTGCCGTACGGAGCAGAGTGCGAATATGAGTACGGCGGAGATAAGAAAATATTGAAACAGGGATTTTATTGTTTCAGCTATGATTTATAAGGAGGTAATCAATTATGAAAACCATTAAAGATAAACAGGTTTTGGTCGGTGCAGATTTTGCGGGATTTCCGCTCAAAGAGGCGGTTGTGGAATATCTGAGGGAAAAAGGCTGGACTGTGACCGATATCGGCGTGCGTTCGGCGGATGAGGAAGATAAGGAAATGTTCCACAGAATCGGACTGAAGGTCGGGGCGAAAATCTCGGAGGGCGAATTTGAGCGCGCACTCCTTTTCTGCGGCACCGGCATGGGGATTCATATCGCGGCGAGCAAATGCCCGGGCGTTCACGCAGGCGTGGTGGAGAGCGTGCCTGCTGCACTCAGAGCAATAACCGGTAACGGAGTGAACGTTTTGGCGATGGGTGCGTTTTATGTTGCTCCGCAAATGGGGAAAGAAATTGCCGAGGCATTTTTGACTCACAATCTGGGCGACGGTTATGAATGGTGGCCGAATTTTTATGAGTTCCACAAGCTTGCGATAGATGAGCTTAATGCGTTTGACTATGAGGAATTTAAGGAAAACGGATTTGAGGTTAAAAGACTGGGCGATTATCCGCTTGAGCTGATGGATAAGGAAGATTAAGGTGAATCAAATGAAATTTACAGATGTTTTAAAAAGAAAGCTGCAAAATAATTTTGAGGAAAAGGCATGCACAATTGTATTTTTGGGGGACAGCGTAACGCAGGGCTGTTTTGAGCTTTATCAAAAAAACGACGGGTGCATAGAAACGTATTTTGACCCGGCGAATGCGTATCACAAAAAGCTTGCGGAGATTTTTGCGGTGCTTTGTCCGAGTGTGCCGATAAATATAATTAATTCGGGAATAAGCGGAGACAACGCGGTACATGCCTGCGCGAGGATTGAAAGAGATGTTCTTTGTTATTCACCGGATTTGGTTGTGGTTTGCTTCGGTTTGAACGATGCCGGCAGAGGGATAGAAGGACTGGAGGATTACAAAAAGAGTCTTGCCGGGATATTCAAAAAATTAAAAGGAACGGAAGTTATATTTATGACTCCGAATATGATGAATACAGAGCTTAGCTGTCATTTAAAAAACGATGCGGAAAAAGAAATTGCCCGAAATTGCATGAAGCTTCAGAATGAGGGCGTGATGGACGCGTATATGGCGGCAGCGAGGGAAGTGTGCATTGAAAATAATGTGACGATATGCGATTGCTATGCAAAATGGAAAAGGCTGAGCGAGCTTGGAATGGATACAACCGAACTTTTGGCTAATAAAATAAATCATCCCAAAAGGGATATGAACTGGCTGTTTGCGTTTTCTTTGGCGGAGACAATCCTGGGAATGTAGAAAAGTTTGCTGCGGTACGGTTGACAGTATGGGACAAAATATGGTATAATATTTACAATAATTTATGTAAATATTGAATCGGTGTGAGGCAGCGCATATCAGCGCTGCACCTATGCTGCAGCAGCACCGTTTTTTGAAATTTGGAGTTGATGCAAATGACATTGCAGCAGATTTTTTATGCAATAACCATATCCGAATGCGGTTCCATGAACAAGACGGCGGAAATGCTCTATATATCCCAGCCGTCGCTCACAAGCGCGATAAAGGATTTGGAAAAAGAAATCGGCATCACGATTTTCCTGCGTACCGGCAGGGGCGTTATTCTGACAAGAGAGGGCGAGGAGTTCCTGCTCTATGCACGCCAGCTTTATCAGCAATACGAGCTGATACGCCAAAAGTATGTCGAAACAAAAAATATAAAGAGAAAATTCGGAATATCCACTCAGCACTATTCCTTTGCGGTAAAAGCATTTGCCGATGCCGTAAAGCGGTTCGACACGCTCAACTATGAATTTGCAATCCGCGAAACCAAAACGATTGAAGTTATTCAGGATGTCGGAAATTTCAAAAGCGAAATAGGGCTTTTGTACATGAACGACTTCAACAGAAAGATAATAAAAAAGATGCTTAAAGAAAACGACTGCGATTTTCACAAGCTTATCGACTGCAAGGCATATGTGTACATCTGGCGGAAGCATCCGCTTGCAAAACAAAAATCCATAAGCTTTGACGAGCTTGCGGACTACCCTTGCCTTTCATTCGAGCAGGGCGAAAACGGTTCGTTTTATTTTGCGGAGGAAATTTTGAGCACAAACGAATATCAGCGCATGATAAAGGCGACCGACCGGGCGACAATGCTTAATCTTATGGTTGGGGTAAACGGGTATACTCTCTGCTCGGGAATTATATGCGAGGAGCTGAACGGGAGCGATTTCATAGCGGTGCCGTTTGAAGCGGACGAGAACAATCCCAACAGCTCCATGGAGATTGGATATATAATAAAGAAGAAAAATGCTCTGAGCGATATAGGCAAGGTCTTTATCGAGGAAGTGACCGGATACTTGGAGGGAAGAAAGTAACCAAACCGCTGAAAAACTTGACTTTTTTCAATTTGTGTATTATAATAATATTAATGTATGAAAAGCGTTAATAATTATTATGAGTGGAAAGGCTATGGATATAAATATGACAGAGGTAGTTGGAGTAAGATTTAAACCGGTCGGTAAGATATATTATTTTCGCCCGGAAAAGCTGAGCGTGAAAATCGGCGATTGCGTTATTGTCGAGACGGCGCGCGGTATGGAAATGGGCAGAGTTGTTATGGCGGAAAAGGCAATTGCGGATGAGGAACTGTCAAAGCCGCTGAAAAATATTATAAGAATTGCTACAAAAGAGGACATGGAGCGCCGCGAGAAAAACAAGGAAAAAGAGCGCAGTGCTTATGAAATATGTCTTAAAAAAATAAAGGAACACAAACTGGAAATGAAGCTTGTGGAGGTGGAATACACATTTGACACGTCGAAGGTTATGTTCTACTTCACCGCCGACGGACGTGTGGATTTCCGCGAGCTTGTCAAGGATTTGGCAACCGCGCTGAAAACGAGAATCGAGCTTAGGCAAATCGGCGTAAGGGATGAGGCAAAGACGGTCGGAAGCATAGGCGTGTGCGGACGTTCGCTCTGCTGCTCGCAGTTTTTGGGCGAGTTTGAGCCTGTATCGATGAAAATGGCAAAGGACCAGGGCTTGAGCCTGAATCCGACCAAAATATCCGGCGCATGCGGACGGCTCATGTGCTGCCTTAAATATGAGCAGGAAACATATGAGGAGCTTTTGCGCAAGACTCCCAAACAGGGATCGGTTGTAAACACTCCGATGGGCAAGGGAACTGTCGAGTATGTAAACTTGATAAAAGGCATGCTCAAGGTCAAAATTGAGGGAGATAAAGAAAGCGCATTGCAGGATTTTAGGGTGGATGAGGTCAAGCTTTTGAAGCGGTCGGCAAAGCGTCAGAAAAAAGACGAAAATTTTGATGAAGAAATTGCAAAAAACCTTGAATAAATAAAAAAAGTGTGTTATAATAGCTTTTGAACGGATATTCATTATCCTGTCAGAATCTTAAGGAGGTGTTTTCGAATGGCATATAAAATCAGTGATGCATGCATCAGCTGCGGAGCTTGCGCTGCGGAATGTCCCGTAAGCTGCATCTCGGAGGGTGATTCTGCATATGTAATCGATGCGGATGCTTGTCTGGAGTGCGGAGCTTGTGCTTCCGTTTGTCCGGTAGGCGCTCCCGAGCAGGAGTAAGAACAAAAAACATGCTGCCGAAAGAGGATGAACAATAATATCCTTGAGGCGGCATGTTTTTTTGAGCTTGCGGGAAATTTCGCATGCCGGAAAAATCATAAATGATGCTTTAATTTTATACCTGCGGATTTTGCTAAAAGCTTTTTTGCTAAAAGCCGCGGCTTGCGAGAGCGTCGGACAAGTGCTCATTTGAACAGCTGTTTTGCAAAACGGTGATAATTTTCGATTTTGGCAATAGTATGCCGAAATCGGAAAAAAGTTTTGTCTATCCCCCAAAACAAATGCGCGTATTTTGTGAAAATGCTGTCTTGAAATTCGTTTGCTTTTGTGATAAAATTACAGTGACATTATTTTAGAGGAGGAATATGCTCAGATGAAAAAATTTTTAGCGATAATCTGCGCGGCGGCACTGGGAGTAGGTGCGGTGCAGCTTCCGCTGCAGGCGGCTTATTCGTTCACTGTTGTGGAGGATGCCGAGACCGCGGTTGAAAAAAACATGCAGCAGTTTTTGGACATGCTTGAAAAAGCGGATGTCGACGAAAACTTTACCAAAGATGATTTGGAAAGCCTTGTGGCTCAGGCATGTGACTATTCAACGGAGGCGACAACCGGTGCAGGCTTTCTTGTGGAAAAGTTCAAAAGGGTAACGCCGACCGCGAATCAAGCCGGGTACATCAGCGCCCAGGTCAGTATTTTTCTTGATGACGGCGAGGCGGCATGCGAGGTAAAAAAAGAAATTCCGATAGCCGGCAGCGGCGCGGCGAGCGGCGGCATTTCCGTAGATGACGGAAATACTCCCAAAGCCGAGCCTACAGCGGACGAGAAAAAGAGCCTTGAGGCTGCAAAACGTGCAATAAATGCGGCAATTTGGGAGTTCGAGGTTTCCAACGATACCACTGCGGATGACATGCTTAAAATGGCACAGGACGCGGTCGGAAAGGACAGCGGCGTGACGGTGATAATCGAGCCGGGCAACTTCACAATCACAAAATCAACGAGCACTGTTGAGGGCACCGTATCCGCGACATTTGCTTTGACCTGCGGCAATGCAACAGACGCCGTTACGGCTGCAAAGACACTTCCGCTTGTTGTTAATGCAGAGACGCAGGCGATTGACGAGGACAGACATTTGATCAGCACCGCGATTGACAACATTGCCTATAACAACCGCGTAACGCAGGAGATGATAATGGAAAAGATGCAGGCGGCGGTTAAAAACGGTTCCTCGGTTTCATGGAAAAGCTTTGACAAAACAAATGCGACTTACCAAGAGGACGGCAAAATTATCGCGTATGTTACAATCATGCTCGGTTCGGAAGCGCGCGAAATACGCTTTGAAAGAAAGCTTCCGAAGATGTATCGTGATCTGCCGACCGACAGACTTTCGGTCAATAAGGAAGAATGGGAAATTTTAAGAATTGTCAATGTTGAGCGCAATAAAGAGGGTCGGAGTCTGCTGACCATGATAGAGCCGCTCCAGGAGGCATGCAACATTCGTGAGGTTGAGCTTACGGAGTCTTTCTCGCATACGAGACCGAACGGAGAGCGGCCGTTTACGGCAATTTCGGACTTTTCCTACGCGACTGCCGGCGAAAACATTTATAAATGTGACGCGCCGAGCATGGCAGTTTCGGGAGCAAGGGCAATGAATGCATGGATGAACAGCCCGGGCCACCGCGAAAATATTCTGAAACCGGGATATAACTATATCGGTACAGGCGCGTATGACAACGAAACCCTCGGAACGGCAGTTCAGCTTTTTGCAGGTGTTAGCTATCCGATTACTTCAATTGCAACTTCATCGGGAAAAACAAACTATATCGATGAGGACGAAATGCAAAAGGATTATCTGATATGCACTGCGAGCAACGGATTGGTTTCCTGCGTCCCGATAGACGTTGAGTACATGACAAAAACGGAGCAGGGTTACACGATGGATCTTTATGCCTCGATTCCGTTCTATCTGACCGTCGAAAATGCAGGCGGCACAATGGCAGAGGTCGGGAATGAGAGAGAGCAGACATCCGTATTCAACGATGTAAAGGCCACCGACTATTTTGCAAAGGCGGTTGCCTGGGCGGTTAAAAACGGCATTACGGCAGGAACGAGCGACACTGCGTTTTCGCCGATGGATACTTGCACCAGGGCGCAGATTTTGACATTCCTATGGCGCGCAGTCGGCTCACCGGTATCGTCCGGCGAAAATCCGTTTACCGATATAAAAACGGATGACTATTACTATCACGCAGCCCTTTGGGCATATGAAAAAGGTATGGTTTCCGGCAGCCGTTTTGAAGGCTCAACCCCCTGCACAAGAGCTTCCACTGTGGAATATCTCTGGAAAAACGCAGGCTCGCCGATCGTTTCGGCACCGAGCAGCTTTTCGGATGTTGCATGGGATGCGGAGTATTCGGACGCAGTTGACTGGGCGGTGCAGAATAATGTGACCGCCGGGACAGGCGACGCCACATTTTCGCCCGATATGATTTGCTCGAGAGGACAGATTGTGACATTCTTAAATCGGGCAATCGGATAATTCAAAAGGAAAATTATATGATACAAGGAGAAATAAACATGTTTAAAAAATTATTGGGATTATTTGCGGCGATTTGTATTTTATTCACGGCAGTACCGAGCGTATTTGCAATGGATGAAGTAGGAGAAATCGAAGCGGCACAAAAAGCAATCAAGCAAAAGAAAGACACACTTATGTTGGTAAATGAAATGACTCCGGATTCGTTTTTGTACGATATCAAGCTTATTCTTCCGGAGGGAAGTACGGTTGAACTTTCTTTCTCAAAGGAAAGCGACTACAGACGCATTGATGCAACAAGCGAAAAAGACGGTTCGATTTTTGCAAATATCTGCTTTACATGCGGACCTTACGTACGTCACGAAATGTATGATTTCGTTATTCCGAAGCTGACCGGAGCGGCAGCGGAGGCAAATGCGGATAAGGAAAAGCTTGCTGAGGACATAGCTGCGGCAAGAGCTGTTTTCAATTCAATTTCGCTTGAGGCGGACGTGACTGCCGAGGATATTGCAAAAATGGCGCAGGCAGCGGTTAAAAACGGAAGTGTTGTTGAAGTGACAGGCGAATTTACAAAGGTAGATTCCACCGAAACAAAAAAAGGCTCGGCAAAATGCTTCCTGAAACTTACTTTAAATAACGAAAGCGATACTTTGAAAGTTTACAATACACTCAAACTTTTGGATGCTGCAGGCAGCACAGAGACAAAGGACAACACCAAGAAAAATACTACATTCGAAGATGTGGCAGCGGATGCATATTACTTCGCTCCGGTACAGTGGGCGGTTGAGAACGGTATTACGGCAGGAACAAGCGAAACCGCGTTCTCTCCGAATCAGACCTGTACAAGAGCGCAGATTCTGACATTCCTCTGGCGCGCAGTCGGCTCGCCGAAAGCAACCATCGCAAACCCATTCAGCGATTTGAATGTCAGCGATTATTTCTATGACGCAGCGCTTTGGGCATATGACAAGGGCATGGTTTCGGGCGATAAGTTTGAGGGACCGACTCCCTGCACAAGAGCATCTACGGTAATGTACCTGTGGAAAAACGCGGACTCGCCGGAATACGGAGATTTGGAAGTTTTTGATGACGTGTCTGCCGATGCGGAATACTGCGACGCAGTTTCGTGGGCAGTGCTGAACGATGTTACAGCAGGCGTTTCGGATACTGAATTTGCTCCGAATGCAATCTGCTCCAGAGCGCAGATTGTAACATTCCTGCAGAGAGCAATCGCGGAATAATATTGAATTTAAAAAACGTGTCGGACATCTTGGTGCAGACGGGATGTCCGATACGTTTTTTTTGAAATACGGGGGATTTTTTCGGAAAAACTTGTTTTTTTAATCAAGTATGCAGCTTCCTCAAAATTTGTGCCATAAGCGGACAGGGATTAAAAAAACAGGCTTTTCTACCATTGATTTATCGCAAAATCAATGAATCGGCAATGCATAATTGTACATAAATAAAAAAAATATATAAAATTTTCAAAAATATATGTTCTTTTTCTTAAAAGTGTGATATAATAGATAAAATACAAGGATGATAAAGTGGGTGAGTTATGTGTTGAAGAGTATGACCGGCTACGGAAGATGCGAAAAAATTGAGGACGGCAGAAAAATACTTGCCGAAATCAGATCGGTAAATCACCGTTATTCCGACTATTCCGTCAAGGTCCCGAGATACTACGGATTCCTGGAGGACAGAGCGCGAAAGTATGTTGCCAATACCATAGCGCGCGGAAAGGTCGATGTGTTTATCTCGATAGAAAGCTATGGCGACGATGTGGAAATATCACTGAATGACGACTTTGCAAAAAAGTACATAGATGCGTTGTATCGGCTCAAAGAAGAATTCGGACTGAAAGATGATATTTCGGTAACATCGGTGGCGCGAAACCCGGAGATATTTAATATAGAAAAGAAAGAAGCCGATGAGGACGAGATATGGGCATTGGTTGAACCGGTGCTGAAAGAGGCGGTGGATTCCTTTGTTCTTATGCGTGAGCGCGAGGGCGAGCGAATCAGGAAAGATCTTGAGGCGCGCATTGAATATATGAAGCTTTTGACGGCAAAAATAGAAGAGCGGTCGCCAAAAACCGTTGCGGACTACAGAGAGCGGCTTTATGCAAAGATTCGCGATGTGCTGGAGGACAAAGAGGTTGACGAGGCGAGAGTTCTTACAGAGGTGGCAATTTTCGCGGACAAGGTGGCTGTGGATGAGGAACTTGTAAGACTTAAAAGCCATTTTGAGGAATTTTACAATATAATAAACTGCGGCGAGCCGGCGGGCAGAAAGCTTGATTTTCTGATACAGGAAATCAATCGCGAGATAAACACGACAGGCTCAAAGGCGAATGATATTGAGGTCGCAAAAACGGTTGTCGACTTAAAAGCGGAGACTGAAAAGCTTCGCGAACAGATCCAGAACATAGAATAAGATTGCGGAAAGTTCTTATCTTTCTGCACATAAAGATAAGAGGATTATTGGTATTTATGCATATACAGGGCGGCGGAAAGGAGAGTTTCATGAAGCTGATAAATATAGGTTTCGGCAATATGGTTTCGGCAAACAGACTGATAGCGATAATAAGTCCGGAATCTGCGCCGATAAAGAGAATAATAAGAGAGGCGGAGGACAAGGGACTGCTTGTAAATGCTACATACGGTCGGCGCACGCGTGCTGTTCTGGTGACGGACAGCGGACATATAATTCTGTCCTCGATACAGCCGGAGACGGTGGCAAATCGTCTGAGCGATGAAACGGAGGATGGTATATATGAGTAGAGGCTCTCTGTTTGTTATCTCCGGACCGTCCGGAACGGGAAAGGGAACGGTGTGTGAAAAACTTTTGGAGCGCGAGGAAATTTTTCTTTCGGTTTCGACAACCACAAGAGACAAGCGCGCCAACGAGGTTGACGGCGTGACGTACAATTACACCACGACGGAAAATTTCCAAAGCATGATAGACAACGACGAAATGCTGGAGTGGGCTGTCTACAGCGGAAATTACTACGGCACTCCGAAAAAGACCGTTGAGGATATGCTCTCGCGCGGGAAAAATGTGATTCTTGAAATAGAAGTACAAGGCGCGCTCAAAGTGAAGAGCATATTCCCGGAAACATTTTTAATATTCGTAATACCGCCGTCAATGGAGGAACTTAAAAACAGGCTTTCTTTAAGAGGCAGAGAGACTACCGAACAAATCAAGGAAAGACTTGCCGCCGCAGTTTGGGAAATGCGGCAGGCGTCTAAATATAATGAGATTGTCGTAAATGATAATCTTGAGCTTTGTGTGGAGCGCATAGCCGAAATCATACAAAGACGAACAGAAAAAATTTCAGAAGTGGAGAGATTGTTAAATGAGAAAATCGAGTTTGAAGAGGAATGAAAATTCAACAATTATGATTAAGCCGGGAATCACAACGCTGTCAAAATGCGTTGATTCGCGCTATACGCTTGTGACAATGGTTGCAAAGCGTGCAAGAATGATCGGCAACTCGGGCGAGGGGCTTGTTCCCTGTACTTCCCAAAAGCCGGTTTCGATAGCTGTTGAGGAGGTTGCGGCAGGCAAGGTTGGATATATCCGCCGCGAAAGATGCTACAACGAGGATACTTTTTATACCGAGAATATAAAGGACGATGCGGTTGATCTTGATGAGCTTGAAGCAAAGCAGGAATCCGAAAACGAAGCAGGCATCGAGAGCGAGCAAGCGGAAAACGAAGCTGAAACGGAAGAATAATAACGCGAAAATGTCTTTTGCGTAATAAGCTTTGGCAAAACGGATTATTCGCGTGAGTTTTTTTAAGGCATAGCCTGAAAAAACCAAGCTCTTATCATTCATTGCCATGCGGATAAGAGAATATTTATTGTTATTTTTGCCGCCGCGGGGCGGCGGAACAGAGATTTTTCTGAAAGGAAAGAGCAAGACGTGATTGCGCAGGTTATAGTAAATCACCGTTCAAAAGAGGTTGACAAGCTGTATGATTATCTTGTTCCCGAGGAGATGGAGCAGCAGGTGGAGGTTGGAAGCCGCGTGCTTGTTTCGTTCGGCAGAGGAAATCAGCAGAAAGAGGCATATGTTTTCAAAATTTGTGAAAAGTCAAAGGCAAAAAAGCTTAAAAGCATAATCTCGGTCGATGACTGCGGCAGAGTTTTTGATGATAATATGCTGGAGCTTATCTGTTGGCTGAGAGAACGCTGCCTTTGCAGCTACATTGATATTATCCGCGCGGTTGTTCCTGCCGGAACAAGCATAAAGCCGGAGGAGTGGATAGTTCTTGCCCAAAATGCGGACGGGATAAAGTCGGAGACAAAAAAGAAAATAGTCTCGGTTTTGACCGATAACGGTGGCGCATGCGAGATAAACTACTTTATGCAGTTCTTTGAAAGCAATGTCAAACCGCAGATATCTCAGATGTGTGCGGACGGGATTTTAAAAAGAGAGTATCGCAGCGGCAGCAGAGTGCATGATAAGCTTTTGCGCGTTGCGGCTCTGGCAGTGGACGAGAGCGAGGCGCTTGACGCTGTGGAGGAGCTTAACAAAAGGCGTGCATATTCGCAGGCAAAAATGCTTGATATTCTTGCAGACAATGAATTTATCGCCGTTTCCGATTTGGTGAAGTTTGCCGAAAGCAGCTATAACGCTGTGTCGGCGCTTGAAAAAAAGGGGCTTATACGTCTTGAAAATATAACGGTCCGGCGTGATCCGTTCAGAAAAAAAGAGATTGTACATTCAGAGCCGCCGAAACTGACCGATGAGCAGACCGCGGCGGCGAATGAAATAAGAGCATATATAGAAAAGCATGAATATAAAGAAATCCTGCTCCATGGCGTTACCGGCAGCGGAAAAACCGAGGTTTTTATGAATGCGATAGCCGAGACGGTGGATCGCGGCAGACAGGCACTTTTGCTTGTGCCGGAAATTTCGCTCACGCCGCAGATGGTGCAAAGATTTATCAACCGTTTCGGCGAGAGAGTTGCGGTTTTTCACAGCGGACTTTCGCTCGGTGAAAGATATGACCAATGGAAACGCATGCGTGACGGCGGCGCGGATATCGCAATCGGAGCGCGGTCGGCGGTCTTTTCGCCGTTCGGCAATTTGGGAATAATAATCATGGATGAGGAGCATGAACAGACTTACAAGTCGGAGATGCTGCCGCGCTATACAACGCGTGAAGTGGCGGAGTTTCGAGCGGCTCAGACCGGGGCGGTTCTGCTTTTGGCATCGGCAACGCCGGATGTGGGAAGCTATTACCGCGCAAAGACCGGGAAATATAAGCTGATAAGCATGACCAAAAGAGCCAATGCCGGAGCAATGCCCGATGTCAGAGTGGTGGATATGCGCCGAGAACTGGAGGAGGGCAATAAGTCGATATTCAGCCGAGCGCTTGCACAGGAAATAGAAAAGAATTTGGAAAACAAAGAGCAGGCGATATTGTTTTTAAACCGTCGGGGATTTTCGACCTTTGTGTCCTGCCGCAGCTGCGGATATGTGGCGCGATGCCCCGAATGCAATATATCACTGACATATCATAAATATAATAACACTTTAAGATGCCATTACTGCGGTTATACAACAGCAAATCCGACGGTGTGCCCGTCCTGCGGAAGTAAGTATATACGCTACTTCGGCGGCGGAACACAGCGAGTTGAGGAGGAAATCAAAAAAGCATTTCCGTCTGCGTCGGTGATACGAATGGATGTTGACACGACCGGAGGAAAGTTTGCGCATGAGAAGATTTTGGAACGGTTCGAAAAGGAAAAAATCGATATACTCATAGGCACGCAGATGGTGGCAAAAGGACTTGATTTTGAGAATGTCACACTCGTCGGAGTTATTTCGGCGGATGTGATGCTTAATATAGATGATTTCCGCGCCGGGGAGAGAAGTTTTTCGGTGCTGGAACAGGTCACAGGCCGCGCCGGCAGGGCAAAAAAGCCGGGCAGAGCGGTGGTGCAGACCTATTCTCCGGAGCATATGGCGATTGAGTTTATGAAAAAGCACGATTACATAGGATTTTACAATTCGGAGATAATGATGAGAAAAGCCATGTGGTATCCTCCGTTTTGCGAAATGATTCTTGTCATGTTCTCAGCGGCGACCGAGGCTGTGACAAGACAGACGGCGAGATTTTTTGCAAAAAATCTTGTCGGAGTGCAAAAGCTTTCGCAAAAGGTGAATATTTTGGGTCCGATACCGGCAGCGGTTTCGAAGATAAAGAATCGGTATCGGTGGCAGCTGGTTATAAAGTGCGAAAACGCGGAGGAGCTTAATGTCATTCTTGACGAGGCGCGCGCGGCGTGCGGAAGAAACTACAGCCGCACCGCGGTGATTATAGATAAAAACCCCAACGGGGCAGTATAACGGAAACAAATCGAAAAAAGTGGTTTTGGAAAAGCCTTATCGGCTCACGGATAAGGCGATTGATTTTTTGGATGTTTGTGAGCAGAAAGGCTATGGGAAAGAATATGGCAATACGGGAAATCCGTACAAAGGATGATGAAATTCTCACAAAGGTGTGCAAAGAGGTTAAGGTCTTTGACAAAAAACTCGGCATACTGATAGACGATATGTACGACACTATGAAAAAGCATGACGGAGTCGGTCTTGCCGCTCCGCAGGTCGGCATTTTGAAAAGAGTTGTGGTTATAGATGTCGGCGATGAAAGAATAGAGCTTGTAAATCCGGTTATAATAGCGGAAAGCGGAACGCAAGTCGGACCGGAGGGCTGTTTGAGCGTCCCGGGAGTTTTCGGAGAGGTGGAGCGTCCGAATGAAGTGACGGTCCGCGCACAGGACAGAAACGGGAATTTCTTTGAAAAATCGGGGACAGAACTTTTGGCAAGAGCATTCTGCCATGAGTTGGAGCATCTCGAGGGCAAGCTGTTTTTGGAAAGAGTAACAAAGTTTTTGGAAAATTAGCTCTTGTGGCTGAACGGTCGGAGGAGACAAAGATGAAGATTTTATTTATGGGAACGCCCGACATTGCGGCGGTATCGCTCAAAGCGCTGATAGCCGAGGGATTCGACGTTGTCGGGGCGGTAACTCAGCCGGACAAGCCGCGCGGAAGAAAGCAAGTGCTCACTCCGCCCGAGACAAAGACGGCGGCTTTGGCGGCGGGCATACCCGTTTTTCAGCCGGAAAGACTTAAAAACGGGGAATTAAAAGATGTGCTGGAAACCTTAAAGCCGGATTTGATAGCGGTTGTGGCATACGGGAAGATTTTGCCCGAGTATGTTTTGAGCTTTCCGAAATACGGATGTGTGAATATGCATGGCTCGCTTTTGCCGAAATACCGCGGTGCGGCGCCGATTCAGTGGGCGGTTATAAACGGAGATGAGGTCACCGGCGTTACAACAATGAAGATGGACAAGGGCATGGACACAGGAGATATGCTTTTGTCAAAAAGCATTGAAATAGGAAGATACGAAACCGGCGGAGAGCTTTTTGAAAGAATTGCAAAGCTCGGCGCGGAAACATTGATTGAGACGATTCGAAATATAGAAAAAATAACCCCGATTCCGCAAAACGAAGCCGAGGCAACTCACGCGCCGATGCTAAAAAAAGAAATGGCGGAAATAGACTGGAGCGTGCCTGCGCCAAAGGTGCTGAAATTCATTTACGGGATGAATCCCTGGCCATGCGCATATACTCATTATAACGGAGAGGTAATTAAGATATTTACCTGTGATTCATCGGATGATGAACCGAAAGCGGAGCCGGGCGAAGTCCTCGGATTTGAAAAGGGAAAAGGCTTGGCAGTGAAATGCGGCAGCGGTGTGATATATATCAGAGAAATGCAGGCGGCAGGCAGCAAACGAATGCCGGCTGAGGATTATTTGAGAGGACATAAGATAGATGCCGGCGATTTGTTTACACCTTAACATGAAAAATATGCTGCGCATATTAATACATTCAAAACCGTACATGGACAAAAATCTCCTATCATTCCTTACCCTGCGGATAAGAGATTTTTCGTTATAAACTATGCCGGTCGCAGGGCGGCGGAATGGAGAACAACGTGAAAGCGTCTTTCACGTCTGCCTCCGGCAGGCGTCAAAGCAAACCGTTTTTACTTGCTTTTGCATGCGTGCAAAAGCTTCGTTTGTGCGGTTGCTTCTCCTTTTCCTACAAAATTACGGCAATGCCTTATTTTGCGGGATTCCATAATTGCCCGTGCAAAATTTTCCTCACTATGTTCGGAAATGCACATGGGCAAAAAATCTCCTATCATTCCTTACCCTGCGGATAAGAGATTTTTTGTTATAAACTATGCCGGTCGCAGGGCGGCGGAATGGAGATTTTTATGATATATCCTATATATTACGATCCCACTTATATACTTGTTATTATCGGATTCATGCTTTCGATTTTTGCGTCATTCGGAGTGAAAAGCACATTTTCGAAATACAGCGGTGTGCACAACTCGCGCGGAATGACAGGCAGGGATGCGGCGCGCGAAATTCTTGACAAAAACGGACTCTACAGTGTGGGAATAGAGCATGTGGCTGGCGACCTGACCGACCATTACGACCCTCGCGCAAATGTTATACGCTTATCTGATGCAACCTACAATTCAAGTTCGGTTGCGGCGGTCGGAGTGGCTGCGCACGAGGCGGGACACGCGGTTCAGCATGCTGTCGGATATACTCCGATAAAGTTGAGAAATGCATTTGTACCTGTTGTAAATATCGGCTCATCGCTGTCGATGCCGCTTTTTATCTTAGGTCTTATTATGGGTCGTGAAGGACTTGCCTTTGCAGGGATAGTTCTTTTTTCGGCAGTGCTTATCTTTCAGCTTATAACTTTGCCCGTTGAATTTAATGCAAGTCACAGAGCGCTTGTTGTACTGGATTCATCCGGAATGCTTGCGCCCGATGAGGTGAAACAGGCAGGAAAAGTGCTTAAAGCGGCGGCAATGACATATGTTGCCGGAGTGGCTGCAACGGCTTTGCAGCTTTTGAGACTTCTTTTGATTTTCAACAGCAGGAGGCGTGATTAATTTTGGCGAACGCGCGTGAAGCAGCGGTAAAAACGCTTTACAAAATAGAATATGAGGATGCGTATTCCAACCTCGCACTCAAAGAACAGCTTGCGGCATCGGACTTGGACACAAGAGACAAGGCATTTGTCTCTGCGCTTGTTTACGGTGCGGCTCAGAGAAAAAAAGAACTTGAGTATATAATATCCTCATTTTCGAAAATAAAGCTGAAAAAAATTTCAAAATATATATTGATAATATTAAAACTCGGGATTTATCAGCTGCTTTATATGGACAAAATCCCGGCATCGGCAGCTGTGAACGAGAGCGTGCGGCTTGCAAGACGTTACGGGCATGCATCGAGTGCGGGATTTGTAAACGGGATTTTGCGGAATGTGGACAGAAATCGCGGCAATCTGCCAAAGCCTGCGGATAGACTTGAGGCGATAGCGGTCAAATACTCATTCCCGGAGTGGCTTGTATCACGATGGATCGAGCTTTTTGGCGAGGATTTTGCATGTGAACTTATGTCGGCAATGAACGAGCCGCCGAGGGTATGTCTGAGAGTGAACACGCTGAAAGCCTCACCGGAGGAAGTAAAAAAGCTTATTCCGAATGCGGAATCGGGAAAATATCTTCCGTATGCGTTGTATTGCCCGGGATTTGACATCGCGAAAAGCCGCGAATATACCGATGGGCTTGTGACTGTGCAGGATGAGGCGGCTATGCTGGCGGCATATGTACTATGCCCAAAGCCGGGCGAAACTGTCATCGACATGTGTGCCGCACCCGGCGGCAAGACCACGCACCTGGCTCAGATAATGGAAAACAAGGGCAGAATAATTTCATTTGATATACATGAGCATAAAATAGCATTGATAAGAGAAAATGCAAAAAGGCTCGGCGTGGATATTATATCTGCCGAGTGCCGGGACGCTGCCGAATACGACAAAGAGTACAAAGAGTCGGCAGATAAAATTTTGGTTGACGCTCCCTGCTCGGGTTTGGGAATTATAAGGCGCAAGCCGGATATAAAATGGCGGAAGAGCGCGGAAAACGAACTTTTTGAAATTCAATACAAAATACTGGAAAATGCAGCGAGATACTTAAAAAAAGGCGGAGAGCTGGTATACGGCACATGCACCCTGGAAAAAAATGAAAACGAGGGTGTTTTGGAACGCTTTTTAAAGGAACATAGTGATTTTGAGATATCGGACATAAACGAATATCTTCCGGAAAATATAAAAAAGGGCAGGAACGGCTGCATAACTCTGTATCCGAATGTCGACGGGACGGACGGATTCTTTATCGCAAGACTTAAAAAAGGTGTGAGAGTGTGATAGATTTAAAGGATTTTGAATATAATGAGCTTGAAAGCTTTATAATCGAAACGGGCGAGCCTAAATTCCGCGCAAAGCAGATATTTAAATGGCTTCACCGCGGTGTGCAAAGCTTTGACGAAATGACCGATTTATCGAAAAAGACACGCGAAAAGCTCTCACAGGTAAGTTTTGTGTCAAAGCTGAAGATAAGAGAAAAATATGTTTCGAAGATAGACGGGACGGTTAAGTATCTGTTCGAACTGGAGGACGGCAACTGCATTGAAAGCGTTGTGATGAAATATAAGCATGGACTGACAATATGCATATCGTCCCAGGTCGGCTGCCGCATGGGCTGCGGCTTTTGCGCATCTACGATAGGCGGACTTTACAGAAGTCTCACGCCGGGCGAAATTCTAAATCAGGTGATTTTTGCCGAAAAGGATGTCGGCGAAAGAATAAGCAATATCGTCATGATGGGAATAGGCGAGCCGCTCGATAACTACGATAACGTGCTGAAATTCCTGCACAATGTGAATCATCCGGACGGAATTTGCATAGGCTATCGGCACATTTCGCTTTCGACCTGCGGACTGGTTGACCGAATCAACATGCTTGCGGAGGAAAATCTGCCGATTACGCTTTCGGTCTCGCTCCATGCACCGAACAATGAAATACGAAATACAATCATGCCGGTCAATAAAAAATATCCGGTTGAAACCCTGATAAAGGCATGCAGGGAGTATATAAAAAAGACGGGCAGGAGAATAAGCTTTGAGTACGCTCTTATCTCCGGAGTGAACGATTCGGATAAAGAAGCGCACGAGCTTGCAAATCTGCTCCGGGGCATGCTATGTCATATAAATTTGATACCGGTTAATAATGTCGAAGAAAGAAATTATCATAAGGGCAGTGTTGAAAAAATAAATCATTTCCGGGATAAGCTGATATCTCTGGGAATGAACGCTACCGTAAGGCGCGAACTGGGAAGTGACATAAGCGCGTCGTGCGGACAACTTAGGAAAAAAGTGTTATAAAAATTATAAGGTGGTGACTTTGTATGAGAATAGGCGCAGTTACGGACGTCGGAAAGCAGAGACGTCTTAATGAGGATAGCTATTTCGTTTATCGCAACGAGAACCTCCTGGGAGGAATGGTTGCCGACGGAATGGGCGGACAGAATGCCGGAGAAGTGGCAAGCGCTATGGCGACGCAGATTATAAAGGAGTATATAATCAATTCATTCAATCCGGATATGGATTGCATGGAGGTCGGCGAGATGGTGCGCCGCGCTTTTCTGAAGGCAAATGACAAGATATACGAATATTCAAAGACGGACAGTGAGCTTGACGGAATGGGCACAACATCGACGCTCGCGATAATTTATCGTGATAAAATCATTTCGGCGCATGTGGGAGACAGCAGGGCATATTTGATAGACGGCGGCGAAATCAGACAAATAACCAAGGACCATTCCTATGTTCAGGAGCTTTTGTCAAGGGGCGAGATAACAAAGGAGTTTGCAAACAGGCATCCGGCAAAGAATTATATAACGCGTGCCGTCGGGGCGGACGATATTTTAAAGGTTGACATAAATATTTCCGACTATCATGGCGAAACGGTGCTTTTGTGCAGCGACGGTCTCACAAATATGCTCAGCGATGAGCAGATTTCGGAAATAATCGGAGAAAACGAGAATTTGCAGCAGGGCGCGGAGGCGCTTGTGCGGCTGGCAAACAAAAAAGGCGGACTTGACAATATAACTGTGGTAGTGTTCGGGAAATAATATCCCTTTATTAGATAGAGAAAGGCTGTGTAAATCAGTATGGAATATAATTTGATTGGACAAGTGCTCGGCGGAAGATACGAAATTTTGGAAGTGATAGGAAGCGGCGGTATGGCAACGGTGTATAAAGCAAGATGCCGTCTCTTGAACAGATATGTGGCGATTAAGGTCTTGAAAGAATCGCTTAAAAACGATATGGAGGTTGTGAAAAGATTCAGCACCGAATCGAGAGCGGCGGCAAGTCTTTCGCACCACAATATTGTGTCGGTTTACGACGTCGGCGAGACGGAGAACGGGCTCAATTACATTGTTATGGAATATATCGACGGCGTGACTTTGAAAGAGTATATAAATCGCAAGTATCGGCTTGATTGGAGAGAGGCGTGCGAGTTTGCATATCAGATTGCGATGGCGCTCGAATGTGCGCATGAGCATGGGATTATTCACCGCGATATAAAGCCGCACAATATTCTGCTCACAAAAGACCATACCTTGAAGGTTGCGGATTTCGGAATCGCGCGCACAACAGGCTCGGACACGGTTGTGGCATCGGGGAATAACCCTGTTTTCGGCTCGGTGCATTACATATCTCCGGAGCAGGCAAGGGGCGGCTATGTAGACGCCGGCTCGGATGTCTATTCCCTGGGCGTTGTGCTTTATGAAATGCTGACCGGCAAAGTGCCTTTCAATGGCGAGAATCCTGTTTCGGTTGCGCTGATGAAGCTGGAGAATGATCCGGAGGATGTGAGAAATATTGTCCCGGATATTCCTGATGCGGTTGCCGAAATTGTCATGAAAGCAATTGCAAAGGAGCAATATATAAGATATCAGAGCGCGGCAGATATGGCTTTTGACCTGCGCGAGGCCTTAGATGACGGAGCGCGGCAGGTAAAGCCTGTGAAGAGAGGAGTGCGCGAAGCGACGGATATGAAAAAGAAAAAGCAGCAGTCAAAAGGCGGAATCAATAAAAATGTTGTTTTGACAGCAGTGATATTGGCAGTGGTTCTCGGCGTGGCAAGCTATTTGTTCTTCTCGGGCGGAAGAAAGGAAATGCTTGTTCCCAATTTGATGGACAAGACTCTTGAAGAGGCAATTCCGCTTGCGGAGGAGGCAGGCTTTAAGATAGACGAGGACAAGATAACATATGCAGTCTCGGAGGAATACGAGGAAGGCAAGATAATGAAGCAGACCCCGGGCGCAAACACATATGTAAAAAGCAAGAAGATAAAGATTACTGTCAGCTCGGGCAACGGCGCAGGTGATATAGAGGTTCCGAGCGTGGTCGGACTGGACTACACAAAGGCGACCGAAGCGCTGAGGGTTGCAAAGCTAAAGTATAGGAAGATAGAAGAAAGCAGCTCGGATTATGATGAGGGCGAGGTAATACGCCAGACTCCGAAAAGCGGCACAAAGGTGACAGAGAATTATGTGGTTATTCTGCATGTTTCGACCGGTGCACCGGAGGAAACCACCGATGCGAGCGATGAGGCGAATATGGTGCCTGTGCCAAAGCTTACAGGCACGACTTTAGAGGGCGCGGAGACGCTCATAAAATCAGCAAAGCTTAAGATCGGCAAGGTGACAAAGGAAGAATCGGATAAGCCGGAGGGAACGGTTATATCGCAGA
This sequence comes from uncultured Clostridia bacterium, assembly GCA_934486735.1. Taxonomy (GTDB): domain Bacteria; phylum Bacillota; class Clostridia; order UBA1381; family UBA1381; genus CAKSQL01. The sequence continues at coordinate 3,813 of CAKSQL010000009.1, read as the reverse complement.
GTCCCAAGGCAGGCAGTGAATCGGCGGAAAACGGATATGTAAATCTTGTGGTCAGCGCCGGGAAAGCGGAGGAAGAACCTGCCGAGACAACAGAACCGACCAAAAAGCCTGCAAGCCCGACAACAGCTCCGACGCCTGCACCGACTCAGCAGACTCAGAAAAAGACGCTTACTATTCAGCTGCCGCAGACCGAATCGGGAACGGTTAATGTGCGTGTTGTGGCAAACGGAACGGAGATTTACAACAAGCAGCATCAATGCTCGGAGGGCGAGGTTGATATAACCGTTGCGGCGAAAAATGATGCACTTGTCGAGGTTTATTTTGACGGAGTGCTGTCAACAACAAAAGTGGTTGAGTTTTAAAAACGCGGAGGAATTGATATCTTGACAGGAATTATAATAAAGGGTGTGGGCGGACTCTACAGTGTGAGGTGCGAAAGCGGAATTGCGGAGTGCCGCGCCCGCGGTCTTTTCCGAAAGAAAAACATAAAGCCGATGATAGGCGACTGCGTTACGGTCGAAAATGAAAGCATTACCAAGATAAAGGAAAGGAAAAACTTTCTGATTCGACCGCCTGTCGCCAATGTGGACAATTTGGTGATTGTGGCGGCGGCAGCATCGCCGAGTCCGGATTTCAGACTGATAGACAAGATGATTATAAATGCGGAAATAGCAGGGATAAAGCCGATAATATGCGTGAACAAAACCGACCTCGCGGCGTGTGCGGAAATTTGCGGAGTGTATTCGTCAGCAGGCTATCCGACGGTCGCGGTCTCGGCGGAGGAGAACAGCGGAATCGATGCGCTGCTCCCGTATCTGAGAGGAAAAACGACCGCGTTTTCGGGACTTTCCGGAGTGGGAAAGTCGAGTATATTGAATATTCTGACCGGCGGAAATATGCAGACCGGAGCGGTGAGTGAAAAGCTTCAGAGAGGTCGGCACACCACGCGGCATGTGGAGCTTTTGGAGCTTGACGGCGGCGGATTTGTTTTGGATACTCCCGGCTTCAGTACGCTTGAGGTCACGGGCATAAAAGCAGAGGAACTTGCAGCGTATTTCCCGGAATTTGAAACCGACACCGGCTGCCGATTTAAAGGGTGCAGCCATATAAACGAGCCGGATTGCGCGGTTAAGGAAAAGCTTGCGGAGGGCAAAATTGCCGAATCGAGATATAAGAGTTATTCTGAAATATACTCGATATTGAAACAGGTTAAGGAATGGGAATAAGTCTCATTTTGATATAGGAAAGGAATGGTTATAAAATGATTTTGGCGCCATCGATATTATCGGCGGATTTTGCAATCCTTGGAGAACAGATAAAAAGAACGGAGACGGCAGGTGCAGAGTGGCTGCACATAGATGTGATGGACGGAATATTTGTGCCGAATATAAGCTTCGGCGCGCCGGTTATGAAATCGGTTAGGGGATATTCAAAGCAGTTTTTTGACGTGCATCTTATGATAGTCGATCCGGAAAGATATATAGAAGATTTCATAAAAGCAGGCGCGGACGGGATAACGATTCACGCCGAGGCGACAAAAAAAGCGGACGAGTGTATCGAGATGATACATAAAGCCGGTCTTAAGGCAGGAGTTGCGATAAATCCCGAAACTCCAACCGATGCGATAGAGCCGTATCTCGGCAAAATCGATATGGCGCTTGTGATGAGCGTGCATCCGGGACATGGCGGACAGAGTTACATATCCGATGTCGACGGGAAGATTGAATATTTAAGAAGAAAAATGGGAAAAGATTTTCATATTCAGGTTGACGGCGGAATCAATATGAAAAATATAAAAAGGGTGAATGAGCTGGGCGCGGACGTGCTTGTTGCAGGCTCGGCAGTGTTCGGCAATGATATAGAAGGCTCGGTTCAAAAGCTTTTGAAAGAGTGCGGTGAAGTTAGATGAAAGCGCTGCTGATTGCCGGAGGAACTTTGGGAAACAGTGAAAAGCTTAAGGCTCTTGCAAAAGCATGCGATGTGATAATCTGCGCCGATCATGGCTATGATTATGCGGCTCGTTTGGGGATTGTTCCGGATATTTTAATTGGCGATATGGATTCGATTGAGTGCGGCGGAGCGGATATAGAAAAGTATGTCTATCCCGCGCATAAGGATTATACTGACAGCGAACTTATCATGGATTACGCGGCGAAAAAGGGATACGACGAGCTTTACCTGTTCGGATTTACCGGCACGCGGATTGACCACACGCTTGCAAACCTGTCATTTTTGTGCCGCTATGATACGCTTGACGCAGTGATTATAGATGATTTCAATGAAATACGCGCGGCGAAAAGAGAAAATATCATACGTGGAAAAAAGGGAGATTTGATTTCGGTTATTCCTCTCGGGGGAAATCTTGAGGGTGTGACAACCGAGAATCTGGAGTATGCGCTTTCGGACGGGACAATCAGCTTCGGGACAAGTCTGGGAGTCAGCAATGTTATGACGGCGGATATATGCCGGGTGTCAATAAGGTCGGGGAGCGGTCTTATAATTAAAAGTACAGATTAGAGGATAAGTTAATGATATATCTTGATAATGCGGCAACAACAAAGCCGTCGGAGGCGGCAATAAATGCATTTTTAAAGGCTTGCGGGGATTTCGGGAATCCGTCAAGCCTGCATGGTCTGGGACTGGATGCGGAAAAAACGGTTACGGCGGCAAGAGAAAAAATAGGGGCAAAGCTTGGCGTGAACGCAAAAAATATATATTTCACATCGGGCGGAACGGAATCGAACAATTTGGCGATTTTGGGATATTGCCGCGCAAATGCAAAACGTGCAAAGCATATCATAACAACGCGCGTGGAGCATCCGTCGATACTTGCTCCGTTTGAGCAATTGAAAAACGAGGGCTTTTCGGCAGATTATCTCGGAGTGGACAGGCTCGGCAGAATAAGTCTCGATGAGCTTGAGGCTTTGCTTTCCGAGGACACTCTGCTTGTCAGCGTAATGGCAGCGAACAACGAGGTTGGAACGATTATGCCGATCGACAAAATAAAGCCGATTATGAAGAAAAAAGCGCCCAATGCCGTCCTGCATGTCGATGCGGTGCAGGCATTCGGAAAGATAGATTTAAAGCCGGAGCATTGGGGCATTGATATGATGTCGTTAAGTTCGCACAAAATTCATGGCATAAAGGGCAGCGGCGCACTATATACCGCGACGGAGCGCATAACTCCGATTGCGTTCGGAGGAGGTCAGCAAAAGGGACTCCGCTCAGGGACGGAGAATGTGCCGGGGATAGCGGCGTTCGGCGCTGCGGCGGAGGAAACCGATACCGATAACGGGAAAATGCTTGAATGTCGCATGAAATTTAAAAATATGATAGCTGAAAGACTGGACAGAGTAAGCTTTAACGGTTCGGACGAGCATCAGACCGGATATGTTTTGAATGCGTCCTTTGATGGAATAAAAGCGGAGGTGCTTTTACATATGCTCGAAGCGAAAGGCATTTATGTTTCGACCGGTTCGGCATGCTCGTCAAACAAGCCTATGCCGAGTCATGTCCTTACCGCGATGGGCTGCGGAAAAAAACAAATAGACGGCGCGGTGAGAATGAGTTTTTCGTACGTTCTTTCGGACGATGAAATCGAAACCGCCGCAAATGCAATTGCGGAGTCGGTGACGGAGATGCGGAAGTACACAAGGAGATAAGCGTTGGGGGTTAAAGTCTGAATAAAATCGCCCATATCACCGTTTTCAAAAGCTTGAAGTACCCTCGTACGTCGTCGCTTTTTCAAACGGCAATCTGAACGATTTTCTTTCAGACTTACAGTCTGAATAAAATCACCGATTTCACTGTTTT
>CAKSQL010000008.1 GCA_934486735.1 uncultured Clostridia bacterium | reverse complement strand
ATTCAAATATTGACTCAAGTAATACAAAAATCGGTTGCATCTTTGAGTTTGCAACCGATTTTGTCTACAGTCTGAAACGGCTTAATAAATTTAAGCCGTTTTTGTGTATTCGAAAATGGGATATTTACATATCTTCAATATAAAAGAGAGCGTTTTTGTGCAACTATTGGCGTAAAATGTCCATTTACAACAATGCGGAAAAATGATATACTAAAATTGTTGGTGAGGTGATTTTACGTGAAATGCTTTTGCATGGATTTGAACAAGGCTTTGAAGATTGTTTTATTGGGAAAAGAGGCGCTGATACCGCCGCGTATGCATTATTCCCGTTACTTAACCGAAAATGTTTTGTATTTTATCACAAAGGGCAGCTTAAAGCTGAGGGTAAACGGCGAAGTGATAACACTCAAAACGGGAGACATATGCCTTTTCGGCGAGGGCGAGCGCCAGGAACCTGCCGAAAGCAGCTTTTGCGAATATTACTATGTTCATTTCAAATCGGACGATATTCATGAGGCAGAGTTGTCGGAGGAAGAATATTTACGGCGATTGCAAAAAAAGCGCGATGAATTGTATCTGACAGATACATTCAGTGCGAGATGTTATGATTTCTGCAATGTAATCGTAAAAAGTGAAAATCATATTCAAAAGGGTGAGCTTTTTGACGCGATAGAAAATATTTTGCAAAGAAGTGTACTCACGACCGAGTCGCGCCTGCCGGAAAATCGGCTTGCCGTCTCGAATGCGATAGCCTCGGTGATGATAAAGCTTGAAAATAACAGCATTAAGGAAAGCCGCCGAACTGCTCCAAAAACCGGAAAAAGCTATGAAATCGCACAAAGAATTGCGTCCTATATCGAACTTCACTACAGAGAGCCGATAACCGGTGAGCATATCGAACAGGAATTTTATCTGACCTTTGATTATGCAAACAGGATATTTCATAAAATTATGGGCTGCACGATTATAAAGTATTGGAACATTGTCAGAATCCAGCATGCAAAAGCGAGAATCCGCGCAACCAATATGCCGATAAAGGAAGTAGCAATGGAAACCGGCTTTGAAAATGTGCATTATTTCAGCCGATTGTTTAAAAAGACGGAGGGATTGTCGCCGTCGGAATACAAAAGAAAATTTTTCGATGAATAAAAATAACAAAGTCCAAACCATAACAAGCATATGGTTTGGACTTTGTTATATTATGTATAAAAAAGTCGTTTTTGTGAGCCTTGATATCGTTAATGTGCATTGATTTTATGGCATAATTATGCTTAAATATAGATAAAGAAGTATTTTCTTGCATTATCGAAAGGAATGAGAATATGAGTAAAATAAAGCTTGACCGACTGAGGAGTTTTGCGGTGTCGGCACTTGTGAGCATCGGAATAAGCGAGACGGACGCGAACACGACTGCCGATGTATTGGTGACAACAGATACATTCGGAGTTTTGACACATGGAACAAAAAACCTTTGCGGTTACATAGAGAAAATGAAAGCCGGCGGACTGGATGCAAAGGCAGAGCCGAGCATCGAGCGCGAGGGATCTGCATGGGCGATAATAAACGGCAATAAGGCGGTGGGCATGGTTTCATCATGCAAGGCTATGAAACTTGCCATACAAAAGGCAAAGGACTGCGGCATCGCATATGTCGGAGTGCATAACAGCTGTCATTTCGGTGCGGCAGGGTATTATTCAAACCTTGCGGCGGCTGAGGGAATGATAGGCTTGGCAGTGAGCAATGCCGACCCTGTTATAGCTATTCCGAACGGAAGAAAAAAGGCGATAGGCAGCAATCCGTTTTCGTTTGCAGCACCGCTCGGGGACGGAAAGAGCGTATTTTTGGATATTGCGCTCAGCAACGTGGCGGCATTGAAGGTTATAATGGCACAGGAAAAGGGTCAGAAGATTCCCGATACATGGCTTGTTGACGAGAAGGGAGTGCCGACAACGGATGCAGGCAAGTTCCCTAAAGAGGCAAGTCTCCAGCCTATGGCGGCGCATAAAGGCTACGGCTTTGCAGTTCTGGTAGAAATTCTTGCGGCGGTTATGACAGGCGCAGGGATATTGAGCGAGGTTGCAAGCTGGAATCTGGATTTGGCATCGGTCAACAATGCGGGACATGCGTTTATTGCGATAGACGTGTCAAAAATGATGCCGTATGATACCTTTACAAAGCGCATGGCACAGCTTTCGGATGAACTTAAAAATGCGCCTAAAGCAAAAAATGCCGAAAAGATATATATCCCCGGTGAAATGGAGTGGGATAAGCGCAGCGCGGCTCTTGCGAGCGGAGAAATCGAAGTGACCGACGCAATGCTCGCAAGCTATAAAAAATTAGAAGAACTTACAGGAGTAAAATTTTAATAAAGAGAGGTAGAAATCATGGAAAAAACAATGTATGGAATTTTGAAAACGACAGGCTTATGCCCGATAATGGTTGAGCCTAAGGTGGAGCAGGCAGTTCCTGCGGCAAAGGCTTTGGCAGAGGGCGGAATCCCGGTGTGTGAAATTTTGATGAGAAACGAGAACTCCTTGAAATATCTGCGGAATATCGCAAAGGACGTTCCAGAGGTTATTGTGGGAGCAGGCTCGGTTATGAATGTTGAGCAGGCGAAGAAGGTTATTGATTTGGGCGCACAGTTTATTGTAATGCCCGGCTTCAACGGAGATGTGGTTGAGCATTGTCTCAAAAACGATATTTCGGTTCTTCCCGGCTGCGTTACGGCGACAGAACTTATGATGGCGCTCAGCTACGGAATAAATATAGTGAAATTTTACCCGGTTTACGAAATGGGTGCGACAAAGACACTGGCACAGTTCAATAACGGTCCGTTCGGCAATATCGAATGGGTTGTTACCGGCGGACTGGATGGCAAAAATTTCTTGCCGCTTGTGGCTTACAAGCATACTCTTGCAGCGGGCGGCGACTGGATGTTCAATGAAAATAATGCGCTTATCAACAGCGACTATGAACAGATTGCAGAGAATACAAGAAGAACCGTTTTGGATTCGCTCGATGCAAGAAAATAATACGCGGCAGAAAGGATTTTGAAATATGAAAGCACTGACCGATACATATAAATTATTAAACGGTGTTGAAATCCCCTGCGTGGGACTCGGCACATGGCAGACAACCGATGATGTGACAAAAAATGCGGTTTTAGCTGCATTTGCGCTCGGCTATCGGCATATAGATACCGCAGCAGCATATGGCAGTGAGGGCGGAATCGGCAATGCTCTTGCCGACAGCGGACTCAAAAGAGAAGAAGTTTTTATAACAAGCAAGCTGAGAAATGCATGCCATGGCTATAAATCAACTCTTGCTGAATTTGACAAGACTTTAAAAAATTTAAGAACAGATTATCTGGATTTATATCTGATACACTGGCCCAATCCGGTTCAGTACCGCTTGGTGTGGAAAAAGGCGATGCAGGAGACGTGGCGTGCGTTTGAGGAGCTTTACAAGGCAGGAAAAATACGCGCGATAGGCGTAAGCAATTTTATGCCGCATCATATTGATGCGCTTATGGAAACGGCTGAAATTATGCCGATGGTGAATCAGCTGAAATTATGCCCGGGAATAACTCAGCCGGAAATTGTGCAGTATTGCCGTGAAAAGGGGATTGTGACCGAGGCGTACAGTCCGTTCGGAACAGGCTCAATATTTGAAGTGGCACAGATGAAAGCGCTGTCTGAAAAGTACGGAAAATCAATAGGTCAGATTTGCCTCAGATGGTGTCTGCAAATGGATTTTCTTCCGCTGCCCAAATCGGCAAATCCGATGCGGATAAAGCAGAATACCGAGATATTCAACTTCACGCTTTCGGATGAGGATATGGATTTGATTGCATCATTAAAGGGCAGCTGCCCAGAAGCGCCCGACCCGGATAATATCTTATTCTGATTGGGAGTAAAAAGCTATGAGAATAAAAAACAAAGCGATGCTCACATCGTGCGGAAACAAGGCAGGCAGAAAAATCGTGGCGGAGCTGTTGGATGCCGGACTCGATTCGCTCGACCCGTACTACCGCGTGAAAAAGCTGGTAAGGCTTGAGGATAACAAAATCATTCTCGACACCGACGGATTTGAAATGAAAGGCGATCCGAAAAGCGGAGCGGCGGTATATAATCTTGACGATTATGACCGAATATTCGTTATCGGTGCAGCGAAAGGGATTCAGCGTGCGGCTCTTGCTTTGGAGGAGGTTTTGGGAGAGCATCTCACAGCCGGGCATGTAATATGCAAGCATGGCGAGGATATAGTATGCGAAAAAATCAAGGTCACACCGGCAGGACACCCGATCCCGGACGAGTGCTGCGTAAGAGCATGCCGCGAGATAGAAACGCTTGCTGAAAATATTTCCGAAAGAGATTTGCTTTTCACAATCTTCGGCAGCGGCTGCGGCTCGCTTTTTACCTACCCGGCAGGGGATATAACAATTGAAGATATAGCGAAATTCACGCACATGATGCAGATTGAAAAGGGCGTTCCGACAAGTGACTTAAATCAGATAAGAACGCATATTGACCGATTCAAGGGCGGAAGAATAACAAGGCTTTTCGGGGGTTCGAAGATGATACATATGACGACTGCCGACCCGGCGAAAATGTCAACTCCGGTAACGCGGATGACATTTTCCGAAATGCTTGAAATCAACACGTTTTTCCCGACTGTCGCAGCGGCTTCGACATATAAGGACTGCATAGATATAATCAATAAATGGGATGCATGGGACGAAACTCCGGAATCGATAAGAGAGCATCTTTTGTCGGGAACGGATGAGAATATGTCGCCGGAGGAATATCAGACCTATGATGCGCGATTTTTCGGACTGATATTTAAGGACGCCACCGTTTACCCCGCGGTCAGAAAAAGAGCGGCAGAGCTTGGCTATCGCTGCATAATGCTTTCGGAATATATGGAAGCGGAGGCGAGGGAAGCAGGCTATGTTGACGGAAATATGGCGCTCTGCTGCGAACGCATGTCCGAGCCGTTCAAAGCTCCTGTTGTGCTTATGTCATCAGGCGAAAATGTTGTGACAGTCGGAAAGGAAAGCGGCATCGGAGGACGAAACCAGGAATATGCGCTTGCCGCCGCAATAAAAATTTCGGGAAGCGAAAAAATAGTAATCGGTGCGGTAGACACCGACGGAACAGACGGACCGGGCGGATTTGTATACAATGGTGCGCCCGATTGCCTTGCCGGAGCGATTGTGGACGGATTCACAATCCGGGAGGCTGAAAAAGAGGGAATAGATGTAATGGCAGGACTCAAAACTCATGGAACAAGCGAGGCTTTGTGGCGGCTTAAATGCGGAGTGGCTGCCGAAAAAGGAGTTTCGGCGCTTGATTTGAGAATAATATTGATAGGAGAATGAGATTATGTACGGTACACTGATAACAAAGGTTAAGGCACGCCAGGTTTACACCAACCGCGGCAAACCGGGCATTGAAGTGACGGTAACGACGGAAAGCGGTGCGGTCGGAAAGGGCATGTGTACCTCGGGAATTTCAATAGGCACGCACGAGGTTGATTTTGTTTTTGACGGAGGAAAAAAATTCGGCGGCAAGGGTGTCGGACGTGCACTTGACAGCGTGGACAATGTTATTGCTCCGAAAATTATAGGAATGGATGCGGCAAATCAAACCGAGGTTGATTTGGCGATATTGAATATGATGCCGGACGCAAAAGAAAAGCTCGGCGGAAATGCGGTTGCCGCAACCTCGGCAGCAGTTCTGAAAGCCGGTGCAAACGCACTCGGTATACCGCTTTATCGGCATATCGGCGGCGCGGGAGCAATGTATCTGCCTGTCCCCGGAGTTGCTATGGCGGCAGGTGATGAGCGTTACGGAGGAGGAATAACGACCCCCGGCGGAAAGCCGACCATGTCAGTTATGGCATTCGGTTTTGACAGCTTTTCGGATGCGTCATATGCCTGCTGGGATGTTCACACACGCTGGGCGGAGAAAATGAAAACAAAATTCGGCGGACTTCCGAATGTGCGTGATTTTATATCAATTCCCGAGGGTGTTTACAGCTGTGACTGCGAGATTTGGGAGGATATGCTCAAAACCATTGCAGAGGCAGGCTATGAAGGCAAAATGGGATTTCAGATGGACGTCGCAACCGATACATATCACAATAAGGAAGATGACAAATACTACGGATTGTTTGACAAAATGCCGAAAACCAAAGAACAGCTGTATGATTTTTATTTAAAGATTATAAACGATTATCCGTTTGTTATAATTGAAGATCCGTTCAATGAGGACGATTATGGAACAACGGCGGAGCTTACGAGAGAATCAGGGATACAGATTGTCGGCGACGACCTGTTCACCACAAATCCAAAGCGTGTGGCATACGGAATCTCAAAAGGCGCGGCAAATACTGTCCTTTTGAAGGTAAACCAGGTAGGTTCTATAACCGAAGCGCTTGAAATGATTCAATATGCATATAAATTCGGATATGCAATCATGCCGTCGGACAGCCGCGGCGAGGGTGCATCGATAGCAGATTATGCGGTCGGAATAAATGCAGGCTCGATACGCGAAAGCGCAATCGGAGAGCGTGGAAATCGCTTTCTTGAAATTGAGGAGGAGCTTGGCAGCGCAGCAAAATTTATAGGTGCAAGGGGCTTGAAAGGTTTTAAAAATCAGCAGAGAGCGGATGATTTTTCTTCGGCTGAGTGAAAGGAATGAGAATTATGTATAAACAATATATAAACGGCAGTCTTGTTGACGGATTGGGAAAAAAGCTGAATGTGTATAATCCTGCAACCGACGAGATTGCAGGCACGGTTGGATGTGCAACAAAGGAGCAGACAAAGGAGGCACTTTCGGCAGCGGATGAAGCGTTTAAAACGTGGTCAAAAACCTCTGTAAATGAAAGAGCGGCATGGCTTTATAAATTTAAGGATGCATGCCTTGCCGAGAGAGATACGCTGATTAATTTGGTTTCGGCAGAGTCGGGCAGACCGTATCCTGCCGCATGCGGAGACGTTGATTGGCTTTTGACAAGCCTTTCGTTCTATGCCGAGGAGGCAAAAAGAATAGAGGGCGCTGTGATACCGAATCTGCACATGGGTGATAAGCTTAATTATCAGATAGTTACAAGACAGCCGGTAGGTGTAGCTGTCGGACATCTTGCATGGAATTACCCCCTGGGCAACGCAAGCATAAAGCTTGCACCGGCAATTGCGTCCGGATGCACGTGCGTTATAAAGCCGTCATCCGAGACTCCGCTTGCAACCCTGTATCTTGGAGTTATTGCCGGGAAAACAGGCTTTCCGAAAGGGGTTTTGAACATTGTTTCCGGCCCATCGGGCGAGGTGGCAAAGACTCTTAACGAGAGCAATATACCGAGACTGGTAAGCCTTATCGGTTCGTACAAGACGGGCTTAAAGCTTATGCAGCAGGCATCAACCTCAATGAAAAAGTTCTCGCTTGAGCTTGGCGGAAACGCGCCTGTTGTTGTTATGCCGGATGCCGATTTGGACGAAACGGCGGCGAATATCGTTGCCAAAAAGGTTGGTTTTGCCGGTCAGACCTGTGTGAACTACAACAGAATATATATTCATGAGAGCATTTATCAAACGATGTGCGAAAAGATTGCAAAAGAACTTGGTAAGGTTAAGCTTGGCAAGGGCAGAGACGAGGGATATGTGATGGGCCCGGTCATAAACAAAGAAGCAAGGGACAGAATGAAAGAGCTTATTGACGATGCTGTGTCGGGCGGAGCAAGACTTGTCATGGGCGGTGAGATACCGGAGGGTGTCGGCAGTTATATTACACCTGCGCTCTTAGCAGATGTGAACGACAGTATGCGTGTTTCAAAAGAAGAAATTTTCGGACCGATTATACCGATTCAGCCGTTTTCGACACTTGATGAGGCGATAGAGAAGTCGAACAATACGATTTTCGGACTCTCTGCATATTTCTTTGGACATAACGCAAAGGAAATGAGTAGGTTTTTTGAGGACGTAAGAGCAGGTGAAATTTTTGTAAACGGCGGTGTAGGCAGTGAATTTTCGCCGCATGCCGGAGCAAAGCAATCGGGCATCGGCTGCGATAAGTCGAAGTATTCGCTCGATGAGTATTACGACATCAAATTCCTGTCAATGATTCCGTAAAAGAGGGACAGTAAATATGGATAAGAAAATAGATATAATCGGATTCGGAGACCCGTTTCTGGACTTGGTTGCTGAGGTGGCGAGACTGCCCGAGTCGAACAAAAATTGCCCGATGCTCTCAAGAGGATTCCAGGGGGGAGGAAATGTTGCGACAGCTCTTGCGGCGGCATCAGAGCTTGGATTTAAGACCGCGCTGGTAGGAACTGTCGGAGATGATTTGTTCGGAAAAATGTCGCTTGCGGATTTGGAGTATAATAATATTGATATATCAAAAATGCGTATGCAAAAGGACAGAAAAAGCAATTTTTCGATTTGCATATCGGAGTCGGCAATAAAGGGCAAGGAGTTTATTGTCGGACATGGCGACTTTGACGAAAATACAAATGTGGATGATGATTTCATATGCTCGGCAAAAATGCTGCACACCGGTTTAATAACTCCGACCGTAATAAATGCATGTGAAACGATTCATAAAAACGGAGGAAAGGTAAGCATAGACGCACCTTATTACAAGCCGTTTGTGTATGAAAATTATAAGCATTTTGATATTTTTATCGGTTCGGAAATGTATTATGACGCTATGTGCGAGGCATGCGGATATGATAAAAATGAATATCGAAAAAACATGGCAGCTGTCAAAGATGCAGGCTGTGAAATTGTGATATTTACCTTTGGCGGTGACGGATGCCGCGGAGTATATGATGATAAATATTTTGAACTGCCTGCGATAAAGGTGGATGTTGTTGATACAACCGGTGCGGGCGATGTGTTCCATGGCGCGTTTGACGCCGCATACTTAAAGGGCATGAATCCCGAGGACTGCGCGCGCTTTGCAACGGCTGTTTCGGCAATTAAATGCACGCGCCCCGGCGGACGTTCGGGACTTCCGTCATACGATGTTGTCGAAAAATTTTTGAACACAGGCGTGATTGATTATACGAAGATAGACAAGCGTGTTGAACACTATAAAAAAGGAATTTTATAAAAGGAGCTTGAAAAATGCTTAATTACAATGTAAAAATCGGACTTGTGCCGCTCAGACGTGACTGCACGCCAAGGCCGGGACAGTTCAACTGGGAAATCGCGGAGGAGCGCGGCAAAAAAATTGTTGAATATATCAAAACGCATTATGCGGACGAAAATATATCATTTGTCGATTTGAAAGGCGTAATTGAAAGGGAGATACTCTGGTCGTGCGATGATGTGGACAAAACAGCCGAGCATTTCAGAAAGGAAAAGGTTGATTCGATTATTCTGATAGCAGCGAATTTCGGAAACGAAGAAGCAGCTGGCGAGCTTGCAAAAAAACTCGGTAAGCCGGTGCTTTTGTGGGGGCCGCGCGACGATGCGCCGGACAGCGGAGACGGCATGAGATACACCGATTCGCAATGCGGACTTTTCGGAATAAGCCGTCAGCTAATGCGAATGAATGTGCCGTTCAGTTACATAGTAAATACTCATGTGGACGATGAGAGACTTGAAAAAGGAATAAAAAGCTTTGCGGCTGTCAGCTGTGCGGTGAGGAATTTTCTCGGCATGCGAATCGGGCAGATAGGTCTCAGACCGAGACCGTTTGCCTCGGTTATCTGCAACGAGGGTCAGCTTATGGAAGAGTTCGACATTCATATGGTGCCGATTAATTTGGCGCTGATACAGGACAGATTCAACACGATTCTGAAAGAGAAAGAGCCTGAACTTAAAAGCGGTGCAAAGCGGCTCAGAAGTATGTACGAAACAGACAGCGTGTCGGACGAGACTGCAGAAAAACAGTATGCATATATAATTTTGTTCAAGGAATTGTTTGAGGAATTTAAGCTTGACGCAATATCGGCAGAGTGCTGGTCGGCATTGCAGCTTTTGGTCGGAGCAATGCCATGTACCGCATATGGAATATTGGCGGACGAGGGATATATCATAAGCTGCGAAAACGACGTTCATGCCGCCATGACACAAGTACTTTTAAAATCTCTTACTTTCGGCAAAAAACCGCCGCTTTTCGGCGAGTTCACAATAAGGCATCCCGAGACTGAGAATGTTGAGCTTTTGTGGCACTGCGGACAGTTTGCATATTCGGTGCATAAGGAGGGCGAGCCATGCCGATGCATGAATATGCGCGAGAATTTCGAGGCTAAAAAATCACATTATACGGTTGCGCGCATAGACCAGGATCATGGGAAATATTCGATAATTGCAGGCGAGTGCGACAGTGCCGACGGACCGTACACCAACGGAACGTATATATGGGCACATTTCGATGATTTGGATGCGTGGGAGCGCAAGCTGATTGAGGGCCCGTACATTCACCATGTGTCCGAAATTGAGGGCAGTGTGACCGGAGAAATAAAGGAATTTTGTAAATATGTTTCGAATATAAAATTTGAGACGGTATAAGGACGGAGAAAAGATATGCAATATAATTTTAAGGAAATACTTGATTTGGCGGAAAAAGGCGGTTTTGCGATTCCGGCATTCAATGTCTATAATCTTGAAACTTTAATGGGGGTAACACAGGCGGCGGAGGAAACAAAAGCCCCGATAATAATTCAAATGTACAGCCGCTTGTTTGATACAGACACCGGAAAATTCATGTCGCCGGTTATCCGCGATGTGATGAATCGCCTGAAAACGCCTGTCGCGTTTCATCTTGACCATGGTGTCGGATATGCCGAGTGCGTGCGCGCGCTTCGCTACGGAACGACAGGAGTTATGATAGACGCATCGACTCTTTCGCTTGACGAGAATATAAGAGCGACCCGAAAAGTTGTCGAGATGGCTCGTGAAGCAAATGTTGCGGTAGAGGGCGAACTGGGACATATAGGCTCGACACGCGATGAAAAATGGGACGCTTATACCGAGGCTGCGGATGCAAAGAAATATGTGGAGGAAACAGGCATAAATGCACTTGCGATAATGGTGGGAACGGCTCACGGGAAATATGTAAAAGCTCCCAAGCTTGCAATCGACAGAATTGCGGAAATTCACTCCGAGACAAAGGCGCACCTTGTTTTGCACGGCGGCTCGGGAGTGCCGGATGACCAGGTGGCTGCCGCTGTCAAGGCAGGAATAAGAAAAATCAATTTCGGAACGGATGTCTGCTATGCATTTGTTGAGCGTTTTAAAGAGCTTGACCCGTACAGTGCGCCGTTGGATGATATTATGTCAAAAACAGCTGAAAATGTAAAGGCATTTGCGATAGAAAAAATAAAGCTTCTCGGAGCGGATGGGAGATAGTCGGCTATGGAAAGAGAATATAATTTCGGATTGGACGGAAAAAGTGCGATAATCACAGGCGCGGAAAGAGGAATAGGTCTTGAAATTGCGATAGGTTACGCAAAGGCAGGCGCAAAAAATATTGCCGTTGCCGGGATGCGTGAGGAGGAGTTCGAAAACGCGTCAAGGCTTATAGAAGCGGCAGGTTCAAAATGTATCTGCATAAAGACCGATGTTTCGGACGAAGAATCGGTAAAGGCAATGGTGAAAAAGGTCGCAGATACATTCGGAAGAATTGATATTTTGGTAAACAACGCAGGAATAAACAAGCTTTATCCGTTGGAGGAAATGCCGACAGAGGTTTGGAATTCCATAATCGGCGTGAATTTAACAGGTGTATTTTTGGTAAGCCGTGAGGTGGCAAAAATCATGCTGAAGCAGGGCGAAGGCAGGATAGTAAATGTCACTTCCATGTCCGGATTGGTGGTAAATCCGCTGCCGCAGACTCAATGCGCATACAACAGCTCAAAAGCAGGGGCGATCATGCTTACAAAATGCATGGCTGTCGAATGGGCGGAGCGCGGTATTCGTGTGAACGGGATAGCACCCGGCTTTATGGATACTCCGCTGACGAAAAAGCGGCTTTCGACGCCCGATGACCCGGCGGTTAAAAAGTGGATTGGCGGAACTCCGCTCGGCAGAGTCGGCGAACCGACTGAATTGGTCGGACTTGCAATTTATCTTGCCGGGGATACGGCAGGATATACCACAGGTACGGTTATATCGGTTGACGGAGGATACACATGTCTTTAATGGAAGGAATGGTTATAAATATGCTTGATATATTGAAAAAGAAGAATCCGGATATAGAATTTTATTCGGTGCAGGACGAGAAATTTAAAAGTTACGGACGGATAATCACAAATCTCGATACAAGCGAGATTGTTGCAGCCGGTGAAAAGATAGAACTCCCGGAGGAGGGGGTACGCTACACTCCGACAGAGAAGCCGTTCGAAAAGCTTGCAATTGCCGGGAAAATTCGAGACGAACTGTTCGGAACATTGCCGTCACAGCTTGGCTATTGCCGCGGCCACAGTTCTTTTCTGAATGCGACCGAGTGGCATACTTCAAGCGAGATAAATATAGCAATAACGCCGCTTGTACTTTTTTTGGGACATGTGTGGGAGATAGAGGATGGGAAAATCGCGTCATCAAAATTCAAGGCGTTTTTTCTTCCGAAAGGCACAGCTATCGAATGTTACGCAACAACGCTCCATTATTGTCCTTGCCAGGTCTCAGACACAGGCTTCGGCTGCGCGGTGGGACTCCCCGAGGGCACAAACACAGCGCTTGAAAAGAATTTGGAGGATAAACGGATTTCGGCAAAAAATAAATGGATACTCTATTGCGAGGGCAACAAGGCGGCAATTGCAAGAGGGGTAGAGCCTGCTATAACCGGAATCAATTATCAAATAAAATATTAAGATGCAGGACTAAGGCTGCAAAAATTCATATACTAAAAAACTCGGATTTGTGCGATACATTCCCTGAGTACGGGAAGTTACACAAAGCCGAGTTTTTTATGCGTATATTTTGGCTTTATTCCAATTCAAACGCGCCGGTGTAAAGCTGATAATATTTGCCTTTTTGAGCAATCAGTTCGTCATGACTGCCGCGTTCGATAATGCGCCCATGGTCAAGAACGATAATAACATCGGAATTTTTAACCGTTGACAAACGGTGCGCAATAACAAATACGGTACGGTTTTTCATAAGCGAATCCATACCCTTTTGAACAAGAGCCTCGGTTCGGGTGTCTATGCTTGATGTTGCCTCGTCCAAAATCATAACCGGCGGGTCGGCAACCGCAGCCCGTGCAATTGAAATAAGCTGGCGCTGACCCTGCGAAAGTCCGCTGCCGTCTCCCGATATAACAGTGTTGTAGCCGTCGGGCAGCATGCGTATAAAGCTGTCGGCATTTGCCAGACGTGCGGCGTTATAGACTTCCTCGTCGGTTGCGTCCAGTCTGCCGTAGCGGATATTTTCCATAACAGTTCCGGTAAAGAGATTCACGTCCTGGAGAACTATTCCGAGTGAACGTCTCAAATCCGGCTTTTTAATCTTGTTTATATTTATATCGTCATAGCGTATTTTTCCGTCCGCAATATCGTAAAAGCGGTTTATCAGATTGGTAATGGTGGTTTTGCCTGCACCGGTTGCTCCCACAAATGCAATTTTCTGACGCGGTTTTGCGTGCAGGTCGATATTGTGCAGAACGGTCTTATCCTCGGAGTAGCCGAAGTCCACATCGTAAAACTGAACATCGCCGGTAAGCTCGGTATATGTGACGCTGCCATCGCTGTGCGGATGTTTCCATGCCCAAATGTCTGTCTTTTTGCCGGTCTCGGTGATATTTCCGTCATTGTCGATTTCGGCATTCACAAGTGTTACATAGCCGCTGTCCTCTTCGCTGCTTTCGTCCATAAGTTCGAAAATTCGCTCAGCGCCTGCCAGTGCCATGACAATTGAATTAAGCTGCTGAGATATCTGACCGATAGGCTGCGAAAAGCTTTTGGAAAGAAGCAGGAACGATGAAATAGTTCCGATAGTCATTCCGCTTACTCCGTTGACAGCGAGCAAGCCGCCGATAACCGCGATCAGAACATATTGCAGATTTCCGATATTGCCCATTATCGGCATGAGGATATTAGCAAATATATTTGCTTTTGTGGCATCGTCGCAAAGTTCGTTGTTGAGCTTTTCAAAGTCGCGCACCGATTCGTCCTCATGGCAGAATACTTTGATAACCTTTTGTCCGTTTATCATTTCTTCTATAAATCCGTTTGCCGCACCGAGTGCCTTTTGTTGTCTGATGAAGTATTTTGCTGAGTTTCCGCCGACCTTTTTTGTCACGAAAAGCATCAGCGCGACCATCAAAAGAACCAGTATTGTGAGCGGAATACTCAGGTACACCATTGCGCAGAACACCGATACGATTGTAATCGCGGAGGAGAACATCTGCGGAATACTCTGCGATATCATCTGTCTCAGCGTATCGGTATCGTTTGTGTATCGGCTCATTGTGTCGCCGTGGGTGTGCGTGTCGAAATATTTTATCGGCAGTGACTGCATGTGAGAGAACATATCGTCACGAATGGTTTTGAGCACGCCCTGGGATATGATTACCATAATAAAGTTGTAAAGCCAAACCGACAGAATACCGGTTACGAATATTCCTGCAAGCATTGAGATGGCGCGCAAAAGTCCGGAAAAATCGGGCGAGCTTTGCGTGAGCAGGGGGGTGATATAGTTGTCAATCAGCGTTTGCAGGAACATAGACCCGGCAACGCCTGCGAGTGTGCTTATAACTATGCATACAAGCACTATTATAAAATGTATGCGATAGTTGTTTGTGATATAGCCCATAAGCCGCTTGGCGGTTTTAAGAGGATTTTTGCTTTTCATGCCTTTGCTGTTAGTTGGTCTCATTTTGCGTCCCTCCTGTCTGTGATGTGTATACTTCGCGGTAAATTTCGCTCTTTTCAAGAAGCTCGTCATGCGTTCCGAAAGCCGATACCTCGCCGTTGTCCATTACAATTATCTTGTCGGCGTCCTCAATTGATGAAATTCTCTGTGCAATTATAATCTTTGTCGTTTCCGGAATATATTCCGAGAAAGAGCGCCGTATAAGCGCGTCGGTTTTGGTATCTACCGCACTGGTTGAATCGTCAAGAATAAGTATTTTCGGCTTTTTCAAAAGCGCACGCGCAATACAAAGTCTTTGCTTTTGACCGCCCGATACGTTTGTTCCGCCCTGTTCGATATAGGTGTCGTACTTCTGCGGAAATTCCTCTATAAAGCTGTCTGCCTGTGCAAGACGGCACGCTTCTTCGATTTCTTCATCGGTGGCATCCGCATTGCCCCAGCGCAGGTTTTCTTTTATAGTTCCTGAGAAAAGCACATTTTTTTGAAGAACCATTGCGACTGAATTTCTGAGTGTATCGAGGTCGTAGTCTCGCACATTTTTGCCGCCGACATAAACATCTCCGATTGTCGCGTCGTAAAGACGGGGAATGAGCTGAACAAGCGTTGTTTTCGATGTACCCGTTCCGCCGATAATTCCTATTGTTTCGCCCGATTTTATATCGAGAGAGACGTTTTTAAGACAGACATGCTCTTTGTCGTTTTTGTAGCTGAAGCTTACATTTTCAAAGCGAATTGCACCGTCCGAAACTTCTTGCGCGGGGCTGCTCGGGTTGGTGATATCGCTTGTTTCGTCCAAAACTTCAACAATTCTTTCTGCCGATGCGCGCGAAATAATTATCATGACGAATACAAACGAGAGCATCATAAGGCTCATCAATATCTGCATTGTATAGGAAAACATGCTTGTGAGCTGTCCCGTTGTGAGCGAGGTTTCGCCGGACAGGACAATGATTCTTGCGCCGAACCACGATAGGAGCAGCATGCAGGAGTATACGCAGAACTGCATCAGCGGCGCATTTAATGAAAGCAGTTTCTCAGCTTTGGTAAACAGCGCATATATTTTTTCCGAAACGTCATCGAATTTTTTGATTTCATGTTCTTCGCGCACAAAGGATTTCACGACTCTGATTCCGCGCAGGTTTTCCTGAACAACGCGGTTTAAAATATCGTAGGTTTTGAAAACCTTTTCGAAAATCGGATGTGCACGCGAGGCGATAAGCAAAAGTCCGATGGCAAGAATGGGTATAAACGCAATAAAAATCAGCGACAGCGGCGCATTGATTTTCAGCGACATGATATACGAGCATATAAGCATTATCGGACCTCTCACAGCGATTCGGATAATCATCTGATATGCGTTCTGCATGTTGGTGACGTCGGTTGTGAGCCTTGTTACCAGGCTCGATGTGGAGAATTTATCAATGTTCGAAAATGAGAAGGTCTGGACATTTTTGTACATGTCACTTCTCAAATTTTTTGCAAAGCCTGCCGAGGCAATCGCGGCGTATTTTCCGGACAGTGCGCCGCACAAAAGCGACAGCATCGCCATAATCACAAGCGCAATACCGGTTTTAACGATAAAAGACATATTGCCGCCGGTAACACCTTTATCGATTATTTCCGACATCAGCAGAGGGATAAAAACTTCCAAAATAACTTCAAATGTAACGAACAGGGGAGAGAGCAAAGACGCCTTTTTGTATTCCCTGATGCATTTTGATAATCTTTTTATCATAGTTTCACTTCCTAACTCAAATTGTCAATCATTTTGTGCATAATTCTCAGAACGGCTTCAAGTTCCTCTTCCGAAATACCCTCCACCGCAAGAGCGTCTATTTCGGCTGCACGCTTTTTAAATTCTTCGTGCATTGTTGTTGCCTTGTCTGTCAGAACAAGCTTTTTAAGCCTGGCATCGGTCGGTACGGGACAGCGCAGCAGCAGCCCGTTTTTCTCCATAAGCTGGAGTATCCCGGTCGCTGTCGAACGGCGGATATTAAATCTTGCTTCAATATCGCGCTGATATATGTCATGGTCTTTGCCATGCTCGTAGATGTAGCCGATAACCCAGCCCTGCATACCTGTGAGCTGCCCTTCGGGTTCACAAATACGGCGTCTGAAAAGATTGGACAGGGTTTTTGTGGTGAAACCGATTGAATTATTATCAATCATTTTGACAGTCAGTCCTTTCCTGTTTATTTGTTAGCATAACTAACAGTTAGCACACTAACATTATAATATGTCGTTGTGTTGATGTCAAGTATTTTTTTTATTTTTAATATTTTATTTACATTTTAATGCAGTAAATTGTAAAAAGTTTTAAAACATACCGATTATTGTGGATAATTTTAAATAAAATATGAAAATTTTTCTGTTTACTCTTGTACTTTTCGGAAAAATACGATATAATAGATAAGATAGATGTTTTAAGGCTGAAAAAGGAGAACGGAAAGTGAAAAAAAGTGTATCGGTTGTAAAATGTTCCGGATATGACTCGGCGGAACAAGCCGTTTTTACCGCACTTGATACTATAGGCGGCATAAGCAGTTTTGTTAAAAAAGGAGATAAGGTTTTAATTAAACCGAATTTTATTTCCAAAAAAAATCCGTCGGATGCGGTAACAACTCATCCTGCAATACTCAGAGCCGTTATCAAAGCGGCAGAAAGTGCCGGCGGAATTGTAACGGTTGCGGAAAGCCCGGGCGGGGCATATAATGCAGGACTATTAAAATCCTTGTATTCTGTCTGCGGAGCAAATGAAGCAGCAGAGGGAACCGGCGCAGTTTTAAATTATGATACTTCCTTTTGTGAAATTCATTACCCGAAGGGGAAAACACTGAAAAGCTTTCCTATAATAAAACCGGTTTGTGATGCGGATGTGATAATATCCCTGCCTAAGCTGAAAACTCACGCAATGACCGATTACACCGGAGCCGTTAAAAATCTTTACGGTGTAATTCCGGGGACATATAAGGCAGAGCTGCATTTTCGGCTTAACGAAAAAAAAGCGTTCTGTTCGATGCTTTTGGATTTGTGCGAATGTGTAAAACCGACGCTTACTGTAATGGACGCAGTCTGGGGTATGGAGGGAAACGGACCGACAGCGGGGCGAAATCGAAAAATCGGGCTTGTCATGGCAAGTGCCGATCCGTATGCTTTGGATTTGGTATGCACGCATCTTATCGGCTATCGTCCGGATGAGGCAGAAACCGTTAAACAGGCGTGTGAACGGGGATTATCTCCGAGCAACATAAAAGATGTAAATATTTTGGGCGAAGATATAGAAAAGCATGTTATGAAGGATTTCAAGAAACCGGATACGCATTTCGACCTTTTAAAGCTGCTGCCGATACCTGCGGCGCTGCGTGCGGCAATCACGTCTATGATTAGTGCAAAACCCGAGATTATGTATGATAAATGTATCGGATGCGGAGAATGTTTTAGATGCTGTCCGCCAAAAGCAATTTCAATGAAAGAAGGAAAACCTGAAATTGACAAAAAGGCATGCATAAAATGTTTTTGCTGTCAGGAGCTTTGCCCCAAACATGCGGTTTCGATAAAACGCAGTATTATGAACAGAATTATGCTGAGATTATCAAAATAAGGAAAGAATGAGAGTTATTTATGTTTAATATAGTATTGGTAGAGCCGGAAATTCCGCAAAATACCGGGAATATAGCCCGAACCTGTGCGGCGACAGGCTCAAAGCTTCACATAGTAAAGCCGATGGGATTTGAAATAGATGACAAAAAACTGAAACGTGCAGGACTTGATTACTGGCATCTTTTAGGAATAAAATATTATGAAAACCTGAACGATTTTTTTGAACAAAACAAAGACGGCAGATTTTTTTATTCGACAACCAAAGCGGTAAATATGTATTCGGATGTTGATTTTTCGGATGGTGATTACATTTTATTCGGAAAGGAAACAAAAGGACTTCCGGAAGAACTGTTGCATGAAAATAAGGAAAGCTGCATAAGAATCCCTATGATAAACGAAGCACGAAGTTTGAATTTATCAAATTCGGTGGCAATCGTTATATACGAAGCGCTGAGACAGAATGGTTTTTATAAGCTTTTGTCAGAAGGAAAGCTTACAAAGTATAATTGGTAAAGAAAGGATAAAGATTATGAAAGATATAAAAATAGTTGTTGATACTTCGGCGGATATGCCGAAAGAGTTCTTGGAAAAATATGATATCGGACTTATCAATTTTTTGACGGTATTCGATGAAAAATCGTATGTTGCCGGTGTTGATATAGATAACGATGATTTTTATCGCATGCTCGCTGAAAGCGACAAGCTGCCGACAACGGCGCAGACACCGTACCAAGATATGTATGATTATCTGCTTGCCGAAAGCAAAAATCATAAAACGGTTATATATTTTGTGATTTCGTCAAAAGGCAGCGGACAAAGCAATACTGCTCGTATGGTTGTGAAAGAAATAAAAGAGGGCGATAACCCAAATGCAGATATCAGAATTATCGATACTTTGAGTTATTCGGTCTATATAGCATCGACGGCGGTGCATGCGGCAGAGCTTGTAAAAGCCGGTGCGGATGCCGATGAAATACTAAAAAGCTGTGCGGAATATATAAAGAGCTGGGAAGTTTATCTTTTGGTGGACAGCCTTAAATATCTTGAAAAAGGCGGAAGAATAACAAAAACTGCTGCGATAGTCGGTTCATTGCTTGATATAAAGCCGGTGCTTACGATAAGAGACGGCTTGATAGAACCTGTCGAAAAGCTGCGCGGAAAAAAGAAACTGGCAAAGAAGCTGATAGAACTGATAAAGGAAAATCCGGAATATGATTCGGAGAAAAAGGAGTTTATGGTCATTCACTCGGATAAGCAAAAAGGAGATGAAATGGTTGAGGCTCTCAAAGATGAGTTCGGAGATATAACTCTTACCATGTTTTCGGAATTTGGTCCGATAATCGGAACGCATACCGGACCGGGATGCTTGGCGGTTTTGTTCAGGCTCAAAAATCAGTAAAATTTGAAAGGACTTGATTATAATGAAATATGTGGTTGTACTTGGCGACGGAATGGCAGACTATGCCGTTGACGAATTTGGCGGAAAGACAATCCTCGAAATGGCGGAAAAGCCGAACATGGACTATATGGCAAAGCATGGCGAAATGGGACTGGTAAAAACCGTTCTGGACGGAATGAAACCGGGCAGTGATGTCGCAAATCTGTCGGTTATGGGATATGATACAAGAAAGTGCTACAGCGGGCGTTCGCCGCTTGAAGCTGCAAGCATAGGCGTTAAACTCAAAGACAATGATGTGACATTCAGAACAAACCTTGTTACGCTGTCGGACGAGGAAAATTACGAGGACAAAACAATGCTTGATTACTCGGCAGGCGAAATATCAACCGAGGAAGCGGCAGAGCTTATCGCGGCGGTTGAGGACGCGCTGCACACCGATATGATTCATTTCTACAGCGGAGTGAGCTACCGCCATCTTTTGGTTTGGGAGGGCGGCTCGACAAAGGTTTCGCTCACACCTCCGCATGACATATCCGATAAAAAGATTGACGGTCATCTTCCCGAGGGAGAGGGCGCGGACAAGCTTCTTGAAATGATGAAAAAGAGCGAGGAGATACTTAAAAATCACCCGGTAAACAAAAAAAGAGTTGCCGAGGGCAAAAATCCGGCAAATTCGATTTGGATATGGGGCGAGGGAACAAAGCCTCAGCTTGAAAATTTTAAGGATAAATACGGACTTGACGGCAGCGTTATTTCGGCGGTTGACCTGATAAAGGGAATTGCAATCTGCGCAGGGATGAACTCGATAGATGTTGAGGGCGCGAACGGTAATTACAACACGAATTTCGACGGAAAGGCAAAAGCGGCATTGGATGCGCTTTTGTCGGGAAGCGATTTTGTTTATGTTCATCTTGAAGGTCCGGACGAGTGCGGACACCAGGGAGATGCAGAGCATAAAAAGCTTGCAGTCGAAAAAATTGATGAAAAAATTATCGGATATCTGAGAAAGAATCTGGAGGAGCGCGGCATCGACTACAAAATGCTTGTACTGCCCGACCACCCGACCCCGATAAAGCTTAAAACTCACGTTTCCGACCCCGTTCCGTATATCATTTACGATTCGCGCAAAAGTGCGGACGGAAAGTGGGACTACACCGAGAAAAACGCAAAACAGACGGGCATTTATATAGATAAGGGACATGAGCTTATGGAGCATTTCCTGAAAGACTAAACCAAAAAACAGGAAAGGGCGTGATAGCTATGAAATTTAAAAGCAGCGGCTGGCGAATTGCTGCGCTTGTGATTGCAGCTCTGCTGATTTTAACCGGAATATATTTTCTGCTGCCCTATGTGCTTTCGCTTGCAGGCTGGGCGGTCAGGGTGTTTATGCCGTTCATACTCGGATATGTGTTTTCGCTTGCGATAAATCCGCTTGCAGATAAGCTGCAAAAAAGATTTAAGCTGCCGAGGGGCATATCCGCGATATTGGTTATCATTTTGACTGTCGGAATTTTCGGCGGAATCATAACCGGAATCGTGTGGAAGATAATTTCCGAAATAAGAAGTCTGTACACTCACTATCCGCAGATTTATGCGGATGCGGTAGCGCTTTGGGAGGATATATCAACGCGTTTTTCCGACATATATATAAAGATGCCGGACAACGTCCAGGAGGTACTGGACAATTTAGGACAGCAGGCGCTCAGCAGTGTTACCGCGTTTTTTAACCAGACTCCGGTTGTGGAAAGAGCGGGAAATTTTGCAAAAGCGCTGCCTGGAATATTTATCGCGCTGATAGTATTTTTCCTGTCGCTTTACTTCATGATTACCGATGCAAAAGGCGTGAGCGTATTTTTGCATAAAATAGTTTCGGAAAAAACACTTTCAAAGCTTGCCAATATAAGAACGGAACTGAAAAAATACATGGGAGGCTATGTAAAGGCGCAGGCAATTATAATGAGCATTGCGTTCGTGGTCGTATTTGTGGGACTTTCGATTCTGAATGTGAACTATGCGCTTTTGATTGCTCTCGGAATCGCGGTGTTCGACGCTCTCCCGTTTTTCGGCAGCGGTGCTATACTGTGGCCATGGGCGGCAGTCAGCTTTTTGAACGGTTCGATTAAAACAGGTGTGGGACTTTTGATAATTTACTTGGCAATAGTCCTTACGCGTCAGACAATAGAGCCTAAGGTTGTGAGCAGCAGCATAGGACTTCACCCGATTATGACATTGATGTCGATGTATGTCGGCTATAAGACATTTTCAATCGGCGGAATGATTTTGGGACCGATAACACTTATGCTTGTAATAAGCTTTTACAAGGCAGGCGTGTTTGATCCGATAATAAGATTTTTCGGGAAAATCAAAAATGCAGCCATACAGGAGCTTTACAAAATAAAAGAAATCTTTAAATAATGAGAGGGTTTGAGTAAATGGAGAAATTTTATATTACAACGGCGATTGCCTATACTTCGCGCAAGCCGCATATAGGCAATACCTACGAAATAATTCTGACAGATGCGATAGCAAGATATCATCGCTATATAGGCGACGATGTGTTCTTTTTGACAGGAACGGACGAGCATGGTCAGAAAATTCAGGAGATTGCTGAAAAAGAGGGTATCAAGCCTAAGGAATATGTTGATAAAATTGCCGGGCAGATAAAGGATATTGCCGATATGCTTGAAATAAGCTATGACAAATTCATCCGTACCACCGATGATTATCACGTTGAGGCGGTGCAGAAGATATTTAAAAAGCTTTATGAACAGGGTGACATTTATAAGAGTGAGTACGAGGGTTGGTATTGCACACCGTGCGAATCTTTTTGGACAGAGACTCAGCTCAAGGACGGCAAGTGTCCCGATTGCGGCAGAGAAGTGAAAAAGACAAAGGAGGAAGCGTATTTCTTCAAGATGAGCAAATATCAAGACAGGCTCATGGAGTATATTGAAAAAAATCCTGATTTCATTCAGCCGGAATCACGTAAAAAGGAAATGGTAAATAATTTTCTCAAGCCCGGTCTCCAGGATTTGTGCGTATCGAGAACAAGCTTTAACTGGGGAATACCTGTCGATTTTGATGACAAGCATGTTATATATGTGTGGATTGACGCACTTTCAAACTATATAACAGCATTGGGATATTCGCCGGATAAAAAAGGCGAGCTTTATAACAAATACTGGCCGGCGGACGTGCATGTTATAGGAAAGGATATATTGCGCTTCCACACAATTTACTGGCCGATTATGCTTATGGCTCTGGGTGAACCGCTCCCGAAGCAGGTGTTCGGACATCCATGGATGCTCTTTGGCGAGGAAAAAATGTCAAAATCGCGCGGCAATGTGATATATGCCGAGGATTTGGTTCGTCATTTTGGCGTGGACGCGGTGAGATATTATTCACTTTCCGAAATGCCTTTTGCGCAGGACGGCACAATCACATATGATACATTTATAAGCCGATTCAATTCCGACCTTGCGAATACTCTCGGAAATTTGGTTAATCGTACCGTTGCGATGATTAATAAATATTTTGACGGAGTTATCGGCAGTGCGGATAACTCGGGAGATTTTGACGAGGATTTGAAAAATACAGCGCTTTCAGCGGTTGAAAAGGTGCAGGAAAAGATGAAAACTCTGCATGTTGCCGACAGCTTGGGCGAGATATGGAGAGTTGTTGACAGAGCAAACAAGTATATAGATGAAACAATGCCGTGGATTCTGGCAAAGAATGATGATACTAAGCCGAGACTTGAAACTGTGCTTTATAATCTTGCCGAGACAATCAGAATTATCGCATCGCTGTTGTCGTCGTTTATGCCGCACACTGCCGAATTGATTAAGGAACAGCTCGGAAATCCGGACATAAGCTTTGAAAGCGTTTCGAAGTTCGGCGGCTTAAAATCGGGAACAAAGGTCGGAAAAGCTGTTCCGATGTTCGCAAGAATCGATCCGGAAAAGAAGCTTGAGGAGCTTGCAGCGGAAAATGAAGAACCGAAAATTGAAATCGCACCTTTCAAGGATTATGTTGATTTTGAGGACTTTGAAAAACTCGATATCAGAGTTGGAAAGGTCATTGAGTGTGAAAAGGTTAAAAAATCCGAAAAACTGCTGCGCTTTACACTGGAAGTAGGAAGCGAAACAAGACAGATTCTGTCCGGAATTTCAAAGTATCACACTCCGGAGGAGCTTATCGGAAAGAATGTTGTGTTCATAGCAAACTTCAAGCCGAGAAAGATGATGGGACTGGAGTCCTGCGGCATGATTTTGTCGGCAGAACATGACGGACAACTCACAGCTCTTACAACGGTTAAGGATATTCAATCCGGCGCTGAAATAGTTTGATAATTGTAATTTAAAAAAGAGAGGAATAAAAAAATGAAAGTATCACAAATGCTGCTGCCTACTTTGAGAGAGGTACCCTCCGATGCGGAGATTGCAAGCCATAAGCTTATGCTGCGCGCAGGCTATATCAGAAAGCTTGCAACGGGAATATATTCATATCTGCCACTCGGAATACGCACTCTTCAAAAGGTGGAAAAAATTATCCGAGAGGAAATGGACAGAGCCGGAGCACAGGAGCTTTTGATGCCGGCGCTGCTGCCTGCCGAGGCATATCAGGCATCGGGCCGCTGGGAGGTTTTCGGCGATAATATGTTTAAGCTGAAAGACAGAAACGATCGCGATTTCTGCCTTGGCCCTACGCATGAGGAGTTGTTCACTCAGACTGTTATCAACGATGTTCGCTCGTACAAGGAATATCCGATGACACTCTATCAGATTCAGACGAAATATCGTGATGAGGCTCGTCCGCGTTTCGGAATAATGCGCAGCCGCGAGTTTATAATGAAGGATGCGTACAGCTTTGATTTAAATAAAGAGGGACTCGACGAATCATATAAGAAAATGTATGACGCATATTGCAGAATTTTTACACGTCTCGGATTGGACTTTACAATCGTTGACGCGGATTCGGGAGCAATGGGCGGAAGCGGTTCACAGGAATTTATGGTAAAATCCCCGGTCGGCGAGGACGGCATTGCATATTGCGACGCTTGCGGATATGCGGCAAACTACGAAAAAGCGGAGTGTATCCCCGAGGATAAGGACTTCCCGGCAGGAGAGCTTGCGCTTGAAAAGGTAGAGACTCCGAACGTGCATACAATTGACGAATTGGTAGGATTTTTCGGAACAGAGCCGTATGCGTTTGCAAAGACGATAATATATAAAGCAGATGACAAGTACATTGCGGCAATGGTAAGAGGCGACCGCGAAATAAACGAGGTCAAGCTTAAAAACATTGTCGGCTGTGTTGACGATTTGGAGCTTGCCGAGCCGTTTATGGTGAGAGAGCTTACAAAAGCGGAGGTAGGCTTTGCGGGACCTATCGGACTTGATATAGAAGTTTACGCCGACCTTGAAGTTATGAGAATGAAGAACTTCATAATCGGAGCAAACGATACAGGCTATCACTACAAAAATGTAAATGTGGGACGTGACTTCACACCGTTCAAGGCAGTTGATATAAGAGTTATCACCGACGGCGACAAGTGCCCGAAGTGCGGAAAGCCGATTAAGACCGCACAGGGAATCGAAGTGGGTCATATCTTTAAGCTCGGAACAAAGTATTCCGATGCTCTCGGACTTACATATACCGATGAGTCAGGCGAGCCGAAGGTCGTTGTGATGGGCTGCTACGGAATCGGTGTTACAAGATGTATCGCCGCGGCGGTTGAACAAGGCTGCGATGACAACGGCATGGTTCTGCCGGTGGCAATCGCTCCGTATCAGGCAATTGTAATTCCTGTAAATACAAAGCAGGAAGAGCAGGTAAAGGCGGCCGTGGAAATATATAAAAAGCTGCAAAATGCCGGAATAGAGGTACTTTTGGACGACAGAAGCGAAAGATGCGGCGTGAAATTTAAAGATTCAGACTTAATCGGAATACCGGTAAGAATTGTTGTCGGAAAGCGTATCGGCGAGGGAATAGTCGAGTTTAAAAAGCGTACCGATGAAAATTCGACCGATATGCCGGCGGATGAAGCTGTAAATGCGGTTATTTCGTATATTAATGAGAATAAATAAAATTTTCCTTTATCGGAGGAGACAGTATGGAGAAGATATCACAGCTGAAGGAGCTTATAGATTCAAGCGACCACATAGTATTTTTCGGCGGTGCGGGTGTTTCAACCGAGAGCGGTATTCCGGATTTCAGAAGCCGCGACGGACTTTATAATCAAAAGTACGACTATCCGCCCGAGGTGATTTTGTCACATTCGTTTTTTATGAAAAAGCCGTCGGAATTTTATCGCTTTTACCGCGATAAGATGCTTTGCCTTGACGCAAAGCCGAATGCGGCGCATATTGCGCTTGCAAAACTCGAGAAAATGAAAAAACTCAAAGCGATAATAACTCAGAATATAGACGGACTTCATCGTGCGGCAGGCAGCAATGTTGTACTGGAGTTGCATGGGTGCGTGTATCGTAATTATTGCATGAAGTGCGGAAAAGAGTACGGAGTGGACGCGATTATGGGTTCGGAGATTGTTCCGCATTGCGAGTGCGGCGGAATAATAAAGCCGGATGTGGTTTTGTACGAAGAACCTCTCGACAGCTATATAACCGATATGGCGCTTGCGTATGTTCAGGCGGCCGATGTGCTTATAATCGGCGGAACGTCGCTCTCGGTTTATCCGGCGGCGAGTCTTGTGAATTATTATATGGGCAGCAAGCTTGTGCTTATAAACAAAACTCCGACCCCGATGGATAAAGAAGCGGATTTGCTTATAACCGAGCCGATAGGCAAGGTTTTTTCCGAGCTTGATTTGTAATGCATATTCCGGAGAAATTTCTTTCATAATAAATTTATATTATCATGAAAGGATGTCCGAAATATGAATATAGAGGAGCTTGCGGTGCGAAAGCATCGCGAATGGAAAGGAAAAATAGAGGTAGTGCCGAGAGCAGAGGTGAAAAATGCCGAACAGCTCTCGGTTGCGTATACTCCCGGAGTTGCCGGGGCGTGCATGGCGATAAAGAATGATCACGAACAGTCCTATGAGCTTACGAGGCGGCATAATTTGGTGGCGGTTGTCACAGACGGCTCGGCGGTTTTGGGACTGGGGAATATAGGCGCTGAGGCGAGCATGCCTGTCATGGAGGGAAAATGTGTTCTTTTCAAGGAATTTGCGGATGTGGATGCATTCCCAATATGTCTCGGTACGCAGGACACCGAGGAGATAATAGAGACAGTTTATAATATTTCAAAGAGTTTTGGCGGAATAAATCTTGAGGATATCGCCGCGCCGAGATGCTTTGAAATCGAAAAAAGATTAAGAAAGATGTGCGATATCCCTGTGTTCCATGACGACCAGCACGGTACGGCGATAGTTGCCGCAGCGGCACTATTGAACGCGCTTAAACCGGTCGGAAAGAAAATAGAAAATGTTAAAATAGTTATAAACGGCGCAGGGTCGGCAGGCTCTGCTATTGCAAGGCATTTGTTGTCTCTCGGAGCAAAGGACATAATCATGTGTGCAAGAGACGGAATTTTGCATAAGGGCATGCATAATCTGAACGAGGACAAAAAAGAGCTTTGCGAACTTACAAATTTAACGGGAAAATCGGGAACTTTGGCGGACGCGATGAAAAATGCGGATGTGTTTATGGGAGTGTCCGCACCCAACACTGTAACAGCGGAAATGGTTCGGTCAATGAATGACGGAGCAATTGTCTTTCCTATGGCAAACCCTGTACCGGAGATTATGCCGGAGGAGGCATATAAAGCCGGTGCGGCATTGGTTGGAACGGGCAGGTCGGATTTCCCGAACCAGATAAATAATGTGCTTGCTTTCCCTGGAATATTTCGCGGCGCTTTGGATATAGGCGCAAGCGATATTACAAAGGAAATGGAAATAGCCGCAACGCATGCGATTGCGGATTTGGTCTCGGAGGATGAATTATCAAGGGATTATATACTTCCGAGAGCTTTTGATAAAAGGGTAGGAATGGCTGTGGCAAAAGCGGTTGCAGCAGCCGGAGAGCCGGTAAGGAGAAGAAAAGATGGCTGATTTGGAAAAGGAATTTGATGAAATAACGGACGAATGTCTTGAGCTTTTTAAAAATAAGCTTAAGGACTACGGACCGACATGGCTTTTTTTCAGAGATGCGTCCTTGGTTGACCAGCTTTGGATAAAAGCAAAGCGTATTGCGGTGCTTGAGCAAAATAATGATGATGCCCAAGTGAATGAAGGACGCGACGGTGAATATATAGGAATTATTAATTATTCTGTTATTATGCTTATGCGGATTTTGTATTCGGAAAAATTTCCGAAATATGATGAGCTTTTATGCGACCCTGCCTGTGCGGACAGGGTCAGCATAGATGAAATTGTCGAGCTTTATAAGAAAATAGCGGCTCAGATTAAGGAGCTTATGCTGAGAAAAAATCACGATTACGGAGACGCGTGGCGCGGAATGCAGCAGACTTCCATAACCGACCAGATTATAATAAAGCTGTCAAGAATCAAAAAGATTATCAAAAATTCCGGTGTATTGCTGGTTTCCGAAAACATTGACGCACAGCTTTTCGATATAGTCAACTACTCGGTATTCGGTCTGATAAGACTCCGTCAGGGCTGATTTGAATTTGGATATTCCGATATTTTGCAGGCGATAACTTTTTGGATGAGATACAATAAGCTTCGGCATAAATGCGGCTTTGGCATATGATATCACAGACAGGCGGCGGAATGGAGATTTTTATGGAAAAGAAATATTTTGTATATCTGCTGAAATGCTCCGACCAATCCTTATACTGCGGTTATACCGACGATGTCGAAAAAAGGCTGAAGGTGCATAACAGCGGAAAGGGCGCAAAGTACACAAAAAGCAGATTACCGGCAGAACTTGTATATTTTGAGGAGCTGGAGGACAAATCTCAGGCGCTCAGACGCGAAATGGAGATAAAAAAATTGCCGCGGAGGAAAAAGATAGAGCTTATAGAAAAAAATCCGAATTTGACTTGATTATAAGAAAAAATAGGATTATAATATAGTTGTGTATTCGGATAGGAAAGGAAAAGTTGATTACTTAAGATGAGCAAGAAAAATACTTTTATGAATAATGTCTTGATTATTTTGTTTTCACAGGTTGCGGTCAAAGTACTCGGACTTGTGTACAGAATGGTCATAACCAACATAAGCGGTTTTGGCGATGCCGGAAACGGCTATTACAACACCGGATTTCAGGTCTATACGCTGCTTTTGGCGATATCCTCGGTTGGTATTCCGAACGCTATCTCAAAAATGACCTCCGAGCGCGCCGCACTTGGGGATTGGAAAGGTGCGCACAAGATATTCAAAACCGCGATGGTTTTGTTTTTTGCGATAGGCTTGGTATGCGCAGCGATTCTTTTCTTCGGCGCCGATTTTATTGTGGGAACAATTCTCGGTCAGGCTGAGGCAGACGGCGCAAAATATGTCTTAAAAGCGCTCGCTCCGTCGGTGATATTTGTCTGCATGTCGGCGGTTATCCGCGGATATTTCACCGGGATGAGCAACATGAAAGCGACAAGCATGTCGCAGGTGCTGGAGCAGGTTTTCAAATGCGTGTTCACTGTCGGAATCGTGTGGGTTATGGCAGGATTTTCAATATATGCTAATGCCGAGGTTAAGGCATACAGCCTTGCGGCAGGTGCGAATTTTGCGTCTACAATTGCGACGGTTTTGAGCTTTATATATTTGATATACTTCTATAACAAGAATAAGCGCGGAATATGGCAGCATGTGCAGAACAGTACCGGCGAGACGGTCAATCTGCCGTTCGGAAAAATGTGCAAAAGTATTTTGGTGATTTCAATTCCGATTTCACTCGGCGGAATTATCTCGGCAATAAACAGAATTGTGGATACCGCGACAATTACAAGAGGTATTGAGATTGCATTTGCAGCGGCGATACCTGCTCATGGAAATGTGGCGGAAATTATAAATCCGACATTGAAACAGCTAAATGAAGAAGCGGTTCGGCTTTCGGGAATACTTTCAAAAAGCGATACACTTCTGAATCTGCCGATTGCGATGAACATAGCATTTGCAACGGTGCTTGTCCCGGCGATAGCGGGGGCACTGGCTGTCGGCAACAAAAAAGAGGCGAGCGAGAAAATATCGTATTCGTTCCTTATTTCAATACTTATTATCTTCCCATGCGCGGTGGGATATATTGTAATGGCACAGCCTATATATAAGCTGCTCTATCCAAATGCAATGCTCGGCTCGGATTTGCTGCAGATAAGTTCTATAGCGCTCATATTTATAGCGCTCAATCAGACTATATCCGGCTCGCTGCAGGGAATCGGCAAAATATTTGTGCCGGCAACAGGACTTTTGATGGGGTGCATAGCGAAATTTATTCTGAATGTCGTGCTGATACGCCAGCCGTCAATTAATATTTACGGCGCGCCGATATCCTCGATTGTGTGCCAGGTGATATCCTTTTCGTACGGATTTACGGTGCTTTGCAAACAGACATCGGTAAAGCTGGGTTTTGGCAAATACATTGCAAAACCGCTTACGGCTGCGATAGTAATGGGTGCATGCGCTGTAGGAGTGTATAAGCTTGCAATGTATGCGTGTCATATAAATATTATTTCGCTGTTCGCGGCGATAGCGGCAGCGGCGGTTGTCTATCTTTTGACGGTGCTGAAGCTTAATATACTTTCGGCAGACGAAATCGAGCAGCTACCGGCAGGGGGTATGATATTAAAAAAACTCCAAGGACTGGGTTTTTATAGAGACGAAATGTGAGAACAGAAAGGAAATTAAAATGAAAGATAAGATGAATTTATCAATGCTTACCGATTTTTATGAGTTCACTATGGCAAACGGCTTTTTTGTGGATGGCTTGGGCGACAGAATTGCATATTTTGATATGTTTTTCAGAAAAATTCCGGACAACGGCGGATTTGCAATAATGGCAGGCGTGGAGCAGCTGATTGAGTATCTGAAAGAGCTTAGATTTACCGATGAGGATATTGAATTTTTAAGAGGAAAGAAAATTTTTGATGAGAAATTTTTGGAGTATCTTAAAAATTTCAAATTCACATGCGATGTGTGGGCAATTCCGGAAGGAACCCCGATATTCCCCGGCGAGCCGATTGTAACTGTTCGCGGACCGGTCGTTCAGGCGCAATTGGTTGAGACAACGCTCTTGCTTTTGATAAATCATCAAAGCCTTATCGCGACAAAGGCGAATAGGATAGTCAGAGCCGCCGAGGGCAGACCGGTTATGGAGTTTGGTTCGAGACGTGCTCAGGGCAGCCACGCTGCCATACTTGGTGCGCGTGCGGCATTCATCGGCGGCTGCGTCGGAACGGCGTGTACATGTGTTGACAGGGACTTCAAGGTTCCCGCACTCGGTACAATGGCTCACAGCTGGGTGCAGATGTTTGATTCGGAGTATGATGCATTTCGCTCGTATGCAAAAACCTATCCCGATAACTGCACACTTTTGATAGACACTTATAATGTGCTGAAATCCGGACTGCCTAATGCGATAAAGGTGTTTGATGAAGTTGTTGTTCCGGCAGGCTTCAGACCAAAGGGTGTCAGAATCGATTCGGGAGATATAACATATCTTTCAAAAAAATGCAGAAAAATACTCGATGATGCAGGCTATCACGACTGCGGAATCGTAGCGTCAAATTCTTTGGATGAATATATCATTAGAGACACCCTTATCCAGGGTGCGAGAATCGATTCGTTTGGCGTGGGAGAAAGACTTATCACTTCAAAATCCGAGCCTGTTTTCGGCGGAGTGTATAAGCTTGCTGCGGTGGAAAATGATGCCGGTGAGCTGATTCCGAAGATAAAGATAAGCGAAAATGTGGATAAGATTACAAACCCCGGCTTTAAGCAGGTTTACAGACTCTATTCAAGAGAAAATTCGGCTGCAATTGCCGATATAATCACTCTTCATGATGAAGTGGTTGACGATACAAAGCCGTACGAGCTGTTCGACCCGGAGCATACATGGAAAAGAAAGGTCGTTACCGATTACTATGCACGTCCGCTTTTGAAGAAGATTTTCGAAAACGGAGAATGTATATACGACAATCCGTCACTCGAGGTTTTGAAAGAATATTGCAAAATGCAGGTAGACGGTCTTTGGGAAGAAGTTAAGCGTTTTGAGAATCCGCATAAATACTATGTTGATATGTCTCAAAAAATGTGGGATTTGAAATATAATCTTCTTAAAAGCTATAAATAAAGAGGACAGTTAAAAATGGAAACCAAAAAAGTAAAAATAAATCCCGACAAAATCGATGAAAAAATTATGTCGGAAATGGGAAAAATCATATCTGACGGAGGTCTGGTCGCATTCCCGACCGAAACGGTTTACGGACTCGGCGCAAATGCCTTTTCGTCAGAGCCGGTCAGAAATATTTTCAGAGCAAAGGGCAGACCTGCCGACAATCCGCTTATAGTCCATGTGACATCTTTTGATGAAGTGAGCGATGTGGCAAGAGAGATTCCGGAAAATGCAAAAATTCTTTTTGATGCATTTTCGCCCGGACCGATTACAGTTATTCTGAAAAAATCTCCGTTTGTTCCCGATGCTGTCAGTGCCGGGCTTGATACGGTGGCGGTCAGAATCCCGTCTCACCCTGTGGCAAGAGCGCTGATAAAGGCGGCGGCTGTTCCGATAGCTGCGCCGAGTGCAAACAGCTCAGGAAAGCCGAGTCCCACAAAAGCCGAGCATGTTATTCATGATATGGACGGGAAAATCGAAGCGATTATAGATGGCGGTTCGTGCAGTGTGGGAGTGGAATCAACGGTTGTCGACATGACAGGGGATCATCCTGTAATACTCCGTCCGGGCGGCGTGACATATGACGATTTAAAGAAGTTTTTCCCGAATGTTGAAATAGACAAGCATATTTTAAAGGCGGTAGAACCAAAGGAATCGCCCAAATGCCCCGGAATGAAGTATAAGCATTATGCGCCCGATGCCGAGGTTTTCGTTGTGGAGGGTGATAAGCCGGGCACATCGAAAAAGATAGCCGAGCTTTTGGTGGAAAATAGAGATAAGCGCACAGGCGTAATTGCATTGGACGATACAAAGTATGACGCCGATGTTGTGCTTTGCGCCGGAGCGGATAACAAGGCTTATGCAAATCATCTTTTTGATTATTTGCGTGAATTTGATGAAAAGAATGTGGATATAGTTTTTGCACAGTTTTGCTATGACGACGGCTATGCACTGGCGGTGAAAAACCGTCTTTATAAGTCGGCGGCGAACAGGATAATAAGAGTTTGAGGTGAAAGCAAAATGAATATTTTATTTGTATGCACCGGAAATACATGCCGCAGCCCTATGGCGGCAGGATTGATGAACAAGGTTGCAATGGAAAGAAATTTGGATGTGCGTATAGAATCTGCCGGGCTTTTTGCAAACGAGGGCGAAAATGCAAGCAGCGAGGCGATAATTGTAATGCGCGAATACGGAGTTGACTTGACCGGACATCACGCTCAGCCGATAAATGAGGAGCTTATAGAAAAAAGTGACCTTATTTTAACGATGACACCTGCACATAAGCTGGTATTCAATGAGGTTGCGGCAGACAAAACCTTTACGTTATGTGAATATGCCGGTCTTGATTATGATATTGAAGATCCGTACGGAGGCAGCATTGAGGACTACAGGCAGTGCGCAAAGCAGATAGAGGAAGCGGTTTTGCTCGTTGCCGACAGGATTGAGCAGTCCATGTAGGGTGATAATATGGAAATTTTACCGATGCAGGAAACCGATGCGAAATTTCTTGCAGAGCTTGACAGGGAATGTTTCAGCGTTCCATGGTCGGAAAAATCGTTTCATGATGAAAGCAGGAACGAGCTTGCAATATATTATGTTGCAAAGGAAAACGGGCAGGTAATCGGATATGCCGGATTTTGGCACGTGGCAGACGAGGGAGACATAACAAATATAGCGGTGGCGAAGGCTTATCGCAGACGCGGAATCGGCGGAAAGCTGCTTGAGACTCTGATAAAAAAAGCTAAGGAACTTAAACTGGAACTTTTGACGCTTGAGGTCAGAAAAACAAATTATGCTGCAATATCGCTTTATGAACGCTATGGATTTGAAAAAATCGGAGAAAGAAAAAGGTATTATTCCAATCCCGATGAGGATGCCCTGATTATGACATTGTATTTTGGAGGAGTATATGAGTAAGCTGATACTTGGAATAGAAAGCTCATGCGACGAGACCGCTGCCGCGGTTGTGGAAGACGGGCGCGAGGTTTTGTCGAATGTAATAAATACGCAGATTGAGCTGCATAAGAAGTATGGCGGCGTTGTGCCGGAAATTGCATCGAGAAAGCATATTGAAAGCATAAACGCGGTTATCGATGAGGCGCTGGAGCAGGCGAATGTGTCGATAGATGATATAGACGCGATTGCCGTTACCTACGGTCCGGGGTTGGTCGGTGCGCTTTTGGTTGGTGTATCGACCGCAAAAGCATATGCATATGCGGCGAAAAAGCCGCTTGTCGGAGTGCATCATATAAAAGGACATATAATGGCGAATTTTATATCCCATCCCGAGCTTGAGCCGCCGTTTGTGTGTCTTGTGGCATCGGGCGGTCACAGCCATATAGTGGAAGTGTGCAATTATACTTCATTTAAAATAATGGGCAGAACGAGAGACGATGCGGCAGGCGAAGCGTTCGACAAGATAGCGAGAGTTATTGGCTTGGGATATCCCGGCGGACCGCTTATCGACAAGCTTGCAAAAGAGGGCAATCCCGAAGCGGTTCATTTCCCGCGCGTGAGAATGGATAAATCATCACTTGATTTCAGCTTCAGCGGTGTTAAGACATCGGTAATAAACTATCTTCATAAGGCTGAACAAAAGGGCGAGGCGATAAACAAGGCAGATATTGCGGCAAGCTTTCAGGCGGCAGTGGTAGATGTTTTGTGTGAACATACAATGGAGGCTGCATTAAAGTGTGGTCACAAAATTGTAACATTGGCAGGCGGAGTTGCTTCAAACTCAGCATTGAGACAAAAAATGACCGAGGTGGGAAAGAAAAACGGGATAAAAGTGCTTTATCCGCCACCGGTACTTTGCACCGATAACGCGGCGATGATTGCCTGCGCCGGATATTACAGTTACATAGCCGGCGAAAGAGCGCCACTCAGCTTGAATGCCGTCCCGTCGCTGCCTCTTGAATAAAATATAACTTGCACGCCGAGCGTACAGCGTATTGCCGCGGTATACCCGACGTGCTTTTTTGTGTAATTTTTTTGAATTTCATACTTTGGTATGATGACAAAACAATAAAAGTATGATATACTTATAAATATAAGTAACATATGAGGGGTGACGTATGAGTGAACACGATAATCAAACCGGATATTGCGGAAAAATTCAATGATTTTCTTGAATTTGGCAGAGTGATTTTCTTTTGCGCAGCATGCGGATTCGGAAAAACCACTACGGCGAAGAAGCTGCTTAAAAATAAACGAGTTTGCAGCGTGTCGGCGGAAAAGCCTGATTTTGAGAAAATTGACTGCTTAAAGTGGGATATCATGCTGATTGATGATCTTCAGCTCATGAAAGAGCGCGAGGATGAACAGCGCCTTTGTGATTTGATAAAATCAAATGCCGATAAGCGCTTTGTTCTTTTATCCCGAGGGCAGGTTCCGGGCTGGCTTATCCCGTTCAAGCTTTCGGGATTGATGATTACTATAAGCGCGGACGAGCTGTTTTTTGACAGAAATTCGGCAAAAATGTTGTTTGACAAATACAAACTTCATATTTCGGAAAGCGAGCTTTCAAAAATAATGAGAAATTCTCAAGGATATCCCCTGGTGCTTTCGATAATCTGCCGCCGAATGTGTCAGAGCGGAGGAGAATATAACGAAAAAATCTCAAACGATGTTTTGCATGAGCTGTATATCTATTATGAAGAAGCGGTTTTTTTAAGGCTTGAAAATCCGTACAGGCGCTTTTTGCTCGACCTTGCGCCGTTTGAAAAATTTAATGCGGAGCTTGCAAAAATGGCGAGCGGAAGCAGCGAAGCGGAGGATATTTTGATAAATATTCGCCAGAATACAAACATGCTGATACACGATGGCAGTGAGAACTTCCATTTTTGGAAAGTGTTCCGTAATTTTCTTATGTGGGAGCAGAAAAAAGAATATTCGGTTAAACAGCAGCAGGCAATATACAGCCGCGGCGCGCTTTATTTTGAATTAAAAAATCAATTCGGAGAAGCAATCGAGTATTATACCAAGAGCGGCGAGACGGATAAGGTTTCGGAAATATTGATTAAAAGTACATATCTGCATCCGGGAATGGGGCATTATGAGAATATGGAAAAATACTGTTTTGCCCTGCCGGAAAAAAGAATTGCGGAAAGCCCTGCATTGATGCAGGAAATGAGCATGCTGCATGCACTGAGAGCGGACTACGAAGAATCGGACAGATGGTATCGTGAGCTGGAAAATTTTGCGGCGGAAAGAAGAAAAGGCGATGCGGCGGCAAGAGAAGCGAAGGAACGGCTTATTTGGCTGGATGTTGCTTTGCCGCAGCGCGGTGTGACCGATATGGTTGATATCATAAAACGCGCATTTAAGCTGATTGCGAATAAGGAAATAAAAATGCAGCCGCTTTCGGTGACAAGCGCACTTCCGAGCATCATGAACGGCGGAAAAGATTTTTCGGACTGGAGCAAAAAGGATGATTTTTTGTATGCGACAATAAGACTGCCTGTCGAGGTGCTGCTCGGCAGAGACGGAGTGGGTCTGCCCGAGTGCGCCATAGCCGAAAGTAAATTTGAAAAAGGTGACGACAGCAAAATGTTGTCCCTGGTTTCGAAGATAGCGGATGTACAAAACAAGGGTACTCCGGATATTGAATTTGCAATAGTTGGTCTTGTCGCGCGCTGGCAGGTTGTGACGGGCAATGCCGAGGATGCAATACATGCGCTTAACGCATTAAAGAAGCGCTTTTGCGAAATGGGGCATACACGATTTAATGCAAATATCGATGCGATGCTGTGCAGAATTGCGCTGCGTCTCGGAGATGCCGAGGGCTATGAAGAATGGTATAAAGAAAAAGCTCCGCGCACCGCTGTGACCTTTCGAGCAATGAAAAGGTATCTATATTTCACAAAAGCCATGACCGAGCTGGCGGCAGGCAAAAACGAAAATGCAATTATGACTCTTTCGCTTTTGGAAAACTATTGCAGAGTTTGCAAACGTCACATAGACGGTATACATCTTATGACCCTGCGGGCGGCAGCAAAATATCGGATGGGGGACAACACTTGGAAAGAGGATATCTCATTGGCGATTGAAAGCTCGCGGGAATATGGCTTTGTAAGAACAATAACTCAATACGGAATTGCAGTGCTGCCACTCTTGACGGAATGCGGAATCAAAGATGAATTCACGGAAAAGCTTATAAAAGAAGCCAGACGGCAGGCGGTTCTTTATCCGGATTTTCTCAGAAACAATATATCCGAATGTGAAAAACTGACTGAAACCGAGATGCAGGTATTGCGCCTTTTATGCAGGGATAAGAGCAATGCGGAAATCGGAGAAATTCTTGATATTAAACTTGCAACGGTAAAAAGTCACGTGAGTCACATTCTTCAAAAGCTTGGTGTGAAGAGAAGAAATGAGGCAAAAACCGCCGCAAAAAAATTGAGAATCATAAGCTTTTGAAAGGGAAAATAGGAATTGCAAATGCACAATAAGCGTAAAGACTGATACTTTACACTTATTGTGTATGATAACGTTTGGAGTATACATGTTTGGATATATGTAAAGAATAAAACTTTACATATATAGCTGACGTGAAAACATAGAAAGACTTCCTATTATTATATATTTATAATTTAAAAGAGTATCGTTTCGTATCAATAAGTGATGCGGAGCGGTTCTTTTTTTGTGCAAAAAACAATGTATTTTTATGATATTATGGCAAAAGAAACAACTTTAAGATGTGTTTTTTGTATGTGTTATTGCAAAATAACAAAGAAAAAGTGTAAATTATTTTAGTGACAGGAATCAACAAAAATGATAAAATTTTAGTAAAGCGGACGGCAGGAAAATATGTGCAGTCACGAAAAATATAAAAATGTATGAGGTGGAGAGCAGTGAAAAAAAGGAAGTTTTTAAAGGCTTTGTCTGTGATAATGGCATTATCCGGATTGACTGCTTCGGCGGAAAAGGTCAATCTTATAGATAACGGCGGTTTTTCGGACGGAGTGAACGGTTTTGGAATTTGTTACAGCAGCAGAGAGGATACGGCGATGCCGTCACTGGCTGTCAGCAAATCGATTTTTAAGGATGGCAGCACACTGGAATTTATTCCGGGGGCAAGCCTGGGCGAAAAGACAAGCTCAAGCATATCAAGCAAGGGCTTTGCTTATCAGGGTGTATTTCACAAAAACACTGTTTCTGTAAAAGAAAATGTGAAATACAATATATCGGCAGATGTGTATTCAAAATCGTCGGCTGCAAAAATGAGATTTGTAATCATGGACGGAACAAAGGCAATTGCCGCATCGGAGGAAATGAACGTTGCATCGGCAGGCTGGGGCAAAAATGTTTACGCATGGATTCCCGATTCCGATATGGACAATATCAGAATAAGAATTGTATTTTATGATATCAAACAGGGCAGAAGCATATATGTCGACAACTTTAGCTGCAGTGAGACGGCGGTTACAAATGTAGGCTGGGCGCCGGAAAATTCGGAAGAAATTCAAAAGAACGGAACGGGAGTTCTCTTTAAAACGGCGGCAGGTGCGGAAAGCGGTATTTATCGTATTATATCCGCAACATCGTTTGAAAAAGATTTACAATATGCATTTACCGCAACTGCATCGACAAGCTCGGATAAGGCATATCTGTCGCTGATATGCGGTAACAAATCAGAAAACTATGTTTTGAAAAACGGTGAAAGCATAAAAATAGCTGTGCCGTTCACCGCTGACGGAAACGATGTTAAGGTAATTGCACGCGCATTAACAAGCAGTGCGGCTGAAATTATTCTTGACGATATAGATATTGCCGAGAATGACGAGTTTATAAATATCGAAACAAGCGGCGGACAGATTGTTATAAGCGGAAAACTGCGCGAGGGCAATGAAAATAAAAATATCAATGTAAAGGTCGGAGCTTTGGGCGCATTTAATACAGAGACCGACGCGAAAGGTGCGTACAGTGTCACCTGCGATATCCCTGATATGTCCGAGCCG
The DNA here is from genome assembly GCA_934486735.1 of uncultured Clostridia bacterium. GTDB lineage: Bacteria > Bacillota > Clostridia > UBA1381 > UBA1381 > CAKSQL01. The sequence continues at coordinate 49,866 of CAKSQL010000008.1, read as the reverse complement.
AATATGCTTTTGGATATAATCGTAAGCGGAATGAGCGGCTACAGCGATAAAGGCGGCGAAATCAGTGTCAATTATATATTGAAGAATCCCAAGTATGCCGATGAGATTGCAAAAAAGGTCAGCGGCGCAACCAAGGAAACAATCAAAGCAGAGCTTACCGAAGAAGTGCTTGAAAATCTCGGCGCGGCTATGCTGCCGGTTACACGAAGTGCCAAAAAGGACGATATTTTTGAATATCTTGCAGGCAAGCAGATGCCGAATGGGGAAACGCTGATGAACAATATCACTATAGGCGCGGTACTCAGCTCGCTCGACAACAGAACTCAGAGCTTTACCGATATGACGGACAGCTATACGGAACTTCTTTCGGCAGCTGACAGCGCGGCGTATAAAAATATTTATGCCGGTGCGGCAAAGGCAAAGCTTGACGAATTTTTCAAGGGCAGCAAGACAAAAATAAAAGACATTGCATCATACAAGTTTGTGCTTGCCGAGACTTTGGTTAAATATGAAATGCAGTCAAAGGATACATATTCGCAGCAGCTGAGTCTGCTGAAAGAGTATTCGTCTGAGCTGGGATTGGATTTTTCAAAGTATGACAAGCTTTCGTCAAGCAAGCAATACGATGTTGCAACAGCTCTGACAAACAGCTTGAAGAATGAGAATGATTACTCGGTGCTGCAATCAAAGCTTGATGCTCTTGTAAAGGAAGCTGAGAGCAAAGGCGGCGGATCCAACGGCAGCGGAGGCGGCGGCTCGTCCTCGGGCGGAGGCAAGAGCAGCAATTCAAGCGGCGGTGTGAGCGTGCCTTATGCAACAGCGAAACCCGAGCAGCCGGAGGAATACGAGTTCAAAGATTTGGACAGCTGCGAATGGGCAAAGAATGCTATATACGCATTGGTTAAGGACAATGTAATCAGCAAGCCGGAGGATAAGCTCTACAACCCGTCGAACAATGTGACAAGAGCAGAGCTTGCAAAGATGGTAACAGCGCTTTTCGGATATGAGGAATACAGCGGCGATGAGCAGATATTCAAGGACGTAAATTCCGATAACTGGTATTACAAATATGTAATGACGCTTTATAAAAACGACATCGTGAAAGGAATATCCGAGGATGAGTTCGGCAGCAGCGCACCGGTAACCAGACAGGATATATGCGTAATTCTTGCAAGGACACTCAAGCAGACAGCCGGTGATTCGGATGTAAGTTTTACCGACATTGACTCGGCGGCGGAATATGCAAAGGATGCAATCAAACTTATGAAAAAGCTCGGCATAATAAACGGATATGAGGACGGAAGCTTTAAGCCGATGAATTATGCATCGAGAGCGGAGATGGCTCAGATATTGTATAAGTTAAAAAACACGTCGGCAGAGGCGTGATAAGAGGAGATTTGATATGAAGCTATTTAAAAAGTTATATTCAATAATTCTTGCAGTCAGCATGCTGACTCCGGCGGCTGTAATGGCTGACGATACGCCGGCAGAGACTGAAAAGAGTGAAAAGGCTCAGATTTTAACAGCGCTCGGAATTATATCCGAGGATACGCTGACAAAGGAAGGAGCTGTCACAAGAAGCGAATTTGCAAATGCGATTGTCATGATGGTAAATGACAAAATGCCGGAGGGCAAAAGCGAATATGATTTAACCGAGGACGACGCCGGTATGAGCTGGCTTGTCGACAGCGGCGTGATAACCGGCTACGGCGACAATACATATCTGCCGAACGGGGAAATCACGATAGGGCAGGCGGCAAAGATATCCATGGATATGCTCGGCTATCGCTTAAGCGCAGGCTACAGCGGCGGATATCTCACGGGATATATGAAAGTTGCTCGCGATAACAAAATTTTGGACGGAGTTGCCGGCAATGAGGATACACCGCTTACAAGAGAGGCATTTGTGAATCTTCTTTATAACGTTACCGAGTGTACGGTTATGGAAATTGTTTCGGTATTCGGCGACGGAGACGTTGTATATAAAAAGAATGATGATGAAAAAACACTTCTGTCGGTTTACCGCCACATTTACAAGGATACAGGCATAGTCGAAGCGGACGAGGTGAGCGGCATATACAGTGAAAACGATAAGGCGATCAAAAATCATATAAAAATAAACGGAAATGATTTGAAAGCGAATGCGCTGTATGATACTGAAAATACACTTCTCGGACAGAATGTGAAATATTATTATCTCAGCGATGACCGTATTTACGATGATGAGCTGATATGTGCGATTCCGCATAAAAGCACGTCAATAACTGTCAGCAGCTACGACATACTTTCATACTCTGGCGGTGTTTACAGTTACGACCTGGAGGGCAGAACAAGAACTGTCCGCCTTAACCAAAATGTAATCACGATTTACAACGGTGCGGTTTCGGATAATAATACAGTGTTTGTTCCGAAGAACGGAAGTGTCACCTTTGTTGATAACGACAACGACGGAAAATACGATATCATAAAAATTCATGACATCAAGCTGATTGCGGTCGAAAGCACTCTAAACGCGGGCGGAACATTCTCGATATACGATAAGTTCAACTCAAATTATAACGAGGTTATAACAGATTACGAATCGGTTGATTATAGGGTTTATGGTACTGACGGAGCACTTGCGACGCTGACCGGGATAAAAAGCGGAATGGTTGTCGGAGTGGAAAAAACAGCCGGTTCGGATGCTTATTATAAAATAAAGCTGTATGGAAACACAGCCTCGGGCAAGCTTGCGGCATTTGAATCATCGGACGACATATTGAGAATGGACGATGGTACGGAGTATAAAACCACAGCGCGGTTCAAAGAGCTTTTCGATGCCGGAGATATCAAAATAAAATTTGACAGTGCATTCACACTTTACTTCAACGACTTCGGAGAGACGGTATACTTCGATTCCGAGAAGGCGGAATCTCCGCTTTCGTTCAGAATAGGATATGTGAAAAAGTTTGTTGCAGAGGACGATGATGACGACGGAAAGCCAAAAATCCGTATACTTGATGAGAGCGGCAAATGGAGAACATACGCATTCCCGGAGAGAGTGAAAATAGACGGAAAGAGCACAAAGCGCGAGAATGTCGACTTACTTTCGGCAGTCGGCGGACTTATGAAATATAAGCTTGATATACATGGCAACATAAAAGAAATTTATCTCCCGGCGGCGATTCCGAATGAGCCTGCAAAGTCGGGTATGAACGAGGAATTTCAGTGTCTGTTCAGCGGAGCGGGAAGATACAGATACTATTCGGGCGGCTATGCGGTAGGCTCGGGCGAAAATGTTATCGGAACAAAGGCATCAATGACTGTATTCTTTGTGCCGAACATAGATGTTGCCGAGCTTAAGGAAACTCAGGTAAAGGTAGGCTCAAGAAGTATGCTCCGCGACGGAAGTGACTATCAGATAAAGCTTTATACCATTTCCGATACACCGGGAATAGGCGAGGTGGCACTTGTAAAGGGAGGATCATCTCAGGAAATTCTTGACAGGGCAAGTGCAGCGCCGATAGCGGTCAATAGCATAAGCGAAACGGTTGACGACACCGGCGAGGTCAGAATGAGCGTAAGAGGAGTAAGAGCCGGCGGTGAGGTTACAATTTTGGTGGACGACCAAAGAAGCAACAAGTCAGTTGCACCGTTCAAAAAAGGTGATATTATCTATCTTATGTCAGACCTCGGCGGTATGGCAACTCTGAGAGATGATGTTGTGGACGCTTCGACGGGCAAGAGCAGGGGTTACAGCTACGGCGTGCTCTGCGGCTATGACGAAGACGGAAAATTAAAAATATATACAACAACAAACAAAGATCTGGTTCAGGGATCATGGGGACCGTACTTCGGAAATGACACCATAACGGCGGCGGACAGAAGTATTCTCGGAAAAGCATATGACGCAGATGCAAATTACCTCTATGTTATAAAATCCTCCGATACAAGAGACTGGTCAAAGGTAGAAGCCTTTGAGAATATCTCATGGGGAAATGTGTATGTCTGGGACGAATCGGGAAACAAATTCAGAACAGGAACGATTCAGGAAGCAAAGCTCGCAAAATATCAAGGCGGAGCAGCATCGGACGTATTCATCCTTAATCATAACTCGTATCAGGTTATTGTTATATACCCATAAAGGAGAAAGGTTATGCTGGATATACAATCGCTTAGCAAAACATATGGAAAAATATGCGGTGTGAAGGATATTTCCTTTACACTTTCCAAAGGCGAAATTGTAGGCTTTATAGGTCCTAACGGTGCAGGAAAGTCAACCACGATGAATATGATTTCGGGCTGTCTTGCACCGACCTCCGGCAGTGCCGAAGCGGACGGAGTGCTTTTGCGCTCTGACCCGGTTGTTTTTAAAGCAAAGATAGGCTATCTGCCGGAGAGACCTCCGCTTTATACCGAGTTTACGGTTCGGGAATATCTTTCGACCGTTGCAAAATTCAAAAAGGGCGAGGGAAAAATCGGACTTGACGAGCTGATAAATAAGTTTGGATTAAAAGGCGTAGAGCACCGCGTAATAGGCAATCTGTCAAAGGGATATAAGCAGAGAATAGGTCTTGCACAGGCGTTTGTCGGGAATTCGGATTATATAATCTTGGATGAGCCGACGGTGGGGCTCGACCCCGTGCAGAAAAAGCAGACACTGGAGCTTATAAAAAGCATGAAGAAAAACTACGGCATACTTTTAAGCTCACATATCCTTTCGGAAATATCTTTTGTCTGCGACAGAATCATCATAATAAACAGCGGCAGCATTGTTAAAAAGCTTGACAACAGCTTTGAAGAAAAGAGCATGTACGCTTATAAAATAATCGGTGACCGCACAAAAATAGTTGAAACACTTTTGTCGGTTGACGGTGTGGCGAATGTCGAGAAAAAGGGCGGAGCGTATATTGTCGAAGCTGACAGAGCGGCTCTTAATGATATCTTTTATCGCTTGGCGGAGGAAAGACTCCCGATTGTCGGCTTGAGTGATTACCGCGTCAATGTCGAGGACGAATTTATGAAAGCAACCGATAAAGGAGGCGCAGGGTCATGAAAGCGATAATAGAAAAGGAACTGAGGTCGTATTTCTGCACCGTCAGAGGATATATATTTATCGGAGTGTTTCTGCTGATTTCGGGATATTTCTTTATAACCTATAATGTAGTCGGCGGAAATTCGGATGTCGGCGTAATGCTCGAAAATACAGTCGTTGCGTTTGTTCTGCTCATTCCTGTTCTGACAATGGGTCTCTTTGCCGGAGAAAAGAAGTCGGGAACAAGCAGTCTGTATCTCTCGGCACCGCTTGCAAAGTGGGAAATAGTCCTTGGCAAATATATAGCCGCCGCAGTCGTGTTCTTCATCGCGGTGATTATAAACTCGCTTTCGGCGATGGTTATGATATTCTTCCGCGGTCAGACCTTTGGTGAAATTGTGTCGGTGTACATAGGCTTTATGCTGCTGGGTATGGCATTCATATCTGTCGGAATGTTTATTTCGGCACTGACCGAAAACCAGGTTGTCGCGGCGGTACTCGGACTTTTAGCGTGTTTCACGCTTTATCTGTCGGATTGGCTGACCGGTGTCACTTCAAATGCCATAGTGAAATTTTTCGCACTTCCGACATACTACAGTAAATTTTTGGTCGGGATATTCGATTTAAAAGCGGTTATATACTTTTTAAGCTTTTCGGCGGTTTTTGTATTGCTCACGATTATCTACCAGGAAAGAATTGAGGTAAAGTCGGGCAAAAAGAGAGATGTGATATTGGCTGTTTTGTGCATTGCGGCATCGTTTATACTTATTAATTACGTTGCCGATAAGCTTTCGAAAAGAGTGCAGATGACATTCGATATGTCGCATAACGGAGTTTTTGAACTGACCGATGATACCAAAAAGTATTTGGATTCGATGGACGATAATATCACAATGTACTATCTTGCCGAAAGCGGCAGTGAAAATCCGTATATCGGCGAGGTACTTGCAAGATATGACCGCGCATCGAAAAAAATCACGCTGAAAAATGTGGATCTGGTGAAAAATCCGACATTCACATCGAAATATTCGGCAAACGGCGAGGCGATAGCCAAAGGTTCGATAATTGTAGAAAGTTCAAAGCGATTCACGATAGTCGAGCCGGAATCCTCGTTCTATGTGAAGAAAAGCACAAGCGGAAATCTGTCGCGTGAACTGGGCTTCAGCTTGGAAGAAAAGCTGACAAAAGCGATTGACTATGTTTTGGGCGAAAATGAGTCAAAGGTGTATTGGCTCACCAATCATGGCGAAAATGGCTATGAAAAGCCGATAAGCGTGCTGAAATCTGAAAATATGCAGACCGCACAAAGTGCGGACGTTGCCGAGATTGTGTCGGATGCAGATGTGATTGTGATATTTGCGCCGACAAAGGATATAACAGCCGGCGAGGACGAGACGATAAGAAATTATCTTGCAGGCGGCGGAAAATTGTATCTGATACTCAATCCCGGATACCGGATTCCGAGATTAAAACAGATAGCCGCCGATTACGGAATGACAATGGAGGATACCGTTCTGACGGTTGATAACCTGTCCGAGGTTATACGAAATAACAGACTTTACCTTTTGACTATTCCGACAAAGCATAAGATAACGGAGAATCTGACAGGGGTCAGAAATCTGCTTTTCCCGGTTGTGAGTCCGATAACTATAGATAAGGATAAAGGGGTCACAAATCTTGCAGTCACAGACGATAAAACATCATCGCGTACGGTCAGGGATGACACCTTAAGCGAAAAGATAAAGACCGGTACTTTTACTGTTTCGGCAATATCGGAAAATTACGAAAATTCATCGAAGGTGATACTTGCGGCAAGCTCACAATTTTTAACTCCGTCCAACAGCGAGCTGGGGGATATACTCGAAGCAACCGATTATTGCAATAAGGAGTTTTTTGTAAACAGCGTCAAATACCTTTTAAACTATAAGGAAAATCTGACGGTTGCTCCGAAAAGCATAATGAGCAGAAGTCTGAATCTGAACGCAGGTATGCAGGCTCTCCTGACAGCGATATTCGGAGTGGCACTTCCGCTTGCGGTCTTTGCAATGGCGTTCGTTGTGCACAGAAGGAGGAAGAACCGATGAATAAAAGAAATCTTGTACTTGTTTCGGTATTTCTTGTCCTGGGTATCGCTGCGGCGTGGCTCACATTCGGGCAAAAGGAAAAGGACAGCGGCAGACAGCTTTTGGTTGATTTCAAGGAGGATGAACTGGAAAGCATCGCTTTTATACACGGTGCGGACAGCTGGAGCCTTGTAAACGATGACAGCGGATGGCATGTCAAGGACAGCGACAACTCGGCAGTGAGCGCGATTGAGTCGTTTATACCGTCGCTTTTGAAATTCGACGGCAAGCGTATCCAGGCTGACGATATATCGGAGTACGGCTTTGGCGATGATTCGTATAAGATAGAATATACAAGAAAGGGCGGCGGAACGGTTTCGTTCACACTCGGAAGAAGAACGCCGTCCGAGACAGAGTTCTATATTTTATATGACAAAACAAGAGTCTACACCGTTTATTCAATGGTCGGTCAGGCGATTCAGACCGAAAAAAGCCAAATGCTTGAAACCTATGTCTACGGAATCGAGTACAGCGACATAGCGCGGATAGATGTCGACGGTTCGCCGCCGATAGCTATAATAAAGCAGGACGGCGGCTGGATTTTTGAAAGCGATAACTTTAAGGAAAGCTTAAAGGAAGAGCTTGTAAGACGGCAGGTAACGAGGTATTTCGGCGGAATGTACTGCCTGTCCTCAATGGAGGATACGCCGGAAAACGAAGAAAAATGCGGACTTGACAATCCGTCCGCAACGGTTTCGATAACCGATAAAAAAGGAAACACCGATAAAATTCTGATAGGCAATGAGACGGAAAAAGGTGTGTATATAAAAGTAAATGACGGAATAATTTTCGAGGTTATTTCGGATTACTTTAAATTTATAAAATCATTCAGAGAGGTTGTGATGTAATGCGAAGAATAATTTGCATAATGATGTCGCTGATGCTGCTTTTGCCGGCAGTACCGGCAGTGGCTGCTCCGGAGGAGCTGCCGTACACTGTCTATGACATCAATTTTGACGACGGAACGGCAGGCGCGCTTGAATTTAATCTCGATACCAAGCTGACCGAGGATACAAATGGCAAAGTGCTTTCGGTAGTACCGGGCGAAAACAACGAGGTATTCAGAACAATTTTGGGTCAGCTTGAAAAGAAATGCCGTTCGAGCGTATCCGTAAAAATGCGTCTTACCGGTGAGGAAAAGACGGCTTATGGAAAGCTGGTGGTAAGGGTAAACACCAACGGAACAAACACCGATTATATCCTGGACAGCAAAACGATGAAAAACGGCGCATGGACACAGTTTAAAGCGAATGTCGACACGACATTCATGACATACGGCAACGATTTGCAGTTGTTCTTTAACGTTGACAGCAACGGTGTGCAGCAGAGCTTTGATATTGACGATTTTGTTGTAAAATCGGAAAAGCTTTCAAAAACACAGGGTATCGTTCCGGTGCCGGATATAAAATCTCAATATGACGGAAATCTTCTTATGAGAGCGGCATTTGAAAAGAATACCGCCGAGATTTTCGAAACTCAGGACGCGGATCTTGAATATACCGATGAGGTCTCGGCACACACAGGACAGTTTTCCTGTAAGGTTGCGAACAGAACCGACGACTGGAATCATCTGACGGTACGTATTGTTGAACCGACATTGCAGGATGCAAAATATACCGTGTCGGCATGGGTAAAAAAAGACCCCAAGGTGCAATCGGATCGCTTCAGTATTCAGGAATGTTTGGTTACTTATAAAGATGGATCTAAGTGGAATTTACATTCCACGATGACGGTAAACGACGATGAATGGCATTACATTGAAGCGACAATAGATGGCAGAGCCTATGCTCCGGTAAAGACGATGGGCTTCAGAATAACAAACGGAGACGGCAACCGAAACGAATATTATGTTGACGATTTTATAATAAGAGCGGATGTGCCGGGCAAGTTTTATGATGATATGGACTTTGATGAAAATTATGTTGCCGAGGGCATGTCAAAAACTCCGACATCAAAAAGCCCGAAATATATCCCGATTCAGGAGGATATCCCGATTTTGAAGGATGTATTTAAGGATTACTTTAAAATCGGAGCTTGCTGTAACACATTCGAAAATTATAATATAGAAAAGAACAGACATTTGCAGCTGATTGCAAAGCACTTTAACTCAATGGTGCATGACGGAGCGATGAAAACTCCGAACATTCTTGACTCTAATCAAGCTCCGAAAAGAGTGTACAACTTCTCAATTCCGGATCAGATGATGGACTTTGCAACTCAGAACGGAATTGACGATATTGCGGGTCACACCCTTACGTGGGAAAGCAACGGAGATTTTGGAGCTTTTCTTAAAAATGAAAACGGCGACCCTGTTTCGGCGGATGAAGCACATGTCATAATGAAAGAATACACGCAAAAGGTTATCCGCCACTTCGAGGGTGACGGCGACCCGGATGAATATACAACCGGTACAGACCATTCAAAATGGCATATCAGCGTATGGGATATCGCAAACGAGGAAGTATTCGCCGGTGATGAGGTCTATGCAAACAAATACGGATATGCAAAGATCATGGGCAGCAATATGGAGTATATGTATTGGGCGCATCGCTATGCGAAGGAAGCCGGAGACTACGGCATAAAATTCCGATACAACGACTACGGCGAGCAGGACGAGTCAAAAAGACGTGCGGTCTATGACTTCATGAAACGACTCGAAGCAAACGATGTATATTGCCAAGTACTCGGAATCCAGTCGCACTACCGTACAAACGTGCTGCCGGTACAGATAAGAAAGGCATTTGAGCTTTATTCGTCACTCGGTTTGGAGTTGAATGTTACTGAGCTTGATCTCGCAGCATATACAGATAACCAGGTTCAGCTGCACGAGCTTTTGTACGAGGACGGACTTCCGACAGCTGTGGAAATGACGCAGGCAAACTTCTATTATGAGCTGTTCCAGATTTATCGCGAGTTTGCCGATTCACTCGGCAGAGTAACCTTCTGGTCGTTCGAGGATTTGAACAACTACCAAAACCGTTCGGACGATTTCCGCCGAACCGACTATGCAGGGATATTTGACAGAAACTTCCAGGCAAAGCCGCAGTTCTGGGCGATTGCAGACCCCGACTACTTTTTCTCGGATATCCTGAAAGAGGACACAAGCAAGGTGCGCATTGTTATAGACGGCATCACATTAGACCCTGCAAATGTTCAGATTCGGGAGAAAGACGGAGTTACCTATGTTGCATGTGAGGATCTCTTAAACGAGCTTAAAATCGAGTTTGTAAAGATAGGCGACCACTATTCATTCATAAGAAAGGGACACTATCTCAATGTCACCGACGGAAAGTCGCAAAAGGTTGACTTTAAGGATCACGATTTTGAGAATGAATTATACAGCGAAAACGGTGTGCTTTTTGTTCCAGCAATGGAGCTTTGCGAGCTTATGGAATACTCGGTAGAGTACAACGAAAAGAGAAATATTGTAGGAATTTCAAGCAACCAAGTCAGCAACAACCTCTAAAATTTGCCCACAACGCCGCTTTTTCGCTCGGGGCGGTACCCAAGTACAGCACCACTCGCTTAAAGCGACGTTGTGAACAAATTATACATAAAAATCATGCAGCAATCAAACAGACTTATTTGTGCTTTCGGCACAGAAAGGGAGGATTAAAAAAATGCAAAAAAGGATTATATCTTTTATTGCGGCATTGACAGCCGCTGCCTCGGTATCCGCGCAGTGCTTTGCGATGAGCGGAGCGATTTACGGCGCCGAGACCGGAATTGAAGTATTGAGAAGTGTCAACACCAACGCAAAAAACAATTGGCAGGCGATAGGAAAATCGGTGGTTACGGCAGACAAAAAGACAGAGTCGATAAGAGTTTTAGCAACATCGGACGCAGAGTTCGGCGCGGAAATGTCAGCCGGCGGAGACCTTTACAAAATGACACGTTCAGCCGGTGCGATGAGCTGGAATTTTGAAAACGGAAACGACGACATATTTGTACAGAAGGGCGACAATCAGCAGCTTACGGACCCTGCGGCAGCGCCCGAGAACAAGTGGGCAGGCTTTTACACAACAAAGGCATACTGGACATCGCCCGGCATTACCGAGATAGGAAAAGAACAGTACAGCAACTCGGCAACGGGAGACGAATATACCGGTGTGAAAACACCTGCGGCAGAGGGCAGCACAAAATGCGTTTCCGTAGGCTTGGGCGGCAACGACTGGCATTACGAATCACTCGGAATAAAGGTTAAGCTTTCGGCAGATAAAATCAAGCCGGGCGAAACATATTTGCTTTCGTACAATGTAATGGACAATACTTCAAGCCGCGATTTATATGCTTCTTTCACAAAACCATCCCTCACAGAGCCGAATCCGAACGGAGGAGGGGACGACTGGTACAAAAACAGTGAGCCGGTCGGAAAAACCGGCCGCTGCTGGTCGTCGGGAAGTGTTGAAATAATACCGACCGAAGCCGATTTTGAAAACGGATATACAAATCTTTGGCTCGGTACACGCGGAACAAAGCTATCTCCGAGAGAGACAATTTACTTCGACAACATTATCCTTATATCGAAAAATGACATTAAGGATAACAACCTCAGCTTTTCGACAAAGATAAAAAGCGATGCGCGCGATATCAAAATTGTCGGAACGCTCATGGACAATGAAATATTTTCAAAGACAATAACGGCAACGGGAGAGGACGATTTTGAGGAGGTCTCGGTCGATTTCTCTTTGAAAACAAACGACCCGTTTTACCTGGGCGAAAGCCGCGGCTCGGATACGGCTCACGACAAGTTCAAAATAAGCTTTATAACGGAAAACAAAGGCACATTCTATATAAAGGATGTCAGTATTAACAATCCCGTTGAGCCGTCGTACTTCACATCACTCGATACCGTAGCAGGCGGCGGAGCGATGGTTCTTGCGAAGATATATTCATCGGGTGGCGATGCAAAGGCGTTTATGTCTGTCGTTGACGGAGATGCGGAAAGAGCAGTTAAAGCCGAGGATATATCACTTAAAAACGGCGAAAACAGTGTTCTTTTAAAGGGCACAATTCCGACAGGTCTTTCCGAGGGCGCATATCTTGCAGTCTATATCGAGGATGCCGACGGAAACCTGATATCCGAAAGAAAGCAAAAAGTTGCCGACATTTACAAAAACGGGGCAGATATTCTCGGCGGAACATTGACAACCGGCAATGCGCTTGAAATTTTCGGAGCAGGCACATACTTGGTTGAGTTCACAACCTCCGATGATGTTGAAAGCGCAGAGGTTTCGATAGGTTCAAAATCAGCACAGGCAGCAATTTCAAACGGCTACGGCGTATGCGAAATCGAGCTTGATGCAGGGAACAATCAAAATGTATCGGTATCGGGAGTGACAGCTGAAAATATCACACTTAAAAAAGTTCTCGATTGATAAAAAAGTTCTCGATTGATAAATAACAGGGAATGAGCCAAAACTCATTCCCGAACGCCAAAAAAGAGGTGAAATGCGTGAAAATAATCAAAAGAGCGGTAAGCGCAATTGCGGCACTGTCGATCGCCGTGTCTGTGCTGCCGATATCGCTGTCGAGTGCAAAGACAATTGACGACGGAGTTTTAAAATGGACGTTCGAAACAGATTCGGATTTTGCATCGAAAGCAACGCTTACCGAGGAAGAAGAAAGAGCCGAATTTCAAACAGGAGTATGGTCAAGAGAGGCAGGCTCGTGGAACACGACCGAGATTAAAACTCTTATGAAGCCTGTAAAGACCGACTTTGACACTGTTGGAAAAACACTCTCAAACGGCGGCAGCTATTGCGCCATGCTGCAAATGACAAACGAATGGAGCAAGCGCCGTTCGCTTGCAATGGCGATTACACTTTCCGACAAGGAACTTATTCCGAATAAGGAGTACACCCTTGAATTTGATGTCCTCGGCTTTTACAGCTGGGAAAGATATATCTATACAGGCTTTTCAAAGCCGAGTGAGAGAACAACCTCCACAAATTCAGCCGATACAAACGATAGCTTGTGGCTGTTTAACGGTTCGGCAAAGCTTGCAAAGCTTGACAACGGAAAGGTGGGCATAACCAACGAGGGTTGGGCGCATGCGACAATCAAAATAACTCCGGATGCGGCGGACTTTGAGGACGGTAAGATAATTTTCTATCTCGGCGGCGCGCACCTTGGAGCAACGGGCGGCGTTGACGGCGATGAAAAGTTGTATATTGACAACGTGACCCTCACTCCGGAGGATGACACTGTCTCGGGCGAGCTCCAATCCGAGCTTGAATGGAATTTTGAACAGAACTCCGATGTGGCATATTACACGACATCGATGTCGGAGGAGCAGGAAAAGCAGGCATTTTTGTCGGGAGCATGGGCAAGAGAGGCAGGCTCATGGAACGATACAGAGATTACAAGCAAGATGATGCCGGTGATAACGGATTCAAGCACTCTTGCAAAGCAGCCGGCAGACGGCGGCAAGTATTGCGTCGGACTTTCGATGACAAACGAATGGAACAAGCGTCGGTCTCTGGGAATGGCAATCTCGCTGACCGATGAGCAGCTTGTTCCGAACAGAAACTATACGCTTGAATTTGACGCATATTATTCATATTCGTGGGAGCGTTCTATGTATGCAGGCTTTTCAAAGCCGAGCGAAAGAACGGTTTCCACGCACCTGAGTGCAAGCGAGGCTACGGCTTGGCTGCACAACGATTCGTTCACACAGGCGACAATCAACGGGGAAAAGAAAGGCATCACAAACAGCGATTGGTCGCATATGTCGATAACTCTTACTCCGAAGCCGGAATATTTTGAGGACGGCAGAACGATTTTGTATCTTGCCGGAGTAAATACTTACTCGGACGGTGTGGGCGGAGGCGAGAAGATTTATATTGACAACATCGTTTTAAAGCCAAACACCCCGACTGCAGGCAAGCCGATTGTTACAAAAACTCAATTCGGCAAATACTGGAGCTTTGAAAAGGACGCGGACAGCTGGCAGACCCTCGGCGGAGAAAGTTTGTCGGCGATTGAAACCAAAAACGTTCAAATGTACAAAGCGGCGGAAAACGATCATGGATATACCGGCGCGGTTTTAAGCGAAAAATGCATTGTCGGTGAAAATATTTCGGGCGACGATTATGTTCTCGGCACAAAGGTATTGCTTGCAAGAAACGAGCTTGATGATGGGATTTACCGACTTAAGGCAAGAGCCGGAGCAACGACAAGTGTCTACAATCTGCATGCGGCGATATTTGCAGGGGATGCCGATATAGACGCGGCATCGGAAAGCGCGGCGCGGACAGCTTTGAGCAATGCGTTATGCGACATAGACCTCGGCGAACTCGGAACGTTCTGGAGTGCATATTCTGCCGATATAAAGCTTTTGGATTCGTACTTCGAAAACGGATATTGCACACTTGTGATTTATACCGGACCGGGACAGATGGATTTGGGCGAGCGCCTGTATCTGGACGAGATTTCGTTCACAGCGCAGAACCGGCCGGAGCTTAAAAGCGGAAAGAGCGTATCGGGATATGTAACAAGCATATTCGACTATGAGCTGGCAGGCGGAATGACAATCGCGGCATTGAAAGACGGCAACACTTTAAAGTCGGTCAGTGCGGACAAGGGAAAATTCTCGGGAGTAAATCATTCGGCATTTACAAATGAAATTCCAATGGGCACAGAGTCGCCGAGTTTGAAGCTTTATATGTGGACAAAAGGAAATCTCACTCCGCTCTGCAATGAAATAAGCGCTGCGGAGGTGTACCGCGACGGCGAGCTTGAATGTGATTGGGAAAGCGCATGGACAGACACAAGCAAGAACAGATATAACGAGCTTGAAGCTCCGTCAGAATATCCGAACGGCAAGCGGACGGCAAGGCTTGCAGCAAATGACGGAAAAACACTTGTCGCAGCTGTTTATAACAATTCCGGCAGCGTGTACGACGAGGGAATAGGAACAAGCTTTGAAATATCCGTTCCTGCCGACAGCGATTACACTGTAAAAATCTCGGCAAGAGATGAGAAAAATCACATAATTTCAACTCTCGGAGAATATGACAAAACAGCGTTCGACAGACTGACGGCGTACCCGACCGAGACAATCACGGCGTCGGGAATGGTATATCAGGCAGGCTTTGAGCATGAGATACTGCCATATGTTGAGATTTCGGACGGTGCAGAGTACTCTTTTGTAAACGGCTATGCGATAGGCGGACGCAAGAGCCTGTACATATATAACCGTACGGCGGCAACAAGCGGAATCCAGATAGATTCCTTAAAGCTTGCAGGCAAAAAGGTGACGCTAAATGCATATGTGAGAAGTGACGAGAGCGTGCCCGACGCAACAATCAAGACATATCTTGCGGCGGTAACGCTTACTCCGAGTGATGAGAGCGCGTCCGCAATCAAGAAGAATCTGGGAATCACAAGAGTTAAGGGCGGCAAGAATTGGGCGAAAATATCGCAGAGCATTGACCTTTCGCAATATAATGCATCTGACTACAGCAAGATAGTTCTGAATCTGTCCGAGATAAGCAAAACATCGTTCTATGTTGACGATTTTGTTGTCACAACCGACGGCGAGGGCTACAGAAAGGACGACTCCGATACCGGCAATTATGCAGGGTATATACTGGACGGACTTTCATCAACTCCGTATGAGCAGAGTACAAATCAAGCCGACTGGGACGTTAACAAGGACACTCCTGCATTAAAGGATGTATATAAGGATTATTTCAAGCTTGGTGCGTGCAACGGAAATCAGATGTGCGGAGACAACAACACAAGTCCCTATGCAAGACTTTTCTGGAAGAACTTCAACACGACAGTTTCGGACGGAGCTTTCAAAAAGGGCTGGATTCGCCGCAACGGCTTTGATCAGCCGTATTGCATGGACACCGCGAACAGAATGATGTACTTCTGCTACAAAAACGGGCTTACCGATATAGCGGGTCACACACTTTGGGGACACAGCTCAGAAGTAAAGAATTTTTCGGATGAAAACGGAAATCTGCTCGACAGAGACGGCATGCTGAAGATAATAAAGGACGATATCGAGTTTATGCTGAACCATTTCGACGGAAAGGGAGAGGCGGAAAACTATTATCTTGATGATGGTTCGCTGATTCCTTATGACGATTACAAAAACTGGCGTATCGCCGTTTGGGATATCGCAAATGAAATTTCGGCAAACTGGATCGACCCCAACGGCTGCGGAGCATATCGCGTGACCTCGGACGGAGTGACAAGCGTTGACTTTTACAAGGTTATCGGTCCGGACTATGCGCAGTGGATGTACAAATATGCACGCGATGTGAATCCGGATACCGAGCTGAGATTAAACGATTTTGAGGACCAGTCAACAAAAAGAGCGGCATTCCTGCAAATTTTGAGCGACATGAACGCGCCGAACAATGTTGCCGGCGGACAAAAGCTGGTTGACAAAATCGGACTTCAGACTCATCTTACGCCGGATATGGATCCGTCGTATGTGCGCGAATCGATTGAAATGTACACAGCAACCGGTCTCGGACTCGACATCTCGGAGGTAGACTTCCAGGCACACAGCTTTGAGCCTAACGAAGCTTCTCAGAAAAAGTTCGAAAAAGGTATCACAAAAATGCGTGAGTTTGAACAGGCGATATTGCTGCGCGACATGTTCGAGGTATTCAAGGAATTTTCTGACGATATCGAGCGTGTGACGTTCTGGACATTCACAGACAGATATGCATTCCTCAATACCTTTAAGACTGATTATCCGGGACTTTTCGACAGAAACTTCAATCCGAAACCGATGTTCTGGGCGATAGCAAGCAGTGAGGAAGAATTTTACGAACGCTATCCTGAGGCAAAGCTTTTGTTCGGCAAAACCGAATGGCATTTTGACTATGAAAGCGATATAACTTTCAGCTTTAATATGGGTTCGTGGACACGAAGTGTACCGGAACAGTATGATGTTCAGCCGATTATCCTGGACGACGGCGAGGGCGGAGGATATATGAGATGTGTACGCCGCTGGAGAGAGTCCGATAACGAGGGCATCAGAATTAAGTTAAGCGGCGAGCTTTACAAGCCGGGCAAGACGTATACGCTCACCTTTAAGACAAAGTTTGAAGGCAGCAATCCGGCAGGTGAAGCGGGACGTCCGATTTATGCAGCGTTTACAAAGCCGAGCACGCTGATAAAAGGCGATGACAGCGCGGCGGCGTTCCTGCTGAATGGTATCAACTGCGGCAATACAGCGACCGAGTGGACGGAGTATAGCGTGCAGATAACGCCCAAGGCATCGGATTTTGAGGACGGATACACGTCATTGTATTTGTGCATGCCGGGCGGAATAAAAACAAATAAGAAAACATATCTGTGCTTTGACGATATAAGTATTCATTAATTATACTGTCCCAAATGAAAAGCGGAGAATCGGAACAATCCGAGGAGGGGAGGAAAGAGACAATTTTCCGCTTTTCAAAACCGGGAAGATAATTTGAATAATATAAGCTTTTATTTTAAATTTAGAGGAGGAAAAGAATTATGAAAAAAATTGCGATATTATGCGCGGCTGCAATTGCCGCATCGATGGCAGCACCGTTTGCGGCTTTTGCGGCATCGCCGGTGGACAATGCAACGGGAACACTTTTGTGGGATTTTGAAGATGCAAGCCAGGCTGCGCCGCCCCCGGTTGTAAAACACGACTGGAGCGCACGGGGCGAGGCAACATACTGGGGCAAATTCAACGATGAAATCGAAAGCGGCGGCTGGTCTGCAATGCAGCCGTCAAATGCGGATTTTTCATTTCCGTCATTAATCACCGGGATCGACAACATTTATGCAAAGACGGAAAGCGATGCCGGCTGGAACAGGGCTTTGGATTTGTACCCGAATGGTCTTAAGGATGAAAACAAAAAGGTATTTACCGATGAAGAAAAAACAGGCAAGGGAACATCTGTTTTGGCAGCTCTCTCATCCAACGGTAAGCCGGTAAGAGTTGTCGGCAGCTGTATAAAGCTTCAGGACACAAAGATAATCCCGGGACAGAAATATAAGTTCTCCTGCGATGCATATGCTTCACTTCCGAGATACGCCAGCGGCAATGTAGACAAATTGTTCTTGTATGCAGGCTTCGGAACACCATCGGCAAGAGAGGAAACGTCAATAGAAAGAGGCGGTTCTAACAGTGATCCGTATGCATTTGACGCGCATCCTAAGGCAAATAATGAAAAATCTCCGGAAAATGCAAGAAAAATCGGGGAAATTGTTGACGAAACATGGCAGCATTTTGAGTCGGAGACTCCGATTTTTGCAAAGACGTCCGATTATGAGAATGGCGAGGTAATTCTTTATGTCGGCGCTGCAAAATTTGACGACGGTTTGGGTGCATATCCTGCCGCAGGAACAAAGCTGTTCTTAGACAATATCAAGCTCGTTCCTGTTGACGATGAGGGCAGCGAAGTCAGTGAAATCGTCAATAATCAATATGCGGTCGGCGGCGCATGGAATTTTGAGGACGACTCAGACGGCTGGCTCAGAACAAACGATAGCGATGCTGCAAGATATCTGACAAATGACGACGTAGCAACGGTAGATGCAGCCGCTAAAAAGAACAGTATTTCGAACATCAGCGGAAATCCCGCACAGGACAGCACAAAATGTATCGGTATAAACAAGAGAGACAACGACCATGTTGCAGGAATCAAGTATTATATCAACAAGGCTCAGTTCCCGACAGGAGACTATACTTTGAAATTCACAGTCACAGCACCGGGAGATGTAACAAGTATTGCGGAAAGACTCTGGGCAGCGGTGTATAGCGGGAAAAAGCTTATAGACAACAGAACTCAGCCGACAGACGCAATAAGCGATGCGGCAGTTTCGACAGAGCTTCAGAGAATCAGCTCATGGTGGTCGACAATCACATGTAACATTTCGCTCACAGACGCTTGTTTTGATGAAGAAGGCTATGCAACACTGGCACTTCTGACAGGCAGAGTATGGGGTATCTGGTCGCCGTATGACGGAGAATTTTATAACAATGACGCACGCACATATTTTGACGATATCAGCTTCACAATGGCAGCGGACAGCTCGGTAGAAGCAGACCATCAGCTTGTAGATACAGCTGTTGTTTACGGGCCGGAAGCAAAGAATATTTTTGCAGCATCGGGAGCGTTTGACGCACTCGATACTGAGGGAACAAAGAAGCTTTACGCAATCGGAACAGCAAGTGCTGACAACGTTTTGGGTAAAAAGACAATCATCATGAATGTACCCGAGGGCGGAATCACAAACGAGGGCAGCGTGCCTTATTTCAAAATCTTTACATGGATAAGCGGCACACAAAATCCGCTTCATAATGTTATTAAGTACGGACAGGGTTCGGTAATTTTGGAGGACTAAAAAATAAGGAGCAAGAGCATGAAAAAAATCATCAGTATTCTGCTCGGCTGTCTTATGCTTGCCGGTGCGCCGATTGGCGCACTGGCGGCGGACGCCGGGGAGGACAAGACAGCAAATCTTCCTATACCTGTTGAGAAAATGCCGGTTGCGTATTACGGCACACCGGTGCTCGACGGTATAAAGGACGATTGCTACAGCGAGGAATCAAAGATATATTCGGGTACAACCATAAAAGTAAACTGTACTGCGCCGGACGGTTCACGCGGATATGCATGGATGTGCTGGGACAATACCGGGCTTTATGTCTTTGCAGAGATTGACGAGGAAACCCCGGCGTGCGTGGGAAAGGATCAGTATATGTCGGACGGCTTCGAGGTTTTTATAGACGAGGATTTGTCGAGAAATCGTACTCCCGACGATAACGACGCTCAGTATCGTGTCACAATCGAGGGAAAGCATTCGCAGGGCTTGAATGCACCGACAAAGTTTGAAGGTGTTGCGCGCCGCGAGGACGCAAAAGGAAAATATTATGTGGAGCTGAAAGCTCCCTGGCTGCAGATTGTTCCTGCAAAGGATACAATTATCGGCTTTGATATTCAGGTAAACGATGGCGACAGCAACGGTCAGAGAACATTTTGCGCAGGCTGGTGGAGCGAGAGAGAAAATAACTGGCAGTACACAGACGATTTCGGAGCGCTCAGACTGGATTTGGGTGACTATTATCCGAAATGGGACGGAGTATCGCCGGTTAAGGTCTCGGTAAATGCAAAGGAGCTCAACACCGAGGGTATTGACCCGATTATCGAAAATGACAGAACAATTGTGCCGATGCGTGCGATATTCGAGGCTCTCGGCGCAGGCGTTACCTACAATGCGGACGAAAGAGCGGCATATGTTATAGGCAACAAAAAGCTTATCATAATGCCGATCGGCAGCAATGAAATATCGGTAAACGGCGAGACGGTTGTTTCGGATGTGCCGCTGCAGATTAAGAATGACAGACTCATGGTTCCGTTAAGGTTCGTTTCCGAGCTTTTGGGCGCAGAGGTGGCATTCGATAATATTCAGGGCGCAGTATTTGTGAATAAATAAAAAATATGGGTTTGTGAAAGGAGACCAAAATATGAAAAGGAGAGTATCAGCGGCGCTGGCGGCGGTTATGGCTGTTACAATGCTGGCATCATGCGGAAAAAACAACACTCAGGAAGCGGCGTCGAGCGCGGTTGTACCTGACGAAAATGTGACAGCTCCGGGCGAGCTGCCGATAGTTAAAGAAAAGGAGGAGCTTACGGTCGGAATTTTAGCGACATCAAAGGTTGAGGATTTTGACACAAACGCTTTTACAAAGTATCTTGAAGAAAAGACAAATATTGATTTGAAGTTTGTGCTTTATCCTGCCAGCGGCGGCTATGACAAGGTTAATGTAATGCTTGCATCGGGCGCGGAAATGCCGGATATTTTGTGCGGCTTCGGTCTTGACAAAAAGACGATTCTTCAATATGGCAAGGAGGGTACAATCCTTGATTTGTCGGAGTATATCGACAACTACGGCTATTGGATGAAGGACGTGTACAAAAATACAAAGGTTGAAAATCTTGACGGCTGGCTGAAAACCGCCGACGGGAAGAGATATTTCATGCCGCATATAATCGAGCAGGAGGGAAATGTTTACGGCGGAAAGGCATTTATAAACAAGAAATGGCTTGACAAGCTCGGACTTGAAGTTCCCGAGACTCTGGATGATTTTATAAAGGTAATGAAAGCCTTTAAGACGCAGGATCCGAACGGCAACGGCAAGGCTGACGAGATTGGCTTCACCGGCAGTAAAGACGGATGGAACGAAAAACCGATAAACTTTTTGAGAAACTCATTTATCTATGATGACTATGCGGACGGCTATGTTGTTGACGACAATCAAAAGGTATCGCTCAGCTTTACATCGGATAAGTATAAAGAGGCAACAAAGGCTATTGCACAAATGGTTAAGGACGGACTTATCGACATGCAGTGCTACACTCAGAACAGCGAGGTTTTGAGAAGTATCTGCAACAGTGACGACAATGTTGTCGGAGCATTTGCATCGGGTTCGCCGGACAGCTTGTTCCTGTCAGGCTCGGAAAGACTCGGCGAATATGTTGCTCTGCCGCCTTTGAAAGGTCCGGACGGTACGGCATATGCATTAAAGAGTCCGCACACGGTCGGCTGCTCGGGAATTATAACAAAGTTCTGTAAGCATCCGCTGGCTGCATTCAGACTTATGGACTTCATGATGAGCGAAGAAGCGTCAATCTTCTGCCGCTACGGCGTTAAGGGTCAGGATTGGGAAGAAGTTGACGAAAACACTCCGGCACTTTTCGGAGACCTTGGCTTCAAGGCAAGAATCCTTGCAAAGCTTCCGTACGGAGCTACGCAAAATTCACATTGGTTCCAGTATAATCCCGCGTTCCGTTCATCGGCTATCAGTGATACGATGGCATGGAACGGAGACGTTTTGGACGGCGAGTATGTAAAGGCAAAGGCTTTGACAGCTTATGACGGAAAGGGTCCGAAAAATATACTTACACTTAATCAGATTACTTTGAGCAATGACGAAATGGATGAGCTTGAAGCTCTGCGTACCGATATTTCGTCGCTTGTGAGCGAAACCACTTCAAGATTCATAACCGGTGAAAAGGATGTCGATGCGGAGTGGGACAGCTTCCAGGACGGACTCAAAAAGCTTAATGTGGACAGATATCTCGAGCTTGTGCAAAAGGGATATGACAACTTTAATAAGATGGCAGAATAACAATCGGCAGCGGGACTGCATCATAAAAATGCAGTCCCTGCATTAAAAAGGAGTTTGTAACGTGAAAAAGAGCAATGATTTAAGACGCAAAACTTTAAAAAGAGACATATACAAAAACTGGGATTTGTATGTGCTCATGATAATTCCTTTGGTTCTGCTGCTTGTGTTCAGCTATTATCCCATGCTGGGGCTTCAGATTGCTTTTAAGAAGTTTACGGCTTCGGGAGGAATCTGGCACAGCCCGTGGGTAGGATTGGATAACTTCCAAAGACTTTTTACAACGCCGAAGTTTTTCAATGTATTTAAAAACACACTCTCGATTTCGTTCTATCAGGTTTTGGTAGAACCGGTTTTCACGATGTTTTTCGCACTGGCTTTGAATGCGATATATTCAAAGACTTACAAAAAAACAGTTCAGTTTATAACCTATATGCCGCATTTTATCTCAACTGTGGTAATGGTAGCAATTCTTACTCAGGCTTTAAACCCGAGCGTCGGAATATACGGAAAATTCTGCGAGCTTATCGGCGTGAAGGCAACCGATGTAATGGCGAACCCGAAAGCGTTCCCGAGCCTCTATGTCTGGTCGCTTATATGGCAGAACTTGGGCTGGAACACAATTATATATATTGCCGCACTTGCAAGTGTCGATACAGACCTTTACGAGGCGGCCGATATCGACGGTGCGAGCCGCTTTAAAAAGCTGATACATATAGACCTGCCGGTTATTCTTCCGACCTTTGTAATACTTCTCATTCTTAAGGTCGGTTCGATGATGTCGATAAGCTACGAGCAGATTCTGCTTATGCAAAACTCGCTGAATCTAAGCGCCAGTGAAGTAATCTCGACATATTCGTATAAGTCGGCGCTGTCGACATCGACAGATTATTCGTACGGTACCGCGATAGGTCTTTTCAACTCGGTAATCAATTTCGTTCTGATTGTGACGGTAAATGCAATTTCGAAGAAATTGAGCAATTCAAGCTTGTGGTAAGGAGGGGAAGCAGATGAAAGCTAAAATAAAGGACTATTTAAGATTAAGCATAAGCGATAAAATATTTTATGCAGTCGTGGACATAATCGCATTGATTATACTCATTGCGGTGCTTATTCCTCTGTGCAACCTGATTTCGGCATCGATATCCGAGCCGACAGAGGTTTTAAAGGGCAAGGTGTTTATGCTGCCCAAGGGCTTCAGCCTTGCAGGATACGCGGCTATATTGCACGATTCAAAAATTTTGACAGGTTATGCCAACACGATTTTCTATACCGGAATGATAACGGTTCTGGCTGTTATAGTTAATATAATGTTTGCGTATCCGCTTTCGCGTGAAGATTTGGTGGGTAAGAAGATATTTATGTTTCTTCTGACCTTCACAATGCTCTTTTCGGGCGGTATTGTACCGATGTATATCCTGATAAAGAACTTGAATCTGATAGACAGCAGATGGTCGATTATACTGCCGAGTCTTTTGAGTGCGTACAATGTCATAATCGCAAGAACGTTTTTCCAGACGACAATACCGAAGGAGCTGCTTGAAGCGGCGCAGATAGACGGCTGCGGAAATATAAGATTTATTCTTTCGATAGTGCTGCCGGTGTCGAAGTCAATCCTCGCAGTTTTGGCACTCTACTACGGAGTTGCGGCGTGGAACAGTTGGTTCTCGGCATATCTTTACCTCGGCGACGCAAAAAAATATCCGCTGCAGCTGGTTTTAAAGGAAATACTTTTCGGAAATACTACCAGCGTTGCGGCATCGGGCGGAGGCGGCTCACAGCTTGACGCACTTTCCGAAAGCATAAAATACGCGGGAATCATGGTGGCATGTCTGCCTGTTTGGCTCGTGTTCCCGTTTGTGCAGAAATATTTTGTAAAAGGTGTTATGATTGGTTCGATTAAGGGATGACAAAATGAAAATAATGTGTTATAATAGGCATAAGAGTTTGAATTTTTTATGCCGGCACTATTGTTGCAGAAAGCTATGAAAAATAAATTTATTTCTTTTAAAAATATGAACTTCAGAAAGAAAATGATGATAGTCTATATTATCAGCATTTTCTTTCCCATGCTTATTATCGGGACATTCTACTGCGTATCGATACGCAATCATATCAAAAAGAATAATATCGATGAAATTACATTCGACGTAGATGTGACTGCCGACGCGGTGGAAAGAGTAATAGATCACGCAAGAATGCTGAGCGATGAAATTTATTACGATAATGTTCTCAGAAACAATCTGACTATGGACGGCGGCTCAATTCAAGAGCTTATAGACAACGCCGGTGAGATAAGCAATATAGACCGTTATTGCATGATTTATGATTTTATTGAATCGGTAAAGATTTACACTTATAACGACAAGCTCTACAGGAGCGGCACGCTGTTTAAGATATCCGATATAAAAAGTAATGAGGAATGGTATCGCAGATTTAACGAAACAGGGAATGAGTATGCGGTTATATCATATTATGACAGCTCTATCGGCAAAAGCCGAATAAGCATAGTAAGGCGGCTGACTTACAACGGCAGATGCAATGATATATTGAAAATCGATATATCCTATGCCGCTGTTGCAAACGAGCTGACCTATAATGAAAACAAGGGCTGGTTTTACCTTTTTAACGAGGATAATATTTGTATTTCCGAATCGGGAGAAAACCATGAGAAAAAGAATCTCGGACTGCCGTTGTCGCTTTCGGGAAAGAATGTCATAAAAAAGAGCCTGAGCATGCCGATGGGGTATACGCTCTGCTGCGAATATGAGAATGATTATATGAACGACATCAAGTCGGAGATGATTATATTTTTCATTCTGACCGTTGCAACAATGCTTATTTCGGCATTTTTTGTCTATATCATAACATGTTCAATGCTCAACAAGATGGCAGAGCTTACAAAGGCATCGGAAGAACTGCTGCATGGCAATTTTGTTGAGGTCAGTGCCGAGAATATGGGCGATGACGAGATCGGAAAGCTTACGCGCGGATTCAACGCCGCGATTTCAAAAATTGACATCCTCATTCACGAAGTCTACGAGGAAAAGCTGAAAAGCGAAAAGATTGAAAAGGAAAAAAGCCAGGCAGAGTTTATCGCATTGCAAAGGCAGGTAAATCCGCATTTCTTATTCAATATTCTCGAAATTCTGAGAATGAAGTGCGTAACAAGCGGAAATAAGGAAATTGCTGACATGATTCGAAATCTTTCGGTCATGCTCCGATGTCAGATAAACTGGAAACAGGATATAATACCGTTCGAAAACGAATTTTCGCTGATACAGGCGTTTATCAGGATTCACAAATGCAATTTCGACGGCGAACTGACTGCGTATATCGAAGTTGAGGAAGAAACAAAAAAATGCATGATTCCCAAAATGTCAGCACAGATTTTTGTTGAAAATGCATTTCGGCACGGTTTGGACAGCCTGAGCAGGAACAGGATTTTCAAATTCCGAGCATACCACAGCGGCGATACGCTCACGATTGTTATTTCGGACAACGGCAAAGGGATGGAGAAAAAACTGGTCGATGCAATAAATTCGGGAGATATTGACAGAATAAAAACGGAATCGGGCGACGGAATAAGCAACGTATTTGAAAGACTCGGACTATACTACGGTACGGATTTCAATATATCCGCAGAAAGTATTCCGTTCGAAAAAACAGAAATTGTTATGAGGATTCCGTTCGGTACACAATGGACGATTTGAGGACTTAAAAAGTAGGGGAGTGAACAGGTGACATGCTTAAAGTTATGTTGGTTGATGATAAAAAAACAATTATTGACGGACTTGAAATGTTAATCGACTGGAAGAAGCTTGGATATGAAGTTGCCGCAAAAACGACAAGCGCCGCCGAAGCGATAGAAAAGGCAGGCGCAGAACGGATAGATTTGGTTGTAACCGATATCAGAATGCCCGAGATGTCCGGGATGGAGATGATTACGAAAATATCTCAAATTTCGCCCGATACAAAATTTATATTCGAATCAGCTTACAGTGAATTTGAATATGCAAAATGGGCGGTGGACAAGCAGATTGCCGGATATTTGATAAAGCCTATTGACGAAAACGAGCTTATCGCTCTTTTGAAAAGGCTGAAAAGTGAAATCGAAAAATCCGGAGAGTTTAAAAAGCAGAACAGGAACAATATTTTTATGAATGTTTTGCTGGGCAATGCATCGGAAAACGAGATTGAAAACAGTGACAAAAATCCCATAAGATACATTCTTATACGTGAAGCAAACCGCGAAATTCTGAGTGCCAAGATGCCAACCGCGCAAAGTGAGCCATGGTCGGAAGCGACGGAAAAAATTGAAGCGTATAACAAAAGCTGCGGAATATGTCTCGCTGCGAAAAACGATTTGCAGGAGATTGAGCTGATAGTGAGCGACAGCGGCGAGGATATAAGCATAAGCCGGTATATAAAGGATATTCGGAGCATATTAAACGAGGCAAAAGTGAGCGATTTTGTTATTTTTGCCGGGAAAAAGGTTGTGGGACTTCCCGAGATAAAAAGCTCGTTCGAAAGCGTGAGATATCTTGAAGATGTGTGGTTCTACAAAAATGAGAAAATCTTTATTTTTGAAGAGCATGAAAATATACAATTTTCGGACTATATATCGGATGCAGGGAAAATGAAAAAGGTGGTTGACGAGATAAGCGAGCCGGATTATGCGGCAGCGGAGGATTTTTGTGCGGCAATTGCAAAGGAAGCGGTTCGCCCCGAAATTGTGTGCGAGTATATAAACAAAATTATTCTTGACATGATTGACAGCTACTGTGACGACGGAAACGAAGCGGTATCGGTGATTTACCGATGGTCCGCGCTTAAAAAGAATACATCTATCACAATCGATACGGTGCATTCGTTTTTGATTGAAATCACCGATGAATTTCGGGAGATTTTCGAAAAAAAGAGAAAGAAAACAAAATTCGGAATTGTCGGAGACGTGATTGAATATATCAATAAAAACTATGCGGATAAGGAACTGAACCTGCAAAGCGTGGCGAAAATATACTATATTCGTGCTGCATATCTCGGCAAGCTTTTCAAGGAGAAAACCGGTATCAGCTTTAACGATTATCTTATGCAGATAAGAATGGAGCATGCCAAGGATTTGCTCAGAAATTCCGAGCATAAGGTCTATGAAATAGCATATATGGTAGGTTTTAAGGATTCGAATTACTTTCATACGCGGTTCAGCCAGATTGTAAACATGAGTCCGGTAAGCTATCGAGAGCATAAAAGCAAAGGAGAAAAGAAATGAAAATTACATTTATGGGTGCGGGCAGCACGATTTTTGCAAAAAATGTTTTGGGGGACTGCATGGTTTCCGATACCCTGCATGATATTGAAATTGCACTGTATGACATTGACGAAACCCGACTTAACGAAAGCTTTGAGCTGATTTCGGCGATAAACAAAAATTGCAATGAAAACAGAGCGACGATTAAAAGCTATCTCGGAGTGAAGAACAGAAAAGAGGCGCTCAAAGGCGCTCAGTTCGTTGTAAATGCAATACAGGTCGGGGGATATGACCCATGCACAATTATCGATTTTGAGATTCCGAAAAAATATGGACTGAGACAGACAATAGGCGACACGCTCGGTATTGGCGGAATTATGCGTACTCTGAGAACCGTCCCGGTTTTGGACGAATTTGCGGAGGATATAAGAATTGTATGCCCTGATGCGTGGTTTTTGAACTATGTTAATCCGATGGCTATGCTGACGGGATACATGCAAAGATATACAGGGATAAAGACAATCGGTCTGTGCCACAGCGTGCAGGTGTGCTCAAGCTGCCTTTTGGAGGCTCTTGATATTAAGGTTGACGGATTCCGAGACTATATTGCCGGAATCAATCACATGGGCTGGCTGCTTAAGATAACCGATTTGAAAGGCAATGACCTTTATCCGCTGATTCGCCAAAAGGCAATAGAAAAGAATGAAAAAGAAAAGCATAACGATATGACTCGCTTTGAATATATAAAACGTTTCGGATATCACTGCACCGAGAGCAGCGAGCACAATGCGGAGTATAATCCGTTTTTCATTAAATCGAGATACCCGGAGCTTATAGAAAAATATAACATTCCGCTGGATGAATATCCGAGACGCTGTGAGGAGCAGATTGCTCAATGGAACAAGCAGAAAGAGGAGATTTTTGCGGGCGGAAATGTAACGCACGAAAGAAGCCGCGAATATGCGTCGCGCATAATTGAGGCAATGGTGACCGACAAGCCGTACAGAATTGCCGGAAACGTAATCAATACCGGACTTATCACCAACCTGCCGCAGAACGCATGCGTGGAGGTCCCGTGCATGGTCGACAGCATGGGAATACATCCAACATATGTCGGAGATTTGCCGGAGCAGCTTGCCGCGATGAACAGAACGAATATAAATCCACAGCTTTTGACAATCGAAGCGGCGGTTTCGAAGAAGAAAAGCGATATTTACCGCGCTGCAATGCTTGATCCGCATACGGCGGCAGAGCTTTCGATTGACGATATTGTCGCTATGTGCGATGAGATGGTCGAAGCTCATCAGGCAAAGGGATATATGAAAGAGTATAAATAAATTATTAAAAGGTTGTAAAAAAGCACAGAGCGTTATGCACTCTTTTTTCAGCCTTTTTTTGATTTGAATATAAAAAAACTCTTATACATTCTTTTTTTGACAAAAAAACTTGCATTTTCCCATAAAACAGGGTATAATTAATATATGTGTAAAAAAATGATGCTTGAATCTGTTTAAGGAAGGGATAAAAAATATGAAAAAGATATTGACGGCGGTGCTGATTGCGTCAATGCTGACTGCAACGGCTGCGGCTGCATCGTATGACTGGGCAAAAGAGGCTGTTGACTATTGCACCGAGAATAATATATTGAGCGGCTTGGAAAACGGGGATTTGGATTTGGGAGGAATTATTACAAACGAGCAGACTGCAAAGGTGATAGTTTCGACTTTTCACAGCGATAAAATTGCCGGATCGAGGTATTCGATTGCAGGAATAGACTCGGACAGATGGTCGGCAAAATATATTGCGGCGTTTCAGAATTATACAAAAAATCCGATAACAGGCGAAAATATTACCGCTCCGACAACGCGTGAGGAGTTTGTTTCGTCACTCGTTTTGGCAAACGGGCTGAACGAGAAAAATATAAGAAACCGCGACGTATTGAGCGCTAATTTTGTTGACAGCGCGGAGGTGGATACAAAATATAATTCACTTCTTTGCATTGCAGTTGAACGCGGATATATGAAAGGCTCGGACGGATATTTAAATCCCAAGGGCAATATAACGCGTGCGGAGGCATGCTCGCTTATCTATCGCGTAATATGCGCAAAAAACGGGCAGACGCTTGATTTGGGCGTGAGAGACACATATACTCCGCTGGTTGCACCGGCACAGATTAGTGCGGAAAAGGCAAAGGAATGGGCAAAGAGCAAGGGTGCCGCTCAAAGATTCATCGATATTGCAGATACATATTGGAAATATGGTGAAATTACGGGAATACGCCCCGAAATTTTATATGCGCAGGCGGCAAAGGAAACAAAATTCGGTCTGTACGGCGGCAACGTGATTCCGGAGCAGAACAACTGGGCAGGAATAAAGGTTGCGGGAGCAACCGGAGACACGACCTATGACCATGAGAGTTTTGCAACACCGGACGACGGAGTGAGAGCGCATTTTAATCATATGAGCGCATATATCGGACTTGCGCCGATAGGCGAGCCGCATGGGAGATATTATTCGGCAGCAAAACTCGCATGGGCAGGACAGGTGAAATATCTCGAGGAGCTTGGCGGAAAATGGTGTCCGGATTTATATTACGGATACAGCATACTGAATAATTATCTTACGCCGATGCTGCAAATGTAAGGAGTGGAAATATGCTGATTACAGCAAATGCATTAAAGAAAAGCTTTGCGGAAAACGTTCTTTTCGATAATGTTTCTTTCGGCGTTGACGAGCATGACAAAATCGGATTTATCGGCTCAAACGGCGCAGGAAAATCAACGCTGTTTAAAATATTAATAGGCGAAATGATGCCGGACAGCGGAGACGTTTTTAAAAATAAGAATCTAAAGATAGGATATCTCGACCAATACACATGTGCCGATTCGGAGAACAGCGTTTATGACGAAACGCTTGAAGTTTTTTCTGAGCTTATCGGCATTGAAGCGGAGCTTGACGACATAAGATATGAAATTGAAAGCAATCCGGATGATATGGAAAGGCTTATCTCGCGTCAGAATTATCTTATGGAGAGATTTGACAAGGAGGGCGGATTTGTATATAAGAATCTTGCCAAGTCAACACTTATCGGACTCGGCTTTTCCGAAAGTGACTTAAAACTCAATGTAAGCAAGCTTTCGGGAGGACAAAAAACAAGAGTATCATTGGCAAAGATTTTGCTTTCAAAGTCGAATTTGCTGCTTTTGGACGAGCCGACAAACCATTTGGATATCCAATCGGTCGAATGGCTTGAAAACTTTTTGAAAAACTATGGCGGCGCGTTCATCGTAATCTCGCATGACCGCTATTTTCTTGACAGGGTGACGAACAAAACCTTTGAACTTGAATCGGGAAAGTTTTATTCGATGAATTTGAGTTACAGCGATTTTGCGTCTCAGCGCGATATTGAAAGGCTCACTGAGGAGCGCAGCTATGAGAATACTATGCGCGAAATAGAGCGCCTTGAAAAAATAGTGGAGCAGCAGCGGAGCTGGAACCGCGAAAAAAATATAAAAACGGCGGAGAGCAAGCTGAAAGTTATTGATAAGCTGAAAGCGACCTTGACCGAACCGGCAAAGACTCAGGAGGAGGCAAATATTCGTTTCAGGGCATATCCGGGTGGTGGAAACGATGTGCTGATTGCAGAAAATGTAAAAATGCGTTTTTCGGATAAAGAGCTTTTTCGAAATGTGAATATTCATATAACAAAGGGCGACAGGCTCTTTTTGGTAGGTACGAACGGGTGCGGAAAAACAACGCTGATAAAAATAATTTTGGGGCTTTTAACTCCGACCGGCGGAGAGGTGAAGCTCGGTGCGAACACCTTTATCGGATATTATGACCAGCTGCAGGAAAGTCTCGATATGAGCAAGACGGTGATTGACGAGGTTTGGGACACATATCCGAAGCTTACTCAGACAGCTGTCAGAAATGCGCTTGCGGCATTTTTGTTCCGCGGCGAGGAGGTCTTTAAGGAGATAAAGGCATTGTCCGGCGGCGAGCGCGCGAGGGTGGAGCTTGTCAAGCTGATTTTAAAAGATGTTAATTTTCTTATAATGGACGAGCCGACAAACCATCTTGATATTCAATCGAGAGAAGCTCTTGAAAAAGCGCTTTCCGAGTACGACGGAACTCTTTTGATGGTGTCGCATGACCGCTATTTCATCAACAGCTTGGCAAGCGGAATTTTGCGCATGGATGAGGATGGAATAACAGCGTACGATGGAAATTACGACTACTATATAGAAAAGTATACCGAGAAAACAAAAGAAAAAGAAAAAAAGACCGTGTCGGACGGCGGCGCTTTGAGAGCAGAGCAAAAAAGGATAGAATCGGAAAGAAGAAAGACAAAAAATCTTTTCGAAAAGACAGAAAAGAAAATTTTTGAACTTGAAACCGAAATCAAGGACTTAAATGTAAAGCTGCAATCGCCGGAAATAGCTATGGACTACGTCAAGGCGGCGGAGCTGTCGGATGAAATCGGGAACAAGACGGCGGAACTTGAAGAACTCTACCAAAAGTGGGAGGAACTTCAGACAAAAATGGAGGATGACAAATGAGAGCAGTTGTTCAAAGGGTAAATCATGCATCTGTCAGAGTGAATGATGAAGTAAAAGGAAAAATCGGAAAAGGCTTTTTGGTTTTGCTCGGTGTGTGCGATGAAGATACCGATGCCGATGTCAAATATATGGCAGAAAAAATTACTAATTTGAGAGTATTCGAAGATGAAGATGATAAAATGAATTTAAGTCTTAAGGACGTTGACGGAGAACTTTTGATAGTGTCTCAGTTTACCCTTTTCGGCGATTGCAGAAAGGGGAGACGTCCCAATTTTACAGGCGCAGGAAAGCCTGAGCATGCCGAAAATTTGTACAATGAATTAATTTTGCACTGTAAAGAATTAGGCTTTACAATGCAAAGCGGAGTGTTCGGCGCAGATATGAAGGTTGAACTTGAAAACGACGGACCGGTAACTCTATTGGTTGACAGCAAAAAGCTATTCTGAACGAATATAAACAGGCGGTGTGGTATAGTCTCTGCCGCCTGTTTTTTTTGCATTATCAAAGGCGCATAACGCAGCGATGTCGGTGGCGAGAATATCCTTTTCAAAAAGAATCGAATCGCCGTTCCAATCGGCTGTTTTTATTATAATCGGAAGTTCGGAAGAACTTTTTATTTTTTTGAGCAGAGTGCGCCCGGTGTCGTTAAAGCCGAGAACTCGGATATATGAGTTTTTTTGATATAAAAGTTCTTTTTTTATACCGAGTAGAACAGATACAGTTATTCGCATGATTTTCGTTCTCGGATATCTTTTGGATGAAACAATTTCAACAATATCCGAAAAACCGCAGGCTGATTTTGCGGCTTGTTTCAGCCGATTTTCCAATCCCTCCGACACATCGGCAATTTCTGAGAGATATTTCTCATCAGCAGAACGGAGGGCATAGAGTATAGCATTATCCAAATTTGAAACGCTGTAAAGTGTTGCGCCTTTATACAAATCATAGAGATTATCGGGAACATAATCGGAATAATCGGATTTGCTGAAAATAAGAGTGCGTAAAGCTGTTGCACTTGCCAGCTTGCTTGTGATTTTTGCACTATTGTACGAATCTCCGTTTCTTTGTAAAGTGGCAGGCTTTACAGAACTGTTTAACTTTTTCAATGCTTTTATATATTCTATTGCAAGAATGTTGTTCGACTGCGAAAGGAGGCCGGCAGGGATTATGCCCTCATATGCTTTTTCGCGCGCGGCGGGAAAGCCGCAGCCGAGAGCGAGATATTCCTTTAGCTTTGACGAGGTTTCGGCATCCTCTGCGAGCAAAGCATCGGCAGCGGCTGAGAGCGTTTTTATATCTCCGCACTCCGAACCGAAACAAAGCTCATCGACACAGCCGAGTGATGAAATAAGATCGACCGCACCGCTGCAAAAGCGTTCGGCGGTTGCAGATGCAAATACCGCCGGCAGCTCGACAACCAAATCAACGCCGTTCAAAAGTGCCGCTTTTGCTCTTGTCCATTTGTCAAAAACGGCTGTGTCGCCGCGCTGAACAAAGCTGCCGCTCATGACAGCTATTATTGCATCTGTATTTTGACGCATTTTATCTATCATATATTTATGTCCGCTGTGAAACGGATTATATTCGGCAATAATTCCGGAAATTTTCATAATACACCGCCTTTTTGTAAATACTTACAGTTGTGAAATTCAATGTCTCGTTTGTATTTTTTATCTTCATATAACCATTATACACGAAAAGATGTCATTTGTACAGAAAAAAATCTGTAATTTTTTCGGATGCATATTATGTCAAATTACTTGACAAAAGATAAAAAAAGATGTAAAATATGAATGAACATTCAAATGTTAAATAAATACCAATCAAAAAAGGTATGTGGAACAGGAGTTGTAAACATGACAGTATATCTTGATAATAATGCAACAACAGCTCTCAGAAAAGAAGCTTTGGATGCAATGATTCCTTATCTTACCGAGCATTACGGAAATGCGTCTTCGAAATTTTACAAAATCGGGCGCGATGCCGAGCAGGCAGTATATTCTTTCCGCGAAACAATCGCAGAGGCAATCGGTGCAAAGACAAACGAAATATATTTTACCGGTTCGGGCTGTGAGGCGGATAATTGGGCGCTCAAGGGTGTTGCGGATGCATATGCGCAAAAGGGAAAGCATATCATAACTTCATCGATAGAGCACCATGCGATATTAAATACATGTGCTTTTTTGGAAAAGCACGGCTACAGCATAACATATCTTCCGGTGGATGAATACGGCTGCGTAAATCCGGCGGATGTGGAAAAGGCAATCACTGAGGACACGATATTGATATCGGTTATGACGGTGAATAATGAAATAGGATCTGTTCAGCCGATTGCCGAGATAGGCGAGATTGCAAAAAGACATAAAATTTTATTTCACACCGACGCTGTTCAGGCAATGGGACATATGAAAATCGACGTGAATGAAATGGGAGTGGATCTGTTGTCGATGTCGGCGCACAAGTTCCATGGCCCGAAGGGAATCGGAGCTTTGTATATAAGAAACGGAGTTAAAATTTCGAATCTTATTCATGGCGGCGGTCAGGAGCGCGGAAAGCGTGCAGCGACCGAAAACGTTGCAGGAATGGCAGGCATGGCAAAGGCATTGGAGCTTGCAACAGAGCATCTTGACGTGAATATGGCGCATATGTCAAAAATGCGTGATATGCTCATAAAGGGAATAGAAGAAAAAATTCCTTATTGCCGCCTGAACGGTCCGAGACCGGAGAAAAGAAATTGCAATAATGTGAACTTTTCATTTAAATATGTTGAGGGCGAATCAATTCTGATGATGCTCGACATGAAAGGCATTGCGGCATCGAGCGGAAGCGCATGCGCGTCAGGCTCACTTGACCCGTCGCATGTTTTGCTTGCGATAGGCTTGCCGCATGAAATAGCGCATGGTTCGCTGAGACTCAGCGTAAGTGAGTTCACAACGGAGGAGGACGTAAATTATCTTTTGGAGGTTCTTCCGCCGATTATAGACAGGCTGAGAATGATGTCACCATTATATGAGGAAGTTTTGAGAAAGGACTGATTTTTATGTATAGTGAAAAGGTAATGGATCATTTTGCACATCCGAGAAATGTCGGAGAAATCGACGGAGCAAACGCTGTCGGCGAGGTTGGAAACGCAAAATGCGGAGATATAATGAAAATTTATATGGATATTGAAGATAATATCATAAAGGATGTTAAATTCAAGACATTCGGCTGCGGTGCAGCAATTGCGACAAGCTCGATGGCAACCGAAATGGTAAAAGGAAAGACTGTTGACGAGGCACTGGAGCTTACAAACAAGGCTGTTATGGAGGCTCTTGACGGACTGCCCCCGGAAAAAATTCACTGCTCGGTACTTGCTGAGGAGGCTATACGTTCGGCAATAGAGGACTATAAAAAGAATATGGGACTCGAAACCGAGACCGGCAGCAAATGCGATTTCTGCTGCAAAAAGTGCCAGGACGTTTCGGACAAGTAATTAAAAAGCTGCCGCATGCAAATTTTAAGTCTGCGGCAGCTTTTTAACCGATCAATCAAAGGCTGCATAATATATAGCCGGAGGGATGCGTTATGCGGCTGAGACTTTATAAGCGGAGAGTGTTTCAAAAAAAGGGGTGCAGGCGAATGTGCCTGCTTGTGATTTTTGCGGCACTTGTTGTGGCTTTGTACTTATTTTTTGAAAGGATATATCCGAACTATATGGCGCGACTGGATATATTTGCGGAAAATCTGGCGGTGCGGACGATAAATGCCACATTACCGGAAGCGATTAGAGCATCGGACGGGAAATTTTCTGATATAACCTTCGGTGAAAGCGGCGTTGTTTCCTCGATTGAAGAAAACACAAATCAAATGAATCTTTTTAAATCGGAATATGTCAGACTTTTGCAGGATAAAATAAATAATATGCCTGCCGGTTATGTCTCGATTCCTTTGGGAAGTCTGCTGAGCAAGGAAATTTTTTCGGGGATGGGGCCTGAGATAAAAATTAAAACCGTTCCTTATGCCGTTGTACGTGCGGATTTTAAGGAAAGCTTTGTTTCGTGCGGCATAAACCAGGTGAAACACAAGATTTATCTTGAAGCGGAAGTGAAAATAACAATGGTGTCGGCAACGATGCGAAAGACAAAAATCGTAAAGGAATGCGTACCGGTTTCGGAAACGGTTATCGGCGGCGCTGTGCCGCGTTACTACGGCAGGATGGGGCTTGCAGCGGAAAATGATTTGTGAAACGATAACATTGGCGCCAACAATTGATGTATGGATGATTTTTTGATGATAACGGAAATTTAGTATTTAAGCCGTCACAAGGCGGCGGAACGGAGAATAATTATGTATATTTTAGCGTTGAACGGAAGCCACAGCGACGATGGGAACACAGCGTTCTTGCTGAAAAAAATATTGAGCTGTTTCAGACCCGAGGATACCGAAATGATAAACGTGTATAAGGCGGTCACAGATGCGAAAAATCCGTTTTGTGTGAATTGCTCGTCTCCTTGCAGCAAGGCGTGCTATAAGGATACATTGCTTGAAAAAGCGCTTGATGCGGTTACGCGTGCCAATTTTGTAATATTCGGCTCGCCGGTCTATTTTGGGTCGATGACCGCTCAGATGAAAGCTTTTTTCGATAAGACGAGATATGCAAGAGGTGAAAAGCTGTGGCTCGGAAAGCCTGCCGCAGCGGTTTCGGTTGGGGCAACAAAGTACGGCGGTCAGGAAAGAACAATCGATCATATTCATTCCTGCGCGCTTGTATCGGGAATGACATTGATAGGCAACGGCTGCGAGGGCGGAATGGGGCATTTCGGAGTCAGCGCGCAAAGACCGGCGTGCGAGGACGAATATGCGATCAAACAGTGTGAAAACCTTGCTATGGCGATAAAAGACAAAATAAATTATGCATAGTATTGTAAAAGTTGGAAATATTACATAATATCGAAAAAGTTTTAATAATAAATAAAGGATTTTTAAAATATATGTCGAAATTAGTAATATAGCGTTTAAGCGGTTTAGGTTGTTGATTTGGAGGGAAAATTTTGGCGTTGTATTCTAATGATGTCATAAATGAAGTGTTTGCCGAGAATGATATTGTGGACTATGTTTCGCAATATGTTGCGCTCAAAAAAAGCGGCAGG
The DNA here is from genome assembly GCA_934486735.1 of uncultured Clostridia bacterium. Classification (GTDB taxonomy): domain Bacteria; phylum Bacillota; class Clostridia; order UBA1381; family UBA1381; genus CAKSQL01. Next base: position 12,648 of record CAKSQL010000008.1, on the reverse strand, counting down.
GATTACAGCGGACTTTGCCCGTTTCACAACGAGAAATCTCCGTCCTTTCATGTAAGCCGCGAAAAGCAGCTGTTTCATTGTTTCGGCTGCGGAGCAAGCGGAAATCTTGCTCAGTTTGTTATGCGCAGCGAGGGTATTGACTTTGTCGAAGCTTTGAAATTGCTCGCGGACAGGGCGGGAATCGTATTGCCGGAGGATAATAATTCGGTCGATTATGCACTGCACGAAAAAAAGAAAAAAATATATGAAATGAATAAAGCGGCGGCAAGATTTTTCTATCGCGAGCTGACCGAGAGCGAGGCAGGAAAAGAGGGACTTCGTTATTTTAAGGAAAGAAAGCTTTTGCCCAAAACAATAAAATGCTACGGACTCGGGTATGCTCCGAATGACTACTCACGTTTAAGAGTGCACATGAACGAGCTGGGATATAAGGATGCGGAACTTGTCGAGGCAGGACTTATATCGGAAAGAAACGGACGATTTTATGACAGATTCCGTGGCAGGGTTATGTTTCCGATAATAGATTTGCGCGGAAATATAATAGGTTTCGGCGGAAGAATAATTCATCAGACGGAAGAAGAAAACGGCTACAAGCCGCCGAAATATCTCAATTCGGCGGAAACGCCGGTTTTTAATAAAGGAAAAAATTTATTTTCTCTCAATTTTGCAAAAAAAGACAACTCCGGGAGCTTGATTCTTGCCGAGGGATACATGGATGTCATTTCGGTGTACCAGGCAGGGATAATAAATGTTGTCGCGACCCTGGGAACTGCTCTTACCGATGCGCAGGCGCGGCTGATGCTGAAATATTGCTCGGAAATATTGATTTGCTATGACAGCGACGAGCCGGGACAAAAGGCGGCTGCAAGGGCGATAGATATCATAAATCATGCCGGGGGCAGGTCAAAGGTTATCCGCCTTGAGGGAGCAAAGGACCCGGATGAATATATAAAGAAAAACGGTGTGGAAATGTTTCGCCATGCATTGCACGAGGCAACTCCGTCTACCGAGTATTTGATTTCGTCGGCAAAATCGCAATATAACCTTGATGTACCGGAGGGCAAAATATATTTTGTGAATGATGCCGCAAAAATATTAAGCGGAATTAACGACGCTGTCGAAGTGGATGCTTATATCAAAAAGATATCGGCAGAGACCGAAATAAGCAAAGATGCGATATACAGCGAGTATAATAAGATGCGAAAAAAAGAGATGAGAAGCACTCAGAAAAGAAAAATCATGCCTCACGACATCGAAGGACCGACGGTATCACCGGTTTCAATAGGCAGCATGGAACGCAGCGGAAGTGTGGCGGAAAAAAAGCTTCTTAATTTAATTGTTCAAAGCCGAAAATTATGCAGAAAGGCTATGGAAAATCTTGCGCCGGAGGATTTTTCAAACGCTGTATATCAAGCATTGGCAAAGAGGATTTTTGAAAATTATCAAAATAATATTGCATCCGAACCGTCCATGCTGCTGAACGGTTTTGATGGTGACGATATAAAAACAGCCTCCGCGGTTTTTTACAACATGGAGGTTTACGACGATGTGGACAAGACCTTTGACGAGTTGATAATTTCTATCAAAAAAGAAAAAATCAGCGAGAGAATAATGTCCGAAAAAGACCCCGGAAAGTTAAAGCTTTTGCTTGAAGAAAAGCAAAGATTGAATAACAGCAATTTGAAAGGATGATTTACTATGGCAGATATTGAAACGAAAAAGTCTGTAATGAAAGAGCTTATCGAAAGAGGAAAAAAGAAAGGCGTTTTGTCAAATAAAGAAATTGCTGTTGCATTTGAGGAAATGGAAATTTCGCCGAAGGAGCTTGAAACCGTATACGATGTCCTTGAAAAAGAGGGCATAGAAATTGTCGAGGACTTGGACAAGGAGCTTGAGGAGATAGAAATATCAAAGGAAGAGCTTGAGGATTTGTCCATTCCTGAGGGAATAAATATAGACGACCATGTAAAAATGTATCTGAAAGAGATAGGCAAGGTGGATCTTCTCGATACCGACCAGGAAATGAAGCTGGCAGAGAAGATGGCACATGGTGATGAGGCTGCAAAGAAAAAGCTTGCAGAGGCAAATCTCAGACTTGTTGTCAGCATTGCAAAGCGTTATGTGGGCAGAGGAATGCTTTTTCTTGACCTTATCCAGGAGGGAAATCTCGGTCTTATAAAGGCTGTCGATAAATTTGATTATACAAAGGGCTACAAATTCAGCACATATGCGACATGGTGGATAAGACAGGCAATTACAAGAGCGATTGCGGACCAGGCAAGAACCATAAGAATACCTGTTCATATGGTTGAGACAATAAATAAGCTTGTCAGAGTTTCAAGACAGCTTGTGCAGGAGCTGGGCAGAGAGCCGACACCGGAAGAGCTTGCAAAAGAGCTTAACATGTCGGTTGAAAAGGTCAGAGAGATATCAAAAATTTCTCAGGAGCCTGTATCTCTCGAAACACCGATCGGTGAGGAGGAGGACAGCCACCTCGGAGACTTTATCCCGGATGATGACGCTCCGGCACCGTCGGAGGCTGCAAGCTTTGTGCTTTTAAAGGAGCAGCTTGTGGATGTGCTTAAAACCCTTACTCCGCGTGAAGAAAAAGTACTTCGTCTGCGTTTCGGTCTTGATGACGGCAGACAGCGTACTCTTGAGGAAGTCGGTAAGGAGTTCAATGTAACAAGAGAAAGAATACGCCAGATTGAGGCAAAGGCGCTCAGAAAGCTGAGACATCCGAGCAGAAGTAAAAAATTAAAGGATTATCTTGACTGATATAATAAATATTGATGATTTTTTTGGATGAATATGATATTTTTTAGGGAAAATTGTCTCTTTTTATCAAAGAAATCACTCAAAAAAAACAGTTTTTTTGATTTTTTTATTAAAAATTTATTAATTTTGTCAAAAAAACTGTACAAATGAAAAAGCATGTGATATAATATATTATGTGGATTAATATTTTGATGTAAAAACCGATGCAACAGCCTATTTTGTAATCGGGAATAATATACATATAAGGAGGCAATATTTAATGATAAGCAAGGCTTTTCAGAACATTGTAACACAAATGGCGGAGGTATTCCCGAAACGTTTCGGAATCGCTGACGCTCAAGGATTGGTTTTGGCAGCGAACGGGCCGGAACTGCCGGATGAAACTGTTGAGGAATTGGTATATGCCGTCGGAAATAATGACAAATTGTTTTTTAAAAACGGTTACACTGTAAGACTTATTGCCGGAAAGCCGTATACCGAGTATATTGTATATGTTGAGGGTACGGACGAAATATCAAAATATTGCTGCAATGCAATAACCGTTGCCGCTAACAACGTGCGTTACTATTATGACGAAAAATACGATAAAACCATATTTATGCAGAATATTATTTTTGATAATATGCTGGCATTTGATCTGCATCAGAAAGCGCATGAGCTGCATGTTGAAATCGATATTCCCAGAGCTGTTTTCTATATAAAGGTGCTTAAAAAAGGCGAGACGGGAATATACGAAGTTATCAGAAATATTTTCCCGGATAAGGATAGAGACTTTATTGTAAACATTGACTGCGAGAATATTGTTCTTATCAAGGAACTTAAAGAAATTGTGTCTCCGGCGGAGCTTGACACGATGGCTCAGTCTATTTTGGATACAATTCATTCCGAAACTATGCTGTCGGCAGTTATCGGCGTAAGTACGGTTGCGGAAAATCTTGACCAGCTTAACAATGCATATAAGGAAACTCAGATTGCAATTGAAGTAGGCAAGGTATTTGAAGAAGAAAAATATATTTTGAATTATGAAAATCTTGGAATCGGCAGACTGATTTATCAGCTCCCGATAAAGCTTTGCGAACTTTTCCTGCAGGAAGTGTTCAGAAAGGGCGATATCACTCTGCTTGACAGCGAGACAATTTTGACAATAAACAAATTTTTCGAAAACGATTTGAATGTTTCGGAAACTTCAAGACAGCTCTTCGTACACAGAAATACGCTTGTGTACAGATTGGAGAAAATATACAAGCTGACCGGCTTGGATTTAAGAAAATTTGATCAGGCAATCGTATTTAAGGTTGCGATGATGGTTCATAAATATCTTATTTCAAACTCGATGAAAATATGATATAACTACGAATAACAATGTAACTGTATCAAAACTATGATTTTGGTACAGTTTCTTGTATGGGAGAATTTAAGAGAGGAGTTTTGTCTCCGCTTGGGATTTGAGGAATATAAGAAATGATAGAATTCGTGAATGTGACAAAAGAATATGACAACGGTACGGTGGCGCTTAAGAATGTCAATATAAAGATTGAAAACGGAGAGTTTGTGTTTTTGGTAGGCTCAAGCGGCGCCGGAAAGACCACCGTTACAAAGCTTCTTATGCGCGAGCAGAATGTTACCGAGGGTGAAATATACTTAAATGACATAGATATAACAAAGCTGTCGCACCGGCGGATTCCTTTTCTGAGACGTCAGATAGGGGTTGTGTTTCAGGATTTTCGTCTTTTGGAGGACAGAACCGTTTATGAAAATGTTGAATTTGCAATGCAGGTTGTGGGCGCTTCAAGGCGAGAGATAAGGCGCAGAATCCCAAATGTTTTGAACCAGGTGGGGCTGAATTATAAGGCAAAAATGTTCCCGCGCCAGCTGTCGGGCGGAGAACAGCAGAGAGTGGCGCTTGCACGCGCTCTTGTGAACCGTCCGATGATTCTGATTGCGGACGAGCCGACCGGAAATTTGAATCCGAAAACAGCGATGGAAATTATGGAGATATTCGAAAGCATAAATGCGATGGGGACAACGGTGATAATGGCAACTCATGCAAAGGATATTGTGGACGTCATGAAAAAGAGAGTAATAGAAATTTCTGACGGCGAAATTATTCGTGACGAGGTCGGGGGTGTTTATCAAAATGAGACTGTCGAAAATTAGATATTCATTTTCACAGGCAAAAAAGAACATGGTGAGAAACGGTCTTATGACGATAGCATCATTGTTTACAATCACAAGCTGTCTTGTTATTTTGGGACTGTTTACGGCTCTCACGATGAATATAAATTATATAAGCGATCAGGTCAAGGACCAGTGTGAGGTGCAGCTCTTTTTGAAAGCGGATGCGCCGGAGGACAGAATAAATTCAATAAAAACCGAGATAGAGGCGATTCCGAATGTAAAGGAAGCTGTGCTTTTTACGAAAGAGGATATGCTGAAATTTGCCAAGGATGATATGTTCGAGGGCAAGGAGGATTTGCTCACAGGCTTTGAGGGTGATGACAATCCGTTCAGTAACTCTTATAAAATAACGTTGAGCGATATTGAAATGACTTCCGAGACAGTGACAGCTCTTGAAGCTTTGGCGGATGTGGATCATGTCGAAAACAAGCAGGACGTTGTAAATACCGTCATTTCGCTTTCGGACATAGTGAAAAAACTGAGCTTGTGCGTTATGGGGCTTTTGCTCGTTATTGCAGTTGTTATTATTGCAAACACGGTTAAGCTGACCGTCTTTAACCGCCGCAAGGAAATAAATATAATGAAATATATCGGAGCGACCGACAGATTTATCCGCGTACCTTTTGTTATGGAGGGAATATTGATAGGATTTTTGGGTGCTTTGATAGCTTTCGGGCTGATGTCCTGGGGTTATATAACACTTATAAATTTTGTTGATGCGTATAATTTCAATATGTTTGAGCTGATACCGTATATCAATATCACGCCGATGATAGCAGTGCTTTTTATGGCTGTCGGATGCCTGATAGGTATATTGGGAAGTGCAATATCAATGAGAAAATATCTGAAAGTGTAGGAGGTGCGGAGTATGAAAAAAAGACTGATTGCAATGTGTGCCGCACTTTTGTCAATAGCTATGCTTTCGCCTTACACATATGCTGCAAAAAGCATAAGTGAGTTAAAAAAGGAAATGGCAGAGCGCGAAGCGCAGCAGAAAAAAACCGAGAAAGAAATAAATTCCAAAAAGGGGGAACGTGATACCAAGGTCGAGGAAAGAAACAGTCTTGATTTACAGATTTCGGGCATTATGGGAGATATCGATGACACACAGAGCGTTATCGATGAAAAGCAAAACGAAATCAATCAGAAAAACAGCGAGATTGACGAACTGAACAAAGTTATTGACGAAAGCAATGATAAGCTTAAAGAGCGCATGAAGGTAATGTATGAATACGGAAGCGCGTCATATCTTGAGCTTATTTTGGAAGCTAAGGGGCTGAGTGATTTTTTCAGCCGCGTGTCGGTGGTAAAAGATATCGTTAATCACGATAAAACGCTTATCACTACATATGTAAACGCAAAGACCGAGGTCGAGGATGCGAAAAAGGTCATCGAGACTGAAAAGCAAGAGCAAATTGAGGCAAAACAGATTTTGCAGAGCAAAAAAGGAAAGCTTGAAGATTTGCAAAATCAAAAAGATGCAGTTATCAAAGAGTTAAATTCGGACATCAATGAACTTGAAAAGCAAAATAAGCAGTCGGAAGATGACTATAACAGCTTGAAGTCCGAACTGCAAAAGGCTTTGGCGGAGGAAGAAAAAAAGCGCAAGGAAGCTGAAAAAAAGGCAGCTGCACAAAAAGCGGCAAAGCAGTCATCGGGGAGTGCCTCAAATTCCACAACCCCGGCAGTTAAAGGCAGCGGAAAATTTACATGGCCGTCGGCGGTTTCAAGCAAAATTACATCATCGTTCGGAAAAAGAAATGCTCCGAATGCAAGAGCAACAACAAATCACCGCGGAATCGATATAGGAGCGGCGGCAGGAAGCAATGTTTTGGCGGCGGACTCCGGTACTGTGGTAACGGCGGGATATAACGGCAGCTATGGATATTATGTTACTATAAATCATGGTGACGGATATGTAACACTTTATGCTCATAACAGCCGGCTTTTGGTATCAAAAGGACAATCGGTATCAAAAGGACAGGCTATCGCAAAGGTTGGTTCAACAGGTAATTCAACAGGTCCGCATATACATTTTGAGGTAATGCTCAATGGGGTTTGTCAGAATCCTATGAATTATTTTTAAAAATTTGAAACTGCAGCAGAATATTTTCATTCGGCTGCAGTTTCTTGAAATCTTTAATCGTTTTGCACAGGCATATTTTGCGAATATTTTTCATATCAGTAATAATCGGAGCATAGCTCCTGCGGATGATAGAACTATAGATGTCTGTGCCGGTCTGTATGGCGGCGAAATGGAGACTTTTTATGAAAAGATATAAGACGATAATAATAACTGCCGCTGTAACGGGAATCGCTGTTTTGGGAACTCAATTCTTGATTTTCAGAGACAATATCGGCAAGCTTTTGAAGATAAACCAAGTTCTGAGTCTGCTTAAAGACGATTTTTATTTCGATGTAGACGAAAATAAGCTGACCGATTATGCTCTTGCGGGAATGGCTGTTGCGACAGATGACCCGTATACAAACTATTACAGTTCCGAGCAATTCGGAAGATATCTCGGCAGCGGTGAAAACAGTTATATCGGTATAGGCGTTGTTATCGGAATTGCCGATGACGGTGAGAGTATAAAAGTCGTATCGGTTATGGAAAATTCACCGGGAGAGAATGCAGGACTTTTGGCAGGCGATATTATTTTGGAAATCAACGGCGAAAAACCGGAATCGGGCAATTTAAATTCGGCAGCAGATAAGCTTAAAGGCAATGATATCGGTTCGGAAGTTACGCTGAAAATCAGGCGCGGCAATGAGGAATTAAATATAACAGTACATAAGGACAGTATCGAAAAGGACACTGTGACAAGCAAGTTGCTGTCCGATTCGATAGGATATATCAGAATAAGCGCATTTGACAGACGTAACAGCGCCGATAAAAATTCGGAAGATACATATGACGAATTTAAGGCAGAAATCGATTCAATGCAGCAGCAAGGCATAAAAAAGCTCGTACTTGACCTGCGCGATAATCCCGGCGGTGATGTGAAAGTTGTGTCGGAAATTGCCGATTATATTCTGCCGAAGGGTGTGATTACTTATACCGAGGATAAGCATGGAAAACGTGATTATATTTACTCGGATGAAAACTGCATCGACATGAATATGGCAGTTTTGGTGAATGGCAGCAGCGCATCGGCATCAGAAATTCTGACCGGTGCTCTGAAAGATTATAATAAGGCAAAGGTTGTCGGTACAAAAACTTATGGAAAAGGCATTGTTCAGACAATATTCCATTTGAAAGACGGTTCGGGAATTTCGATTACAACATCAAAATATTATACTTCGAACGGAGTGTGCATTCATGGTATCGGCATTGAGCCGGACTATAATGTGCCGCTGCCGGAGGGAATTAAAAAGCAGTCATATCTTTTGGAATATGACGAAGATACTCAGCTTCAAAAGGCAGTTGAAATTTTGAAATAACAAAAGAGGTTGAATATGAATAATTATCTCAGTAAATTAAATGATAAACAAAGAGAAGCAGTGGAAACCACCGACGGGCCGGTACTGGTGCTTGCCGGTGCGGGCAGCGGAAAGACAACTGTTTTGGTGAACCGCATTGCATATATTATCGAAAAAAAGCATGTAAGTCCGTATAATATAATGGCTATCACCTTTACAAACAAAGCCGCGAATGAAATGAAAGAGCGTATAGCAAAGCTGATCGGAGATACGGCTCGGGATATGTGGGTGAGCACGTTTCATTCAGCGTGTGTGCGCATACTCAGAACGAACATAGACCTGATTGGCTATGAACGGGATTTTGTGATATATGACACTTCCGATACAAAGACGGTTATAAAAGAGTGTCTGAAAGAGCTTAACCTCGACGAAAAGGCATATGCTCCGAAAGCGGTACTTTCGGCAATAGGCAAGGCAAAGGACAATATGCAGACACCGGAAATATTTGAGGCGGTAAATACAAACGACTATTATCTCAAAACGGTTTCGGGAATATACAAACTCTATCAAAAAAAATTAAAAAACAATAACGCGCTTGATTTTGACGATATTGTATTCTACGCGGTGAAAATTTTGATGGAAAATCCCGATGTACTGTATAGATATCAGCAGAAATTCAAGTATATTTTGGTCGATGAGTACCAGGACACCAACAATGTTCAATATATGCTCATAAGTCTTTTGGCACAGGGCAGCAGAAATATATGCGTAGTCGGCGATGATGATCAGAGCATATATAAATTCAGAGGTGCAAACATTCAGAATATTCTCGGTTTTGAGGATGAATTTCCCGATGCGGTGACGATTAAGCTGGAGCAGAATTATCGTTCAACCAAAAATATCTTGGATGCCGCAAATGCAGTGATTGCCAATAATAAGGGCAGAAAGGGAAAGGCTCTTTGGACGGATAACACCGACGGAAACAAAATCAGTCTGTACACTGCGTCAAATGAGCGCTCCGAAGGCGAATATATCGCAAAAAAAATAGAGGAACTTGTTAAGGACGGAGCAAAGTATTCGGATATCGCGATTCTGTACAGAACAAATGCCCAGTCGCGTGTTATAGAAGAAATGTTCTTAAGATGGGCTGTCCCGTATCGCGTGCTTGCCGGCATGCGATTCTATGACCGCAAGGAAATAAAGGATGTTATCGCTTACCTGCGCGTTATCAGCAATCCGCGCGACGATGTGAGCATAAAGAGAATCATAAACGAGCCGAAACGAAGCATAGGTCCGACAACAATGGAGAAAGCGTCGGCGATTGCATCCGAAAAGGATATATCGCTGTTCGAGGTCCTGAAAAAAGCGTACGATTATCCTGCATTGCTCAGAGCATCGTCAAAAATAGAAGAATTTGTAAAGCTGATAGAGGATTTGTCGGTTTCGGCAAAGAGCATGAAACTTGAAGATTTTGTTGTAAAAATGCTCAACGACACCGGTTATCTGCCGGCACTCCAGGTTGAGGACACTGTTGAAAATCAGACCAGGATAGAAAATATCAAGGAATTTATGTCGGTTGTTCAGGAGTTTGAAAAGAGCGGCGAGGAAGTGACGCTTTCCGCGTTTCTTGAAGATTTGGCGCTGGTTGCGGATATAGATTCTTATGACGCCGACCAGGATGCGGTGGTTATGATGACGATTCACAGCGCAAAGGGCTTGGAGTTTAATTATGTCTTTTTGGCAGGAATGGAGGACGGACTCTTCCCGTCGGCACGTTCAACGCTTGAAATAGAGGATTTGGAGGAGGAACGCAGACTTTGCTATGTCGCTCTTACACGTGCGAAAAAGAGACTTTTCCTGACGAATACCGAGAGCCGAATGCTCTACGGAAAAACAAACCGTTCGTTCCCGTCACAGTTTTTGCAGGAGATTCCGCCGGAGCTGATTGACGAAATAAGAGATACCGTCAAGAAAAAAGCGATGTATATAAATAAGGTTGTACACTCTGTCGGAAATAACTTGTACATTCCGAAAAAAGAATCCGAACCGCTGCCGGATGAAATTAATTTCAAACCCGGGCAGCATGTAATGCATAAAAAATTCGGCAGAGGCATTATTTTGTCAGTTCAGCGTTTCGAAAAGGACGCAAGATTGGAGATAAATTTTGAGTCTGCCGGAAGAAAGCAGCTTATGGCAGTATTTGCAAAGCTTGAAAAGCTTGATTGATAGAAAGGATAAAAGAAAATGATAAAACATATTGTGTGTTTCAAATTAAAGGACAACAGTGCGGAAGAAAAGGCAAAGGTTAAAGGGCTTTTGCTTTCGATGAGAGAAAATGTGCCGACGGTATGCGACATAGAGGTTGGAAGTGATTTTTTGATGTCGCCGCGCTCGTATGATATAATTTTGCAGGTGTGGCTTGAAAACCGGGACAAGCTGGACGAATATCAAAATGATCCGTATCATGTGAATACGGTTAAAAGCTATATGCATCAGGCGGCGCAAAGCAGCGTTGCGGTGGATTACGATATATAAAGAGGGAGCGCTTACTCATGAATATGACAAATAAGCTGGACAATTTTTTTAATTCATATTTTGCGGAAAATAATTTGGATTGCCTGGCAGTTGCGGCAGCAAACGCGGGAGAAATGGTATATGAGTTTTATAAATCGAATTCCGAAAAATCGGAATATTCAAGATTTGACGAATGTACAAAGCTTGACATAGGTTCACTTGCTCAAATTTATATCGGAATTATAATAATCCGATTAATCGAGGAGGGAAAGATAACAGCAGATGATTTGGTAAAGGAATATATTCCGGAATTTAAATATGACAATGTCAGAATAATTCATTTGCTGACCCACACCTCCGGTCTTTTTGAGGACAAGCAGATAGATTTGACAAAAATCAAAAGCGAAAAAGAACTTTTTGAAAAGGTTTACGCCCTGCCGCGGCATGAGGTTGAGCCGGGCAGCCAATATTTATATTGCGGATTCGGATATACGATTCTTATGGACATTATACAAAGAACGGAGAAAAATGATATTGAAACGATAGCGGACGATATCATTTACAGACCGCTCGGACTTAAAAGGACATCGTTCGTGAGTGCGGATGAGAATCACTACGGAATAACAATCATGCCGGATAATGCAGGAAATGTTATTAATCTTGCGAAAGTCTCGACTGTAGGCGGCAGCTGTGCATACTCGGTTCCGACAGAACTGCTTAAAACCGGGAACTTGTTTTTGAATTATTGCAAAGGAAGAGGCAATGGCATTTTAAGCAAGGTCGGCTTTGATTTTGCACTGTCCGAAAGTTTTTGCAGCAGAGATATTTTAAGAACTCCGCTGTTCTATGTTAAGAAAAATAATATGTATACACCGTTTGCGGACTTGAGCGCAGAGGGGACTTTCGGAATATTCGGAAATACCGGATGTGCATTGTCGATAGATCCAAAGAACGATGTGTCGATAGTTATAGCAACAAACAGCATGGAATTTAACCGAAATTCTTCAAATTCCAAAAAAATTATTAATAAAATAATGTCCTGTTTTTAATATCGCCGGGAATTAAAAGTGTAAGGAAGCCATATAAATATATCAGTACACCAACTGATTGGAGTGAATTGATGAAAAAGATGGCTTCTTATTTTATTTGTGTGGCAGTGATTGCATTTCTTACAACAGGCATACTTTTTTTATGTGGTTATGACCAGCAGCGCAGCATAGAATTTTTAAAAGAGTTCGGCTGGGAGGTGGACGAAAACGTAATAGAGACGGAGGAAGTGTATATTCCGAAAGAATTTGACGCCGTATATAATAACTATAACATACTTCAAGAAGAGGCAGGACTTTCGCTTGACAGCTGCCGCGGAAAAAGGGGCGTCAGATATACATACCGCGTAAAAAATTACCCCGTTTCGGTTGACGATGAAGTCAGAGCAAATGTTATCTGTGTTCGGGGAAAGCCGGTTGCCGGTGATATCATGACGGTTCGGATAGACGGATTTATGCATTCGCTGCTCTATCCGCCGGCGTAGCAAAAAGAGGACGATTGCAGACTTAATGCCGCTCTTGCAAAGTTGTAACTTTCGGGAGCGAAGTAAGCCGGCAAAAGTCCTCGTTTTTATTTTCGGGACATAACGGCAACCACCAAAATGCAATCATGCTCATACATTTACATTTTATTTTGGCTCTTTGTCAATAGTTGGGGTAGAAAATCCTATATGGAATTTTTGAGGCAGTTTTAAGCTGCCTCATTTTCTTT
>CAKSQL010000007.1 GCA_934486735.1 uncultured Clostridia bacterium | reverse complement strand
ACAAAACACCTCAATTCATGATATTTATATTATATCATAAATTGAGCTGTTTGTGTAGTATTTTGTCTACAGTCTGAAATGACTTAAAGCATAAGCTTTAAGTCATTTTTTGTTTTATTCGAAATTTCCGCCTACCGAAATTTTACCGGATTTTTCTCAAAAATATCATACGACTTGCAATCCCTTTATCTTCTTTCAAATTTGTATTTGCTTATATTTGCAAAATGTGCATCTGATGTACTCTATTATTAAAGTCATAGTCTTTATAAACCATAAACAAGCTAAGTATTAATATAAATATGCTGAATATGAGTGTTATAACTGTTTTTGATTTTGTGTATTCCATCTTCATTTCCTGGTATATATTAATTATTTCATTTTTATATTACATAAACTCACTCTAAGCAACCGGTCAGTCAACTCCTATCAGCTCCGTAAATGCAGGGATTTTATCTGTCGCAGCTGCTATTATAACTCCTATGACAAGGATAACTATAAGCCATGAAAACAATTTACTTGCCAATTTTTTATTTTTAATCTTATCTTCGATCTTACTTGACAAAAACATTAACAAAACCACTGCTCCGGCAATCAGCAAAAAAAACCATAAATACTGAAAAATAAAAATAATTAACGCAAGCGTAATCATAAATCACACCTCTCCCCCTAATCAAAAAAATTTCGACAAAACCAATAAGTATTTTTACTTAATATTATGAAATCATTTTATCACATGAGTCAATACATTTCAATATATTTTCCACTATTTACGTATTATTTGTCATAATCTTACAAATCTATTTTAATATAGTTTACAATATTAATAGAATATTCCACCATATGTATATATAATTAATGTAAAATATAATCAACAAATAGTGGAAAGGATGACACTGAAAATGAAAGCTATACTATCGGAAAATATAAAAACTCTAAGAAAACAAAAGAATCTGACCCAATCACAATTGGCAAGCAAAATCGGCGTGAACAAATCGATAATATCGGCATACGAAAACCAAGAGCGTCTGCCCTCGGTTGCCGTCCTTATCAAGCTATCCTATGAATTTAATGTATCTATTGAATATCTTTTGGGGGTAAAGCGAAACAAATTTATTGACGTATCTAAACTGAGTGACAGGCAGGTTGCGGCGATATCGGGAATTGTTGCTCAATTTGAGGAGGACAACTCGTTTATAACCGAAAAATAGCAAGCATGTGCGCAAATCGAAGCCAATCGGCGCGCCGCTTGTGCCGCGCATATCAATGTCACTTTCCGCAGCAATCGGCTCAAAGCAGGTATGCGGCGCATTTCTGCCGCACCTCAAAAAGGAGCTGTAAAAAAATACTTTTTTACAGCCCCTTTTAAATACAAAACTAATCTCAATCACTATTTTCCCACGCAAAAATTATGGAATATTGAATTTACAACATCCTCCGATACCGTCTCGCCGCTTATTTCGCCGAGTGCGTCTATCGCGATATTCAAATCTATCGTAACAAGGTCGGACGGGGCGCCGCCGAGCAGTCCCGATTCCATTCTTTCCATAGCTTCCTTTGCCTTGGTAAGCGCAGCAACATGTCTCATATTCGTTATCACAAACGAATCATTTTCCCCTATTTCGCCCAGGTTATAGCGCTCCTTCAAAAGCTCCGCAAGCTGACATATTCCCTCGCCCGTTTTTGCCGATATTTTAATCACCGGTTCATCGCATGGCAGCATCGGCATGAAATCAGGCTCGTGAACATCTGTCTTATTGATAAGAATTACCCTGTTTCTATCCTCGGTATCGTCCAAAATTTCAAAATCTGTTTCGGTAAGGCTTTCTTTTGCATCGAGAATAACAAGAACAAGATCTGCCTCCTCAATTGTTCTCAGCGAGCGCTCCACTCCGATTTTTTCTACCGCATCGGTCGTTTTTCTTATCCCGGCAGTGTCCAAAAGCTTCAGCAAAACACCGTCCAGATTGACCGTCTCTCTGACTATATCGCGCGTTGTTCCCGCTATATCGGTAACAATGGCAAGCTCCTCATGTGCAAGGCAGTTCAAAAGCGACGACTTGCCCACGTTCGGTCTGCCGATAATCGCAGTCACGATTCCCTCGCTGATAACACGTCCGCTCCGCGCGGTTTTTAAAAGATTATTTACATTTTCCTTTTGAACAAGCACCTTTGACAAAATTTCGTCATCGGTCAAATCGGTCAAATCCTCGTCCGGATAATCGATTGTGACCTGTATCGCCGCGGCAAGCTTTATCAATTCATCTCTGATTTCCTTGATTCCGCGATACAACGTACCCTCGGCAAGCGAGAGCGCATTTCTGCCTGCAAGCTCGGTTTTTGCATTGATTATATCTATAACCGCTTCCGCCTGTGACAGGTCGATTCTGCCATTTAAAAATGCGCGTTTGGTGAACTCTCCGCCCTCGGCAGGATATGCCCCGGCTCTGATAAGCTCGCGCATAACGCTCTGTGATGCGCGTATTCCTCCGTGCGTGCTTATTTCGACAGTATCTTCGGTTGTGAAGGTGTGCGGTGCACGCATGACAGAAACAAGAACTTCATCGACCTTTCTGCCATCACTGTCCACAATAAATCCATAGTGAACAGTATGAGTCTCGGCATCGGCAAGAGCTTTTTTTCCGTGGAACACTTTGTCCGCAACGGCTATCGCATCGTTACCGCTTATGCGTATAACCGCCAGTCCGCTCGTTCCCGGAGGTGTTGAAATCGCTGCAATTGTCCTGTTCTTCATATTAAACCTCCATTCTGTCATCCCAAAGACGGCACGTTCGTCCGCCTATTTCTCGTCAATCAGCTTTTTAAGCTCTGTCATAAAGGTTTCGACATCGGAAAAATGCTTATGTACCGATGCAAATCGCACATATGCCACCTCGTCAATCGCCTTTAAGTGCTTCATTACTCTTTCGCCTATTTCAAGGCTCGTTACTTCCTTTTCCATCGCCTGATAAAGCTCGCTTTCGATATCGTCCGCAATCTTTTCCATCTGTGCCAGCGATACCGGGCGCTTTTCACACGCACGCATGATTCCTCTCAATATCTTGGTGCGGTCATACGGCTGTCTGGATTTATCAGCCTTTATCACCGCAAACGAAACTGCCTCCAAGGTTTCATAAGTTGTAAAACGTCTCTGACATTTCATGCATTCACGTCGTCTGCGAATCGCAGTACCGTCATCGGTTGATCTTGAATCTATAACTTTACCGTCCGAATATCCGCAATAAGGGCATTTCATGTCGCAGTCATCCCTTTCATTATTATATATTACAGGCATTTTTATCCTTTTACCTATATTATATATAATTTTCAGTCTAAAATCAATGTCTGAATCATTACGGTTTTGTAACATTAAAAATACAAGCCCGATTTGTTATCAACCTTGTTTTTGCAAAAACTCCTCCGCAGCCTCCAGGATTTTTCGGTCGAATGTCAGCAGTCCGCAAGCCTCGTCAAAGCCGCACCAGCGATAGTCCGCAAGCTCGGATGCCTGTATTTCCGCCTCGCCGCTTTTATTCTCGGCAAGGAAATAGACAGCGTCCTTTTCCACGCCCGGCTTGGGTGAATATCGGCTTACCCGCCTGAATCCGTCGACAAAATCGGGGCGCAGGCCCGTTTCCTCAAAAATTTCACGCTTTGCCGTCTCATGCTCGGTCTCGCCGTCCTCCACATGACCCTTCGGGAAACCCCAGTGTCCGACAGCATTGCCTTTCTTATTAAGAATTATAAGATATTCTCTTTTTTCGTTCTTGCGGAACACAACCGCACCGCAGGATTTTTCATAACTCATAGCTGTATTTCACCGCCTGTGTGACTTTAAATTCTCTTTTTTTATTTCGGTCAGTTTTTCTCCTTTTACAAGATATGCCTTTTTTGCAAGCATTATCATCGGCAAATCGTTTAATGAATCGGTATAGAAATTATCTATCTCCGCATTCGGAAAATTCTCTTTGAAAATCTCCGGTTTACTGTCGCGGTAGCATATTCTTTTTACCTTTCCGCTCTCCGGCTCAATCTCCGAGCAGAGACAATATCGTATGCCGAGCCGCCTGCATATTTCATCCAGTAAAAAGCTGAACGACGCTGAGACCACAACATCGTCTGCACGCTGCTGCTTCAGATAAAAATCCTTTATTTTTGACTCGTGTTTATCCCAAAATTCCTTTGCCGAGAATTTGAAAATATGCGGGATATTTTTTTCGGAGTAAATCGATGCCTTTTTTTCAAGCTCCTCAAGGCTTATTCTTCTCATTTTATATCGCAAAAGCACCGAGAAAATCAGCGGAATATACTTCAAAAGCGATATGTCTTTTTTTAGGTAAAATTTGTAAAAGTCCAATACCGTTTCGCCTTTGTATATAGTATTGTCAAAATCATAAACATTCAAAAGTCATCTCTCCCGTCATCCGGCGCAATATTTTTATATCGGGCAAAGCGGCGGTAAACACTGACGCCGAATCCCGTTTAATCAAAAGATTCTATGCAGATTGGAGCGTAAATGTGAATTTTGTAAATTTAACGCCCGTACCGCTCTTTGTCTCGGTACTGTCCACCCATATCTGCTGTTTATGCAGCGACATGATATTCTTAACCATGGAAAGTCCGAGTCCCGCACCTTTTTTATCACTGGTGCGCGATTTATCGGTTTTGTAGAACCTGTCAAATATGTGCTTTATTTCCTCACTGCTCATGCCGATGCCGAAGTTTCCGATGCTGACATACGCCTTTGAATCCTTATACCACGTGGAAATTATGATTTTTGTATTTTCAAAACTGAACTTGACAGCGTTATCGAGAATATTTATAATAACTCTCTGGATCGCGTCCTTGTCGCCCAAAACCTTTATTATTTCGGCATCAAAATTCACTTCAAGCTCCAGATTCTTGCCGCTTATACGCTGTTCAAGCTGAATTATACATCTGCGCACAAGTTCGTTTATATCAAACTCCGACACAGAAAGCTTATACTCGGACGAGGACATTTTTGACATTTCAAGCATATCATTCGTGAGCTTGGTAAGCCGCACCGATTCGTCGTAGACAAGCTTTAAATAGTCCTTTTCCTTTTCCGGCGGAATTGTGCCGTCCAAAATCCCCTCGACAAATCCCGAAATCGATGTCATCGGCGTGCGCAGCTCGTGCGACACATCGGATATGAACTCATTTTGCATATCATTTGTTTTCGAAAGCGTTTCCGCCATATAGTTAAAGCTCGATGCCAGCTGACCTATCTCGTCCGGCGCGGACACCTTGACACGCTTATCGAATTTTCCCGATGCGATATAATTAACCGCTTTATTTATATCCTTTATCGGCATGGATATATGCTTTGACTGAATATATACCAAAACAAATGCAAGCAGCATTGCCGCCGCGCATGAAAGTCCGAGCATATACATAAAATCAGTAATATTCCGATTCAAATCCGGGACAAGAGTATTGAAAAAGATTGCTCCGGCAATATTATCCTGATAGTACATCGGAATACCGACCACAAAAACCGGCTTCTGATAATAATTACCGAAATAGTTTTTTATTTTGATTGTCTCACCGGACAAAACCCGACTCAGAAGATTGCCCGGCACGCGGACGATTCCCGTTGTCGACGCAAACACATCTCCGCGCGAATCCACAACAGTTATATCCGAGCCGGTGAACTCCGACCACGATGAAAGCGTGCTGTTATACACTCTCTGCGAGCGCAGGTCATGGTTCTCTATCTGAAGAACTATCGTGATATACTCTATATTCTTTGCGGTTTTTACGGAAATATCATATTGCTTATTTTCTATATAATAACTCAAAAAACCGGTCATTGTCGCCGACATCATGACAAGCGCTATTACCATTATGAAAAAGTTTGTCCAAAAAAGCCGCGTAAAAATCGAGCGAAACACCTTTATCTCACCTCGAATTTATATCCGACACCCCAAACGGTTTTGAGCTGCCAGTTGCCCTCGACACCCTCGAGCTTTTCTCTGAGGCGCTTTATATGCACGTCAACGGTTCTGGAATCTCCGAAATAATCAAAGCCCCAAACCTCCTCCAAAAGCTGCTCACGTGTGAACACGCGGTTCGGATTCGATGCAAGGAAATAGAGAAGTTCCAGTTCTTTGGGCGGAATTTCGATTATCTTTCCGTTCAGCTTAAGTTCGTAATTCGAAAGATTGACCGACAGATTTGTATATGAAATTTCCTTGCGGCTGTCGCTGTCCTTGGTTTCAAAACGGCGCAGAACCGCTTTTACTCTCGCCACAAGTTCCTTTGTCTCAAAAGGCTTTACCATATAATCATCCGCGCCCAATTCAAGACCCAAAACCTTATCAAAGGTTTCGCCCTTTGCGGTCAGCATGATAATCGGGACATTGCTTGTTCGTCTTATTTCGCGGCACACCTGCCAGCCGTCCATCTCGGGCATCATGATGTCGAGAATGATAAGCGACGGATTTTCCGAATTGAATTTATCAAGTGCTATCTTTCCGTTTGACGCACAGGTTGTGAGGAATCCCTCTTTATCAAGATACAGGCGTATAAGCTCTGTTATGTTTGCATCATCATCGACTATAAGTATTTTATGACTCGGCATAGTTTTTTCCTCCTTGGTAATAAACAGCCGCAATGCGGCATATCTCTCAATTTTATATTGTTATTATAGCATAAAACAAAAAAATAATAAAGACATTTTAAAAAAAATTTTCAAAAAAAACACAAAGAGGAGACTGCACTCTCTCAAATACACAGACTCCTCTCTTATCGGTTTTATAAGTTGTTCAGTTCCTCAATGCTCTTTAGTACCTTTTCAAGCATTTCGCGATATTTTTCGCCCTTTGCGCGTTCCTCGTCAACAACACTTGCCGGAGCTTTTGAAACAAAGCCCGGGTTGTTCAGCTTGCCCTCAACACGCTTGATTTCGGCTTCAAGCTGCTTTTTCTCCTTGCCGAGACGCTCCGCTTCCTTATCCTTATCGACCAATTCGCCCAAAGGCATGAATATCTCTGCCGCTTCAACCACGATATTCACAGCATTCTTTTCGATACCGGTCTTTTCTTCTCTCACATCGACCTCAGATGCCGATGCAAGCTTTTCGAAGAACGGGATGCCCTTTCGGAACAGCTCTGTATTATCGGTAACGATTATCATTTTGGCTTTCTTTGACGGCGGAACATTCATCTCCGAGCGTCTGTTTCTCACAGCAGTAATCGCTGCCATGATAATTTCCATCTGTTTTTCCTCTGCCGCAAAGCAAAGTTCTTCATCATATTTCGGGAATGAGCTTATAACTATGCTCTCGCCCTCATGCGGCAAATGCTGCCATATTTCCTCGGTTATGAAGGGCATGAACGGGTGCAAAAGCTTCATTGTGTTCGACAGCACATATGTCAGAACATACTGCGCCGTTTTGCCCGTCTTATTTTCCTTGTCAAACAGGCGCGGCTTAACAAGCTCGATATACCAATCGCAGAAATTATCCCAAATGAAGTCGTAAAGCTTTGAAACCGCTACGCCCAGTTCGAATTTATCCAAATTCTCGGTAACTTCTTTTACAACGGTGTTATATCTCGAAAGAATCCAGCGATCCTCAAGCTGAAGTTCTGCTTTATCGGGAAGCTTATTTTCTGCTATATCGAGGTTCATCAGCGTAAAGCGCGATGCATTCCATATCTTATTTGCAAAATTTCGGCTTGCCTCAACCCTTTCGATATAAAAACGCATATCGTTTCCGGGTGCGTTTCCGGTCGCAAGAGTAAATCTGAGCGCGTCCGCGCCGTATTTATCGATTATTTCGAGCGGATCTATACCGTTTCCGAGAGATTTGCTCATCTTTCTGCCCTGGGAATCGCGCACAAGACCATGGATAAATACATGCTCGAACGGCTTTTTGCTGGTATGCTCAAGACCCGAGAATATCATTCTGGACACCCAGAAGAAGATTATATCATAGCCTGTAACAAGCACACTTGTCGGATAGAAATAATCCAAATCCGCTGTTTTTTCCGGCCATCCGAGTGTTGAGAAAGGCCAAAGCGCAGACGAGAACCATGTATCGAGCACATCCTCGTCCTGTCTCAGCTTGCCGCCGCACTTGGGGCAAACGGTGATATCTTCTTTTGAAACAAAGGTCTCATGGCAATCATCACAATAAAATGCCGGGATTCTGTGTCCCCACCAAAGCTGACGCGAGATGCACCAGTCATACACGTTTTCCATCCAGTTCATATATGTTTTTGAAAAACGCTCCGGAACAAATTTAATCTCACCCGACTTGACAGCCTCCATTGCAGGCTCGGCAAGCGGTTTCATTTTTACGAACCACTGCTTTGATATAATCGGCTCTACCGTTGTTCCGCAGCGGTAGCACTGTCCGACATTATGCGAATGTTCCTCAACCTTTACCAAAAGTCCGAGTTTTTTAAGATCCTCCTCAATCACCTTGCGCGCTTCGTAGCGATCCATGCCCTCATATTTACCCGCATAGCTGTTGAGGGTTGCGTCATCGTTCAAAACCTTTATCTGTTCAAGGTTGTGTCTCTGTCCGACTTCAAAATCGTTCGGGTCGTGCGCCGGAGTAATTTTTACGCAGCCTGTTCCGAAGTCCTTATCAACATATTCATCGGCAATTACAGGTATTTCACGGTCTGTAAGCGGTAAAAGCAGAGTCTTGCCGACCAAATCCTTATAACGCTCATCATTCGGATTTACTGCTACGGCAGTATCGCCGAAAAGCGTTTCGGGACGGGTTGTGGCGATAATCACATAATCGTCGCTGCCCTTGATCGGATATTTGATATGCCAAAAATGTCCCGCATGCTCCGCATGCTCAACCTCCGCGTCGGAAAGCGCGGTTATGCAATGCGGACACCAGTTTATAATTCTCGAGCCTTGATATATAAGTCCTTTATTATACAGATTTACAAAGACCTCACGCACTGCCTTTGAGCAGCCCTCGTCCATCGTGAAGCGCTCGCGCTCCCAATCGCATGACGAGCCGATTTTTTTAAGCTGATTTATAATTCTGTCGCCGTAGAGCTTTTTCCAGTCCCACACGCGCTCCAAAAACTTCTCTCTGCCGAGGTCGTAACGAGTCAAACCCTCGTTCACTCTCAAATTTTCCTCAACCTTTATCTGAGTTGCGATTCCTGCGTGATCCGTTCCCGGAATCCACAATGCAGCATACCCCTGCATGCGCTTATATCTTATCAAAATATCCTGTAGGGTCTCGTCGAGAGCATGTCCCATATGAAGCTGTCCCGTTACGTTCGGGGGCGGTATAACTATAGTGAACGGCTCTTTGTCCGGGTCTGCCTCCGCGTGAAAATATCCCTTTTCCACCCACTCGTTATAGAGACGGTCCTCAAACGAAGCAGGGTCATAGGTTTTTGCAATGTTATTATTATCTTCCATTCTCTGTAAACATTCCTTTCCGTACCAAAATCGCATTTGCTTTCGGGAATCGGGCAAATGCCTGAAAATGCGTTTAGATAGCATATAATCAAATTTAAAACTGCCGAAAGCGCTGTTTTGGCATCTACATATTATTATCGCATTTTTACGCCCGTTTGTCAAGGCGTATCTTAAAAATAAGGAAAAAAGACTAAAATGCACCCTTAAAGCCACAATCAATATATTTCAATATTTTATATAATAGTACGCGGTCAGACGATAATGATCCTGTCTGAAAAAGTTTACATATCTAACCCGCTCCGCCGGTCCGCCGCCCATAGCCTGGAGCGTGACCTTTATTTCATTTTTAAAATAAATCTTATCCTCGACATGGAATCGGTAAAACGATGCCGCCAAGCCCTCCTTGCTGACACAGCCCTGGGTTCGGTTGATAAACTCGCCCAGCTCCCACGCCGAGCCGATATAATCCTCCGTACCCGTTCCGACCAGGGTGGGATAATCCGTATCTCCGTCAAGGTAAATTTTAACCTCGCCCTCGCCCCACCAGATGTCCTTATATACTTCCTCATTCGGAATTATCGCAATATTGCAGCCGAGAAAACGTCCCTTTCCTTTTATCTCGGGAAGAATTTCGACCTCTTTTTCAAGCTCGTTTTCCTCAATATCTCTGAATGATGTGCAAAAATACATATCATCATCACCCACCGGCTCAATCGAAATATCCGCATCGTAAAACAGGCAATTGATATATTCTCCGCTGTTGTTTGTCAAAGTTATTTTGCAGCTTTTCCTAAAAGGCATCGGGATAAAGCAGCAGAACGAGCGTCCCTCTGCGGTGGAGAAAAAGCAATTTTCAAATGAGTGCATTTTCCCGAGTCCCATGCAGAAAAAATCCCCTATCGGACATTCAACACAAGGCTTTTTTGAATCGTCCCAATACATTTTTATTATCACATTCCGCAGCACATTCTCGGAGCGGTCACTCAGCGTTATCCATATTCTGCGCACAACGCCGCTCCCGCGAAAATCGCACAGAGTTTTCACCTCTCCGATATCGAAATGTTCAAAAGCATGTCCCTTTGCTCCGAAATTCTCGGCTCCGCCTATGCCCTTTTCTCCCTTTGGATTTTCAAACGCAATCCATCTCGGCTCGGATTCTTCATATTTATACAACATTAATATTCCTCCCGAATTTTTTATATATGCTCATATTATCTCATTTTTATATCTTTTTGTCAAGCTGTGAAATAAAAGAGTAATTTTTTTTGAAATTTTTCTTGACAATATGAATATAGTATAGTATAATGAACATATGAACAAGTATTCAATCGTTCATATATCTGATGAAAGGATGAATTATCAATGAAAGAAAAGGAAATGCACTCAGAACATGAGCATTGCCACGACCATGATTGCCGCTGCCATGAGCATCACGATCATGAACATGAACACGAACATCATCATGATCACGACCACGAGCATGAGCACTGTCACGACCACGTTCATGACCACGAACACGGCGGTTTTTGCCACGTTGAGCACGAATGCGGCTGCAGCTGCTGCGATCACGACCATGAGCATGAGGACGAAGGCTCGGAAAAGGTAAAGCTGATACGCCTTGCCGCAGGCGCAGTCATATTCGTAGCTGCGTTTTTCACAAGCGGCAAATTGGAAATTGCCTTGTGTATTGCGGCATATTTGATTCTCGGCTATGACGTGCTGATAAACGCATTCAAGAACATATTAAAGGGTAAAATCTTCGATGAGAATTTTCTTATGGCGATAGCCACCCTGGGAGCGTTGGCAATCCGCGAATTTCACGAAGCCGGCGGAGTTATGCTTTTCTATCAGATAGGTGAAATGCTTCAGGACTACGCGGTCGGCAAATCGGAAAAATCGATAAACGAAATTATGGATATCCGTCCCGACTACGCATATATTTCCAAAGACGGCGAAAGAATACGCAAAAACGCCGCCGATGTTAAAAAAGGCGAAATCATCGTAGTTTCCCCGGGCGAGAGAATACCTCTCGACGGTATTGTTACCGAGGGCAGCACATTTTTGGATACTTCATGTCTCACCGGTGAGTCAACTCCGCGAAAGGCTGAAAAAGGCGATGAGG
Organism: uncultured Clostridia bacterium; assembly: GCA_934486735.1. Classification (GTDB taxonomy): domain Bacteria; phylum Bacillota; class Clostridia; order UBA1381; family UBA1381; genus CAKSQL01. The sequence goes on along the minus strand of CAKSQL010000007.1, from coordinate 77,708 downwards.
TTCTCGGCGGAGCTGTCAACGGCAGCGGTGTTATATATGTACAAACAACACGTGATTACAGCGAATCCGCTGCATCGAGAATAATAGAAGTAATGCGCAATTCACTCGACAGAAAAGCAAAATCGGAAAAATTCATCACCGCATTTGCAAAAAAATATACTCCGACCGTTGTTGCACTTGCGTCGATAATCGCGATAATTCCTCCGCTTTTTGACAGCATGCAGTTCGCAAAATGGGTTTACCGCGCTCTTATCTTCCTGGTTGTGTCATGTCCATGCGCGCTTGTTGTCTCCGTTCCTCTCGGATTTTTTGCAGGTCTCGGTGCTGCATCCAACAAGGGAATTGTTATCAAGGGCGGAAACACACTCGAAAAGCTTGCCGGTGCAAATGCCGCGGTTTTTGATAAGACCGGAACTCTCACCGAGGGCGTTTTCAAGGTGAGCGAAATAAGATGCATCGGTGCAAAGGCTGATTTTCTCGGACTTTGCGCGTATGCCGAATATTACTCAAATCACCCGATTGCAGGCGCGATAAAAGAAGCATACGGCGAAAAAATTGATGAAAGCTACATCTCCGACTACGTTGAAATCCCCGGAAAGGGCGTATCGGTTTTGGTTTCCGGCAAAAAGATTTTGGCAGGAAATGCAAAGCTTATGCAGGACAACGGAATCACTCCGCCGACGGTTGACAGTATCGGCACAACGGTATATATGGCTGAGGACGGCGAGTATTTGGGATATCTCACAGTCGCCGATAAGATACGCGATACCGACGGAATTGAAAAGCTGAAAAAAATGGGTCTCAAGACGGTTATGCTGACCGGCGACAGAGAAAGCGCCGCACGCAAAGTTTCGGAAATTATAGGAATAGACGAGTTCCGCAGCGAGCTTTTGCCCGAGGATAAAGTGTCCGCACTTGAAAGACTGTCCGAGTCGCACAGCTGCATATTCACCGGCGACGGAATCAACGACGCTCCGGTTCTGGCTCTTGCCGATGTGGGCATAGCCATGGGCGGAATCGGTTCGGACGCCGCAATCGAAGCAGCCGACGCTGTTTTGATGAACGATGATTTGGCAAAAATCCCGACAGCAATCAAAATAGCGCGTCACACCATGAAAATCATAAAGGAAAACATTGTTTTCTCAATCGCCGTAAAGGTGATTATTATGGCTTTGACAGTGTTCGGAATCGCATCGATGTGGCTTGCAATATTCGCCGATGTGGGCGTTGCACTCCTGGCAGTGCTTAACTCGGTGAGGGCTTTGGGAATAAAGGAATAAAATTTTATTCCCTCCTGCAGATGTTGAGCCGGAACTTCATTTTTGAAATATTTTATAAAGCAAAACAGTGATGAAAAGGTTCAAACCTTTTCATCACTGTTTTATTTTGCGAAAAACATGCATATCGGAAAATCAAAAAAAATTCGTCTGCACCTGCGTCATCAGGTGCGGCTTTTATCAAAAGCTTTATTATATCTTATCTTTTAATATATTCCGTCCGCCGTCGGCAAGCACATTTATACCGGTGATAAAAGCCGCTTTATCCGATGCGAGATACATAATCAAGTCCACAATTTCCTGCGGTTCGGCAGCTCTGCCGAGCAAAGTTTTCATAGTCGCCATTCCGGGGCGCGTCAGCACAGGTCCCGGTGACACGCAGCACACGCGGACATTATATTTTGCGCCATAGAGTGCAAGCGATTTTGTGAGTCCGTTCATCGCGGCGCTCTTTGAGGTCGAGTATGCCACATTTGCCGGGCAGCCCTCCTCGCCTGTGATAGAGCCGATATTGATTATCACGCCGCTATTTTGCTTTGCCATCTGCTTCATTATAGCGTGGTCGAAATAAAACTGACCCTTTAAATTCACATCGATGCCCCAGTCATATACCTCTATCGGAACATCCTTAAATTCGCCGTAATGATATGCGTCGAGCATACGCATCTCCGCGCCGCCGGCACAATTTATCATAATATCCGCCGAGCCGAACTCCTTCACCGCGGTGTCTATAACATTTGTCACCTGCTTATAATCGCGCACATCGGTGACTACTCCGACAGCCTTGCCGCCGTTTGATTTAATCTCGTCCACCTTTTGAGCGAGTGTTTCTTCATTTATATCCGCCAGGACAACATTTGCACCCTCCGATGCAAAGCAGCTGCCGCAAAGAAATCCCAATCCCGACGCGCCGCCGCTTATAACGACTGTTTTTCCCTTAAAGCTCATTATACAACATTCCTTTCATGCTTTCTTTTAACTAATGTCATTATACACTAACCGATTGCAAAAAGAAATATAATATACTACAAAAAATCAGAACTATTTTACAGTCCGAGCAGCTTTTGGGCATTCCCGGAAAAAATATTTTTCTTTTCCGCATCGCTTATATTAAGCGCATTTATTTCTTCGATTCCGTCTGCCGGCTTTGTCCATGGTGTATCGGTGGCAAAAAGGATTTTATCCACACCATGTGCAAGAACCATTTTCTCAAACATTTCCCGAGTCATAAATCCTGCGCTGCACGATGTGTCGAGATACACATCCTCGCCTGCAAGGAATTCGCAGACTTTGTCCCAAAGCTTAAAGCCGCCCATGTGCGCAAGCACAACCTTTTCGCCGCGAAACATCGGCATAACGCGCTTTATCCTCTCCGGCGACGCATGCACCGGCTCGCCGAAGCCGTCATCAACCCCTGTGTGGAATATCAGAACAAATCCGCGCTTTAATATCGCCTCATATATTTTTGACATCTTTGCATCGTCGATGAAAAAATCCTGATAATCGGGGTGCAGCTTAATTCCCTTTATCCCGTTATCCTTTAAAATATCGAGGTAATACTCATAATCGCAGTCGGGGTGAACGCTGCCGAACGAAATTATTCTGTCATTTTTATCAATCTCAATCGCAAAAGCGTTCACTTTCTCGGTCTGATGCGCATTTGTCGCAATGTTGCACACAACGCTTTTATCAATCCCGTTTTGATCCATTGATTCTATTGTCCCGTCAAGCGTTCCGTCGGTCATATTTATATATCCCGATTTCTGCGCCAGATACGGTATGGTTTTCGCTGCCAGTGCATCGGGAAACATATGGGTATGAAAATCTATTATCATTTCGGTATCCTTTCCGCCGCCCTGCATCGGCACAAATCGTGATAAAATTTCTATTATCCGCAGGGTAGAAAATGATAGGAGCAAAGCGCCTATGTGCGTTTTGCGGCATATGAGAAGAAAATCGTGTATGGACAATTTGCATACTTCAAAAAACGACGACCAGTCGGTCGCCGTTTTTTTTGTACATCTTTTATTATTTTGCAGCCTCTGCCGACGGTTCTGCCGATGCGTCTGCCGATGCACTCGGTTCTGCCGATGCGTCTGCTGTTGCCTCGGGTGATGCCTCCGCCGAAGCTGACGGCGATGCCGATGCCGATGCAGCAGCCTCTGCCGCTTCTCTCTCGGCAACCTGTTTCTTCTCTATATCCTTTCTGATATCGCCCCACTTTGTATCGAGTGTGATATCATCACCAAGTTCATATTTTGACTTAAATTCCTCAAACTGATCTTCACCGACGTAGTCCTTAAGAGACATTGAATCAATAGCCTCGCCCCATGTTGAATTTTCGGTGATTTCCTCACTGAAATTGTACATTTCTCTCAGCGAGTCAAGATCTTTTCCGTTAAGCTCTGCCATTTTTGATACAGGAATAAGGCTTTGAGCCGCATTCATATATGTATCTTTTCTCATGTCCTTAGGCAGTCCGTACATATCCTTAAACTCATCGAACTCCATGCCCATTCCGGCAACAACTTCACCGATTGTATATCCGTTTACATCGAGATATCCCATATGATTATACTTATTATAGATATTTGTCATATAATATCCGATATCAACAGCCGCAAGCAGAACCACAAGAATCCATGCAATAATTGCCGATATCTTATACTTCGAACCCGACTTCGGTGCTTCAGTTCCGATAACAGCCGAGCTTTTAGCCTCCGCAGGTGCTTCGGCATCTTCCGGAGCATCCGCTGTGGTCGGCATGTCTGCTATAGTCTCTTCATTTTCGACTGTTTCTCCGAAATTTTCCATCGTTTCTTCGTTTTCGATTTCGTTGTTCATGCCCTCGTTAGGCAGATTATTTTCACTCATGTTTAATTTCTCCTTTTTCGTTTTTAAAACCGTAAAATTTTTAATTTTACAATCATTTCATTTTAATACATAAAGCAGTATCGACAAATAATGACAGACACTGCCGCCCAAAACAAACAAATGCCACACCGAGTGCATATACCGATATTTTTTCAGCACATAGAATATGATACCGAGTGTATACACAACTCCGCCCGCGACGAGGAGTATAACTCCCGGCAAGGCGATGACCGATGCGATTTGCTTTATTGAGAATACTATTGCCCAGCCCATGCCGATATAGCAAATCATTGAAAGCTTTTTGAATCTTTCAAGACCTATCGCATTGAGCAATATTCCGACAACTGTCACACCCCATATCACGCCGAACAATATCCGGCGCCATGGATTTTGCATGCACACCAAAAGGTACGGAGTGTATGTCCCGGCAATCAGAATGAAAATCGAGCAATGGTCAAAAATCCGCAAAACCCGTTTTGCTCCCGGTTTTTGGACAATGTGATACACCGTCGACATTGAGTACAGCAAAATCAGCGATATTCCGTACACAATTCCGCCCGCAAGTCCGTATCCGTCGCTGTACATGACCGCAAATATAATAAGCAGCGTCAGCGCGGCTATGCTCAAAAGAACTCCGACTCCATGCGAAACCGAGTTGAAAATTTCCTCGCCAACAGTGTAGAATACGCCCTGTTCGTTTGTTTTTTTATCCAAACTTACTCACCTGCCGCTTCGGTTGCCGCCGGCTCTTCGGCAGCGTTTTGCGCATCACCGCTCTGATCCTGTGCAGCCTGCTGTTGCTGATACAGTTCACTCATAACAGATTGGGTTTCGCTCCATGGAGTATCCGCGGTTATGGAATCCGGCAATCCCATCTGAGTTTTAAAAGTCTCAAAATCGGCACCGAAAAAGTTTTGTCCCACAACTCCGGTTGTCATGTACGACATAGCGTCCTGCCAAAGGGTTGTATCGGGAACATCGTCTCCAAGGCCATATTGCGATTTTAATTCCTCAAGCGTGGTATCTGTGTACTTTGCGTAGTTAGCCAAAGTCATTTCGCCGGTTGCCGAGTTTACATTCGAATCCTCGGTTATGTCGCTGCTGTCCTCAAGTCCGTACTCCGACTTGAACTCATCGAATGTGATACCCTTTTCGGCAATGTAGTCGGCAACGGTTGTTGTCTGAGCCTCGTTTGCCGAATTGGTCGATGCCGCATTATTCTTTATATATTTTGAGCCTACAGCATATGCACCGAGACCGAATACTGCAAGAATAACAAATACAATAATAACATTTGCCAAAATCGTACTTTTGTCCGCCGGCACCTTAACAGTCTGCTCCGCTGCCGCGCGCTTGTTCTTTTTCGCTTTTTTCTCGCTCATAGCTAATCTCCTTTCTTTCGTTTTTATCGGGGTTTTTAATCCATGTTTTCCCACACCCCAGAAATATAAATATATTTCAACCATATTACTATACCACTTTTTCACCAAAAAATCAATATGTTTTTGATAATCATTTAAAATTTCTTTACAATTTACTAATATTTTGGCTTTAAAAAAAGGCACAAATTCGAATTACTTTCTTTCAGCTGTCGTTTTTAATGCCGCAAATTTTCCGTGGGCGGCGGATTTTTCTCCTTTTGAGTATTTTTTCACTTCAATCAGAGTTTGCCTGTAATCGGCAGCAAAAAACGAAGTCAGAAGTATCGACAGTATCAGCTTGAAATATTCGCTTTCCCCGCTTACCAAAGAATGTGCAAGCGGAAAAAGAGCCTTGAAAAATGCAATCGATATAACTCCCCATATAAGCGACAGTCTCACACAAACGCGCCCGTTCAGATTGCCGCGGACGCGGCTGTAGTCCCACCACATGACTCCGAAAAAGCGTTCATAATAAAGCGATGTGAGATACTCAGCGCAGCTTGTAACAAAAAATCCTCCGCAAAACACGAGCAAATATGAATCCGAAACCGGTTCGACCGCCGCTATCAGCGCAATCGCCCCCGTTCCGTAGACAGGGCAAAGCGGACTTTTTAAAAGCGTCTGTTTTGAGACGTACTTCCGCGCCGCAAAGGATGCCCACGCCGTTTCCATGCACCAGCCTAAAAAGGAAAAGATAAAAAAGTATAAAATATAATCCATGATAAACTTCACTCCTCGGGGGTTTTAAAAAAAGCGCCTGCCGCCTCGTTTTTCCCAAAACGGTCGCCGGGCGTGTTTTAAATGTTCGGCGCTCTTTGCATCCCGGATATTTTATACTTAATTTTTCCTCGTCATATAAATTTTATGTATTCTGCACGTCCTTTAATATCGTACCGGAAATTTTTTCAATGGTGCGTATCGGCGCATCTTTGGCTGTCCCCCACTCCATGTCCTTATTCCTATAATCGAATTTCAAAGTAAACTTATGAATATCCTCCTGAATCCGCAGAAATTCCTCCTCCTGCTTTTTGACAAGAATAGAGATAAACTCCGCCGCTCTTTTTGAACTGAGCTTCTTTACCGCCGATTTTGAAAGCGCCGAAAAATGTCCCAGGCACACTCCCTTCGATTTTTGGAACTTCTCGCGGAAATCCGGCTCATCGTCCCACATCTCGACCAATATATCGGTATACCTTTCCATTGTCTTTTTCAGCTTGTCACATATTATGCACGAATCCCCGATATCATCCAAAAAATTGCAAAGCTTATTCGAAAACTCAGCCGTTCCGCTTTTTTTGAAAAGTCCTCTGCCGCTCTCGGGCAGCGCCGCGGCATCCTTTGAAAATTTCGCCAGTCCCGCGCGCACTTCCTCCAAATGAGTGTCCAACACAAGCGCAAGGCTCAGCTTGTTGGTATTCGAAAATAACATTGAAAAATGTCTGTTGCAATACCCATATGCATTCGACTCGATACGATAGTCCGGCTCCATCATTGCCGGGCCGAGAGCGTACTCGACAGCCTCGTTTTCCAGTCTGCTGTAAAGTGCGCACAGCGGACATTCGCATTCGCTGTCGTAGACTTCATTTATCGGAATTGTGTATATTGTCTCTTTCATCATCCGTATCCTTTCGCAAATAAATAGTTTCTTCTATAATTATATATCAAAAAATCTGCTTTATCAACAAAAAAATAATTTTTTTCATTAATAGCTTTAAAAAAAGAAAATATTGTGATATACTTTTGTTATAATTTATTGAAAGGGACATTTGCATGTACAAAACAGCCGATTTTTTGAAAAAATACAAAACAATAATATTTGATATGGACGGGGTTATAACTCACGAGCAGCAATACTGGAATGCCGCTGCGCTGACAGTTTGGGAGTATCTCCGCTCTGCCGAATACTGTGGCAGTGAGCGGCTCGATGCCGCGAAAATGTCCGCCGACACGCAAAAAATAAGAGACCGTATTTTTATAAATGATAAATTCATCACGCTGTTAAAAAGCAAGGGTGTGAACAGCAACTGGGATTTGGGATATGTCACTTTTGCGTATATCACATTGGCGGACGGGGACATCGATGCCGCATTCCACGCCGCCGAAAGCTCCCCGGAAAATATTCTGGACGAATATCCGCGGCTCGGCGAAGAATTATCCCAAAAGCTTGGAATTGACTGCCGCCGCAACGGCAAATTGTGGCTTGACATGCAAAACTGCTTTCAGGAATGGTTTTTGGGGGACGAATTATTCGAAAAAATATACGGAAAAAAACCGCGCCTTTTGGGCAAAACGGGGCTTTGTCATTCCGAAACTCCTCTTATCGACTCCGAAAAGCTTTGCGCGATATTCTCGCTCCTGGCATCCGGCGGCGTGAAGATAGGAATTGCCACCGGCAGACCCGACGCCGAGATGAAAACTCCGCTTGAAAACTTTAAAATTGCAAATTATATTAGCAAAAACTCCATGATAAGCTATGATTACGTGGTCGGAGCAGAGCGCGCAATGCACCAAAACTTCACCAAGCCGCACCCGTACATGTTTTTAAAAGCAATGCTCGGCAAGGATTATCCCGATTCGAAAATAGCCGTCGGCGACTACCCGAAGGACGGCATAAAATCCACACTCGCCGTCGGCGATGCGGCAGCCGACTTTTTTGCCGCGCACGCTGCCGGAATGGACTTTTGCGCTGTTCTGACAGGCGTTTCCGGCAAAAAAGCGAAAGGCTTTTTTGAAAAAGAGGGTGCTGAATATATCCTGGACAGCCTGGAGAATTTTCTTAAATAATTATAAGAAAGTCAATCCGAATATCGGGCATACCGAGCCCGATATTCGGATTATTTTTTTACTTCTCTGAAAATGTGCATGCCAAAAAAATCAAAATTGCTGCCTCAACCCTGTGTCCGCAAGCGCGGCTTTTCCCGGAAGTTTTTTCCGAATATTGCCTGAGTCACACCAGTTTTTTTATTCTCATCACCGCAACGGTCATATCGTCGCACGGCTTGGGATATGCCTTTTTGCGCGCGTTTTTAAGTACTTCATCGGCAAGCTGCTGCATATTTCCGTCATGATTTAAAATGACCTGCTTTATCCATGCCCCTCTCATCGCGCCGTACCCCGTCTCGCTTATTCCGTCCGATGCCATAACCACAACGTCACCCTCTCCGAGCTTTCTTGTAACTGCCGGAGTACTGACATCGTCCAAAATTCCTATCGGCAGCGCCTGTGCGCCGATAATTTCCACCTCACCTTTCTGCATGAGGTAGCTTTCCGCCGCGCCGACCTTTAAAAACTCGGTCTGTCCAGACCTCAAATCTATCTCTATCAAATCAATTGTGGAAAAACTCTCTCTGCCGGCTTTCATGGCAAGCGTTGAATTTATCATCTTCACCGCGGTATCCTTTATAAATCCCGCCTTGATAAAATCCTGGAACAGACCTGCCGTCAGCCGGCTTTCCTCCGACGCGTCGTCGCCCGAGCCCATTCCGTCGCACAAAAGCACACAAAATTTATTATCCTCGGTTTCAAATTGCAATATGGTATCTCCGCACACCTGCTCCGACTCGCCCGAGTGCTGGCAGACCGCATACTCTACAAAGTATCGGTTATGTACCACGAATTTCATGGAGGAAGAATCGTTTTCAAGCCGCATAGGCATGCCTATGACCTCCGAAACAACTCTCTCAAGCATTTCAGTCTCCGCGCCGAAGCCCGAGGATATATACACCTCCGGCTCGTGTCTGATATTCTCTATCACATTTATCTCCTTCGCAAACACCCCGGCTTTTTCAAGTTCCGCGTCGAGCTTCAGCTCTGCCGATTCCACAAAGGAAAATCCTGTCTCCACCTCGTCGGACAGCCCTTTTATCAGATTCGAAATCTCATGATACTGCCGCGCGACCATGTCCTGTCCGAACACAACCTCGCCGCGCCACATCGCATTTTGCTTATAAAGTTCATACAAATGATTGAACTCGGCTATAAAGCCTTCGGCTCTTATGCACTTATCTTTAAAAATAATCGGCATATTGGTTATGTCGCAATATCCGCTCGTCTCTATCACCTGCAAAATATCATACATGCGCCGATACATTTCATTAAAGCCGTCTATCCAGCATTCGCCCCATTTTGAGCATGACTTGCAGACGCGGTTCGCCACCTCGTCAAACATATCCGATGCCTGTCCGCACTTTTCCTCGCGGTGCGAAAGCGAAAGAAAGCTCTCCGCCAAATCGGTGAATGCCTTTGCAATCTCTTTAAGCTCGCCCGAAAGATATTCTTTTATGCGCATCTCCTTGCTCCCGGCGTGGTTATTCATCGCCTTTGAAATTATCGACTCGGTTTTTGCAAACACCGCTTTCGGAGTGAGCGCAAACATCAGCGCGGCAATGCCTGCTTCGTACAAGCTCACCGGCGGCGTTTTGTAATCGCCCGTATACATCACGCATATCAGACCGCCGGCAAAAAATCCGGCTATGCAGCCTATCTTTCCGAACTCCTTTAATATATTGGAAAGCATCGCCCCTATTCCGCACACTCCCATTACAAGAACCGCTGATTTTGTATTCATGCTGCATATAAATCCCAGTGCTATGCCTATGCTGCCCGCTGCCGCAACACCGGTGCATTTTGACAGGCACAGTATCAGATACACTCCGAGCAGCATGCACACATGCACCTTATCGGTTATATAAATTCCGGAAAATCCGGTCAAAACAATTCCGCACAAAAGCACTGCCGATATTATTTCTTCCTGCGATGCCTTGGCTATTCCCCGGTAGGATTCGTAAAAGCTTTGTGCCCTTGCCGAAACCATGCACGCAAGCATTGCGATAACTCCCTCCAGAACCGCTGCCGCTATGTAAAAAGCAGACTGACTGTTGAAGAAAATCGACACCGCGCCGCTTATAAAAACAAACAGTCCGCAAAAAACGGCGTCGAACAGCTTGTCCTTTCTGAAATATGTATATACCAAATACAAACCTGCGGCAAGAGCATAGCGCAAAACCTCGCCCCCGGCACTGAACACTCCCAAAAGCATGCTTGCCAGCCCGGCATACAAAACTTGCGGTCCGATTGCCGATACCCAAAAGGCAAATCCGAAAGGAAACGCTCCCATAACCGACGCGCGGCTTATCAAAAAAAGCAATCCGAGCCTTGCCACATCCTCCTTTTTCGGTATACTTATTCTTACATTTTTCCCGGCAGTCAATACATTCATGACCTTTTCCTCCTTGGTTTTCCGCATGACAGCGAAATATTTTGTAATCCTTATTATACCATATATTACCCGAAAACTTTGTCACATACGCGTGTCGCTTTTTGAAAAGATATCGACTTCTATTTCCTTTTTATTACATTTTATTTACATTTTCTTTGTTACTATAGCACATTTACCCGAAATATGGTATACTGATTATATTAATACGATTTACCGTTGAATATTGTCGGAATATTAAGTTTTGTACAGAATTTCGGAAAGGCTGTGATACAATGAGAATACTTGTTTTTTCAGACTCTCATCACGATGTCGAATCCTGTGCGCTTATGATAAATAAAATCGCAGGCACCGATATGATTATCCACGCAGGGGATCATGCTGCCGACGCCGAGGACTTGCGGCTGATTTTTCCGGATAAGGACATCCGATTTGTCTGCGGCAACTGTGACTTTTCTTCCGCTCCGTCCGAAATGCTTCTCAATGTGTGTGAAAAAAATATTTTCCTCACTCACGGACATGGATATAATGTAAAATACGATTCCGAATACAAAGCCCTTTCCAAGGCAGCAGCGGCACAGAGCGCTGATATCGCTGTTTTCGGACATACGCATCAGCCGTTTTATCTCAACACCGGCAAAATGATTTTGCTGAACCCGGGCAGTATTAAATACGGCCGCACTTTCGGAATTATAGAAATAGAGGATGGGAAACTTCGCGCCGACATATGCAATATGGACGGATGGCTATGATTTTTAGGTAAATTTGCACAAAAGTCAGCCGTTGCCTGTGTTTTTCTAATCTTTGTAACATGTCTCAATTTCTTTTTCATTATATCATATCTTTATGTTTCTTTTCTTTTCTTTCGGCTGAAATTTAAAATGCTGCATGTAGAATCAATAAGAAATTCATTGATTTTTCTTTTGGTATAGTATATAATAGTATCATCAGGTTGGCAATATTCACAAAGCGAAAACTTTTTATGGGGAAGATTTTTTCACAATGTATAATATTGCTTCATTGAGGTCCTTTTGGATTTATTATTTGCAATAACCGATGGCTTAAATTGACACCTGTTTTAATGTGTCAATTTAAGCCATCGGTTTTTTATGCTTTTTGGTTCTAACAAATTTTTCTCATACATATAATAAAAAAAGAAAAAGTATACGAAAGGATGAATGAACATGCTGGTTATAAACAACGAGCAGACTTATCAAAGCAACAAATTTCTAAGATATCTTCCCAAAAAAATACGCCGTTTAATGTACTTTGTACCTGTGGACGGGCTTGAGGAGGTGCGGCTGCGGCAGGGACTTCCGGTTGTTCTCCACTACGGCACGCACATCTCTTATCTCACTCCCAAGGGGCAGCTTTCGCCAAGTTATACCGGCTGCGTTATAGCCACAAAGGCAGATTTGATTGAAGGTGTCGAGCTGATAAGCGAAGCGTCACTTTATGCGCTCGAAAATGAAATACGAAACGGATATATCACCATAGAGGGCGGTCACAGGGTCGGAATATGCGGAAGTACGATAAGCGAAAACGGGAAAATTGCAAATATAAATTGCATTTCGGGACTTAACTACAGGATCGCAAAAGAAGTCATCGGCGCGGCAGATAAAATAATGCCTTACATATATAATAGTGAAAACATTCGCAACACGCTGATAATTTCACCTCCGCAATGCGGCAAGACCACTGTTCTGCGCGATGTGGCGCGAGCATTGTCCGAGCATGGCAAAAAGGTGAGTGTGATAGATGAAAGAAACGAAATTTCAGCATTAAACAACGGCTACCGCGGCTATGACCTTGGGGTATCGTGCGATGTTCTGGGCGGTGCGGCAAAGGGGGAGGGCGCTTTGCTGATGCTTCGGAGCATGTCGCCCGATGTTATAATTACAGACGAGTTGGGCGCGGACGAGGAAGGCAGGATTCTCACACGCATTGCCAATTCCGGCGTTCATCTGATATCCACCATCCACGCAAAAAGCCGCTCCGACCTGAAAAAGCGTTCGGAAATTGCAGCAATCTGCCCGTTCTTTTCCTGCTTTGTTACCCTAAGCCGCCGAAACGGCGCCGGAACGGTGGAGGAAATATATTGTGCTGACTAAACTTATCGGCGGCTGCCTTATTCTTTTGGGCGGAACATGTCTCGGATTTTTAAAATCGTCCGAGCTTTCAAGGCGTGAAAAGAGCCTCAGAGATATAAAAACCGCGCTCAGCATTCTCGAATCGGAAATTGTATTTTCCTCAAATCATTTAAAGGACGCATTTCTGAAAATATCGCGTCTCTGCGCATGCAGGGGGCTTTTCTCGGACGCGGCGAAAACAATGGGCGACTGCGGAATAGACCGGGCGTGGCAGGACGCGGTCGAACAAAACAAAAAGGGGCTGTGCCTTTCCGAAAGCGATGCGGAAATACTCAAAATTCTCTCCTCCCGTCTCGGGATGTCGGACAAGGAGCAGCAAAAAAAGAATATCCGCCACGTCGAAACGCTTCTCGACATGGCAATAACCAATGCGCATGCCGAATATCAAAATTCCGCAAAGCTTTACAGGAGCATGGGATTTTTGGGCGGTCTTTTCGTTGTTATGCTTTTGTTTTAAAAATACGGATATGGGATGATTAAATCTTGAAATTCTTTCGCTTTATCCGAAATGACAACTCATATCTGTCCGAAAAGAAACATTTTTTGCCGTCCTGCCGATAAGAGATTTTTACTATTTTTCACAACGGGCGGCGGAATGGAGATTATTATGAACATAGATTTAGTTTTTCAGATAGCCGGAGTGGGAATAATAGTCGCGGTTTTGAATCAGCTGCTTGTCCGCTCGGGCCGCGAGGAGCAGGCACTGCTCACAACCATAGCCGGGCTTGTGGCAGTGCTCTTTATACTGGCACAGGAAATAGGCAGTTTATTTGAAACAATTAAGCAAATATTCAATTTTTAAAAAGTTTTTTGAGCATGTTAAAAGCGCCGTCAAATCGTATCGGCATATACAAGCACTCCGCTTTTTCACGAAAACATGCTTTTTACAATTACAACCTGTGCCGCTGCAAGGCGGCAGAACGGAGCTTACAATGGATATTTTAAAAATTGCGGCAATCGGGATAATCTCAGCCATTGCCGCCGTAACCGTAAAAAACTGGCGTCCCGAGCTTGCCGCCGCGGTCAGCATCGCCGGCGGACTTATCCTGCTTTTTTACATATCCGGAGCGTTCGGCGATATATTATCTCAATTTGACACCGTTCTGGACAGCTGCAAAATCGCCCCGGAGTATATCGGGCTCGTGGTCAGGCTCACCGGAATTGCATACATAACAAAATTCGCCTGTGAGCTGTGCCGCGACTGCGGCGAGAATGCAATCGCTGTCAAGCTGGAGCTTGCAGGAAAAACCGCGGTCATGATTCTGACCGTCCCGGTTATCATCTCGTTTCTGAGCATGGTAATCGAAACATTGAATACGATTTAGGAAAATACTATGAAAAGGTTTTTTATACTTTTGGCGGCTCTTTGTATTTTTATCAACATTCCGATATATGCGGATGATTTTGCTGCCGAAAATGAGCAATATATTCACATTGACGGCGAAGAACTGTATAACGATACTGCCGAAAGCATCGTCTCGGGCAAATTTTCGTTAGACCCCATCGAACTGATTCAGCGCGGTATAGACAGCCTGCTGTCCGAGCTGAGAGAAAGCCGAACCGAAATGGTAAATATTCTTGTAATAGCGCTTTTGTCCGGTGTGCTGCAGGTTTTGAAAAGCTCGGGAAAAGACGACAGTGTGAGTGAATCCGCGCTTTTCGCCTGTTTTGTAATGATAACGATTGCGGCGCTTAAAATATTTTCATCCGCAGCCGGGTACGGGGTCGAGGTTATACACTCGGTCAGCGATTTTATTACCAAGCTTTCCCCGGTTCTTACAGTGCTGCTTGCCTCGGGCGGCTCGGTAACCTCCGCCGCGGCGTTTCATCCGATACTTTCAGGCTCAGTCTACGTAATGACGCTGCTCATCGACAAATGTGTTGTGCCGCTTATATATTTAAGCGCCGTTTTGGGAATCGCGGGGCATGTAACTCCTCAGCTGAAGCTATCGGCATTTACGCGTCTTTTGCGTTCTGCCGGCAAATGGCTGCTCACCGCCGCGCTGACGGTTTTTACCGGCGTGACCGCGCTCTACGGTCTTTCCGCTCCGTCCTTTGACGCAGTGGCACTCAAAACCATGAAATTCGCCGTCGGAAGCTTTGTCCCGGTTGTCGGCGGAATATTATCCGAAACGGTCGAAACGGTTCTGTCCGGGACTCAGCTTATGAAAAATGCTGTCGGAGTGGCAGGAATCGTGTCTCTCGCGGCGGTGACAATCGTTCCCGTCTTGAAAATATTCGCCGTTCTCTTAATGCTGGAGCTGTGCGCAGCTGCTGCCGAGCCTGTGACCGACAAGCGAATATGTGATATGCTTAAAGATGTTGCGGCATCGATTTCGCTTATTCTCGGAATGGTTATAACAATCTCGGTTCTGTTCATTATCTGTATCGGAATAATTTTGGGAGCTACAAATTAGTCAGCCGAAGGAGTGGATTTTAAATGAAAACATACATAATTCAAATTGTGGGCGCGGCGATACTCTCCGTATTTGCCGACATGCTCTCCCCGGCCGGCTGGAAAAAGCATATGAGCATTATAACCGGAATAATTCTTTTAACCATTATCGTGACTCCGCTTGCGAATCTGCGCGGAATCGACATTTTTTCCGATTGGAACGGCGCAAAAACAGTCTCCGAGCAAGGCACAGAGCTGTACGGCGATATGCTCAAAAGTGCTTTTTCCAAAAGCGTTGCCATCGATGTGCGCGACAGAATACGAAATGAATTTTCGGTCGAAACGGTCGTTGAGGCAGAGGTTGAGACCGACGGGAACGGAAACATAAAAAAAATTTTAACAATCCGAATCAGCGGCAAAAACTTAAAAAAAGAAATTGCCGACAGAATTTCCTACATATACGATGTTGACGAGGTGATTTTGAATGACGGCTGACAAGTTTTTTTCTAAAATAAGGAATACTAATTATATTTATGTAATATTAATTATTGGAGCAGCCGTCATGCTATTGTCTCCGGGTATCGGCAAAAGAACTCCAAAGCCCGTTGCCTCGGAAAAAATCATCTCCGAGGAAGCGCGCCTTGAGGACATCCTTTCAAAAACCGAGGGAGTGGGCGAGGTTTCGGTTATGATAACCTATTATGCAAGCAGCGAAAAGGCTCTTGCATACGAGACAAAAACCAACCGCCGCTCGGATTCCTCCGGCGTTCCCGATGCCGAAAGCTCGGACGAAAAAGCGGTTATGTCAGACGGCGAACCGGTTATATTGCGCGAAATATATCCGGATGTGAAAGGAGTGGTGGTTATTGCCGACGGCGCAAAAGATCCGTCGGTGAAGCAGGCAGTCTGCGAAGCGGTTTCGACCTCGCTCGGAATTGCCATGCATAAAATATGCGTTCTTCCCAAATCGGGATAGCCGAAGAAAAGTAATCCAAACCCGCCTAAAAAGGCATAATTTCGGCATATTTCGGCTTGTCGTCTTTGAAAGGCGCCAGCCTTTCGGCATCCTCCGCACCAAAATCTACTCAAAATTCTGTCCTTTTTAGGTCGTAGAATTTTGAGAGAGTGAATTTTTGATTTTACAAGGCAAAAACGGAGGTAATCCTTGGCGGATTGCCGAGTATTTTAACGCAGTAAAATCGGAAATTCACCTCTCAAAATCGGAGTTCGGATTACTTTTTTTCGGCTAATGCGAAAATTGTAAAACTCAATTGCATAAACAATCCAAATCGGGTAATTGCAAATCGAAAAAAGATAGTTTTGCAATTACCGAAAAACAATCTGAATGGCAAGGAGGAAAACTCATGATGGTATTAAAGAAAAAAGAAGTTATCGCGGCGGCGCTTGTGGTTTTAATCGGTGTGGCAGGATATCTGAACTGGTCATATCAGGATACGGTGCGCGTGACCGACGGCAGCGTGTATAACGAGACCGCAAAACGGCTCGGCGAGGCGCAGTACGTAAGCTCGCCAAAGAAGGATGTCGAGGATAACTCCACCGGCGAGGCTTCGGAAAAGGCAGATGCAAAGAGCGCGGAGGAGCAGGACAAAAAATCCGCCAAGGCAGACAAAAGCGACAAATCAGATAAAAACGATAAATCGGACAAAAATGATAAATCGGGCAAATCCGAAAAAAGCACCGAGACCTCCGCAAATGAGCAATTCGCATCGGCAAGACTCGAAAAGGAAAATGCAAGGTCAAAATCTCTTGAAATTCTGAACCAAACCGCGGCAAACGAAAGCTTTGACGA
This sequence comes from uncultured Clostridia bacterium, assembly GCA_934486735.1. GTDB lineage: Bacteria > Bacillota > Clostridia > UBA1381 > UBA1381 > CAKSQL01. The sequence goes on along the minus strand of CAKSQL010000007.1, from coordinate 60,566 downwards.
CGACACAAGGAAAAAAGCTCAGGACAGAATTTTGAAGCTGGCGGAAAATGTTGAAAAGGAGGCAACAATCGAGAATATCGCAAAGGCAAAGGGATTTTCCGAAATCGCTGTCTATATCGACGGCGATGCGGTGGATATGCTTGTGAAAAAAGCGGATTTATCGGAAAATGACGTTGTAAAATTGAAGGAAATTGCGGCAGAACAGCTAAATATCGGCGCTAAAGACATAAAAATTGTGCAAGTGCAATAATTTTTTTCAAAATGAGCAAAATAGGGATTGAAGTTTTACAATTAATTTGATATAATATGGGTATCAAGACGAATATTTGGATTATACTCATCTTACAAAAGGAGGAAATTTTTATGGAATCAAACGATATCATTGAAGAAGTTGTTGAAATACCGGCAAACGAACCGGAGGAAAAGGTCGGCAATGTGAAAATTGCCGTAGACGTTGTTGCCACAATCGCCGGAATTGCCACAAACGAAATTGACGGCGTCGCAGGCATGAGCAGCTCGCTCGCAGGCGGAATTGCCGAGATTTTCGGCTCGAAAAAGAACTTTTCGCGCGGAGTAAAGGTTGACATTAAAGAAGAAAATACGGTGATAGACCTGTTCATCATCGTTGACTACGGCGTACGCATACCCGAGCTTGCATGGGAAATTCAGGAAAATGTTAAAAACAGCGTTGAGACCATGACCGGCTTGAATGTCGAAAAGGTGAATATCCATGTCGAGGGCGTTAGCTTTGAAAAGGAAAAGGCCGCTGCGGCAGCTGCTGCAGCCGATGCCGCTCCCGAAAAGGACGCCGACGAGAGTGCTCCCGAGGAGGATGCCGATGATATCATCGTCGAAGAAGCTCCGATAGAGGAAATTCCGGAGGACGATGTCCCCGAGGACGGTTCCGAGAGTCTTTAAAAACGTGTTTAATCATTCCCGGAATTAAGATTAAAAATTGTCCGATAGGACAGTCATTAATCAGCGGAACGGTACAGATTTTTTGTGCCGTTCCGCTGTTTTGTTTGAAAACATCTTTGCATAAAAGCAGGAAACACGTTTGTTTTTGCCGGCAAAATATGATATAATATTATCAACTAATGTTATCAAACACGTTTGCATTTGCAATAAATAATATACATAGAATACGGAGAATGAACAAATGTTAGGACTCGGAACAATAATAAACAGCGCAAGCATAGCAGCCGGCGGAGTGATAGGACATTTCACTGGGAAATTATTCAAGCCGCAGCAGCAGGAATCACTGAACAAGGCTTGCGGAGTAAGCGTCCTTTTTATAGCAATTGCAGGCGCTATGGAGGGAATGCTGAAAATCGAAAATATGAAAATTGCAAGCGGCAAATCCATGCTTGTGGTTCTGTGCATCGCAATAGGCACAATCATCGGCGAATTGCTTTGCATCGAGGATAAATTTGAGCTGTTTGGGGAATGGCTTAAAAAGAAAACGGGAAACAGCGGCGACAGCAGATTTGTGAATACTTTCGTAACTGCCACGTTGACCGTATCGATAGGCGCAATGGCAATCGTGGGAGCTATACAGGACGGACTTTTGAATGATTATTCAACACTCGCTGTAAAATCGGTTTTGGATTTTATCATTATCGCGGTTATGACTTCATCCATAGGAAAGGGATGCGCTTTTTCGGCAATCCCGGTATTTATTTTTGAAGGTGGAATAACCCTGCTTGCACGTTTGATATCGCCGATTATGACCGAAACCGCCGTTGCATACGCTTCTTTGATTGGTTCTGTTTTGATTTTCTGTATCGGAATCAACTTGGTTTGGGGCAAAAAAATCAATGTTGCAAACATGCTTCCGTCCGTTTTACTCGCAATTTTTGCGGCATATCTACCATGGAGTTTTTAGCAAAGAAACATATAAATTTTCGAGGCAATCCGAAAGGACTGCCTTTTTTTACATTCAATAACGGTTTATCTTTGTATTTTTTATCTCCGGTCGATTTTTTGCGTCTGAACAAGATACATTTTTCTATATTCGCTTGGGGTCATACCGGTTCTTTTTTTGAAAATACGGCACAGATATCCGCTGTCGCAATAACCCATTTCCTCGGCTATCCTTTCAAGTCCGATATCCTCTCTCTGCAAATGCATTTTTATTTGATTTATCCTGTACATGCTCCGATACTCATTCGGCGACATTCCGGCATAAATCCGAAACAGACGTTCAAAATGTCCGATGCTGACATTGCACGCTGCCGCAATTTCGTTTATACTCATTCTTTCACTGCTCTCCAAAAGATTAATACTATCCTTTATAACTCTTGTATCAGCGACATTCTCATGCTCGATTCGGCAATTATTGGACAGTGTGTTGAATATCTCATATGCAGAGCTGTAGACCGCGAGCGGCGAAAAGCGCGGAGCACAAAACGCCTCCAAAAGCGTTGAAAAAAGTCTGCGGTAGAGCATGGTGTGCTGAGTTGTTACAATCCTTACCCTATCCCCGAACGATATCGGCGTATCGCTTGCTCCGGTGCGCGAAAGCTCTCTTTTTATGCTGTCGCCCCTCTGCGTTTGGGCAAGGCTCAAAGTGAACTCGAACAAAAGCTGTTCCTGCATTCCGTTATTCAGCGCAGGCGAGTTTTCCCATATATAATTGCTGTCCTTGGGCAGATATACCAGCGCACCGTGCGGAACAATCATCGGCAGCATATCCTTTTGATAGCATATCCCGGTTGTGCTTGAAAAGAAGAGCAAACCGTCGGTAGGGCGCGGCTCGTGCATTGTGAATCTCGTTTTTCCGCTGACCTCCTGCCTTACAACAAAGATATTGGCTATATCAAAAAAATATTTCCCCAGCTCCGAAAAATCAATCCGCATACAAATCCCCTTCTTTCAGCCGAAATCACGTAATTCAATTATCTATGATTATATTCCGAACTGTCACATTTGTCAAGCTAAATCGTTAAAAAGTCCAATTATGCGTTTACTCCATCCATTGATTGCGATATCGGAAAGATATAAAATATAATCAAAATCATATGAGGAGAGATAGCATGAACAAAAAATTCAAAGTCGTAATTTTGGGAGCGGGAGGCAGAGGCTACGGCTATGCCGGATTTCTTTCGGAGCATCCGGATCAGTTCGAAATTTCAGCTGCATGTGATATCAACCCCGATCAGCTGGTAAAGTTTAAGAAAAGATTTAATTTATCGGACGACAAGCTTTTTTCGGATGAAGAAAGCCTGTTTGCCGAAAAAAGGGGTGACATAATGGTAATCGCCACCTATGACAAGGAGCATGTCCGTCAGTGCATACGCGCCATGAAGCAAGGCTATGACATTCTTCTTGAAAAGCCTATCAGCGATTCAAGGGATGAAATCCGCGATTTGCTGAATACTCAAAAGGAGACCGGAAAATTGGTTGCGGTCTGTCACGAGCTGAGATACGGAATTATGTTCGAAAAGCTCTACGAACTTTTGAAAAGCGGCGTAATCGGCGATTTGGTTGCGATAGACGCTATGGAGCGTGTTATTTATTGGCATCAGGCGCAAGCTTATGTCCGCATACAATCGGCAGTGAACGACATTGCACATCCGACAATCCTGGCAAAATGCAGCCACGACCTTGATTTGATTCAGCACTATGCGGGCTCTGAGTGCGACACCGTATCATCAATCGGAGCGCTGAGCTTTTTCCGCGAGGAAAACGCTCCCAAAGGCTCTGCCGAGCGTTGTCTCGACTGTCAATATATCGAGACATGTCCGTACAGTGCAAAAAGAATTTACATAGACCGCTGGTACAAAATAGGGTGTCCCGAATTTGACTGGCCTTTCAGCAAGGTATCATTAAAAAGACCCACCACCGAGGAGGATTTGTACGAGGGCATCCGAACAACCTATTTCGGTCAGTGCGCATTTCGCTGCCATGTTGACACGAACGAGCATGTTGTTGATCATCAAATGGTACAGATGCAATTTAAAAATGGTGTTATCGCCACCTTGAAAATGCTCTTTGCCGCCGAGTCGGGACGCAGAATCAACCTGTTCGGTACCTACGGCGAGCTGCTTTTGGACGAGAGGAGCAACACGATAGAGATTCGCCCCTACGGCGAGGAAATGCAGGTTATAGATTACAACACGCTCTTTGAGGGCGGTCAGGGACATGGCGGCGGTGATTCAAAGATGATTTCGCAGCTTTATTCCGTCCTCACCGGAGCGGAGGAAAATCGTACCTCGTTAAGCGAATCGGTAGAAAGCCATTTAATCGGCATAGCTGCCGAGGATTCGCGTCTCAGCGGCGGAAAAGCGGTAAAGGTACATGAATAATATACTCAAAAACTGCCGCATTATCGGCCGCGATTCGATAAGCGAGCCGCTGGATATTATAATACGCGGCGGTATTATCTCGGATATCGGACATTTTGATATTTCGGGAGGGTACGATGTCCACGGCAATTATATAAGTGCAGGCTTTGTCGATATCCACACCCATGGCGGAAACGGCGGAGATTTTATGGACGCAACCGACGATTCCTTTGACAGCGCTTTGAGATATCATATCGAGCACGGCACAACCGACGTTGCCGCCACCTCGCTCACCGCCCCGAGAGAGCAGTTGCTTGCATTTCTTGCCCGAGTGCGAAAATATATGCACTCCTCCGATTATGCGCGTGTACTCGGTGCGCATCTGGAGGGACCGTTTCTGTCCCTGTGCGGCAGCGGAGCGCAGAATCCGAAATATCTGCTTGACCCGAAATGCGACGATTACGGATTTATCCTTGAAAACAGCGACATAATCAAGACCGTTACAATCGCGCCCGAACTTGACTCGGACGGAGAAATGACACGCAGACTTACCGATTGCGGAATATTGGTATCGGGCGGACATGACGACGGAGCTTATCCGGAGTTTATGCCGTCCGTCCGCGCCGGTATGCGGCATTTGACTCACATATACTGCGCCATGTCCGGCTTTGGCACAAAGGTCGGAGTCCGCGAAATGGGACTTCGTGAGTACGGACTTTTGGACGATAATTTAAGCTGCGAAATAATTGCCGACAATGTACATATCACCCCCGAAATGGCGCGTTTTATTATAAAATGCAAGGGTGCGGGCAAAACGGCGCTTGTCTCCGACTCCTTAAGATGTGCAGGCATGCCAGAGGACGGCAGGCTATATACGCTCGGCAGCGGCAACGACCCAAGCTCGCTTAAAGTAAAGGTTTGCGGGAAAATTGCAACGCTCGCCGACGGGAGCAAATTTGCAGGAAGCATAACAAGCGTTCACGAAATGGTTAAAAATATGATTAATGCCGGTATATCTGTGACCGATGCGTTTAAAATGGGAACTTCCACACCGGCACGCATTATCGGAGAGAGCAACATAGGCAGCGTGAAAAAAGGCTTTATCGCCAATCTGTGCGAGCTGGACGATAAGTTTAATCTTATTTCTGTATTTAAAAACGGAATGAAATACAAGGAGAAATAAAAATGAAAAAAATAAATAATATAAATTTAAAAGTCCTGAAAACCGACCCCGAAGTAAATTTGGACATGGCACTTGACATGCTCCACGAAATTATAAAAAACAACGCTATGAACAGGAAAACGGTTTTTATTGTCCCGGTCGGTCCGACGGGGCAGTACCCGATTTTGGCAAGCGTGGTAAACAAGCTGAATATCTCGCTCAAAAATGTGTGGTTCTTTAACATGGACGAGTACATGTCAACCCCGACCGAGGCTATTTCGCCGACACATTTTTTGAGCTTTCGCAAACGGATGAACGACGAATTTTATTCGCTCGTACGCCCCGATTTGGTTATGCCCGAGAATCAGCGGCTTTTTCCCGAGCCGGGGAAGGAAGCCGATTACGACGCTCTGCTGGAGTCGCTGGGCGGTGCGGATGTCTGCTACGGCGGCGTGGGCATAAACGGGCATATCGCCTTTAACGAAGCCGCCGAGCCGAGCGATGCAATCAGCGCGGAGGAATTTTCAAATCTCGGCAGCCGCGTTTTGCCAATATCGCACGAGACAATTGCAATCAACGGAGCGGCGTATCTGAAAGGCGACATCGCCGCGATGCCGAAGTGGTGTATCACCATCGGCATGAAGCAGATTCTTGCATCAAAGCGGATTTATCTGTCGCTTGGCGCGCCATGGCATCCGGGGATTCTGAAACGCATTTTAAGCAAAGAGCCGCAGCCGCAGATACCTGCCACACTGCTTAAAAATCATCCAAATGTTTTGTTTTGCACCAACGAAAGTATAGCAGATTCAATCGATTAGAAATTCGAAAATCCGCATTATTCCATTAATCGCCGTAAACAATGCGCCGGGCAGGCAAGGAGCGCTCCGTTAGTTTTGAGGAGCTGTCCATGTCATGTCCGGCGCATTTTGTTTATCTATTCAATTATTTTTGTTAAATATCCGTCTCTCACGCTGCATTTCAGCACATAAAATCCCTCGACATCCAAAAAGTCACAGATTGTGCGCAGAATCATTATCCCCGGAACAATGGTATCGGCACGTTTTTTAACTACGCGCGTGAAAATATCATACATTTTATCCGGATCCGAATCAACCAGCCGGAAAAGTTTATCAATCTTTTCGATGCTGATAAATCCGCCGTCGCCCGCGCTTATTGTCATGCAGTTGTGCAGCCTCAGCGTACTTTTTGCCGTACCGCCCATAGCATAGATATATCTTGAACCAAAAAGATTAAATGTTCCGGCAAGAGCATTGCGGACATAAAATTCTATATCTTTTCTTTCCTGCGCGGTCGGCAGTCTGCCCGAAACGAACCTGTTTTTAAGACGTCTTGAGCCTATATCAAAGGAATTTGAGTATAGCAGCTTATCACGCTCGAACTGCATCAGCTGACAGCTGCCGCCGCCCAAGTCAATCCCGATTGCGCTGCGCTCGGGTATGCTGCTGCGGAGCGCGATAAAATCACACTCCGCCTCCTCATCTCCGCTCAGAACATCGACTATAATCCCGGTGGTTTCATACACATTTCTTTTTATATCTTCAATATTGTCAAGTCCTCTGAGCGATGCCGTCGCAAAGCAATGCACCACCTTGCAGTCCGCCGCAAAAAGCAGCTCCCTGAGTTTATTGAGAACAACAATTAAAAGTTCCAATCCGCTTTCGTTAAGAGAATTATTTTCGATACTGTCAAGGATATGCGACTTAACCAGCTTATCCTCAACCTTTACCGCCCTGTTTCCCTCAGTCTCGTAGGCTACGCCGCGGATTGTGTTCGAGCCTACGTCAATTATGCCATAACGCATGGTGATCCATTCTTCCTTTCCTACCTGCGTTTTTCAAGCTCTTCAAAAATGTCATTCCATGTCATGTCATTATCCGCAAGCATAACTGTCATATGATACATGAGGTCGGCAACCTCATACGAAATTTCCGCCTTATCGCGGTTTTTGCCGGCTATAACCACCTCGGCAGCTTCTTCTCCGACCTTTTTCAGAATCTTATCCGCGCCCTTGTCAAAGAGATAGTTTGTATAACTGCCCGGCTGAGGATTTTTTCGTCTGTCCTGAGCCACCGCCATAAGCCGCGCAAGGATATCATCGGAATTGAGTTCCTCCTCCGTCTCTTTCAGCTCGCCGTTCTCTATCTTCCTGAAAAAGCAGCTCTTATGCCCGGTGTGGCATGCCGGTCCTGCCGGCTCGGCAAGAATCAAAAGGCAGTCCTCGTCGCAGTCGATTCTTATTTCCTTTACGAACATGTAGTTGCCGGAGGTTGCTCCCTTAACCCACGTTTCGCCCCTTGAGCGCGACCAAAAAACCGCTCTGCCGCTTTCGATTGTTCTTTTCAATGTCTCATCATTCATGTATCCGACCATAAGAACCTCCTTGGTGGATGCGTCCTGAATTACTGCCGGAATTAATCCGTTCTGATCAAATTTCACTTTCAAAACCCCTTTTTGTTTATTTTGTGCGGTGAAACTATAAGTTTTTCGTCACCTTTTTTTAATTTTTTCCCTTTTCTATGGCATCGGCAAGCCTTACCGAACCGGTGTACAAGGCACGTCCGACAATCACACCCTCAACGCCTGTCGGCTTGAGCGATTCGATATGGCTTATGTCGCCGATTCCGCCGGATGCGATAACATCGGCACTGACTGCCGCTGCCATTTCCGCCATCGCCTGCGTGTTCGGTCCCATGAGCGTTCCGTCGGTTGCGATATCGGTGTAAACAAACGCCGATGCGCCGAGCGCTTCCATCTTTTTTGCAAACTCAACCGCATCGAGAGAGCTTACTTCTTCCCAGCCTTCAACAGCTACCTTGGAATCCTTTGCGTCTATTCCTATAACGATTCTGCTGCCGTATCGGTCTATGGCGCGCTTTACAAATTCTTCGTCCTTTACAGCCGATGTTCCTATAATAACGCGCTCTATGCCGCAGGCAAGCTTATCCTCAACATCCTGCATTGTGCGGATTCCGCCGCCGGTCTGAACCGGGATATTCAGCGCGCCGCAGATGCTTTTTATAACCTCGGCATTCACGCCATGACCTTTGAGTGCGCCGTCCAAATCTACCACATGCAGATACTCGCCGCCCTCTTTTTCCCATTTTTTTGCAATCTCAACGGGATTGTCGCCGTAGACGGTGACATCGGAAAAGCGTCCCTGCAAAAGGCGGACGCACTTCCCGTCCTTTATATCGATAGCCGGATATATTCTCATATGAAAACTCCTCTGCTTTTAAATTTTATTTTTACGCATTTCTAAAGCTTTCCACAATGCTCATTATCCTGTCGGTATGCATTTTCATGCTGACCTTGTTTACCACAAACCATGCCGACAGCGGACATATCTCATGCAGAACCTCAAGCCCGTTTTCCTCCAGTGTTTTGCCGCTTTCCACTATATCGACAATTACGTCGGAAAGCCCAACAATCGGCGCAAGCTCCACCGACCCGTTAAGCTTTATAAGCTCTATCGTCTGCCCTTTTTCGTCCTGGAAAAAGCTTCTTGCAATCTTCGGATATTTCGACGCCACACGCAGGTTATTTATCAAAAAAAGCTTGTCCTTAAGCTCGTGCTTGCCGCAGACCGCCATTTTGCATGCGCCGAAGCCGAGATTAATCATTTCATAAAGATTTCGGCTTTCTTCAAGCAGCGTGTCCTTGCCGACTATGCCGATATCGGCAGCTCCGTACTCCACATAGGTCGGAACGTCCGATGCCTTTACAAGTATAAATTTCATTTTATTTTTTTCATCGGTAAAGATAAGCTTTCTTGATTTTTTCTTCATTTCGGAGCAGTCCATGCCGATATTGGAAAACAGGTCTATCGAAAGCTCCGCAAGCCGTCCCTTTGCAAGTGCAACAGTTAAATATTTCATCGCCGCTATCTCCTTTCGCCATGCTCATGTCCGCAGCCGCAGTCATCGTGGTGGTGATGTCCGCAGTCGCAGCCTTCATCATGCTCATGGTCGTGGCCGCAGCCGCAGTCGTCGTCATCGCCGTCATAATATTCAAGAAAATCATCAGTTGTTGTCTCGATGATTTCGCCGCGCTTGAAATCCTTGATGAGCATTTTCCCGTCAGCAAACACGCGGATCATGCACTCGGCATGACTTTTTTCGGCGTATTCTTCGGCATCGTGCCAATCGCCGTCTCCGACATAGCTTTCGACCATGCAGCCGTTCACACGCAGATTGAACGCAAGGTCATAGCAAAGCGCATCCGCTCCGTCCTCGGCATAAACAAGCGTTCCGGGAACATCTGCCGAGAAAGCATGCGACTCCGAACCGCGCAGAACGGTGAGGATATGATTCACTCCGAACGCAATTCCGACCGCACCGAGCTTTCGTCCGAACTTCTGCATAAGATGGTCGTATCTGCCGCCGGCACAAATCGGGAATCCGATTCCGTGCGTATAGCACTTGAAAATCGACCCGGTGTAGTAGTCGATGCTTTGAAGCATACCAAGGTCAATCGATACAAATTTTTCAAGTCCGTAACCGACAAGAGTTTCATATATGCTCCTTACATTTGCAAGCGCCGCTCTTGAAGTTGCGTTCAGTCCCGGCACATCGGCGCGCTCAAGCACCTCCGCACCGCCGAAAAGGTACGGCAGCTCAATCATAAGCTTTTTTATGCTGTCGTCTATATCAAGCTTCTCGGTAAGCTCCTTTATTCCGAATCTGTCCTTGCTGTCGATTCTCTCTCTCAGACTCTCCACATCCTCGGCATCGAGTCCTGCCTGCTCGGTCAGACCGTTAAAGAACGCCACCTGACCTATTTCCATATGAAATTCCTTTATTCCTATCGCAATGAGCGCCTCGATTGCAGCGGCAATAACCTCCGCGTCCGCCTTTGGCGAATCCGCACCGATAAGCTCGATTCCCGACTGGGTAAACTCTCTCTGTCTTGCGCCGTAGGTGCGCTCTGCTCTGAAAACGCTGCCGGTGTAACAAAATCTGAGCGGCAGAGGGATTCCCTCGGTTTTGGTTGCCGCCATTCTTGCAATGGAGGTTGTCATTTCGGGGCGCAGGGCAAGGATTCTTCCCTGCTCGTCAAAAAACTTGAACATGCTCTCCTGCTCAAGTCCGCGTGAAATCTGTCCGTCGCTGCCGGCATAGACATCGTAATATTCAAACATCGGCATTTCAACCTCGCGGTAGCCGAAGGATGCAAACACTGACCAAAGCGTGTTTTCCACTTCTCTTTTTTTGGCACATTCGCCCGGCATGATATCGCTCATTCCCGACGGAGTGTGCATTTTCCAAGCTGCCATTATACATTTCTCCTTCACTTTATCACTTTATCGCAATAAAGTTATTTTACACCAAAAAAGACTTTTTGTCAATGATATTATATACTTTTTTTGAAAGCCTGTCAACAATGCAAAAATTCTTTTTTAAATTTTAAAATATTTCGTCAGTAATTCCAAATATATACCTATTGAAATAAAAAAAGGTGTCTAAATTGCCTGTCATAAAATGCGGACTTGACATAAGAGGAAAAATAAGATAAAATATATAATTGAGAATAGATAAAAAAGGAGCGCCGAAAAAAGTGTTTGATAAGCTTGAAGCATTGGAAGAAAGATATCTTCTGCTTGAAAAGAAGATCAGCGACCCGGAGGTTATAGCCGACCAGGAGGCATGGAGAAAATATTGCAAGGAAAATTCCGACCTTGCGCCGATTATTGAGAAATATCACGAATACAAGGCGGCAAAGCAAACAATTGCCGACGACAAAGAAATGCTTGCCGAAGGGCAGGACAAGGAAATGGAGGAGCTTATACGCGCGGAGCTTTCCGAAGCGGAGGAAAAGCTTGAAAAATCCTCGGAAGAGCTTAAAATTCTTCTGCTCCCCAAAGACCCGAATGACGACAAGAACGTTATTATGGAAATCCGCGGCGGAACGGGCGGAGACGAGGCGGCGCTGTTTGCCGCCGACCTGATGAGAATGTACTCAATGTATGCCGAATCCCAAAGGTGGAAAATAGATATATTAAACTCCAACCCGACCGACATCGGCGGATACAAGGAAGTTTGCTTTTCGATTGAAGGACACGGCGCATATTCAAAGCTGAAATTCGAAAGCGGAGTTCACCGCGTTCAGCGAGTGCCGTCCACCGAATCGGGCGGAAGAATCCACACCTCGGCTGTTACCGTTGCGGTTCTTCCCGAGGTCGAAGAAGTCGAGGTTGACATAAATCCGAACGATTTGAGAATCGATGTGTTCCGCGCCGGCGGTCCGGGCGGACAGTGCGTCAACACGACCGACTCGGCGGTCAGAATCACTCATCTGCCGACCGGAATCGTGGTTTCGTGCCAGGACGAAAAATCACAGTTTAAAAACAAAGACAAAGCAATGAAAATTCTCCGTTCAAGAATATATGAGGTCATGGAGGAGCAGCGGCACAAGGAAATTGCGGATGAGAGAAAATCTCAGGTCGGCTCGGGTGACAGAAGTGAGCGTATACGCACTTACAACTTCCCCCAGGGCAGAGTGACCGACCACAGAATAAATCTCACGCTGTACAAGCTTGACCAGATTTTGAACGGCGCACTTGACGAGCTGATTGATGCGCTCATCACCGCCGATCAGAGCGCAAAGCTTGCAAACGCGGACGGTTGACGATATTTTCTCGGATTTTGCATATTTTCATGATATATGAAAAAAGTGGTTGACTTTTATATATAATTGAGTTAAAATTAGAATATAAATATTTTTTTAGAAAGGCTTTAAGGTTTTTTAAACCTTTAAGGTATGTGGAAAATATATGGATAACAAGGTTAAGGAAATTAAAGTAGTATCAAACACTCATTGGGACAGAGAATTCAGACGCTCTTTCGAAAAAACGCGTCACAATCTTTTGGTAATGCTCGATACAACCCTGGACATTTTGGAAAATGACCCGGATTATCATTCATTCACCATGGACGGACATTCGATAATGATTGACGATTATCTTGAAATGCGTCCCGAGCGCACCGAGCAGGTGAAGAAATTCGTAAAGGAAGGCAGACTTATAATCGGGCCTTATTACACACTTCCCGAGGAATTTACAATCTCGCATGAGGCACTTGTGCGCAATCTTATGTTCGGCCGCGAAACCGTAGAAAAGTACGGCGGCAAGGTTGGAACGGTTGCATATACTCCGTCATCATGGGGACAGACAGGACAATTCCCGCAGATTTTGAGGGACTTCGGTCTTGACAAAATGATGTTCTACCGCGGAATTTCGCATCACGAAGCTCCGGCGGAATACATATGGAAAGCTCCGGACGGAACAGAGGTATTGGCAAGCCGTTTTGCGCTTTACTGCCGATATAACTGGTATTACCAGGTTCACCGCGCCGTTTCGAGACACCGCGTATGGACAAAGGATTACATTTGGGGCGAATTTGACGAGGTTCCGTTCAGACAGGCAGACGGCTTTGTAGGCGGCGGCGTAAGCTACGACCTCAAATCACCGGTTGCAAACTACGATAAATCGGTTCTTAAAAAAGCAATTCTTGATATGCTCGAAGAAGAAAAAGGACATTTCACAACTCCTGTATTCCTCGGCATGAACGGACATGACATATCGGTCGGATTCCCGCTTGAAAGCCAGGTAATCAAAGACGCAAAAGAGCTTTTCAACGGCGAAATCGATATCGAGCACACAAACCTCGAGGGCTTCTGGGACGCGGCAAAGAAATATCTCGACCGCGACAAGATGACAGTTTTGACAGGCGAGAGACGCTCGTACTTAAAGACAGGAAAATGGACATTCCTTTTCCCGGGCACAATCAGCGCAAGAACTTACTTAAAACAGGCTGATTTCAAGGCATATACAAGCCTTGCATACTATGCAGAGCCGCTGTCTTCGGTCACAAAAGTTCTTTTGGACGACTACAGCACAAGATATCTACACCGCGGCTGGAAGTATCTCATCTCGAACCACACGCACGATGCAAACGGCGGCTGCGCTCCGGACGAGGTCTGCAAGGATATGGAATATCGTTTCCGCAAGGCAAACGATATCGGCGAGATTGTTGCCGACGACGCTATGGCTGCCATCGCAAAGAATCTTTCGCCCGAGGGACAGGACAAGGACGCTGTTCAGCTCATTGTCTACAACTCATTGCCCTTTAAGCGCGATGCGGTTGCCGAGCTTGATTTGGAAGTACCGTCCGAATTCGGCGCAGGTATCGAAATCGAGGATACAAAGTTGCAGGCAATCACAAGCGAAAAATCGAGCGTGTTTATCGACAGCATCTGGGAAGTGCCGACCATTTTGGACAGCATGAACCACAGAGTATATGCCGAAATCAAGGATATCCCGGCTATGGGTTACAAAACTTTGGCAATCAAGGGCAGCAAAAACGCGCTCCGCCACGCAACCGAGGGAATTGCATTCAACAATACACTCGAAAATGACAAGTTAAAGGTAAGTGTAAATTCCAACGGTACAATCGACGTACTGTACAAAAAGACCGGCAAGGAATACAAGGGTCTTAACTATATGACATCGCAGGGCGAGGTCGGCAACGCATGGAAGCATGTTTCGCCCGACTTTGACAGAAAGTACACTTCAATCGGCGAAAATGCGTCGATTGCTGTTACGGAGAACGGTCCGCTGGTTGGCTCAATCACTGTAAACATGGACTTCTCTGTTCCCAAGGATTGCGAAAAGACTCAGAACGAAGAGCTTGTTAAGCTCCCGGTTGAGATTGTCTATACTCTTAAAGCAGGCGACGATTTTGTCGGAGTTAAAGTCAAGGTTGACAACAAGGCAAAGGACCACTGGCTGAGAGTGAACTTCCCGACAGATATCAAGACAAATGTTTCGATTGCGGACAGCCATTTCGATATTGTTAAGCGTTCGGTTGAAATTCCCGACAGCACAGGCTGGGTTGAGCAGGCATTCGGAACGCATCCGCTGCGCACATTCGCAACCGTTACCGACGGCGAAAACGGTCTTGCGGTTATGCCTAAAGGATTGTTCGAATATGAAGTATTCAAGGACGGGACAATGGCTCTCACACTTATCAGAGCATGCCGAATCAAGCTGGCAGTAAGTGAAGAAAAGATGACAGAACTTGACGACGAGGGCGTACAGTGTCCGGGCGTTCGTAATTTCGAATATGCAATCAACTTCTACGAAAACGATTACGATTCACTTCCGAACAAGGCTGCCGACATATTCGCACCGGTAAAATGCGCGGTTTCCGGCAGAGGAAAGGGCACATTGCCGAGACAGCAGAGCGTATTCTCGATAGACAACTCAAAGCTGCACGTCACAGCTGTTAAGAATGCCGAGGACAACAGCGGCATTATCGTAAGAATGTACAACCCGACCGAAGAAAATCAGAGCTTCAGCTTTGGTTTCGGCGTTGCCGCAAAAAAAATCTCGCATTGCAAGATGAACGAAGAATTTATCGAAAATGCGGATGTTAAAAACACAATAGCGCCCAAGAAGATTGCAACTTATAAAATTGAGTTTTAATCGGGCGGCAAAGAAAGGAAATAATACAAATGAGTTTAGAATCGATAAAGACCGGCGGAGACGGAATGTTCACTGTCGGAGTGAACGGAGTTAAGGAAATTCTGACACCGAAGGACAAGAAAATTGATATAATCAAATATGACAATCAGACAGATTTGTGTTATGTAAAGAGCGGCATGGGCTATCCTGCGATATATCCCATGCACGAGACTCATTTTGAGCCTAAAGCCGATGCCGTTTTGATGGATTTGGACGGAACAAGCGTACACAGCGAAGAATTCTGGATGTGGGTTATCGAACAGACCACAGCGCGTCTTATGAAGAACACTTCCTTTAAGCGTGCTGCCGAGGACGAGCCTTTCATCTCGGGTCACAGCGTATCGGAGCATTTGCAATATATGATAGACAAGTATGTTCCGGGAGGAAATTTGGAAGAAGCAAGAGGCTACTATTTTGATATCGTGAACCACGAAATGGACGAAATCATGAAAGGCAGAGGCAAGCAGGACGCATTTACACCTGCTCCCCACCTTAAGGAATTTTTGCTTGCATTAAAGGATAACGGAATAAAAATCGGCTTGGTAACAAGCGGTCTTTACGAAAAAGCAATGCCAGAAATTATCTCGGCATTCAAGCAGCTCGACATGGGCGATCCGGTAGATTTCTACGATGCAATCATCACAGCCGGTCAGGCTTTGAGAAAGGGTCAGACCGGCACACTGGGCGAGCTTGCACCGAAGCCGCATCCCTGGCTTTATGCCGAGACTGCAAGAGTGGGACTCGGTATGCCTTTTGAAAACCGTCATAAGGTTATCGGCATAGAGGACAGCTCCGCCGGCGTTGTTTCAATCAAGCTGGCAGGTTTCTCCTGCGTGGGAATCTCGGGCGGAAACATTGAGCAGGCAGGGGTCGGCGATCTCTGCGACTATAAGATTGATAATCTTATGGAAATGCTCGACATTATTCTTTAAAATTCGAGGGTGATACAACATCTATATTGTTGTATCGCCCTTTATTACCTTGGAGATGTAAAAAATGTATCGGGCGGTGACCGGCAGTATCATCGCTCGGTTACGGTCGAAACTCGCCCTCGGAGTACACGCGTACGCCGTTGGGCAGGGCAGCCATGCAATCCGCTGCGCTTCGACCGTTTTGCACATCTTTTTCCACCTCCGAAATGAACACTTTATATGCCGCAGGCACATAATTTTGCGGCGGAATGGAGATAAAAATGCCGAAAAGAGAAGATATTAACAAAATACTTATTATTGGTTCAGGACCTATCATGATAGGTCAGGCGTGCGAATTTGATTATTCCGGAACGCAAGCCTGCAAGGCTCTGAGAGAAATGGGATATGAAATCGTGCTGGTTAATTCAAACCCCGCTACAATCATGACCGACCCGGACATGGCAGACAAGACATATATTGAGCCGCTGAATGCCAAAAGAATAGAGCAGATAATCGAAAAAGAAAAGCCGGACGCACTCCTGCCCAACCTCGGCGGACAGTCGGCATTGAATCTCTGTGCCGAACTCGAAAAGGGCGGAGTGCTGAAAAAGCACGACATCCGGGTAATCGGCGTGCGCCCCGACGCAATCACACGCGGCGAAAACAGAATAGAGTTTAAAAACACCGTTGCGGAACTGGGTATAGAAATGCCTCAAAGCGCCGTTGCATACAGTGTTGAGGAGGCTGTTAAAGTTGCGGAAAGACTGGAATATCCGGTCGTTTTGCGCCCTGCATATACAATGGGCGGCTTCGGCGGCGGTCTTGTTTACAACGTTGAAGAGCTGAGAGAGGTTGCTCTGCGCGGTCTTTCTGTCAGCCTTGTGGGACAGGTGCTTGTCGAAAAAGCCCTGCTCGGCTGGAACGAACTTGAAATAGAAGTAATCAGAGACTCCAAAAATAATATGATTACCGCCTGCTTTATAGAAAATATCGACCCTCTCGGAATACACACCGGCGACTCGGTCTGCACCGTTCCGATGCTGACAGTCAGCCGTGAGGCAAAAGAAAAAATGCAGGAATATGCATATAAAATAGTCGAGAAAATCGGAATTGTGGGCGGCACAAATGTCCAGTTTGCATACGACCGCAAAAACGAAAAAGTACTCGTTATCGAGATAAATCCGCGTACTTCGCGCTCGTCCGCGCTTGCGTCAAAGGCGACAGGCTGCCCGATTGCAAGAATCTCGGCAAAACTCGCCGTCGGCATGAATCTTGACGAAATCCCCTGCGGAAAGTGCGGCACGCTCGATAAGTATACACCTTCCGACGACCACGTGGTTGTTAAATTCCCCAACTGGGAGTTCGACAAGTTCAAGGACGTACGCGACAGCCTAAACACTCAGATGAGCTCTGTCGGCGAAACAATGAGCATGGGCAAGACATTTAAGGAAGCGCTCCAAAAGGCAGTGCGCAGCCTTGACGATGAAAACCAGGGTCTGGGCATGAGAGAGAATCTCAAAAATAAAACGCGCGAGGAACTTGTTTCGGCAGCATCCGAACCGACCAGTACAAGGCTTTTTGTAATATACGAGGCTCTGCGAAAAGGCGCATCGATCGATGAAATTGCCGAAATGACGAACATTGACAAATTCTTTATCGAGCAGATAAAAGAACTTGCGGACGAGGAAACCAAGCTGCTCAAATACAACGGCAGAATCCCGAGCGATGCGGTTATAAGCCGCGCAAAAAAAGACGGTTTTTCCGACAAATATATCGGCATGCTGATAAAGCTGCCCGAGGACGAGGTGCGCGAGGCGCGCATTGAAATGGAAATCACCGAATCGTGGGAGAAAGTGCATGTGACCGGTACGGAAAAGAGTGCATATTACTATTCAACTTACAATTCCGATGCACCGGCTGAAATATCCGATAAAAAGAAAGTTATCATAATCGGCGGCGGTCCGAACAGAATCGGACAGGGCATTGAATTTGACTATTGCTGCGTCCACGCAGCGCTTGCTCTGAAAAAAGCCGGCTATGAGACCATTATTATAAATTGCAATCCCGAGACCGTTTCAACCGACTACGACATCGCCGACAAGCTTTATGTCGAGCCGCTGACAGTTGAAAATGTGCTGAGTATATACGAAATCGAAAAGCCGATAGGCATTATAGCACAATTAGGAGGACAGATTCCGCTCAATATCGCGGCGGAACTTGAGAAAAACGGAGTTAAAATTCTCGGGACGCCGCCTGAAATTATCAACATGGCAGAGGACAGAGACCTGTTCAAAAAGATGATGCAGAAAATCGATATCCCCGTTCCCGAATCGGGCGTTGCCGGAGATGTGGATGAGGCATTGATTGTCGCTGAAAAGGTGGGTTATCCGGTCATGGTGAGACACTCGTACATGCTCGGCGGCCGCGGAATGGAAATCATTCACGATATGGACGAAATGGAGGAGTATATGAACTCTGCCAAAGGCGTTGCGCCCAACCGTCCGATATTGATAGACCGTTTCTTAAACCACGCGGCAGAGTGTGAAATCGATGCGGTTTGTGACGGTCAGAACGCATATATCCCTGCCGTTATGGAGCATATAGAGCTTGCCGGAGTCCACTCGGGCGACTCGGCTGCAATTGTGCCTGCCAAATATATCTCGGCGGAAAATATAGAAAAATTAAAGGCATACACAAAGAAAATAGCAAAAGAACTCGGCGTGATCGGACTTATGAATGTGAAATATGCGATAGAGGACGACAAAATATATGTACTGGATGCAAACTTAAGAGCGTCCAGAACTGTGCCGCTTATATCCAAGGTTACGGGAATAAATATGACAAGATTTGCAACAAGAGTTATTGTCGGCGAAAAGCCGAAGCTGTCGCAAATCGAAAACCGCCCGATCAATCACTACGGCGTAAAAGAAGCTGTCTTCCCCTGGCGCACATTTGTGCAATGCGATCCGCTGCTCGGACCGGAGATGCACTCAACCGGCGAAGTTCTCGGAATTGCGGACACCGTCGGCGAAGCATTCTGCAAGGCGCAGGAGGCAACTCAGACAGAGCTGCCGGCCGAGGGCAGAGTATTTATCAGCGTTAGCGACATCGACAAGCCGGAGGTTGTCCCCATAGCGCGCGACTTTGCCGATGCCGGCTTTGAAATTCTCGCAACCGGCGGAACGTACAAGACAATAACCGACGCAGGAATTAAGGCGAAATATGTGAAAAAAGTCCAGGAGGGACGTCCGAATATTCTTGACGAGATAATCAACGGGAAAATTCAGATGGTTGTAAACACTCCGGCAGGCAGAGCCGCCGAGGTTGACGACAGCTATATAAGAAAAGCTGCGGTAAAAGCGGGAATTTCGTACGAAACAACCATGCCTGCGGCAAAAATCGCGGCGAGCGGCATAAAGGAAACCTGCGACAAAAAGACGCTGCCGGTGAAATCGCTGCAAGAGCTGACAAAAGAATAAAACTCAAGAAATATCAGAAAGGAATGAATTTATGCTGACTCATTCAATTGCCGGATTGAAGGTAGGCATGGACTATCATCATCCGAAGATGATAAACCAATCGGCGGCGTATGTAATTGAGCCCGGGCAAACAGATTTTGAAATAGCATTTTCATATGAGGCGCTCAAAGCGTCTCAGGAGCAGAATCCTCACCTGTCGCTGAACGAATGTGAATATATACAGTCAAGCCTTATTTTCTATCGGAAACTGGTTGACTATAACGGTATGATGCTGCACTCGTCGGCAGTTATCAACGACGGATATGCCTATCTTTTCTCCGCCCCGAGCGGAACGGGCAAGTCAACACATACCGGACTTTGGCTTAAAAACTTTCCGAACGCAAGGATTTTGAACGACGACAAGCCGGCAATCCGCGCGGAGGAGGACGGGATTTTTGTATACGGGACGCCATGGAGCGGCAAGACGGATTTGAATCTTAATCTGCGCGTTCCCCTCGGCGGAATATGCTTTTTGGAGAGATCCGCCGACAACTTTATCGAGAAAATGCCGAGCGATAAAGCGATAGCATGCATGCTCGACCAGACGGTGCGTCCGCGGATGCTGAAAAATATAGATAAGCTGCTGAATGTGCTTGACTCGGTTATAAGCAAAACAGCGATCTATCGGATGGGCTGCAATATCAGCGATGAAGCCGCTGTTATGGCTTACAATGCTATGAAAGTAAAATAGCAAAAAAATCCATCTGCCGGCACAGGAATAGGACAGTATTTGATTTTTCTGACGCGCGCAATTTCCTGCAAAGCAAAAAACTTTGACAGAAACCACGCCTGCCGGCATAGGAATATGGTAATATTTTCGAAATACAATCCATTTGCGCACAATGCAAATCAAACAAAAACAACCCCGAAGTAACTTCATACTTCGGGGTTGTCTATTCCGGGGGAACTCTATAAAAATATAGAGTGCCACATTGTATAAACAAAATTAATCTACTATGTTATAAATATATGAGACTGCTTCTGTTTATATTCAGTTTATGTGACAAGTATATTATACCATATATGGAACAAAATTGCAAGCCTTTTTTTGAAATTTTTTAAAAAATTTTTTAAATCGTGTCTGAAATTAAAAAATGCGCCGACCCGAAGGCAGACGCACGAAAAATACAAGACTCCGATTGTTGTCACACAAACCGAATATTCGTAAAACATAGCATAGAACACTATATATTCAAACATTAGGACAGAGCCTGTATTTTTACCGAAATAAAAATACTGTTTAAATATATTATGTTCTATGTTTTACTTTTTATTCATAATTTTGTGTGACAATAATATTATATCACAACTGCCTCAATAATGCAAGGATTTTTTTATACTCCCACGCGTTTTTGATATTCGCTCGGCGAACAGCCGACAAATTTTTTGAAACGCTTGGAAAAATAGACATAATCGCAATATCCGCATTTTAATGCAATTTCCTGTATGGATAGCCTTTTTCCGTAGACATTAATCAAAAAAACTGCCCTCCGCATACGAATCTCTGTCAAAAACTCGGTCGGAGTTTTGCCGATATGCTGCTTGAATTTTGCGCGGATATAGTCCTCCGAATAACAGCTTTGATTCAAAATTTTGTGCAAGTCAATCATTGTATCGAACGCATTGTTATTTATCTTTTCAACAATCGCGGATATCGCGGCATACGAATCATTTTTAAAATCCGCCCTCCGCGCAAAAAAGCAGGCAAACGAAGTACTGAGCGAATGCAAAAATGAGCTGTCCGCATATCGGTTATTATATATTATTTTCGCAAGCGCTATGCCGTCGCCCTCCCGATTATCCCGAATCAAAACAGGCGTTTCGCCGGGCATGAGTCCCTCGAAATCGGCGCCTATCGATATATTGCAAAACCCGTTTTCCGAAACCGATCCATGCACAATCCCAGGCGGTACAAAAATTATTGTCCCCGGTTCAAACTCATAATTTTTCTCGGGCGTATACAAATATCCCCTGCCGCTCAGATATGTCATGATCTCGCCCCGCTCATGCCTGTGCGGCGGATATCTGCGCACTCCGTCACCCGTTATACTTATACTTACATCCACTTTTATCAGCTCCCTAAATTACTGACTACATTTTATCATAAATCTATCTTTTGTACAAGAGTATATATAAATTTTTATACCGTTTTTCATCCTTTTAGTAGTATAATAATAGAAAAAACTGCTGTGAGGGTTTGGATATGAAAAAATTTACAGGCTTTGAAAAAGGAATGGGACTCGGCGGCTGGCTGACGAACTACAAAAGATTTAATGTACTGCCCGAGGACAGGCGATTGGTGCTTACTATCGGAGATTTTGAGCATTTTGACACTTACATAACCGAGGACGATGTTAAATATATCGCATCGCTCGGCATGGATCACATTCGTCTCGGTTTTGACCAAATCGTTGTTGAGGAGCAGCCGTACAAACACAGAGAAAGCATTTTTGCACTTATCGAAAATTTTATAAAAAGCTGCAAAAAATACAATCTTAATGTAGTTTTGAATCTGCACAAGGCAATCGGAAACTATTGCGACATTTCCGAAGATGTCAAATTACTTGACAATGAGGAGCTGCAAAACAGATTTATTGCCCTGTGGTGCAAGTTCGAACGGCGTTTTTGCGACTATCCCAACATTGCGTTTGAACTGCTGAACGAAGTGAGGGACGTTGACCCCGAGAGCTGGAATTCGCTCGCAGGCAAGGCAATATTTGAGCTGAGAAAGCTGAACAAGGACAGAAAAATAATAATCGGCAGCACATGCTGGAACAGTGTTGACACTTTGGAATTTTTGAGAGTCTATGACGATGAAAATGTGATTTACACATTCCATTTTTATCAGCCGTTTTGCTTTACGCATCAGCAGGGCGTGCTGCAGGCGGATCCGCTCTATTACAACAGAAAAATGCCGTATCCGGGCGATGCCACGCTTTATCGCGACTACGACAGAGTTGTTTTCGGAATCGAAAATTCCTATGCCGATTACTCGGTTATTGACAAGAAATTTATCTATAACAGCTTAGCAGCCGCGCTCACATTTATTGAGAAAAATCCGGATAAAATTCTATGGTGCGGCGAGTTTGGCACGATAAGGCATTGCAATATCAAATACCGCGAAAACTGGATGAGGGATGTTATTTCGTTCTGCCTGGAGCACGAAATTCCCTATTGCGTGTGGAACTATCTGAGCACCCCAAACGACGGAAACCGTTTCAGCCTGGTTGACGACGACAACCGAAAAATACTCAGCGAAAATATGGCGCGCATTATAAGGGGCGAAAGCGTATGAGCCTTGTATACTCCGCATTCGCCTCAAGTCTGATATTATCTGTCGGGCGCAATCTGCTTTCAAAATCCATATCCGGCTTTGAGTTCGGCACATCGGATTTTTTCACCGTACAAAGCATCATATTTTTCGGCGGCTTTATCGGTTTGATTATCCCTGCCGCGTTAAGCTTTCCCGGGATTTCGCTCGCCACACTTGTGCAATCTCTGATATATGCCATATTGCTGCTCGCGGCGCAATGGAATTACACCGCCGCTCTGAAAAACGGGAACACTGCCATGTGCGTCACAGTGTACTCGTTGGGATTTATTCTCCCTGCCATTTCCGGCTTCCTGTTCTGGGGCGAGGACTTTACATCAAAAAATTTTTGCGGACTGATTCTCGCCGCCTCGGCAGTGGCAGCGTCGGGCTTCAAAAAGGGCGGCTCGGCATCGGGCGGAAAATATTTTCTGCCGCTGATAATCTCCATGCTGGCGTCGGGCGGACTCGGAATTATGCAAAAGGTTCAGCAAAGCTCCTCCGCAAAAAGTGAAACGCTGATTTTTATATCGGCAGCATTTTTGATTGCCGGGAGCATATCATATATTTGCAAGCTTTCGCGCGGTTGTGCCGCAAAGCTGCCAAACGGCGCAAAAATGCGTGCGACGGCTGTCGGCATATGCTTTGCAGGCTGCAATCTGCTGAATACTTTTCTTGCAGGCAAATTAAACAGCGTTGTATTCTTCCCGGTGCAAAATGTCAGCGTGATTGTTCTGTCGCTTTTGGTAAGCATTCCGATTTTCAGAGAGCGTTTCGGAAAAAAAGAGGCTTTGGTTGTCCTCTTGGGACTCGGCGCAGTTTTTTTGAATAATTAGCAAAAAGTCTCGGAAATCCGACAATGTGATTTCCGAGACTTTTATCAATTTTGGGTTCTGTTTAAAATTGCCAGTTGCTGCCATTTCGGCAGACTGACAAAATACTCGCTGAATCCATACAGCCGCACGGTCAGACTTTTATACTTATTCGGATTTTTCATTGCATCTTTTAAAGTTTCCGAATTGACAACGCTTATCCCGACATGCAATCCGCCCAATTGAAAATATGAAATCACCAACGACTTTAATATATCCGGTGACATATCCTGCGAGAATGTGAGGTTCAGTCCCCCTGTCGCGGTACGGTCGAACGGCAGCTTTGACAGGCTCTTTAAAAGTGCGGTCACACCGTTTTTATCCGCACCGTAGGTCGGAGATTGATTTTCCGAAAACGGCTCGCCGTCCTTTCTTCCGTCAGGGGTCGCCTTGACTGTCCATGTATTGTCACGCTCAAGCGAATAAAAGCCGTCGATTGCAAAATAGTTTTCTTTAAGCTTTAGTCCGTCAACAGCATTCAAAAATGAATTTGCTGCCATGGCTGTATATTTGTCCGCATCCGAATCATTTCCGAAACGTGTGTAGCTTAAAATTTCCTGTCTCAAATCCTCGCGGCTCTCAAAATTATAATTCAATATTTTCAAAAATTCGCCGTAAGAAAATCTCTTTTCCTTAAAAACAAGCTTATCCAATACCATGAGCGAATCACCAAGGGTTGCAACACCGGGGCAAAACACGTTGAATATTTTATATTTTGACCTGCCGTCGCATGGGTACATGCAATTGTACGCCGTATCGGTGTGCAGCAGGCAATCCAGCACAAAGCATTTTCTTGCATATTCTTTGTCTGAAAAACCTTTTTCCTTATTTTCTATATCCTTTTGAATATCCTTTTCCAGCGCCGAGGTCAAGTCCTTTGTGAGATGTTCGAGATCTGAATATTCCTTACTATTCATCACATCAAGAAAAATTTGCAGTGTCGGGGTGAAATATTCAAGCCTGTATGAATAATAATTCAAATCGAATGTGCAGCATGCAGAAAATGTAAATTTCCTTGCGTCATCGGGTGCAATGCCCTTTTTGATAAGTGCATTTACAATCAAATCATAATTATATATATGCAGCTTATCAACAAGCCTGCTCATCGCCGAAAACACTTCTTTTGTAAATTCTTCATTTGCCTTCGGCTTTAATAAAACCGTAATCTGCGGCTGCGCCATATTATTCATAACCGCCGCTTTTAGAACAATTTTTGAAAACTCGTTCGGATGTTCGCCGCCGATATTCACATATTGCTTTGAAGATTGGCACAACACAGGTTTTGGTTTATAATTATACGTTCCTCTGCCGCAGATTTCGTTTGTTTTCATAAAAAATCCTGCCAAAAGCTCGGTTGATTCTTGAAAGTTTCCGGTGCATTCATTGTATTTTTGGTCTCTTTATCTTGCATTTCATCGGTAAATGTAACATTTTCATCATATTTTTTATCAAAGTAAAACCAACCTATAATCTCATCATCATCTTTTATATCAAGCTTCAGTTCATCTATTTTAAGTCTGAATTTCTCCGCAAATCTTTTTATCGGATTTAATTTATTTAAGTCCTCATAATATTTTTTTCTTATGTATCTTTCAATAGTCCAATCGCAAAACATAACTAATCCCCCTTATATCCAAGCTTTAGAGAAATATTTTTTGCAGCAGTCCTCAGCAGCGGCAATTTATCGTTTACAAGCGAATTTATGCTATCATAAATTGTGAGCGATGAAATCCCGACACTTGCAATCACTTTGCCGCTGTCATCGTATATCGGGCATGCAATGCATATAATGCCCTTTGCAAACTCTTCATTATCTGTTGCATATCCGCATTTTTTTATCTTTTCCGCTTCCGTTTCAAAATCATTTGCATGCTCGCCATAGGCAAGCAAAACTTTTCCCGGCGCGGAGGTTTTGAGCGGATATTCGCCGCCGACACGACCGTTAATGCGTACTTCTTTGCTCGAATCAAAATGAAGAAGATAAAGCACATTTTCCTTATTTTTGATACCGAGATACACAGCATCGCCCAACTTTTCGTTGAGCGCTTGCAGCTCACTCTTGGCAATCTCGGCAAGAGCATGCCCGGGGGTACATTTTGAAACAACCGAAAACGGTTTCATTGTGAACCTGTATTTTTTCTGAACACTGTCGCTTAAATATATCCAGTTATATTCAAGCAGTGACTCAAGCACCCTCGATGCCGCATTTTTATTTATTTCAAGTGAGTTGCATATATCCGCAAGTCCGATTTCCTTTTGACTTTCGGAAAAATATTCGATAATTCTTAAAGCGTAATCCACCGCCGGAGCTTTTGACATTGTTTTTCCTCCTATAACTACGTTATGTATTTATTGTATTATAATATATTTATTATGTCAAGTAAGTAATAAAAAAGGAGCTGTAAAAAAAGAGCGCAGGACTCTTCAAACGCACCCGACGGTGTACTCGTGTACTCCAAGCGGTGCGTTTGAAGTGTAGTTCAAGGGCAAAAACAGATAGAAATCCGCAGTTTTGCGGATTTCTATCTAAATTTATACCTTTTTAAGCAAATGCTATAACTTTGCAATAGCATTTATGTCCTTGAACGATCTGTGCCCTTTTTTACAACCCCGTGCATTAAAATATTATTTTGATGTAAGTATAACCTTTTGCATTACTCCGTCCCAATCAACACCGACACCAAAACAATCGGCAATAAAACGAACCGGAACAAGCGTTCTGCCGCCTATAACCTTTGCCGGAGTATCAAGGGTAATCGTCTCTCCGTTTTTGGATGCTTCCGTATTATCTATTGTAAGAGACACCATTGTGCCGTCCTTTGCTGCGGTCACTGTCTGTGTTTCTTCGTCCCAGTTTACATCCGCGCCCAATTTTTCGAATGTGGCACGCAGAGGCACAAGGGTTCTGCCGTTTTCAATAACAGGGATTTGGTCGAATTTGATTTTTTCGCCGTCATAGAAAACTGTCGGAATAACTCCGCGCTTAAGCTTTATTACATATGACTTTTCCTTGTATTGCATTATTGCATAGCCATTGTCGTCAAACGGTGTAATGTCCGCACCGGTGAATATATAATCCATATCATCCGTAAAGACCGTATAGATATTGGTGCATATCTCCGACTGTTCCCCCTCCGACATGTCATACTCGGTTATCAGTCCGAGATTGTAGCCGTATTGGTCACCTCTCCACGCATTCTCATCGGGCATATAGAAATTCCCGTTCACGTCTTGGAACTTGTACATACCTCCGAAAAATATAAGTCCGTCATTATACGTCTCATATCTTTCGTTGTAATTGAAACTTGATAATCCGTATTTATATACTTCGCTTGATGCCTCCGTCGGGTCAACATAGTCGGTCAATGCCTCTTGTTTCACATTTCCGTCATAGTCGACCGTAATCTTCATCACCTTTGCTTTATCTAACTCACTGTCATAATCAACCCTTGCATAATCAAAGCTTTTAATCGGAAAAGCCGAATCAATTTCCACCGCTACATCGAACAAATCGTTATCCAACGGATTTTCCTCGGTGGGGTGGTCGGTCTTGCTGAACGCAAACGCGTTTGTCCCTGTAATCAGCGCCGCCGCTGCGACAATAGCCATAATTTTTTTCTTCATTCTTTAAAACCCTCTTTTGTATTAATATTGTATCTTTACAATTATATCATAAAAATCGCAAATATGCAATATATTTATCCATTTTAAGGATGTTTTTGTGAAATTATGCTATTTTTGTAAATTAAATATATTTATTATGCCATACGTATGCATCCGATTGAGACAACTTATTTTGCAAAAGCATATCTTCCCATAAACAAGCTTTCTCCGCTTATATTATCACGAATGACAAAATAAAACGGTTTATTGAATTTCAGCTCTATCGGCTCGGGCGGAAGTGACGAGCCTCCCATACCGATTCCGGTTACAGCCGCGGCTTCCGTTCCTTTTTCGTCCACGCTGATAAATGTCTTATGGATTGTATCGGTAAACCACATATTGCCCGAATCAAACATTTTTCCAAACTGCGCCGCTCCGGTATCAAATGCTGTCTTAATGCCGATATTCTTTAGCATATCATTAAGGCTTTCGGAATACTCGATTTTGAATTTCGGCATTGAAAGCTTCGTATAAGTACTCTTAAAGCTTTCACTTTCAATCGCGTCATCAAGTTCCCGCTCTGCATTTATATCATCATCCGAAAGCAACAAATACATACTTATATCAAGGTCATCATAGTTGTCCGTACCGATATACTCGCCGCTCTCCGAGAAATTTGCAGCTCTGTTTTTATACGGAAGCTCGATTATTTTTGCCGATTTTGTTTTTGCATATTGAATCCAACTCGTTTTATTCATAAAGTCCGTCTCTGTTTTTGTTCCGTCCGCATTTGTAAATTCATCGGGTTTTGTAAGACGATCATTAAACTCGCTTTGCCATGCGCCTTTGAAATATATCGCATTGATAAGCATTGCCCAAAAATTGTCGGCATTATTGATTATCTGCGGAATTTTGCCATTCGTCTTATCATTCACCCAAGAATTTATTTCGCCGACAGCGTTCTTGTTATCGACCGTTCTGACCTCGGCATTGTAAAGCTCCGCAGCAAAGTCCTTAAAAGCATTGCTGAAATTCTGGGTTGTTTTATCCTTGTTTATCCATATGGAATTTGCTATATTAAGGCTCAAAATATCGCATTGAGAATATCTTTTTATCAAATCCTTTGAAAGCGCGTTAAATTCATCAAGACTTTTTATTCCGAGCGCGTTTAATATTTCATTTTTTGTATCGCCCTCCGCTCCGTTTGCAGCAAGCGAAAGGGCCATTTTAACCGACAGCGGCGAAAACATATAGTTTTTATCGGCCGGCATTTGTGCATTCAGTTTGTCCGAAAAAGATAAATCGGCGGTATCATTTACTTCCGATTTTTTGGAATTTTCATATACTCTCACAAGAGTTGCAACAGCCTGTTCGGTGGTATAAAGTTCTTTCGGAGCAAATTTGTTATCGTCCACACCTTTCATAATTCCCATATTGCAAATAACTTGAATATCACTCATTGCCCAATCGGAAATTTGGTCGCTGTCGGCAAATTCAAAATACATTTCGGTTGCTGCCGAATCCGGATATATCTTTTTTATCAGGCGATAAAGGATAGCCGCAGCTTCCTCGCGCGTGAGGAAATCATTCGGCGCAAACTCCGTTTCGGATTTTCCTTTGACAATGCCCAATGCATTCAGCACTTCAATATGTTCATTATCCGTATCGGTAAAAGGAGGTTTTATTATCCCCACCGAGAAAGCCGATCCGGGAAAATTTTTAATATAATTGAATACAAGTTCACAAAATTCTTCACGGGTAATTGCCCCGGGGAAGTTATAGTCTCCGCTTATAATATTTATTTTTCTTGCAATTTCAATACTATCTGCTGCCCATTTGCTTGCTGGAACAGATGTTGCCGAGGTTTTTGCGGCAGGCGTACCGCAGCCGCGCACATCTTCATATTCGATAGTTTCTTTTGTTTCGTCCGCCGGTTGGTTCAGCTCATATTTCTCTATCAGCTTTCCGACAGTTCCGTTTTGCGACAATTCACTTAGAGCATTGTCAATATCGATATAAAGCTTTTCGTAATCCGAAAGTGCGTCGGATTTATCTTTTGCTCCCGAAACGCCGCTGCGAAAAACTATCGCATAATCGCCGCCGGATTTACGAATCGTTTGACCGTTCTCAAATGTAATAACTGTCGTTCTCAAATACTCACGCGAAAAATCGATTACCTTTTCCCTTTCTTCCGTAACTGTGATTGCTGAAACCGCGCAGTCAACCTTTTCGCTTGCAACGGCAGGCAAAAGCGCGTCGAAATCCATGTTGACAAATTCAATCTTTCTGCCGATTTTTTCACCGATTAAATCCATCAGCTCAACATCAAAGCCTTTCAGTTCGCCGTCCCGGTAGTATTCAAACGGCTCATATTCCGCATTGATACCCACTTTTACCGCCTCATCAGCCGCTCCGTCGGCAAATGCAGCTATTGCCACCGAGCAAAGCATTGTGATTGCTAAAATAACCGATAATATTTTTTTCATTGTTTTCCCGTCTCCTTTATAAAAATATTGAAATATCAAACCGTCTTTAAAAAGTCGTCAACCGCCCGATTAAATGCCTCCGGTCGCTTATTCGCAATAAAATGATCGCCCTCAATAATTGTCAGCTTCGTATTCGGAATATTCTTTGCAATTTCCCTTGTGTGCGATTCCTTGATCATATCCTTTGCTCCGCAAATAACAAGCGTCGGCATTGTGAGAATCGACAATTCATGCGGCTTAATATTCGGCTCGTTTACCATCAGTCCGAGCATCTCTGCGTTTTTTTCGGCATCTGCCGATTTTGCGGCAAAGTGCTTTGCGATTCTATATCCAATCTCAATCGGAATCTGCGTCATTCGTTTTACCCCTTTCGGATTGAGATTGCCGCCGTTCAATACTAAAGCCTTTACCATATCCGGATGCTTCATCGCAAATTCCATGGCAATATTCGCCCCGTCCGAAAATCCGAGAAGCACCGCCTTTAAAATCCGATGCGATTTCATAAAGTCGTATAAATCGCAGGAAAACTGCTCAATGGTAAACGGCGCACTGCCCCTCGGGGATTTACCGTGGCCTCTTGTGTCCAAAGCAATCACCCGATATTTACTTTTGAAATAATCTGTTTGATTTTTAAAATATAACCCGTCCTCGCCGTTTCCATGCAATAATATAAACGGTTCTCCGTTCCCCTGTTCCCGGTAATATAATTCTATATCCATTTATCCAAACACCTGTCAAATATTTTTCATATACTTAATTTTATAATTTCAGCCTACGTATCGAATTTGAAATAATACATTTTGTCCGCATCTGTGTCACAACCACCAATATCATATTAAAAGGCATATTGTTAAATGCCCAGTCTCTGACTGCGCTTGCAGCCTCCGCGGCATATCCTTTTCTTTGCTGATCTTTTCTTATGCAAAACAGCTGCGCGTTGTTGACGGTTTGATATCAACTTTTATATATAATTTTCGGCTGTTCGTGTTAAAACTCAGGCATACGCCGGGTGTGGAAAAAGTTTTTTCGATAAACCAATTACGATATTTACGATATATCTCCTCTTGCTTCTCGGTAAAACGGTAAAATCTAAATCCGTCATCTTCCGAATCCCTTGCCGTACCACATGTTATTTTTTTACAATTTCATAATTCGACTTCATAAATACATTCACATCCTCATCTCCAGTATATCATACTTTAGCATATATTTCAAGGTTTTACAAGACAAAATACTACAATTTTGTTCACCTGCCGCAGGCAATTTTATTATTCAACATAAAAACACTCGGCTTCCCTGCTATGTCCTTGAAGAAATCCCCGTAGAGCAGCGCATCGGCAGCAATAAAAAAAGGCTGTAAAAAAGTGCAGAACACTTCAAACGCACCCGTTGGCATACTCTGAGTGCTCCAAGCGGTGCGTTTGAAGTGTAGTTCAAGGGTAAAAAACAGGTAGAAATCCGTTGTTTTGCGGATTTCTACCTAAATTTGTGCCTAAGCAAATGCTGCAACTTTGTAATAGCCTCTATGCCTTGAACGGTCTATGCCTTTTTTACAGCCCCAAAAAGTCTGACTTTTTTGGGATACATTATTCGGCTCTGTTTTTATCGGCGGGTCTGCCGCTTTACTTCTCTTTATAAAAGAACAGCTTTGCTGTCCGCTTCTCCTTTATTTCAAGCTCCAAGCCCTTTTTCATAAGCTCTTTTCCGCTTATTTCAAAGAAGGAATCATCATCCGCATCGGTGAACACATATGTCTTTTCGGAATCCAATGCGCGCAGCTGTATCTCCGCCTTTGTATTTATCGACTTCTCGCGTCTGAATACCTGCAAAATACCATCGTTTTCCTCGGGTCTGTTATACTGGACAACGCACCATGCATTTTCCCCGGCAAGCGTATCGGTCAGCGGATACATATCGCACGAAAAATACGGTCTTACACGCAAATATTCCTCTCCGTATTTTTTCATCCACTCAATCTGCTCATGGTCATTTCCAAAGTCGCATGACCACAGATAGTTGACTGTCATTCCGGCGGCATATGCACTTCTTATGCGATAGACATCTCCCCACTCGCGTCCCGAGCCTGTTCCGGAATACGGCATCCACGTACCAAAAGTGATATTATGTATCTGACTCGCTCTGACAGGGTAATTGGCAGGGCATTGAACATCGCTGCGCCACAGCGGAACAGAGCGGCGGAGCGTTTCGATATCTATTCTTCTTACTCCGCTTGCACAATTATCTATTATCAGATGCGGAAATTTCTCCAAAAGCGCATCCCACAAACGGTACATACCCATGATATGCTTTATCTCGCTTATCCCCTGTCTGTCCTTATCATCATTTGCGCGCCAAAACTCCAGCGGCTCAAAATTGAAATCCTGTCTGTAGCAGCTTATTCCCAATCTCTCTATAAGCTCCGCAAGCGTATCAAAGCAATACTGCCATGCATCCTCATTGCCGAGGTTCAAAAGACAATTAATATCGCCCTCATACGGAGTACGAAGAAAATACTCCGGGTGCTTGCTCGCTGTCGGAGTTGTATATATAACCCGTTCCGGCTCAAACCAAAGCAAAAACTTAAGCCCTGCATCCCGTACCGCCTTTGTCACGTCCAAAAGTCCGTCCGGGTGATGCAATTTATTCACGCGCCAATCGCCCGTAAACTCTGCCCAATCGCCCTCAAATTCATCGGGACTTTCCTTTTCCGATATCCCATACCAACCGGCATCCATCCATATATATTCAACAGGAATATTATTACTCTTTACCTTTTCTATTCTTTCAAGAACGCTGCTTGTGGTCATTCCGCCCCAAACTCCGGCGCAGAATGGGGCATATTCTCCTCTGCCCTCGCTGCCGATAAGCGAAAAATGCTTCTTTACAAAGCGTCTCCATTTATTTTGAGAATCGGCAAAATCGCCCTCATAATTCATCATGACAAAGGACGATGTTCTTATCTTCTCGCCCGGGAACAATCTGAAATGCGTGTCCTCGATTTTTGTCTTTATATTTAAGCTTTCCGCGCTTCTTGCGATCCTGCAATTCCATTGACCCGTCCAGCCTATCGCAAAAATAACACCCTTATTCTGTCGTGCTATATTGAAAAACGGCGCTTTTTTATCGGACGAACGGCCGCCGCGGTTTTTGTACTCCTTTACATTATTCGGATATATATGGTTTACATAAATATCAACCTCGGCTCTGTCCACATCGGAATAAAACTCATCCTCTACGCAGTCCGAACCGCTCGGCGAATAAATCCGCATATCCTTATCCGGATCGGGCAGAAAAGCTGTCCAGCCGAGCGGATCGTCATGCTCGAACGGCAGCCCGACATCACAGTCGTAAAGCTCGGATATTATCCCCGTCGGCTTAGCCGAAATGTTTTCAAACCACGTCACCCATTCATAGCCGTCGAAATCAGCATATTTTTTTGCTATATTTGTAATCTTAAGTTCATTGTTTAAAATATACTCGGTTACAACTTCATCGCCGTTTTCCCTGACGCTCTTTTGGGGACTAAGTTCCCAAATGCTTTTTCCGTTATACAAAAATGACAATCTATTATTATTTTTCAAAAATTCCATATCGACACCTCCCGATTTGTCAGCTTTATTATATCACAATCAAGCAAACATTAATATAAAGTTCTAGACAAAAAATATAATGAAATCGTCAGAATGCAAAAAAATACATCGGCTTTAACCGATGTATTTTTTTGCATTAGTTTATCTGAAGAAAATCGCTGACAACCTGCTGCATCTGTTCCTTTTCGCACACAAGATTGAAAAGCTTCGGCTTTGTTTTAAGCTCGGCAAGCGATGCCGGGATGGTGAGTCCGCTCTCGTTTTTGAGCATTTCAAGCAAGGTAAATTCGTCCTTGCCCGCAACAGCCTGGCATCCCTTCAGTGCAATCAGAACGCTCTGATTGAATTTGAACGGGCTTGCTGTCGATGCAATGACCGTCTTTGTTGCATCATTTGTTGCCGCAACGTACTTATCATACACTGTCTTAGCGACCGCAGTATGAGTATCCATGCAATAGTCATATTCTTCCTTGCATGCTCTGATTGTTTTCATGGTCTCATCATCATTTGCGCAGCCAGCCCATAACAATTCTTTCATTTCTGTTTTCATCGGCTCGGGAATTTCGTATCTGCCGCTTGTCTTAAGTTCGTTCATAAGCTCGGAAATCAAGTCATCGCGCGAGCCGGACAGGTCATACAAAAAGCGTTCCAGGTTGCTCGAAATAAGTATATCCATAGACGGCGAAATCGTAACATGGAACTGACGGTTCTTATCATAAATTCCCGTATTGATAAAGTCGGTCAGTACATTGTTTTCGTTCGACGCGCAAATCAGCTTTGCAATCGGAAGTCCCATCTTCTTTGCATAATATGCCGCAAGGATATTTCCGAAATTTCCGGTCGGCACAACAACATTTATCATCTCGCCCGGCTTTATCTCATCGCCCTTGAGCATATCCGCATATGCGCTGAAATAATAAACTATCTGCGGCACAAGGCGACCCCAGTTTATCGAGTTCGCGCTTGACAGCTTGAATTTGGAATTGCCCAATTCCTCTTTATATGCCTCATCGGTGAATATTGCCTTAACACCGTTTTGAGCATCGTCAAAGTTACCCTTTACCGCCACAACGCCGACATTGTTTCCCTCCTGCGTTATCATCTGGAGTTTTTGAATCTCGCTTACGCCGTTGTTCGGGAAGAATACCATAATCCGAGTTCCGTCAACATCGCGGAAGCCCTCGAGAGCAGCTTTTCCCGTATCGCCCGAAGTGGCAACCAAAATCACTACCTCATCGGTCTCATTTGTCTTTTTCATAGAGGTGGTCAAAAGATGCGGCAATATCTGCAATGCCATGTCCTTAAACGCACAGGTAGGACCATGCCACAGCTCCAAAAAATATGTGCCGGAATTAAGCTTGTAAATCGGCGCAATCGTATCCGTTCCGAACTTTTCCTTTGTGTACGCCTTGTCAACACAATTTTTGAGTTCCTCCTCGGTAAAGTCGGTGAGATATTTGCTGAGTATGAAAAAAGCACGCTCGCGGTATGTCTTATCGGCAAGAGCCATTATCTCGTCCTTTATCAGCATCGGTATTCTTTCCGGAACGAACAAGCCGCCCTCGGGAGAAAGACCCTGCTTTATCGCCTCCGCCGCGCTTACAAACACTGTTTTATTTCTTGTACTTTGGTATTGCATGATTATTTTCCTTCCTTTGAAGTATCTTAAAATATGCAGACACATTTGTGTCTGCATATTTTAACAATACTATAGTTTAAATGTATCTCTTGATATAATCCGGCGCTGTGTCGGCATCTATGCTGACAGAGATTTCAAAATCAATATTAAATTTCTCCGATACCTTTTCAAGCGCTTTCAAAAATCCCTCGAAGCCGTCCATTGAATTATCGACAATCTTTAAGATTCCGTCGATAAATATGTTCGAAATATCAAAGTTGCCGCTGATGATTCCGCAGATAAATCCCAAAAATTCATCCCATGATGTCAGATTGAAATCCTTTGTATCCGCCATTCTTATCTCCGACTTGATATCATACATATTTCTGCTTGTATCATTGCTGATAAACACAACGTTTCCATGAGCCTCCCCGGCTGCCTTGTTCACATTGTCGATTAAGATTTTCGTTTTTCCGGTTCCTTTTTTTCCGATTAATAATTCGATCATAGATGTGTCCTCCTTTAGATCCTGCTTTTTTATATTTTAAAGCGTTGCCGCCTTAATTCAATATTTATTTGCCGATACGCTCATCAAGTTCTTTTTTCATATCTTCATAGCCGGGCTTGCCCAAAAGTGCAAACATGTTCTTTTTATATGCTTCAACACCCGGTTGGTCGAACGGATTTACGCCGAGAATATATCCCGAGATTCCGCATGCCTTTTCAAAGAAATATACCATTTCGCCGAAGTGATATGCATTGAGTGCAGGCACTTTCACAACCAGCTGAGGTACTCCGCCGTCGGTGTGAGCAAGCTCTGTTCCCTTTGCCGCCTGCTTATTTACAAAATCCATTGTCTTTCCTGCGAGGAAATTCAAGCCGTCTATATTATCCTCTGTTGCATCAATTGTTATATCCTTTTTGGGTGTCTCAACCAATACGGCTGTCTCATAAAGCATGCGCATACCCTCCTGGATATACTGACCCATTGAATGGAGGTCGCTCGAGAAGTCTGCCGCTGCCGGGAATATTCCCTTGTTTTCCTTACCCTCACTCTCGCCAAAGAGTTGTTTCCACCACTCTCCGAAATAATGGAGTGCCGGCTCATAGTTTACCATCAATTCAATATTTTTGCCCTTTTGGTGGAGAATATTTCTCACTGCCGCATACTGATAGCACTCGTTTTCGGCAATGTCATCCGCTGCATAGCGTTTCTGAGCGTACAATGCGCCCTCCATCATTTTGTCGATGTCTATGCCGGCTGCCGCAATCGGCAAAAGTCCGACCGCTGTGAGCACCGAGTATCTGCCGCCGATATCATCGGCAATAACAAATGATTCATATCCCTCCGCATCGGCAAGCGATTTGAGTGCGCCGCGCGCCTTATCGGTAGTTGCATATATACGACCCTTTGCTTCTTCTTTTCCATACTTCTTTTCCAAAAGCTCCTTGAAAATTCTGAAAGCGATTGCCGGCTCTGTGGTTGTTCCCGACTTTGATATAACATTTACCGATATATCCTTGCCGTCAACAGCCTCGAGCAGCTCTGCCAAATATGTCGAGCTTATATTATTTCCCGCAAAAAAGATTGCCGGGGATTTTCTCTTATCTTTATCAAGTGCATTATAGAACGAATGTGAAAGCATCTCTATCGCAGCTCTTGCGCCGAGGTACGAGCCGCCGATGCCGATAACAACAAGTACGTCCGAATCGGAACGAATCTTTTCGGCAGCTTTTTTAATTCTTGCAAATTCTTCCTTATCATAATTCTCGGGCAAATCAACCCAGCCCAAAAAATCGCTGCCTGCTCCGTTTTTATTATGAACAAAATTATGTGCCAGCTTCACATGCTCGCGCATATGCTCCATTTCAGCCTCCGACACAAAGCCCAATGCCTTTTTATAATCAAAACTTAAATGCTCCATCTTTTGAAAACTCCTTTGGAATATTATGGCTTATTTTCACAGCGCGAAAATTTATAATAAATATTCACGCGGCTCGGATAATAATATTATCTTATATATATTTTAATACATTTTGCTCTATAAATCAAGCATTATTTTATTTTTTAATATAAAATTCAGAAAATAGCAATAAGATTATGTATTTAATATTGGCATTTGGTTAAAAATGTGGTATAATAGTCTTAAAAGTGCGAAACGGAGGCGAAACAAAATGCCGAATGAAAATATAAAAACGATTGCACAGAACAAAAAAGCGCGGCATGATTATTTTATAATTGAGACGATAGAGGCAGGAATCGAGTTGTTCGGAACCGAGGTCAAGTCGGTTCGCCTCGGAAAGGTGAACCTGTCCGACGCATATGCCTCGATAAACGATGGCGAGGTCTATATAAAAGGAATGAACATAAGTCCGTACGAGCATGGGAATATTTTTAACAAAGACCCCCTGCGCGAGCGGCGGCTGCTGCTGCACAAGGCGCAGATACGAAAGCTTATCGGGCAGCTTCAGCAGCAGGGGTATTCGCTGATACCTCTTTCAATCTACTTAAAAGGCTCGCTTGTCAAGGTATCGCTTGCTTTGGCAAAGGGCAAAAAGCTCTACGACAAACGTGACGACATGGCAAAAAGAGATTCCGAACGCAAGATGGACCGCGCATTTAAAGAATACAACCGATAAACTCAGGCGCATCCGGTACTTCAAATTAGCCGGATGCGCCTGAGTTTATTCCTCTTTGCTCCCATTTATCATAATTATTCCAATTGATACAAGCAGCAGCGCCAATAATGTCGGCAATCCGAACGCCTGACCGCTTTCGCCGCCTATCATTGCCGACAAGAACACGCCGAACACAGGAATCATAAAGCTGTAGACGGTAACACCGGACACGTCATTATATTTTAAAAGTATTCCCCAAAGCGAATATGCTCCGGCAGACACAAAGCCAAGCCATACAAGGCACAAAATACCTTCGGTATTAACCGCCGGGAGAACTCCTCCCGACACAAGCGCGCACAATGTCATGACCGCGCCGCCGGCAAGGAACTGGTATCCGCTCAAGGTGACGGGATTTTCCCTCAGCGAATAGTTCTTTATAAGCACAGACGATATTGCATAGGCGATTGTGGAAAGCAATATAAAGCTGTCGCCGAACAGATTAAAGCTGAAAATTTCCGACGAATCGCCCGAGACATTCGCGGCAATGACTCCGGCAAAGCCGATTATGCATGCCGCCGTTTTCTTCACCGTCAGCTTTTCCTGGTGAAAAATAAGGCTCGCTATGATTATCGCGATAAACGCCGACGCTCCGTCTATAATCGACGCTTTTACACCGGTTGTGTGAGCAAGACCTATGTAGAACAGCACATATTGCATAAATGTCTGAAAAAATGCAAGCATTCCCACCATTTTGAGCGATGTGCGTTTCGGAACGAGCATTTTTTTCGAAAGCATGCTGCCGATTACTATTGTGAAAATCCCGGCAAGCACGAACCGTATCCCGGCAAAAAGTATCTGAGACGCTGCCTGTCCCGACCCGATTTCAAAAAACGCATACCCTTTTTTTATCATCGGAAACGCGCTCCCCCACAAAAGGCAGCACAAGGTTGCGCACACAAACACAACAAATTTATTTTTCAGCTTATTCTCCATTGTTAAACTTCCTTACTTATTTTAGTTACCTACATATTATACCTCCGTCAAATTTATTTGTCAATATTTTTATAATATCCGCAGGAATTTACTTTTTCATTTTAGAACAAAATTATTGCATTTATAACATATATTTGATATAATAAATATATAGAATATAAAAAAGAGGTTTGGTTTATGCTTTCAAAAGTAAATTCCTGCGGCCTGCTCGGCATTGACGGATTTTCGGTCAGAGTCGAGGCGGATATAGGCAGCGGGCTTCCGGCATTCAATATAGTAGGGTTGCCCGATGCGGCAGTGCGCGAGGCAAAGGAGCGCGTATGCGCTGCGGTAAAAAACACCGGCTGCATTATTCCCGCAAAAAAGATAATAATAAATCTTGCCCCGGCAAGTCAGCGAAAAGAAGGTTCGCACTACGACCTTGCTTTGGCTGTGGCAATTCTCGACGCCACTCAGCAGCTGAGCATCGGCGAGATGAGCGAAAATGCCGCATTTTTAGGCGAGCTTTCGCTCGACGGACGTGTAAACTCGGTCGACGGTGTTCTGCCCATGGTGATTTCCGGCTACAAGTCGGGGATTACAAGCTTTTTTGTTCCTGCCGACAATGCGGATGAAGCGGCGGTTGTGGAACAGGCAAACATCTATCCCGTACGCTCTTTATCGGATATTCTTGCTCATTTTTCGGGCGACAAGACGATAGCGCCGCATCATGTGGATTTACATGGCATATTATCGCAAAACCATTCCTCACTGCTCGATTTTGCCGATGTTAAAGGGCAGGAGAACGCAAAGCGCGCTCTTGAAATAGCGGCGGCAGGCAATCACAACGTGCTTTTGATAGGCGCACCGGGAACGGGCAAAACCATGCTTGCGCAGCGCGTCGGAACTATTCTTCCCGATTTAACCTTTGACGAAGCCCTTGAAGTCTCCAAAATACACTCGATTGCAGGGCAGCTGCCAAAGGGCATGCCGCTCATGACCGAGCGCCCGTTTCGGAATCCGCACCACACAATTTCATCTTCCGCGCTTTCCGGCGGCGGAAGTGTGCCAAAGCCGGGTGAGCTTTCACTCGCACACAACGGGGTCTTGTTTTTGGACGAGTTCCCCGAGTTTCAGCGAAGTGTTCTCGAAGTAATGCGCCAGCCGCTTGAGGACGGAAAGGTGACGATTTCGCGCGTGAACGCAACTCTTACATACCCCTGCAATCTTATGCTGATTGCCTCCATGAACCCTTGTCCCTGCGGATATTACGGCAGTGCCAAGCGTGCCTGTACCTGTACACCGCCGCAGCTGAACCGCTACCGCGGAAAAATCTCTGGGCCCTTGCTCGACAGAATCGATATCCAAGTCTCGGTTTCTGAAGTCGAATACAAGGAGTTGAACTCTGCCGAGCGCGCCGAAACAAGCGCAAAAATCAAAGAGCGCGTCAATCGTGCAAGGAAAATTCAGCTTGAAAGATATAAAAGTCTCGGGATTCATTCAAACTCTCAGCTGACCGCCGGGATGCTTGAAGAATTTTGTCATTTGGGGCAAAAACAAAGCGATATTCTCAAAATGGCATTCGACCGCCTGGGACTGAGCGCACGCGCGTACTCGAGAATTTTAAAGGTGGCAAGAACCATTGCGGATCTCGCAGGCGGCGGCGACATCGAAACCGCGCACATCGCCGAAGCAACTCAATATCGCAGTCTTGACAGAAACTATCTTGAATAATAAAATTAATTGGCAAATTTTTTATTGAATATAAAAAATAAAATGTAGCAAAATATGAGTGTAGTCAACAAGCGACTGCACGGACATTATAAAG
Organism: uncultured Clostridia bacterium; assembly: GCA_934486735.1. GTDB lineage: Bacteria > Bacillota > Clostridia > UBA1381 > UBA1381 > CAKSQL01. The sequence continues at coordinate 20,250 of CAKSQL010000007.1, read as the reverse complement.
TGCATAACCGACGTTATGCATTTTATATAGCAACTCCGTACATCGGAATTGTTCGGTTCGTTAAAATTAATTTTATTATCATTATTATTTTAATGGAGGAATAGTATCATGTCAAAGAGCAAAATCAACGTACCTGAAGCTAAGCAGGCAATGGAAAACTTCAAGATGGAAGCAGCCAATGAGGTTGGCGTAAACTTGAAGCAAGGCTACAACGGTGACCTTACTGCAAGACAGGCAGGTTCGATCGGCGGTCAGATGGTTAAAAAGATGATCGAAGATTACGAAAACAAGATTAAATAACCTATTCTTTAGGCTATGCGGCGATATAGATATCGTCTCGGGCAAAACATCACCTCTGTCCGAATCCGACAATATCTATATGCATCAGGAAAACGGAGCTGTAAAAGGTCAAACCTTTTACAGCTCCGTTTTATTATCTCTCGATGTGATACCACAAATTCGCCTTATCGCTGTCGGCGGCAGTTTTAAACATTTCATTTGATTTTTCGCATTTGCCCATAAATCTGTACGCAAAGCCGAGGAGATAAGAATAGTACGCTTTTCTTGCTGTCCTCGGGTCATCGCAATATGATATAAAGAACGGAGTTGTACCGAAATATCCTGCGTTCTCTTTTTTAATCGCTTCGTTCCATTGCTTTTGATATTTGTCAATCAGCGCTCTTCCTGCCCAAAAATCGCCTTTTTTTGTATATACCGTTGCCTGATAATACGGCAGCTCCGGAAGATGCATATTCGAAAAATAATCAATTTTCAGCTCGGATATATGGTCATATATCCGAGCTGCCTCGTCCCGTCTGCCCATCTTTTCGCAGCACTCGGCATAGTAAAATTGATGCGGAGCAAGTCTGCACTCATTCCACAGACCTGCGCCGAGATTCTGCGGCAGCAGCTGTGCTTTTTTGAAAGCCTTTGCCGCCTCGGCATATTTGTTTTCCGACATCAGCTTTCTGCCGATTGCATGATAAGCGAACATATACTGTTCGGCAACCGCGTGTTCTCCTCCTTCACAGGGGACAAATTCGTGTGAGCCGAAAAGCTCGATTGTCTTTTCATATTCGCCGTTTTGATTATATGCTCTCGCAAGCTCGATACAAATATCATCGCGCATTGCGCCCTCGGAATTATCGAGTATAAGCTTGATTCTCTCTTTCGGCTCTGTGCCCAGCTTTGCCGAAACATACGCACATTCGTAAACCAGCTGCTTATTTTTGGGATTCAATTCCAGAGCTTTTTTGAGCAGGGGAAGAGTTTTATCCTTTTGATTTAAGTGACTGTAGTACAGTGCGGCAAGATTCCGATACGGGATATAAAATTCCGGTTTCAGCTCCGTAGTCTTTTTAAAATGCTCTGCCGCGCATTCATATCTTCCTTTCGAATAGCACAGGCAGCCGTAGTAATAGTGCGCCATCGGCAGGTCGGGATTTGCTTTTAGCGTCTCCTCCAAAGCCTTGCACTCCTCCGCTCTGAACGGAAAAGAGCTTTTAAGCGGAGTTTTTTCCGCCGTCTCCGTATCACCGAGAATATAATATATCATCGGCGATTTTTTCTCTATTCCGCCAAGAAGTTCCCTCGCCCAATCATCCATGCCGCAGGCAAAGAGATTAAATGCAATATCCATACCGGTCTGCGACGTGTCGCTTTTAAGCGCGGCATAAAAATCCTCCTTTTCAAGCTCTCCGAGCTTGAAAAGCGTATACCTCGCAAGGTGATTGAGCGGATCGCGGCTTAATATATCCTTTACACGTTCTGCTGCCGCGGCATTATTTCCAAGCTTAATCTCTGTCACCGCCGCGTATACCGATGCAATTGGATTTTCCGAATTGTACCGAAGTGCGTTTTTACTATGATACAGCATATTTTCAAACTGATTTCTTTTTCCGTCTATCGCGGCGATTTGAGTCATTGCCGCCGAATAATAATCCATATTCCACGACGCTTTATAGAAATAGTCATATGCCTTGTCATACTCGTCTTTTGCGAGATATATCAATCCAAGATTGAAAAATATCTCTCCGCTCTGCGGATGCTTGTTATACTTGCATATCACCTTTTCCGCACGTTTTGCATAGTCGAGCGCCGCATCATATTCATTGCGCTTGTAATTGAACACGGCAAGCGCATTCAGCGAGCCGATATGCCCGCCGTCGCGCAGCAGTGCCTCTTTCCAATAGACATCGGGCAAAACCGCCGGGTCTCGGTACTGCCACACATGCACGCCCTCGAGATAAAGCTCCTGTGCGGTTTTTACCTCCTTGAAATCAGGCATATCCTCGGTTGTATCGGGAATATCATATATATTTTTTTCCTCCTCGGTATATGCGATTATTTCCTGTCCGTTATGTACCACCCTGACAGTCGAACCGACGCCCGTAAGCTTAACATCGAATTTGCATGGCACGCCCGCCTTGAAATCGTTTTCCTGCTCGAAAATGACCTCTCCGTTGTATTCAGCAATGACAATCGCCTTTTTGTCGCTTGTCGTCTGAATCACCATTCCGTCGCTGTCCCAGTGAACCGCGCCGTTTAAGTTTGCATAGCAGGGGATTCCGACATTTCCTATCGGATACCAATGCTGAGAAAACCCCTTTGTTTCGTAAGGCTCAATCCATGCAAAATCCGGCTGATTGTCCGAATACGAGCCTGCCATAAGCTCCGCATACGCGCCGTCGGTATCGGTAAGCGCGTTTTCCCACGACTTCGAAAGCTGATTATATGCCCACGTGAACATCTTCTTTCCCGGCGCGGTGTGATGATTCGCCACATGCACAACGCCGCAGCCCTTTCCATGGTCAAAGCCGCCGAAGAAATCGTATTTCGACGGCGCGCAGAAATACGAGGTCGGCTGAACGGTGTTTTTATGCATTGAAATATCGGTCTCGCCGTTATATCGAATACCGTTGAAAATACCGAGAGCATTTGTCGCAATCGGATATGTCGTTACCGAGCGTTTGTAATGAAAATTGACATACGAAACATCCTTCGGATAAAATATCTGATACTCCTTATTTACAGGTACGGCAGTATTCTCCCACCAGAGAAATGAGCTTGTCACCGGAGTGCGGTTACAAAGCTTCATCCGAGTTTCAAACTTTGCTTCTCCCGGCTTAAGCACTATCCCGACCATACCTTTCATTCGCTCAATCGGCTCATGCTCGGACAGCCACACCGCCACACTGCCGTCATCGCCGCGTTCAATGCAATAATCGGTCGGCATAAAGGTTGAAGCTCTGTGATGAAACGGCCAGTTAAACTCCAATCCTCCCGAAATCCACGACCCCAGACAGCCAATCAACGCCGGTTTTATCACGTGCTGCTTATAGAAAAAATCGTAGCCTGTGGTTTTGTCATACGCTGAATATATCCTGCCGCCCAGCTCCGGAAGTATTTCTATTCTGAGATATTCATTCTCGAGCCGTATACAGGTATACTCCTTTTCCTCCTTATGCTTTCTGTCCACTTCAAGCACGATATGATTCGGATATGGATTTCCGCTCGTCCGCTGATGAACCCGATTTTCCGCAAACATCGGCATTTCCTCTGCCGGCGGCTCGCGGTAGGTCGGGATTGTAATTTTACATTCTGTTACATTTACCATTTTAATCCTCCATTCCGCCGCCGCGCGGCGGCACAAATTACCTTTTATTACTTTTATAATTATATCTTACATAAAATCCAAACGGTTTGCAAGGCAAAAAAATATGTAAATTTTACGCAAAATTTGATTTGCATATTTTCCTCCGATATTGTATAATTAACTTGATAACTAAAAAATGCGTACGGAGGGAACTATGGGCAAAATAACTTATTGTGTAATCGGGAGCGGCTGGAGAGCCGAATTTTATTTGAGAATTGCCGCGCTCATGCCCGACAGATTTTCTGTGGCATGTGTCTGTGCGAGGAACAGAGAGCGCGCAAAGGAAATATCGGAAAAGTACAATGTGAATACGGTCGGCACTGTTGACAAGCTTAAAAAAATCCCCTGTGATTTTATAGTTAATTGCATAAACAAAAATGACATTTCCGAGCTTTCGCTCTCGCTTGCGTCGGAGGGGTTTTCTGTCCTTTCCGAAACTCCGGCATGCATCGATGCCGAACATGCACAAAAACTGACAAACGCTTTAAGACCCGAATACAAAATTCAAGTATCCGAACAATTTCACTTAAGACCCATGTGCCAAGTTGTGAAGAAGATTATAAAAAGCGGCGTTATCGGGAATGTGAATTACATAAATATTTCAATTGCGCACGAATATCATGCAATGAGTCTGATGCGGTTCTTTTTGGATTCCGACGCTGCCGAGCCTATTAGCCAAGCGGAGTTTTCATCGCCGATTCTTCACACAAATTTCAGAAACGGAGAGGTTGAAAATAAGACATATCAAAGCTCGAAGCATGTTATAAAAATATTTGATTTCGGAGGAAAAACCGCGGTTTACGATTTTGACAGAGAGCAATATTTTTCGCCGATACGTACGGATCGCCTGCTGATACGAGGCGACCGCGGCGAGATAGAAAACGACGCCGTCCGCTATTTTAATCGGGACAACACATTTATCGAAAGCAAAATAGTCCGCCAAAAAAGCGGAGAGCTTGACGGACTCTGCAGCGGCAATATAACTTTTGGCGACATGGTTTTATATACACCATTATTCGGCAATGCGCGGCTGACCGACGAAGAAGCAGCCATAGCGACGGTTCTTGTGAAGATGTACACATATTCAAAAACGGGCAAGGAATTTTACAGCTTTGAAAATGCCTTAAAGGATGTAATTTTGTTCAATCAATAAAGCGGCGGCAAAAACTTCCGACATAAGCACTGCCTGCGGACGCAGGAACAATGCGTCGTTACGCACATGCGTAAATTTCCGCAAAAAATCGGAACGCCCCCGAAACCGATTCAATTGGGGGCGTTCCAAACTGTTTTTTTATTATTTCCGCCACTTTTTATCCGCCGCAGCATCCGCAATTCTCATTGCAAGCTCATATTTTTTCTTTGGGTGAATATCTGTACTTTCACACACATCGCGGCTGACAACGGTTATGACATTCTTTTCTTTATGCTGAATTTCTTCCTGTATCTGCTGAATTTTATGCCAAAAAGCATGGTCTCTGCCCACAAAATCCGCAATCTGTACAACAACAAAGGGCAACTCCTTATCTTTAAAAGCCGCGCGCCACGAATTAATCAGACAGGAAAGCATATCGCCGTAGACCGCGCTTTCCTTTTCCGAGACGTTGCTCTCGCCCTGGTACCAAAAAACAGCTGTGCATTGATAAGGAATAACCTGTTTAAGCTGAAAATTGTAAAGCTGCGAATGACCCTCATTCCATGGATACTCCATATCAAATCGGTCGTCATCGGGAATTGCAAAGGACGGATTGGAAAATGCACTGTCCGGCAGATATGCCTGAATATCTGCCGCTCCCTGATAACACGCGATTAAGCCAACGGCGTGTCCGCATCTCTTTCTCAATTCCTTTCCGACAAAATATCCGATGCACAACCACTCGCCGGCGTTCGTTTTTTTCGCCCTGACCCAGCCGTCCTGCACAAAAAAGCTCTCTCCTGCGCTTACTCTCTCGGTGGAAAAAAGTCTGAGCAGTGAATCACCCCCGCGCATATCTTCGCCGTAATCTGACTCTTTCATCTTGAATTGCATATTTGACTGACCTGCCAGCAGGTAGACATCGCCTATATAAATATCATGCAGGGTCTGTTTTCTGCCGTCGAGCGTGACATTCATTTCATAAGGTCCGCCATACGGCATCGGCGGCAGGTCTATCTCCCACCTTGCTCCGATTGTCTCGGCAGAATAGCTTTTTCCCAAAAATTCAATTTCCGCACTTCCGCCGCCCGTGCCAAAAATCCGAATCGGCTTATTCGCCGCGAAAACCGCACCGTCACAAAACATTTCATTCAATCTCATATTATCCCGTCCCTCAATCCGCAAATTTATCAAATGCAATCATAAGCGGATAATCCTTAAGCGGCAGCCTGTTGATGGTCAGCACCCCGTCCTTGCATGTCACATTTTCTTTATCTGTTTCGTAAATTGTGCCGTCATACAAATCAATCAGCTTAAAATCCTCCGACGCGCCGCAGAAGTTGATTTTTACAAGTCCGTCACAGCTTTCCGAAATAACGTCCGCCGTTCGCCAATAAACAAACGCCTTTGAGCCGTTCGGACTTTCGAATGTCTGATAAAAAACGCTGCCGTCATTTGGATCTTTATGCGTGCCTGCGCAGCTCGGCAAATCAAAGGTCACTGCCATACGCGACCTTTTCACTCCGTCCGCAAAAAGCGTATTTACGCACTGCATGGCATAAAACGAGTCCTTTTCCTTATACTCCGACAGCGGCTGACCGTTCTCGTCGAAGGTCTCTCCGACGATTCCGAAGAATCCGTATTTATCCTCGCATATATTGACATCATCGGTAAATATGTTTTCGTAGATATCCACAAGCGAGAATATCGATGAAAAATACACTCCGTTCATCAAGTCGCACATGAGTCTGCGCAATATGAATTTGGTCTGCTTTTCGCTTGTCCATTCAATATCCGACAAACCGCCGTTCAGTGAATACCTCGACTGGGTTCCTGCCTCACCCTGAATTATCTTTATTTTATCACCGTACGGCCCTGTTACCGCCTTTATATTTTCAAAATCCTGTTTTCCCACAACCTCGGGGCAGCAATCATAGCCATGATATGTTATGAAATCGATGCAATCCGCAAACTCATGGTTCATCAGCCTATACAGGTATCCTATATGCTCGTGGAGCGTACACACACTTGCACCGGCTATCTTGGCATCCGGAATTACACTTTTCACCGCCTTTGCCGTCATAATGCAAAAATCTCTGTACTCGTCCGCATTTGCCTCGGGTCTCCAGCAATAAAAGCCGTTCGGCTCGTTCCAAACCTCAAAAAGGTCAATCCGCCCTTTAAAATGCTCCGCACACTTTTTTACATATGCGACCCACGCCTTTTGCTCCGTCTCGGTTTTTATCGGCGGACAGCCGACCGCTCCGGCGGCGTTCACCGCGCCGGGCGTGTACAGCTCGTTTCCGTAGCAAAGACACATCCAAGGAGTTAAACCCCGCTTTATGAGATTGTCCACGATGCTGTCGAGCCACCCAAAATCATATACCCCCTTTTCCTTTTCCGTCCTGCACCACCCGGACTGGATTCTTACCCATTTTACACCGAGCTTTTCCAAAAATCCGTAGCATCTTTCGGGATCGTATAAATTTCTGTCGAGCTTTTCAAGCCCTATCCCTATCGGCGATGTCTTTATTTCATGCGCCGTTTTCGGCTTGATTTTCCCAATCTTTTTTATGCCGTGTACCTTTATCATTTTTATAACCATTCCTTTCTGTAAAGCACAAAATTTAAGTCTGAAAGAAAATCGTTCAGATTGCCATTTGAAAAAACGATTGCGCCCGAGTCCAAATTTTCAATTTGGCAACGAGTGCCATGCAAGAGCGTTCTAAATCTTTGATTTAGGTAACGCCACTGCTTCGTACGAGGGTACTTCGAGCTTTTGAAAACAGTGAAACCGGTGATTTTATTCAGACTGTAAGTCTGAAAGAAAATCGTTCAGATTGCCATTTGAAAAAACGACGACGTACGAGGGTACTTCGAGCTTTTGAAAATGGTGAGATGGGCGATTTTATTCAGACTTATCCTCCCTACAATTTAATACAGTTGTTTATTTTGACTTCAGAGCCGCCGAGGTCATTATTCTCGCACGAGAGATTTATAACATCCTCGGCATTGATTGCAGCTCCGTTTCTCAATTTAAACTTATTTTCTCTTATGATTATATTTTCGTGATAATATTTATGGCTGCCCTCGCGCTCCTGCCTTATCGCAACGCCGCCTGCATTTCCGGACGGCGACATGTCCTCGAATACATTTTTCTCAATCAGCACACTGTGCACTCTGCCCGACTCATGCCAATACTGCATCAAATCCGATATGTATATACTGTAGCGGTTCAGGCGCAGAAGATTATTCGAGATTTCCATATATTTCGACGATGAAAGGCGCATGTGCGGACAATTTGTTATTTTATTACCCTTTATAACCACCACCGGCATTTGCATCGGGTTTTCAAGCAAATCTCCCGGCGCAATCATATCCTCTATATTCTCGGCAAATTTTACTCTGAGTATATTTGTGTTCGGCAAGTCCTCACACTCCACGTCGAGAACAGTGACCTTGCCCTTTTCTTCTTTTGTTTTTCCGTCTATAAGCGTAAGCCTGTCGCCTTTGTAATACAAGTGTTTGCAGCTGTGCGTGGTTCGGAAAAAATCCGCCTCAATCTGATTGTCCGGCAAAACTTCCTTCACGCCGATGTACTGTCCGTGAATATTCACCGCGTCATCGAGGCAATCCTCAAATATATTATTCTCGATAAGCGCGGTACCCGAGCAATTCACAAAATGCATAAGGTCGGCAGTTATCGATATAATTTCGGTATCTTTTCTATCCTCCGGGATTCCGAAAAAGCAATTTTCAATATGTATATTCTCGCTCAAATGCGCCAAAATTCCAAAGCCCGCGCCACGATAAATTCTGACATTATCAAAGTGAACATTTCTGCACTCATCGATGAAGAAAACCGAGTTTTCCCGATTTTCGTCATAGCTCAAAACCACTGTGTCGCCGCTTTTGCAATTAAATTTACAGCTGCCGCCGCGATAGGCAAAGCGCAGCCTTCCTCCGCCCAAATCCTCCGCTTCGGTAAAAACAACCGCTGCCGGGAGATCGTTTAAATTATCCTCCGTATCCCCGACGCACAGATATGAGTTGCTTTCATTTGTTATATTCTGAATAAAGAATTTTCTCTTTCCTGTGCTTATTTCGCCCGAACCGGTGCGGAAAACCAGATTATTTTTTTCATTGATTTTATATGACAAATCCTTTTGCACAATCTCAAGAGTGAACCCGTTTTCGCCGGCGTCGACCACCCTTGTGTAGGCATATCTCGGGAACGAAAAGTCAATTGTGAAGTTTCTGAATACTATATTCTCCGACTTCTGCGCAATGAACGGGTAGACGCGGTCCTCGAACAAAAAGGTCGCGCCGCAGCCGTCGATTACAAGATTCTTAACCCCGATTGCAGGAAACGTAACATTTTTTTCGCCCTTTGGATTATATATCGGATTGAATATATCCCGATATGCCCCGACCTTGTCAAATCTGTAAACGGCGTTTTCGAATTTTATGATATTTAACATGTCATCCTTTAATTTGCTCATCTGCCGCACTACCGTTTCGGTAACGCTCTTATCCGTCTTTTTAATCAATATTTCATTTGTTTTCATATCCAAATCTCCCCATTTTTATTAACATTAGTCTATATTTTACAGCACAAAAACGAAAATGTCAATAAAAATTTATTCTAATTTTATTTTACTCAACCGCCGCCGATATATCAATACAATTTTTTTTGCAAAAAATACAAAAAAATTAGCTTGAAAATTCTTTATATATATTATATACTATATATGGTGATTAAAATGACGATAAATCTTATCATAGAACCCGAATACAAAGACACAACATGGTGCAGGGAAACGCTTTCGGGCATAAAAAAGCAGGTCTCCACCCTGAGATACGAACAAAAAAGCTACACCGAGGACACTTTATCTGAAGATATAAAAAAAATAATCATTATAGGTACATCGCCCGTATGGGTTAGCAAAATATTATTTAAGGTCAAAAACCTCGGCATATATCCCGTCATTGTCAGCTGCCATCCGATTGAAACAAGCGAAAATGCAAGTTATGTTTTGATAGACCACAGCGCCGCAACAAGGGCGTGCATTAACTATCTTCACGCACACAACCATAACAGTATTGCGCTCTATGGAATTAATTCAAATTCCTATGCCGACAATATCAAAGCCGAATACTTCAATGCTTCGGATATATTTTTTATTACAAATAACAACAGTCTCTCACAATGCTTCAAAGACTTTTTTGCAAAAATAGAAAAATACAATGCCGTGATATGCTCTAACTATATTACAGCCGTTCAACTGACAGACAGTTTAAAAAAAGAGCATGTACAGATTCCCCGTGACATGTACATAATGACCTACGGCGATTCCATGCTGGGCAGGCGATTCCGTCCCTCCGTCACGACCGTCACGCTAAATCACGAGCTTCTCGGAGTACAGGCAGTCAACCTGTTTCGTTTTCTTGAAAAGGACGGAAATCGGACAAGCGTTACAATCTATATCCCATGCGAAATAGTTCCGGCTATGTCGACAGAGCATAAACCGGCTGTAAAATTGTCTCAAAACACCGCTCCGAAGAATGATGACCGCAATCTTTTTTATACCGACAAAGATATCGTGAATTTACAATCGCTTGAAAAGCTTTTGCGGAAATGTGATAAAATAGATGCAGAGATTATTGACAGGCTGCATAAAAAAATTTCCTACAGCAAGATAGCGGAAGATCTTTTTATCTCTGAAGGTTCGGTTAAATATCGCATAAAAAAACTGCTTCTATGCCCCGGGATAGACTCGGTTGAGGATATGCTCTCGCTTTGCACAAGGTATTTGGAAAATTGATTACATAAAAAAATTTGCCGCAAAGGAAACCCTCGCGGCAAATTTTTTTATTTCTCAGTATAAATTTTCACTTTCAAAACGTCCGAATAGGTATCTGTCCTATATCCCGCAAGCTCGGCAAGTTTTTGCGCCGAAACGCACGGAGCACGGAACACAAGCGTTGTATGAACAAACACGCTGTCTATCTCTTTTCCGTCAATCGTTACATTATACACACTGTTATATATTGGATATAGCACATGAACTCCGTCAAAATCGTCATATGAATATGTCGCCGGATATTCTCTCTCGTCTTCCGGTTTTACTATCCTCTCGGGGGTTGATAGCGCAAAATTCTCGCCGTCGCTTTCAAGTCCGAATCCGAACTTCGGCAAATCTTTTACCGAAATATAGCATGTTCCGTCGGCGGTATTAAACGAATTTATCGGACTGTCATTTATATAGACAATCACCCTTGACGGAACAACATCGCCTGTTTTTTCTGTACATCCCGCCGGCAGCGCGCTCTTATAGCTGACAATTTCTTTATCCAATGCCGAGTTTACCGCCTTTTCGTTTATATAGATATCATTGTCATAAAGAATCATATCAGTGGTTGTATTTTTTGAAATATTGCCGTTTATACTTATTTTCCCGGAAAGTTTGATAAGCATATTCATGCATACGCCGGTTGTTATCGCTTGCTCATAGAACACCGGCTCGATTTTGTCGTCCGAAACTGTGATTTCAAGTCTGCCGTTTGTCTTTGCTTCAAAAACCGGTGACTCTCCGTTTAAGTCTCCGAGTTTTAAATAACTTTCTTCGTCATATTCAACCATATCTATCCATTGTGCTATTACTTCATCATCTGCGGAGAACAGGCGATATGCCCCATGCCGATAATCTTCAAGGCTGACATTTTCGGCAATAACTTCGCCGTATTTGGTCATTATACGGCTTTCGGGTCTTATGCAGCTTAGGGAAATGGTTCTTTCCTCTTCATTCCAAGCCGCTTTCATAAGTGATATGGAATATCCCATTTTCCGATGCGGATTTATATCACGGCTGATTCTTTTTTCTTCGTCATTCTCACTTGCCATATCCTCGATAACAAGGGCGGTCCTTCCGCCGATATTATAGCTTTCAACTATCATTCCGTTCACAACGGCTTGTATATCGGTCTCGTATATATCTCCCAAAACATCGCCCGGAGCAATGCTTTTATCCGGGACATATTCCGGCGCTTTTTGCGGCATTTCCTTTACATTTATATATGCCGTCCGCGCCTCCTCATCCCAGCGGCATTCAAAGCCGTAATCCTCCAAATCGCGCGCAATAACTGCGGTTTTGCCGCCGATATTATATGATGGAATCGCCATGCCGTCGATATACGCCGCAATGTCGGTCGAGTAGATATGTCCGCTGACATCTCCGATTTGTGCATGCGCCGCCGATATCGGCAGCAGCGCAAGCATTGCCATGACAAGTATTTGCTTTTTCATGCCGAGCACCGCCTCATATTTTTATTTTTCTATTTTAAATTCAAACCTTGTATCATCACTGTACCACATCGGGAAATTGGTATTCCATATATTATTGTAGAGATTAAAGTACATATCCTGCTCTTTCGGAACATTCCCATAGTGCAAAAGCTTTCTGCCGTACGGCGCGACAAGTGCGCTGTCGAGCGGACAGATTTTTACCTTTCCGTTTCGTATACCCTTATCCGTTGCACATATAAGCGGACTTCCTATTATATTCTCGGGTTTTATCCATTTATCCAGCTTGCTTATCTCCCAATTTTCGTCAAAGCCTTTAAATTTAAGCCACAATGCCTGCGGCAGTCTCGATGCTTCCTTATCAAACATCAGCAGCTTAAGTCCGTCCGCCGTCTGCTCTGCCCAAAAATACGGAAGTCCGTATTTTTCTTTCAGTGCATCATCAAATTCGAGCTTATAAAGTGTACTGCCGTCCTTTTCATAACATTCGCTGCATTTTGCCGAGTATATGCCGCCTTTGTACTGCGGCAATCCGAGCTTGATATAATCCCATATTGCCCATCCGACATTTTCAGCATTGAGCGTGAGATACTCCCTCATATATCTTGTGTAATCATCCAAATCAAACAATTGCCAGCTTATCTCAAAACCGGGTTCTTTTATGCCAATTTGTTTATATTCCGAAAGGTTCGGCTTGTTCACTTCATATTTCAAGTCATAGCCCAAGACCTCTGCCGCCTTTGTTACATAATCGCGCTGTTCCTGCCAGGAGCTTTCGAAAATTTTTCTTTGTTCGGAGTTCTCGGTCTTTTTAAAATCCTCGTTATACCAAACAGTTGCGTCATTAAAATAGACTGACAGGCACATTCCCCAGGTATGCTCCGGAACAAGAAGCAGATTATCGGACAGGTCTTTCTCTGTCAAATCGATTCCGCTATTGTCGATATATCTTAAAAGCTCGCGGAACATTCCCACTTTTTTGGGGTCTGTTCCGACTCCGTGAATCCACGTATCGCCTATCTCCTTATCGACAACCGGCAAATCCTTTAAATTACGCACGCGCATTGCCACATCGTCAAGCGTTGCCGCCTTTATATCGCAATCGGGATACTGTGCCTTTATCTTATCATAAAGCTTTACAATCTCGTCCGGCGATTGGGGTCCTTTATTATCCATGGTATGTGCAAAATATAATACGAAATCACCAAGCTCCATCGGCGCACCGTAGCCGTTTTGATAGATAACCGTTATTTCGTCATCATCGCATTTCCACTTGAACACAGGCGGAACGGGCGGCAGCGGCGACGCGGTATTGACACCGATATGCAAAAACTTGATTCCTGCCTTTTTAAGATAGGGAACCATTCCCATAGTGTGTCCCGGGACATCGGTCATTTTTGCGGCAATCGTATGCCGTCCGAACCGTTCGTCAAGTCTTTTTGACAGCGACAAGCCGTATTCGAACAGCTTTCCGCTCATAAGCTCGGTATGCGTGGTGCATGGCAGTCCGTGCCAGCATATGATTCCGTCCTCTATTGCCTTTGCCAGCTTTCCGTCCGAATCCTGTTTAAGCACCTCCCATATGAGCCATGAGCCTGTTGTCCACACAAAAGGCGTGTCGGTATCTTTTAATTCATATCCCACTCTGACAGCATTGGGTATAAATTCGTTTATGTATCTTTCCTTTACCACGCTTGCCAAATCGGTGAAGCCTATATCCAGATGAGTTTTAAATATAACCAATACTTCTTTGTTTTTCATGTCCGTTGTCTACTAATCATTTCCGTTCTCAACCGCATTCAAGATATATTCGCCGCCGTCCTCCAGCGTGATTTTCCAACATGGCACAAGCAGCGTATCCTTATGCAAAATTCCCTCATCCGGGACATAGTACCCGAGTGTGACCGCCGTTATCTTCTCATCGGTGGTCGGTCTGTTTGCAACCGATATATAATCGATAAGCACGCCGGTAACACTTTTGATCGTATATTTATTTTTGAGTGTTCCTTTGTCAAAAAACCAACTGCCGCTGACCTTGGTAAGTCCTTTTTGACTCATGGTGAGCTTCAGTCTCGAGCTGAAAATCTGTAAATCGTTTTTCTGCTTTGTAACGATGACTTCATATTCGCCGTCGCCCAATATTTCAAATTCAAGCGCACTATCCTCTATTCCGTAGTTTTTGAGAATATTTGCCGCCGCCTGTTTAATATTTGATTCGTTTAAGTTTTTTGTTAAATCGGAAAACTGCGGCTCTTTCGCTGCAAAGCTGAACCTGTCGCCACTGAAAAACATCTTTCCTTTGCTGCCCTCATACACATTTTGCTCCAAAACAGCTGCATCATCGCCGACAAAGCGTTTGGAAAAGCTTTCGTAATTATCTATCAGATTTTCCGCCTCCGCCATTGCCGCCGGCTGAGTCCGTCTCGGAATGATTTTGGGGTCTATTTCGATTCGGTTATTCTTGAGTATCATTGTAGTGGAGGCTATTATATCATCCGTCACAATCGATGTCTTGCTGGCGGACAGGAGAATTGTCGTAAGCAAAAACAAATTTGTGCATATGAAAAATATAATTAATATTGTTTTTGCTCTGTTCCAATTCATTTCATATCCTCCTTATTTATCACTATACTCTTTACCTTCGTCTCCCAATCTGCCTTTATCGGTCTTTCTCCGTTGTCGCTGTAAGAAAGAAACACCTTTTGTATCTCTATATTGTTCATATTATGCACATATTCCTCGATGGCACTGTCAAGTGCCTCGATATATGCCGAGGTTTCATAAAATTCTCCGCAGGGAATATAATTTTTCAGAATCTGCCGATAGCTTGTCAGCGAGCCGCCTTTTATCTCCGCCGTAACCGCGTTTCTGTGCCTGCCGTCATTATCTATATTTACCGGGATTCCCTCGGCACGATAATCAAATGTGACCGTCTCGCCGTCCGCCGTAAGTGTATCGGACAGATACAAATCACATTTCTCCATACAAGCCGCATTAACTCTGTCGGCAAGGTCGGCAAGTGCGCTGACCGTCTCGGTATAGGATTCGCCCGAAGAAAGATAAAATCCGTTGCTGTCGGTTGACTGATAATAAAGTTCGCCGTCCGGATGTATCTTCAAAATCCCGTTATTCTCAACAAAAACCATTGTTCCGTCAACCTCGGAATACCTGCGCACATTCCCGGCATTGATTTTGAACACCGGGAGTATCTCATCAATAATATCTCTGTCAAAATCTCCGCCGGCGTTTTTAAGCGGATTTACCGGCGTTAAGCCCGGCAGCTTTACCGATGTTGAATAGACCGGCACTGCCGGCGAGAGAACCGCTTTTTGTGAGCCGAAAGCCTCGTCAAATTTAAGGTCTACGGCATAATTTATTATTTTGTCATTCTCTCTGTACAGGCTGCGCGTTTTATTTATAATCGAAACAAGCCTGTCCGAATCGTGGCGGCTCTCGGTTTTGTAGAAATTACCGGTTTTGAAATCTTCAAAGTATACCGCTCTTTCCTCCGTTATGACAATTCTTGCAAAGGACTGCACAAAGCTTGAAAGAACCGATGTATCCGCTCCGAAAAATTCGCCGAAAAGCTTTGTGTTATAAGGAACGGCGTAATTTAAGCAAACCGACTTGCCGCCCAATACCGAAACCCACTCCGATTTGGGCGCAAAAAATATATTTTTTGCTTCGTTCTTTAAAGCTTCTGATATAAGTTCGTCCGCCGCGATGCTTATTTCGGAAAAAATTTCATCATTGGGCTTTATCGCTATGCGCGAGGTCTGGTCACCGGTATTGACTATAATCTGCTCCGGCTTTGTCAGATGCGCTTTTGTAATTTTTCTGTCGGTTGAATTTGTGATTGCCTTTAAAAATTCCGAATTTTTTAATGAAAGAAAAAAATTATAGCCGTAAGGCCATAATTTTTCATCAGTCAGTATTTTTCCTCCCAAGACAAAATTCATCATGACCAAAAGTGCAAGCGCAAGACTTTTAATTCGTTCCTTGTTCATGATTTACCCCAGAAAGTTTTTCATTGTAACGGTTACGCTCTTGAGTTTATCAACGGTGCTTTTTCGTATTTTGCTTATGTCAATGCGCGTCACCTGGTTACCTGCCGAATTTTCGGCATAGACCATAAATATGTTGTTATCATTATTCAATGTCACCACAGTGCTGAAAAATCCGCTTGCTCCGATATAAGTTGTACCCTTTATCAAATTGCATGTTCCCGACGAATAATTATATCTGTATATCTTTATCGCCGTTCCCTGTGCGCCCACCGCCGAAATTGTATAAGTTCTGTCCGACGTTGATGCCGAATGTGATTCCGGACGTTTTATGTAGATAATGGTGTCCGACGTTCCCGTTGCCGAGAGCGGCATTGTGTTTCCGTACGCTGCGTACGACACAGCCGGAACACATATCGACAGCATCATGACAAATACAAAAATAACAGCCAATCTTTTCTTCATGAAAAATGTCCCTCCTTAAAATGAATTTATTTTCTCCGCAAAAAGCGGTCTGTTCAGTCTTTTTAAACCTTTCAATTATTATACCATAAATATATTACGACAGCGTTACATGCGAATTAAAATGTATTAACATTTTTGACGCTATGCCGGAATCGATATAATAACCTCCGTTCCCTTGCCGTAGACAGACGAAATCGATATTCTTCCGCCGAGGCTGTCCATAATCTGCTTTGCAATCGCAAGTCCCAGTCCCGTTCCGCCGGTATCGCGGCTTCTTGCCTTATCCACGCGGTAAAATCTTTCGAATATGCGTGAAAGATTTTCTTTCGGGATTCCGATTCCGTTGTCGGTAACTTTTATATAAAGGTCATTATACACACGTCCGGTAAACACCTCGATTTTCCCTCCGC
The DNA here is from genome assembly GCA_934486735.1 of uncultured Clostridia bacterium. GTDB lineage: Bacteria > Bacillota > Clostridia > UBA1381 > UBA1381 > CAKSQL01. Next base: position 3,281 of record CAKSQL010000007.1, on the reverse strand, counting down.
CGGAGGTATACTTCACCGCGTTCGAGATAATATTTATCACAACCTGTTCAAGCTTATCGCGGTTCGATACGATTATCGGAGTGTCATTGACCGCCGTATATGTCAAAGTCTGATTTTTCTTTTCCGCATTCAGGTGCATTCTGTCGACAATATCTCCGACAAATTCCTTAAGGTCGATTTTGTCATTCTTCTCCGGTTCGTCCTGCTGCTCATCCAGGCGCGACAGCACCAAAAGGTCCTTGACTATTCTTGTCATTCGGTCGGTTTCGCTCACAATGACATTCAAAAACTTTGTCTGAATTTCCTGCTCCGCCATGCCCATGAGCGTTTCGGCATAGGATTTTACCGTTGTGAGCGGCGTGCGCAATTCATGCGAAACATTTGCGACAAACTCGCGCCGCGCAAGTTCCAGTTTTTCCTGCTTTGTGATATCATGCATTACGACCAATATTCCGCCGGCTTTTTCTTCCATATAAAATGTAACGAAATTGAACCGTATAACTCTTTTTCCGATTTCCAGCTGTCTTTCCACCGGGGTATCCTGTCTGATATAAAGCAAATCTCCGAAAGATATGTCGGCATCAAGCGAGCCGAAAAGCTCGTCAAAGTTTGTATATTCCGACGCGCTGCCAAGCATTTTTTCCGCCTCGGGATTGATATGCATAAGGCTGCCGCCCAGACCGAAAGCGAGTATTCCGTCGGTCATATTTTCAAGAATCGTTTCAACCTTTGTTTTTTCCGAATTTACTTCCTCAATCTTCTCATGCAGCGTTGATGACATATACTGAAACGTATTTGTCAGTCTGCCTATCTCGTCATTTGATTTTGAAAGCGGCATTGTGTCAAAGTCGCCCGACGCAACTCTCTCCGCACGCTTGGTAAGGCTCGATATCGGCGTTGTTATCGTTCGGCTCAAAAGATAGCCTATGATTATTGTAATTACACTGGCTATCAAAAGCGCCTGCAAAATAATCAGCGACATGCTCCGCGTGATGCTTTGCAGCTCCTCTTTTGTATCCTTTATATATATAATGTACCTCGCGCCGCCGTCCGCTCCCGAAACGGGGACGGCGTAATCCATATATGAATTGCGCGAATTTGTTATATTTCCGCGTTTTCCGGTCATTGCGATTATTATATTATCGGTCTTGGTAAGTCCGCTGCTTTTTGCTATATCCGATGTGGCAAGCACAGACGCGTTTTTTGCATCCAAAATGCAATAAAAACGATATGTGTCTATTCCCAAAGGTCCGATATACGACCTTACGGTTTCGCTTATTTTAGAGAGTCCGTCGTCCGAATCCGCCGTTTCGCCGAGCGATTCGACAAATTCATCGGTGAACACCTGCTCCATCATAACGGTGAACTCGCTGTTGTAAAAGCTTATTATATTCACAAGCAGGAACGAGCCTATCACAGTTATGACCGACAGCACCAAAAGGCTGAAAATTATTACTAATTTATATTGAATACTTCGGAACATACATCTCACACTTTATTAAAGTAATATCCCACACCGCGCTTTGTAACAATATATCGCGGCATGCCCGGATCATCCTCAATCTTCTCTCTCAGACGTCTGATTGTGACATCCACCGTTCTGACATCGCCGTAGTATTCATATCCCCACACATTTTCCAAAAGATTTTCGCGTGTGAATATCTTCTGCGGCTGACTTGCCAGAAATTTTAAAAGTTCAAATTCTCTCAAAGTTATCACAATGACCTGTCCGCGCTTTGTTACCTCGTAGCGCTCTGTGTTTATCTCCAGTTCGCCCGACGATATTATATTTGCAGCCGACGCTGCCATCGGAGAATTTTCGTCGGGGATTGTGCGTCTTAAATTCGCTTTTACCCTCGCGGTCAGCTCTCTTATCGAAAAAGGCTTTGTCATGTAGTCGTCCGCGCCGAGCTCCAGTCCCAAAACCTTATCGACCTCACCGTCGCGCGCGGTCAGCATTATAATAGGCACCGAGGATTTTTCTCTTATCTTTCGGCAGACCTCAAAGCCGTCCAGCTGCGGCAGCATCACATCCAAAAGCACAAGATCCGGATTTTTGGAGATTGCATAATCCAGTCCCGTAAATCCGTCCATTGCTTCAAAAACAATATAACCCTCTTTTTCAAGGTTGAATTTTAAAATATCTATTATCGTCTGCTCGTCCTCTATTATCAGCACGCTTCGCTGTTTCATCTTCCATCTCTCCTCCCGAACGGTGATATATACCCATTCTATTTTCTATTTTAACAGATTTTTTGTAATACTTCAAGTATTTTATACTTAAATTTTAAAACTTTTTAAAATTAGGCAAAAAAGCTATGGATTTTTCGTTAAATATGTGATATAATAGGTAAGTTATGATATGATTGTGATTATTATCGATTTAAAATATTACTATAAAATTTACGAAAGGATCTTAAAATATGGCTGCAAAAAGAAAAGCCGGCACAAAAAAATCGACCGGCACAAGAAAGAAAAGTACAAAAAAGACATCCGCAAAAAAGCAGAACAAGCTCTCGTACAACGCGGTCGCTCTTTTGCTTATATTCGCCGCGGCTTTGTTCGGCGTATTTGTCTATGCAAGCACCGACGCCGTTGTGGCGGCATTTTTCCACGACATTTTATACGGTCTGTTTGCAAAGACAGCTTGTTTTATACCGCTGATGCTCGCAGGTCTCGGCATCTATGTAATAAAAATGCAAAGCTACGACAGACTGGCATTGAAATCTGTTCTTTTGTTCTGTTTCACAGTCTCGGTCGGAGCGCTGATACATACTCTGTCCGGCAAAACGATTCCCATATCCGAGCTTTACGGATACGGTCTGGCAGGTGTCGGCGGCGGTCTGTTCGGCGGTCTGCTATCTGTCGCATTTACAAGCATTGTCGGCAGTACGGCGTCTGTGATAATATTTATTTTTGCCGCAATAACTCTTATGAGCGTTATATTGAAAATATCTATTATATCCGCAATATCCTCCTTTGTATCGGGAATATTCGGACTGAGAAAGGAATTTGAAGATATCGAGCGTCCGGACAAATACGAGCAGGGACAAAAGGTTAAGAAAAAGGTTAAAAAGATTGTCCCCGAGCAGGAAAAGCCCAAGCTCACCGGCGAAATTCTCGATTTTGAGATAGACGGCAAAGAAAAGCCGGCGTCCAAAAAGAAAAAGGCTGCCAAAGCAGAAGAAGAAAAGCCGGCAGAGCCTATCGCCGAGGACGTTATCCCGGTATCCGACATAGAAAGCGTGATTTTCACTCCCGAGCCGGAAGTCCCTGCCGCA
>CAKSQL010000006.1 GCA_934486735.1 uncultured Clostridia bacterium | reverse complement strand
GAACAAATATGCTCTACTTTTTTAAAAATTTTTAAGCTCTATTTGTTAGACACCCCAACATTTATTATAGAGCCTTTATTTTCCATGGGTGTGACGAAATTCGGTCGGGGTGATATTTTCCTTGCTTTTAAATTGCTTGATGAAGTAGCTGGGCGAATCGTATCCGCATATTTTCGAAACTTCCGAGATGTTCATATTGGGATGAGTTATAAGTATTCGCTTTGCCTCCTGGAGTCTGAGTTTTTGAATATATTCGAGCGGTCGCATGTGATACGCCTTTTTGAAAAGGCGGCAGAAATGCTCGGGAGTTATATTTGATATTTCGGCGAGATACGGCGTTTCTATCTGCTCTGTAAAATTGTGCTCGATGTATTCGACCGCGCGCTGCAGCTTTGATATGTTGTCCGAATATCCTGCGTTGTTCAGATTGTCATGAAGCTCGATTAAGAGATTGTAAAGCAGCATAGACGCGTTTTTGCTGAAATTTAATGTGCCTGCACCTTTCAGCATAAGCGAAATTATATTAGTATATGGCTCAGCGGAGGTCAGTTTGTATATTCCGCTTTCCATGGACAGAATATCAAAGGTGGTATTTTGAACATATGTAATCCACATCACATTCCACGAGTCGGTGACAGGATAATAATATTGCGGCGTCCCAGGCTTTAAGTACATTACGGAATTTTTCGAAATTTCGCGCACGCTGCCGCCGAGTTTGATTTTTCCTTTGCCCTCGGTTGTGAAAAGAAGCTGATGATGTCCGATTCCGTCGGGACGATTCACAAGATGCTGATTCTCCACGCCGACAGTGACAATATAGATGGGATAAGCCTTGTCGGAATCCTTTAAAATCGGAAATAAATATTTTGTTGTCATTGCGATACCTCTCTTGCTTTTTTTCTTTACTTAAAAAGCATATCATAAAAGGCTGTTTCTGTCAAGTTCAAGCTCTCAAAAAATATTTAAAATTTTACACAAACAACCTATTTTTGCTTGACGTCCCACATTTTAGGAAAATCAAAAAATCAAAAATCTTATATCGAATATCAAAAATTTATCATTGATATTGCCTCGCTGTCATGTTATAATCAAACTATAAAATATAAGTAACTGACAGAAACGGGGATGCACAAATGGATTTTGTACCGGATTGGATGAAAATTGAAAAAGAAATGACGAGAGGTGAAAAGGCGGCAGCGAGTTTTGACGCTTTTTCCGATGGAGAAAAAAAGAGAAAAAGCCTTAACGGTATATGGAAGTTTAAATACTTTTCACATATAGCGGATGCGGAAGGGTGTTTTGAAATTCCGGACGGCTGGGACGAAATTGAAGTTCCGTCCTGCTGGCAGATGAAGGGCTATGGCAGAAAGCGTTACAGTAATGTGCGATTCCTGTATCCGGTAAATCCGCCGTATGTTCCTGCGGAAAGCGCAGTCGGTTGTTATATGCGAAGTTTCAGACTTCCCGAGGAATGGAACGGCGAGAAAATATATATTAATTTTGACGGAGTGAGGTCATCATTTTTCGTTTGGGTGAACGGAAAAATGCTCGGATTCGGACAGGGGAGTCACACAAGAAATACATATGATATAACGGACTGCGTTAAAAGCGGCGAAAATGTCGTTGCAGTCAAGGTTTTTCAGCTGAGCCATACAAGTTATATCGAGGACCAGGACATGTGGCGGCTCAATGGGATTTTTCGGGATGTGTTTTTGTCGGCACGTGATAAAAACGGATTGAGAGATATTTTTATAAAAGCCGACCTGTCGGAGGATTACAAGGACGGAAGACTCAGATGCGAAATGCAGTTTGACCATCCTTGCGGCGAGCTTGAAATCAAGCTTGAGAGAAACGGGAAAACGTTTTTCAATAAAACAGTCCAGTGCGAGAGTGAAACAGTACTTGAAGAAAGGATTGAAAAATGTAAAAAGTGGACGGCTGAAACACCGGAGCTTTATATGCTGTCGATAGAGCACAAGGAAAGCGGCGAGATGTACAAATTTGATGTAGGCTTTCGAAAGGTTGAGACCAAAAATTCCATGCTGCTGATAAACGGACGGCAGGTCAAGATAAAGGGTGTGAATCATCATGAGTTCAGCCCGGACAACGGATACGCAATGACAAAAGAGGAGCTTGAGCGTGATATAATTTTGATGAAGCAAAATAATTTCAATGCTGTGCGCTGCTCGCATTATCCGCCGAATCCGTATTGGCTGAAGCTTTGCGACAGACTCGGTCTTTATGTCATAGATGAAGCCGATCTTGAATGTCACGGATTTATTGAACTTGACAATTGGACGATGATTTCCGATTCACCCGAGTGGGAGGACTTGTATATAGACAGAATGCAGCGTATGGTTGAGCGCGATAAAAACCATCCGTCGATAATAATATGGTCGCTCGGAAATGAGTCGGGGGACGGAAAAAATCATAGGAGCATGGCAAAATGGACTCGGGAGCGTGACAATTCGAGACCTATACACTACGAAAGCGCGGGAGATGCCGACTATGTGGACATTCCGTCGGGTATGTACGAGACTTTGGCAGAGTGCGAACGTGAGGCAAAAACCGGAGATGAACGTCCGTTTATACAATGCGAATATGCGCATGCAATGGGCAACGGTCCCGGAGGAGCCGCCGATTATTGGGATTTGTATTACAAGTATGACAGACTTATAGGTGGCTGTGTGTGGGAATGGGCAGACCATGGAATGAGAGAAAGGGACAGCGAGGGAAAGAGCATATTTAAGTACGGCGGCGACTTTGGAGATTGGCCGAATGATTTTAATTATTGCTGCGACGGATTGTGCGACCCGGACAGAAATCCGCACAACGGACTTATACATTTTAAAAATGTTATGTCGCCGATAATGGCAAAAATCGAAAATAAACGGGTATATCTCACGAACAGGAGGGATTTTATAGACACATCCGACCTGTACATAGAATGGAACATAACCGAAAACGGAGCAATGATACAGGAAGGTATATCCGAAATAAAAATTGCGCCGCATGCTGCGGAGGAGTTTGATTTTCCGAGTGTGGTATCGGACCAGGAACTTTTTCTGAACCTTTATTTTAAGACAAAGAAAAAATCCGCGTGGGCAGAAGCAGACTTTGAGCTTGGACATGCACAACTGAAACTCGGCAGAGCGTGGAAACAGCCTGCCGTAAATAAAAGCGGAGAGCTTGAAGTGTTGGAGGATATGCGTGAGATAAAGGTGACCGGAAACGATTTTGAAATTGTTATAAGCAAAATAAAGGGAACAATTTCGAGCATGAAAAAATGCGGGAAAGAACTTGTAGACGACGGACCGAAGCTTAACATTTACTGGCCGACAACAGATAACGACTGGTGTGTCGGAAACGGGTTTACAAAGATGTGGAAAGAGTCGGGACTGAATCACTTGGAGCATTATGTACTTGGCACAAAGCTTTTGAAAAAAGAAAAGGATATGGCGGTTGTTGAAATTTCGGCAATGCTTGCCGCTCCGTCGTACTTCCCGATATATAAAATAAAATACACTTATTCGATTTACGCGGACGGCACAACGGAGCTTAAAACCGATGCAAAATATCAAAAGCCGTCACCGGCAAAGGAGCTTACCGTTCTTCCCAAAATCGGACTTACCGCGATGATAAATGAAGAATACGCAAATGTGCGCTGGTACGGTGCGGGACCTATGGAAAGCTATCCGGACAAGACAGGCGCGGAGATGATAGAGATTTACAGTTCCGATGCGGATGGACTTTTTGAGCATCATATAAGGCCACAGGAAAATGGAAACCGCTCCGAAATAAGATGGGTTGAGCTTACCGACGGTGACGGCTGTGGAATAAGAATCGACAGCGACGAAAGCTTTAACTTCTCGGCAAGATATTATACCGATAAGGAAATGTGCGATAAGCAGCATGATTATGAGCTTGAAAAAAGCGGCAGCCTGGTGCTGCACACCGATTATCGGATATCGGGAGTCGGCAGCGGCAGCTGCGGCCCGAAAACCGAGGAAAAGTATTGCGTAAAGCCGGAGGATGCAAGTTTTACAATAAGATATAAATTGATATAGCGACAGAGATGAAATTTTTCAGGGTGGTGTCTTTTGAAACTATTTATCATTTGTTGCTCTGCCTAAAATATTATTATGCTGCCTTTTGGGCGGCGGAATGGAGATTAACGTGAAAGTATCTTTCACGTTAGCCTACGGCAATGATTGAAATGCCCGTGCGAAATTTTCCTCACTACGCTCAGAAACGCACATGGGCAAAATAATCTCTTATCATTCCTTGCCCTGTCGATAAGAGATATTAAAATATTATTATGCTGCCACAGTGCGGCGGAATGGAGATTATTATGAAAAAGCAATTTGCGGCGGCGCTGATGCTTGCCATGGGTATTTCGGCAAATGCTCTTGCCGAACCGACGGTTGTGAACCACAACGGAAATATCACCGTCAGCGGAAACACAACTCCCAAAACAACAGTCACACTCACTGTAAAAAGTGCGGACGACGACAGCGGAATATATGCATTGAAGGAAACTGTCAGCGATTCGGACGGAAATTTCGGATTTGACTTTATCCTGCGCGACCGGAATACGGAGCAAAACGTATATAAATACTTGCTGAGCATAAAGAGTGACAGTGTATACGAAAAGAAGTTAAATATCTTTTCCGAAAGCGCGGTCGAAAGCTTTGCCGGCAGCATAAAAAGCGGAAACGCCGATTCGCTCTATAGCCTTATTGAATCTGACAGCAACAACATAGCGGAAAGTCTCGGAATGAATATATCGGAATACATGTTCTTGAGCGAGAACGAGAAAAAGGACTTATGTGCCGCCTTTTACAAGGATATCAACGATGATTATGTCGGAATATTCAACACCGAGGTGACGCTGTACAAGGCTAAAGCTGCCGACAAGGACAGCTACACAAAGCTTATGAATGAGATGTTTGAAAAATATAATCTGTCCGAATTTACAAGGTCAAGGATTGAGGCAACAAGAAATTATTCATGCATAAAGGAATTTGACGAAGAAGCGGCACGCTTTGAAGCTTTGAATCAAATAAATAACGCAAAATATACTCAACTTGCGGAAATATATACAGAGAATGAATCGGTGCTTGGACTTTCAGACAGCGCGGACTACAAAACCTATCAGGCGATGAATGACACAAAGCGCAGAAAAGCGGATGAAGCGGTGATATCGGCGGTTGTGAAGCAACCTGCCGAAAGCGTGGAAAGCTTTATAAAAACCTTTGGCGAATGTGTTGCGGCAGCAAATAAGTCGGACAGCGGCACAGGCGGCGGAGGAGGCGGTTCGTCCTCGGGCGGCGGTTCTTATCCCGGCGGAAGGGGCAGCTCAAAAAACAATTCGTCGGTTATAATAAATAACAACGAGGAAATTAAAAAGCCGGAAAAGCAGCCTGTTTTCAATGACATCGCATTGGATTTTTGGGCATATGACAGCATAGAAAGGCTTGCGGACAAAAATATTATAAACGGATATGAGGACGGCAGCTTTAAACCGGGAAAGACCGTAACGCGCGAGGAATTTATAACAATGCTTGTAAACGCGTTCGGCAAATATGACAAGAGTGCGGAGTGTGCATTTGAGGACGTTCCGTCGGGCAGCTGGTTTTACTCTTATGCCGCGAGCGGTTTTAAAGCCGGGATAATAAGCGGAATATCGGAAAGCTTGTTCGGAACGGGGCTTGAAATAACTCGCCAGGATGCGGCGGTTATGCTTGCACGCGCAATCGGTGCGGAAAACGGCGAGGGCAGTTTTTCGGACGACAGCGAAATTGCCGATTACGCAAAAGGCGCTGTGTATGCTTTAAAAGACAAAGGGATAATATCGGGACGTGAGGACGGCAGCTTTGACCCATACGGAAAATGCACACGTGCCGAATGTGCCGTTATGATAAGCAAGGCAATCGATTAAAATGCGGAAGGAGAAAAATATGAAGAAACTGCTTGCAATAATAACCGCAATGGCAATAATGTGTCCGATAAACGCGGTTATGGCTGAACAGACCGAGTATGATCAAAGCAAAATTGATTTTGTCCAAAATTTCGGCGTTTACTTCGAATCGGAATACGATGAAACGATATCGCGCGGTGATTTTATAATAAGTCTTATGAGCCTTTTGAAAAAGGATGATGCGCTGACAAGTGAAAAGCTTTATTCGGACGTGGAGGAGAATGACGAGTGTTTTGACGCTGCAAATAATGCAAAAATGCTCGGGATATATAACGAGCTTGAGTTCAGACCCGACGATGACATTCTTTGGAGCGAGGCGGCGGAAATGCTGGAGCGTGCAATGGGATATTCGCTGCGGCTCAAATCGGAAAGCGTTATGTCGATAGCGTCAAAGCTTAAATTTCCGTCAATGTCAGCATCGAAAAAATTGACATACGGCGAAGTGGGCGAAATTTTCTATGCCGCGATGCATGCACCGCTGATGAAATATGACATAAAGGGCGGCGGCAGCGTAAGTCTTGAAAGTGATGAGGACAAAACAATTTTGTCGGAATACTATGATGTCGAAATAATCGAGGGAATAGTTACGGCGGACAGAATAACATCGCTTTATTCCGAGGACGGTCTTGCCTTTGAAGGAATAAAAATCGATAATTCGGAATACGGTGACGACAATAGGCTTGCAAAGGATTATCTCGGCTATAACATACGTGCGTATGTGGACTTTTCAAAGGACGAGGATTTTGGAAATCTTGTTTGGGCAGAGCCTGAAAAAACCGATGTGATTACAATAGATGCAAGAGATATCGAGAGTGTGTCGGAAAGGGTTACGCAAATAAGCTATACAAAGGACGAAAGTTCAAGAACCTTTAGAGAAAAGATTGATGAAAATACAAGAGTTATATATAACGGCAGGTTTTTTGCTGACTACAGTGCCGCGGAGCTTATGCCGGAGAACGGCAGTGTGGAACTTATCGACAATGACCGCGACGGTGTTTCGGAAGTGGTTAAGGTTTGGTCTTATGAGACGATTTTCGTTGACAGAACCTTAATCGCGGACAAGGTTATATACAATGCATATACATATGTCGGTGCAACTCCATCGATAAAGCTTGACGATGATGTCGATTATGACATTTATTGGGACGGCGAGGAGGAGAAGTTCGAAAATATCAAAAAGGATCAGATAATATCGGCGGCATGCTCGAAAGACGGGAAATATGTAAGGATTGAAACTTCGAAAAATTCGTTTTCGGCAAGCCTTGGCGGAATCAGCAAAGCAGATGAGGAGATAACCGCCGACGGAAAAGCGTATGAATACACCGCTGAATTTGAAAAGGAATACACTTTGAATATCGGTCAAAGCTACATATTCTATCTTGACGCATTCGGACGTGTTGCGGCGATGGTTAAGGACACCGGCAATACATACGAGTATGCATATCTTTATTCGATAGCCTATGACGATTCGGAGGACACTGCGTCGCTTAAGCTTTTCAATACGGACGGCGATTGGGTGAAATACGCGATATCCGACAGTGTAAAACTCGACGGGAAGAAATTTAAGCCGTCGGCAATTGTGGATAAGGATAATTCGATATATTCGGACGGCGCGGCGATAAGGCAGATAATAAAGCTTAAATATGACGGGACAAGAATAAAGGAAATATTGACAGCATCGGAAAATGCAAAGACGGGCGAGTTTAACAAAAAGACTCAGAGTCTCAATTACTATGGACAAAATTCATCGTTTTCATCACTTTTCTATGTGAATGCGGATACTGTTATGATCGGAATACCGAGCGACAATCCGAGCAATACCGACGCATACGTGATTGCTCCGTCACTTTCGTGGGACGGAGCGTATACAATCACTGCGTACGAATATGACGAATACGGGGATACGGCGGTAATTACTCTGCCTATAACCGAGACATCGCTTGCAAAGACAATAAGCAACTGCATTATTCTCGACGTGACCGAGAAAACAAACGCAGATAATATTGCGGCGGCAATTTTGAGATGTTCGTTTGGAATGTTTGAGGAATTGGAAATTGAAATTGAAAATGCATCGGCGGTGAATGACTTGAAAAAAGGTGATCTTGCAAATATCAGAGTTGACGGATTGGGAAAGGTGATTTCGGCGTCAAAGCTCTATTCGTGGCAAAACGACGGAGAAAAGCTTTCATCTCCCGACAATCTCCACAGCGATTCGAACCTTTTCGGCAAGGTTGTAAAAACCGATCCGAAAAATAAGAGAATAATAATGAATCTGGGCGGAACAAGATTTGCTCAGCCGCTCAGAATAGACGATGCGGAGATAATCGTTAAAAAGTACAACGTTAAGAAAAACCGCTGCGATTTGATATCTATAAACGACATCGGGCCGGGAGATTATCTTATAATGTACAGTGCAGGGTCGAACATAACAAGTATCATAAAGATAGACAACAACTAAAAAGGAGGAAAAGCGGTGAAAAAATTACTTATAGCTGCAATTGGTGTATGCATGCTTATGACATCGGCGGCGCATGCCGAGACGAAAAACGGCTGGAGCGTGAATGTCCCGAGCGAGGGAACGGCTGAAATATGCTCCGAAGAAGCATTCGAAGGAGCAAGGTCGCTGCATGTCAAAGATAACGCCGGCGAGGTGACGGCGAGCCATAAAATTGCATCGACCGGCAGCGTAAAGAGAAATTTCAGAGTCACATTCTATGCAAAGGGCAGCTTTTCGGAGGATGATGTTATGGTCGGGACGGGAACAAAGACCACAGCGTCAAATCCAATCGCGATAACCTATATGCCATTATCGCACGAAAAGGTGGAAAAATCCGAAAGCGGTGGCTGGACAAGATACACATATCTTTTCAGAGGAAATGTGAAAAACAATGATGAATTTAAATTCACATTCGCTCCGGGCGAAAAGGATATCTACATAGACGGTATATCGATTGCGTATGACAGCGCAATCGATAACGAAAGCTATTCCTATGTCGGCTATTCAATTCTGCCGGAGGGCGGCTTTGAGGAGAAAATAACAAATGAAAGCGGCTTTGATATCGGCAGCTATGGCTGGACTTCAAATATAGAGAGTGCAAATATGTCGGGAGAGGCTGCCGCGGCGGATAAAATAAGCGCTGCTGCAAGAGTAATCGAGCAAAAAGACGGAAACAGACTGCTTTATATCCGATATAACCCGTCGGGCTGGGTAAGCAACGGCTTGGAGCTTACAAAGGCAACGGGAAATATAGGATGGGAAAATTACTATGTTTCATTCAAGGCAAAGGGCGCATTTTTGCCGAACAGCATCGAGATTGGGAGCAAATATGACGACCGTCTGATAAAGCTTGCGGGCGGAACGGGTTCGAGCAGCGAAAATCCGTACGGCGAGAATGTGCAGGCTGAGAAGCTTTCGGACGGCTGGACGCGGTACACCGTCAAGACCTACGGCGAGGGCAATAATTTCAGAATAAAGATAAATGCATCGTGCATGGAAATGTATCTGGATGATTTCAAGGTATGGACCGAATCAGGAACGCAAATCGATATTTCAAACAGCAGCTTTGACAAGCTTGCATTTGATAAAAATGCCAAGTTCGCAGAGGGTTGGAGTGCGTTAAATACCGGCAGCAGAGCATTTGCACAAAGAGATTTGTTTTTGAACAATCCGTCGGTTTATATTGAATCGGGCGGAGAAGCGGCAGTATTTTATCAGAACATTGAGAATCTTGTGCAGGGTGAAGAATACACTGTCAGCTTTGACGCGGTGACATTTTTTAATAAAATGCAGTTGAGAGTAGGATTCGGAAACGATTTTGAAAAATTTGATTCGGCATCGCTGTCGGCAATGGCAAACGATAACGGGAGATATAGCTTTAAGGCAAAGGCATCGGGCGAAAAGCTCATCTTTGCATCGGGCGGCGAAATTGGCGGCTTGTGGATTGATAATGTCTCGGTCATGGATAAGGACGGACAGGAGCTTATCAAAAACGGAGATTTTTCGACAAAGACTCAGCCGCCGGTTTATTCGGCAGGAGAGTTTAAGCTGCTCAAATCCGGAACAGAGTCGCAGCCCGGCAAGGGATTGTACACCGCGAGCATAGATGTTGAAAACAATTTCGGTGCGGATGACATGGAGTTTACGCTGATTGTCTGCCATAACCGCGGCAAAAAGCTTATAAAATATGCCGAAAAATCAATACGTTTGAATCCCAACGGCGAGGACGAAATTCCGAGCACGCTCGAATGTGACATCGACCTGTCCGATTACGAGGAAGGCGACAGTGTGGAAATGTTCTTGTGGGACAACGACATTGACAAAAATTCATTAAGGTCATTTGCAGCCTTTTAGGCGCATTATGATATATTAAAATTTATAGTGTCTTAAGCCGAAAAAAGCAATCCGAACATCGAATTTGAAAAAAATGGTACGGACAATGCCGAATTTGTGCCATTTCATATAAACTCGGATTACTTATCTTCGGCTGCGGTACGGAAAGGAATGAGAAAATATGATGAAAAAAACAATTGCGGCAGTATCTTCGGTTGCAATGCTTTGCACCGCGCTTGTAATGCCGGCGAAAGCGGAGGATACGGCGGTGAACAACAGCTGGACGATCAGCTATCTGAATGACGCATTGCAGGACGACACTCATTATGCCGAGTTCACAAACAAGGAGGCGCACAGCGGAAACTATTCGCTGCATATCAACTACCCGGACGGAATCACAACCGCGCGGAAAATAAAGCTTACACACAGCGCAAAAAGACCGTTCGGAGAATGGGATACCGACGGTGTAAACACATTCAGAACCCAGTTTTATATCAAGGGCGTATATGAAAAATGGGGAATCCAGCTCGGAACATTTGACTGTGAGGAAAGCGGCATAAGAGGAACGAATATAAGACTTACCGACAGCAAAATCACATTTGAAGGACCGGACGAAAACGGCTGGACAAAGGCATACTTTGACTTCGCGTATCCGTACGGAGAAAAAACGGATTTCAACCTCTATATCTACGGCGAGGCAAGGGATTTGTACATAGACGATATCAGCGTATCATATGCAGGCACAACCGAGGGAAGAAAAGGATATCAGCTTATGACGGACGGCGGCTTTGAGCCGATACCGACGGCAACCGGCGAGAGTTTGAGCGACTACGGCTGGGATATAACCAACGGAGGCGGTGTTGACAATGTGATTCCGACAGCGGAAATCGTAAAGGATGAAAACGGCAACAAAACGCTGCATTTAAAGCATGATGTAACGGCTTACAACGATGGTTTTGTTATGCATAAAAATATTGCAACTCCGAGCGGTGCGGGCGGCATTGACTGGTCTGCGTACAATATATATTTTAAGGCAAAGGGTTCATTTATGCCAAATTCCATAGAAGTCGGAAATGACCAATATGACAATCTTCTCAAAAAGGCGACGGCGGTTAAGGAGCTTCCGGACGGCTGGACTCAGTATGTTGTAAAGACGGGAGGTCAGAACAAAACAGGTTTCAGAATGAAGATTCACAACTATTGCCACGACCTTTATCTTGACGATTTCATGGTTGTAAAAGCAGATTCGGATGGAAATGACACAGGCGTTGACCACCTTGCCAACGGTACATTTGACAGCCCGAAATCGGCGCTTTCGATTCAGCCTGACGACTGGATGTGCACAACCGTAAATAAAGGAAATACAGATTATATTGTAACGAGAGACACAACTCATGCATACAGCGGTAAAAATGCAATGTTTATAGCAGCACCGGCTTCGTGGGTGGATCAGAGATATGTTGAATTCAGACAGAATCTGCCGGAAAATTTCGACTACTCAAAGAGTTACACTCTGAAATTTAAGGCTTATACTTTGAATAAGACTTTGGGCGGCAGTGTGATGTTCTCAAATGCGAATAATGCGGCAATATCGGAAAAAGGTCTTAGCAGCGGAACAATCACAGATCTCGGTGACAATTGGTATGAATATACAATTTCCATGCAGGCGGCAGAGGGCGGCTCACAGATTCGATTCCTCGCAACGGGCGGAATCGGCAGTGCATGGATTGACGATGTTTCGCTTACCGATGCTGACGGAAATGATTATGTAAAGAACGGCTCTTTTGAAAATTACAAAAAATATGTTATCGGAGAGTTTGATTTGACAGACGACAGCTATGAATCAGTTCCGTCACCTGTTGCCGGCGAGAATAATATGACAATCAGCGTAAATACAATCGAGCCGGGATACAGCTACGCATTGTACTTTGCGATTTATAAGGACAGCAGCTTGTATAAAGCTGTAAAGGCTGAGCAAATGGATTCCGCCGCAGGCGAAGCCGAGCTTAAGGCAACGATTAATCTGGACAGCGTATCTGACGGAGTATACAGCGCAAAGGCATTTTTGTGGGATGATGAAATGAATCCGTATATAGCAAAAGGCAGCTTCTGACAGATTGGGAAATGGAGAACTATATGAGAAGAATTATCAGTTTTTTTCTGACAATAGCTTTAGCGGCAGGAATTTATATTCCTGCCGCCTCCGCAGCCGCAGGCAGCACAAGCGGCTGGGGGATCGGACGCAGCGGAACGCTGGAGGCGGCAGCGGAGCTTGACAATTCGGTATACAAAAGCGGAAAGGCGTCGCTTAAGCTTTCGCGAAAAACGCCGTATAAATCAAATGTTTACATGAATCTTGAACAAAGTGTGCCCGTTGAGGAGGGCAAGACCTATCAATACGGCTTTTGGGCAAAGGCGAAGAATATAAATTCGATAAGTACGTGTATAAACTGGGGTGCGAGAGCATACTTAAACCCGGTATCAAAAACGTATGACTGGACATATTTTTCCTTTAAATATACTCATACCGGGGCGTCCGGGTACGTTGCATTTAAAATAATTGTGGATGGACCGACAACGGCTTTTTGGGTAGATGATTTTGAATTTTGCGAATACAATGATGGGGTAAAGGGTAAAAATCTGCTCAAAAATCCCGGTTTTGAGGGAGATGTTGAGACATCCTCCGATTCGGGGGCGGTTTCGATTGTCGGAGATGAATTTTCGCTTGAGGATTTCAACGAGAATGTAGCGGCGGCGAAAGTGATACCGGTATATAAAACAAACTCTGTAAAAATAGACGGAGATGTATCGGACTGGGCAGGCGCAACAAAGCTTGATCTGCCGAAAACAAAGGAGCAGGTGCAGGCATATACTACATCGCAGACCGACGCAAAGGTGTCGATGAGTTTTGCTTATGATGATAAATATTTCTATTTTCTGACCACTGCCGAAGATGATATATTTTTCGATAAGCAGGGCGCTGAGTATTGGCAGGGAGACAGTATTCAGCTGTGCCTTTCAAAAGAGGATGTGAATTTCGGCGCGGAAATAGGCTATAGCTATTCTGACGAGGGCGGCGGAAAATATTCACTCGATTTCGGAGAAAAGCAGATGGACGGTCTTTTGCTGAATACAAAAAGAGTCGGAAAAACCACTTATTACGAATCGGCAATCCCATGGGATTTGTACTACGGTGGTTTTATGGACGAGATAAAGTTCTGCGCGATTTATAACGATAACGACGGAAACGGTCGAAAGTATGCACTTCAGCTTTCGCCCGGTATTGCCGAGGGAAAGGTCAACGACAAATTCCAGACTTTTCGAATGATTCCGGAAAACTGTGATTTCTTTGCATGGTGCGAGGGTGCGGACAGCTGTACCGTTTACGAGGAAAACGAGTATACCGCGTGCATTTTGAATAATTCCGATACGGACAAGGAATTTACAATCAAGCTTGAAAATGACGAAAAGAAAGTGAAGATCCCTGCAAAAAGCGGAAGAAAAGCAAAATTTTCATATACGTTTAACGATGCAGGGACTCAAGCACTTGATTTTTCGGCGAACGACGGCGAAAGTACGCAGGAATTTCCTAAGAATGTTTCAGTATTGGCAACCTCGGATTTTTATGACAGTTCAACAGAGGAGTTAAATGGGAAAGCGGAGGAAATAAAGTCGCTGATAAAGGAATGTAACGACAAGGGCATTTCCACCGATTACGAAAACCCCGCGGCATTTATTCTCGAGAGATTTGTCGATTATATAAAAGAGGATGCCGACAGACAGTATTATGACATAATGGACTACACCTTTGAGGAGCTTGAGCGTATATATACCGATACAAAAAGCAGCCTGGAGAGTTATCTTTCCGGCGCAAAAGAGTCGATGACATCACCGAAGTTCCAAACCGGTGATGTTATAATAGACGGCACAACTCATTTTGCCGATACAAAGAAATTCGGCAGTGATGAAGTAGAAAAAAGACCGGTATTCTTTGTGGGGTACGGACATTTTGACGAGGCGGCAAAGGATATTCCGAATTTCTATGACCTCGGTACAAATACAATTCAAAGAGAGTTTGGCGTATATAATATTGTTACCGACCGAAACGGAATCCCGGGCTACAGCCTTAAATATAAAAATTTCAAGTGCAGCTACAATATCGAAAAGGATAAAAACGTAGCGCGCTCGGGTACGCATTACGTAAAAATTGTAAGTGAAACCCCGATGCAAAGCGACTGCTACACCGCGCTTTATCAGGGAGTTACCGTTGAGCCGAACACAACTTACGAATTCGGCGGCAAGGTAAAGGCTGAAAACGCGAAAAAGTTTTGGATGTCGCTCCTGGAATGGCCAAACGATGACAACCGAAATCAATTGGGCGGAACATACGACTGGAAAGACGTGTCCTTTGAGTACACCACTCCGGCAAATACAACGTCAACAATTTTCCAGATATTTGTAGAGGATACTGCCGACGAAATCCTGCTCGATGATTTGTATGTCAGAAAGAAAGGCACAAAAACCAATCTTTTGAAAAATAACAGTTTCGAATCGAAGTACGAGGATTTCGGAGATAACAAGCGAATTTCCGAGCTTAACATGTCAAATATAACAAAGGTATTAAAGGATGCCGAGGAAAACAATGTTTCTATGTCTCTGCTGTTGTCACCGCACTATTGGCCGACCGCCATAATCGAGGACGAAAGCTTAAAGGGTCTCAGCGGTTCATTGATGTGGATGAATGTCAAGAGCGAGGAAGTAAAAGAGGTCATGGCGAAATATCTTGAGTATCTTCTGCCGGCTGCCGCAAAATACAAGTCGCTCACCAACATATGCATAACAAACGAGCCTACGCTGATAAGTTCAAATTCGGATTATTATCATGATGACTTCGTGGAATACTTAAAGGGCGTTTACAACAACGATTTGGCAGAATACAATCGCATAAACGGGACGAATTTAAGCGATTTTTCCGAGGTTCAAATGCCGAAAGATACGCAGCCGTCGGTACTTTTGTACGACTGGAAGCAGTTCAACGACAATCTCGTATACGAATGGAGTTCATGGGCTGCCGAGGAAGTGCATAAGTATCTGCCGGATATTCCGGTGCATTGCAAAATAATGCAGAACATTTATGGCGATGATGCGGCTTTGAGAGTGCATATCCTGTATGGTTCGAATATTGAAAAGTATGCGGAATTTTCGGATGTACACGGCTGTGACGCATTCAATTACTACAACCCGGTCAAGCAGGCGCAGATGTATGGAAACAACACAAATCCGACATCGACAAGCGCTCTTGAAAAGACAATGTGGTATGATCTCTTGACCTCAATCAAGTATCGACCGGTGTACAACACCGAGGATCATATTATCGCGGACAGCTCCAAACGATACGACCACAATATCGCATATCATGTCGGAGCGGATATTTGGCAGGGTGCTCTGCATGGCAGAGGATACACCAATATATGGGTGTGGTCGAGAAAATATTACGATGAGGCACTTGCAAACAGTATTTTGACAAGACCCGATGCGATAATGGAGGTTTCACGCTCATCGCTTGATTTGAACAGGCTTTCGTATGAGGCGGCGGCTCTTGCCGACAAAAATCCCGATACTGCTCTTTTGTGGTCGGATACCTCGCGAATATATCAGAATTCATATGCAAACAATTTGTATAAGGCATATGAGGCAAGCGTTTATTCGGGACAGAAAACCGGCTTTGTTTCGGAGAATAATATAGAAAAGGCATACAATCATAAAGTTTTGATTTGCCCCGATGTCGTAAATATCAAGGAAGAAAATGCAAGAAAGCTTTTGGACTATGCAAAGTCCGGAAGAAAACTTGTCTTGCTTGGCAGTGACAGCTTAACAAGAGACGAGCATAATCAGCCCTTGGACGAAAATTTAGTGCGCGAGCTGCACGAAAATGCGCAAATAATAGAGACTGTCAATGACAGCTTTAAGATGACATCTCCGGAGAATCTGCAAAAGCTGCTTTCGGATATATACGATTCGCTCGGAATGCGCCGCGTGCGCGTGGTTCATGCCGAAACCGGCGAGGATATCAAGCAGGTTGAGTATATGTATACCGAGTACAACGGAAAGCTGCTTGTAAATCTTAATCTCTACGACTGGGCGGAGGATGTGAATATAAAGATTCTTGCAGACGGACAAGAGGTTCAAAATTCGACGGAGCTCAGAAGCATGACCGAACAGGGAAACGTGGTGACGCTTCAAACGCATCAGCCGATATTGCTTGAAATCGGCGGGACGTCGTATTCGGAGCCGAACGAGATAAAACTCCGGATAGATGATCCGATTTTGATTAACGGCGGCTTCAGAAGGGCGATAGATGTCAAAAATTATTCAACTGCGCCGATAATTCAAAATGACAGGACGCTTTTGCCGGTACGGGCGATTGCCGAAAACATAGGCGGCGAGGCGGAATGGGATGATACGGCGCGCACCGCGACACTTAAATATAACGGGCGTGAAATTAAGCTTACAATCGATTCCGACACTGCGTATATTGACGGACGCGAAGAAAAGCTTGACAGTGTTCCGACAATTTCAAATGACAGGATAATGCTGCCGCTGCGTTTTGTGGCTGAGAGCTTTGGTCTTAATGTCAGCTGGGACGGCGCGGCAAGAATTGTCACCGTCAAAAAGTGAGAAAGCATATGTGCGGCTGGACTGCCGACCGATAATGTGTGATTTGTCTTATCGGTTGGCGGACGGCGCCGTTTGGTAGTTTTAAAGAGGTGGACAGATGAAAAAAATAATATTTCCGATTTTGCTGCTCTTGTGTACAAAAGCGTTTGCGTTTGATTCGACAGGATACGAAACCAAGATCGGCGAACTGAAAGACTTGATGTCACAATGTGAGCAAATGGGAATGGATTGTCCTTATGAGCAAATGAATATAACGGTTATGGAGCAATTTCAAAGCGGAGAAAATATCAGCAATGAAAGCTATGTCTCATCCAAGCTGGACGATATATATAAAAGCACAAAATCGGCGCTGACTTCATATATAAACGGCGAAAAAAAGCCGCTTTCCGCTCCGAGGTATCAAACATCGGACATAAATATTTCAAAAAATAAACTCATTGCCGATACCACATGGGGGCAAAGACCGGTGTTTTTTATCGGCTACGGACATTTTGCCGGGGCGAGGAACAATTTTGATAAATTCGCCAAGCTGGGCGCAAATATAACTCAGCAGGAGATAGGTCCGTGGAGCGTGATTTACGAGGCAAAGGTGCCGTACGGCTGGAAGATTACATCGGGCGGCGATGTGGTGTGCGAGGCAAATTATGATAAGGCGAATGTGAGAGGCGGAGAGGTGTCGCTGAAGCTTGAAAGGGGCGATTCGGACGGATATGTCATAATTGGGCAAAGCTATAAGGTAGAGCCGAATACAAGCTACACATGCACTCTGACCGCTAAGGCAGATGCGGCAAACAGCGTATATGTCACTCCGTATTCGGGCGCAGAGAGAAATGTGATCGGCGCATCGAGCCTGTGGAAAACATATAAATACACCTTTACCACCGGTGAAGAAACAGAGACGGGATTTAATATAATTATAGACAAAAAGGCCTCTGCATATATAGATAACATTTCGGTGCGAAAGGACGGCAGTGCGGAAAATCTTATAAACAACGGAAATTTCGAGAAGAACGCAAACAGATTCGGCGATAACAATGAATATATAGCGGTGACGGACGGCATCGAAAAAAACATCATTCCGATGCTGGATTCGGCAGAGAAAAACAATGTTGCGGTTGACCTGCTTATTTCTCCGCATTATTTTCCGGTGTTTGTGAAAAATTATTATCCCGATATAAATATCTATCACAGGCAGCACCGGATTATAATGGATAAGTATATAGAAACGCTTATATCGCTGATAAAGGACAAGCCTGCACTTATGAGTATTTGTATTTCGAATGAGCCGACCTCGGACAGCTCTCAAATTGACGGACTTCTTTCGGACTGGCATGAGTGGCTTTTGGGAAAGTATCAAGGAATTGATGCAATCAACAGCGCATTCGGGACAGCATATACATCTGCCGATGAAATTCAAATGCCGTCTGAGGTCAGCCAAACAAGGGAATTTTATGACTGGATGGAATATAACGATACGAAATTTGCCGCATGGCACAGCCGTATTGCGGATAAGATAAGAGAACTTATGCCGAATGTCAAGATACATTCAAAGGTTCAGGATTATTTTGCGCAGGACGGCAGCGGCGAGTTTGAACGCGACAGGCTGAAGTGGGGAACAGATGCGGAAAAGTTTTCGGAATTTTCTGATTTCGGCGGCAATGATTCGCATGCGTATTACCAATCTCCGTCAAGACCGATACAGGGCAAAATGAAGTGGTATGATTTTCTTTCATCAATCAAGACCGCACCTGTGTTTAATTCCGAGGATCATATAATCCGCGATTCGTCGAAAAGATATGATGATATGGTTGCAAAATTCGTGTCGGCAGATATATTCCAGGGTGCGCTGCATGGCAGATATGCCGATACAATATGGACATGGGAGCAGACAAGCAATGAAACAAGCCTGTTTTTGGGGAATGTGTTCCAACGCCCCGATGCACTGGCGGCAATCGGCAAGGCATCGCTTGACTTAAATCGCCTGTCGTATGAAATTTCGGCATTCAACGATAAAAAGGCAGATGCAGCGATTCTTTATTCAAATCTTGAACGTGTGTACAATAAGGATTTTGTTACCGCGATGGATAAGGCATACGATGCGTGTCTTTATGCGGGACAAAAGGTGGAATTTGTCACCGGAAACGATATTGACAAGCTGCCCGATTACAAGCTTTTGATTGTTCCGAATGTTGTGCATGCAGACAGGAATTTGCAAAGTGCTGTTCAAAAATTCGTATTGAGCGGAAAAAAGGTAATATGGATTGGAGAATGTTTTACGAAGGATGAGTTTGATAAAAATATCAGCTTTGAAAAATCGGAGAGCGTTGAACTGTCCGATGACTTGACGGAAATTGTATACAATTCGTGCGATTCCTATATGAAACTCTGCGATGAGGCAGGCGCATTGCCGCCCGAAGGTGTGGAGTGGAAAACGACAGAATACAACGGGAAAATTCTTGTAAATATCTGCAATTACCGATATACCGATTTGCAAGGCTTGAGTGTGGTTTACAAAGGCAAAAAAAGAAGTGTGAAGAACCTTTTGACAAATGAAACGCTTGGTGAAAGCTTTACCGCGAAAGCCTATGAACCGCTGATTTTGGAGATAGATTCGGAATGCAGGGTCAGAATAAAAAGTGCAGTCTGCGATAACGGATTATTGACTGTCATTGCCGAAAATTACGGAGATTCGGATGAAAAGATAACACTTTCGGCAAGCGTTTCGGGTCAAAAGAAAATGTTCGGAGGAGAAATATCGAGGAGTATAAAAGCAGGCGATATTTTGAAAGGAAGTTTTTCTTTCCCGTCGGGTGAGGGGAACGGGCTTTTTGTCGGAGTATACGATGAATCGGGCATTTTGATTGACGAAAAAAATATCGATATGTAATTTTCATGGAAAAAGATCTGAAAAAACAGGTCTTTTTTCTTTATATAAAAATTGACTAACCGAGAAAAGTGTGGTATAATAGGATATAATGTAAGGGGCTATGCTTATGGATTATATAAATGACATTGTAAAAAAATTGGAGCATGACAGAGATTTGACCGACAGCGAGTTTTTGGATTTGCTGCAAAATTCATCTGCGGACAGGGAATTGGCACGAGTTGCCGACGGGGTTCGAAGAAGTATATACGCGGACGAGGTGTATATACGCGGTTTGATTGAGTTTACAAACCATTGCAAAAACAACTGCTTTTATTGCGGAATACGGCGTGATAACAAAAATGCAGTGCGCTATCGTCTGACCGAGGATGAGATATTATCCTGCTGCCGCGAGGGATATTCGCTGGGTTTTCGCACCTTTGTTCTGCAGGGCGGCGAGGACGATTACTATACCGACAGCCGTTTATGCGATATTGTATCGCAGATACGGAGTGAATTTCCCGATTGCGCAATAACGCTTTCGGTCGGTGAGCGCAGCCGCGAAAGTTATAAAATGCTGAAAAAAGCAGGTGCAAACAGGTATTTGCTGCGCCATGAGACGGCGACGGGAGAGCATTATTCAAAGCTGCATCCGCCTGTGATGGATTTGGAAAATCGGAAAAGATGCCTGTTCTACTTAAAAGAGCTTGGCTATCAGGTGGGTTCGGGATTCATGGTCGGAAGTCCGTTTCAGACAAATGAAAATATCATAGCTGACCTCCGTTTTTTGAAAGAGCTTGAGCCGGATATGATTGGAATAGGACCGTTTATAGTTCATCACGATACGCCTTTTAAGGATTTTGAAAGCGGAACATGCGAAATGACATTAAAGCTGATTTCGATACTCAGACTGATGTTCCCGCATGCACTTATCCCATCGACAACGGCGCTCGGGACAATAAATCCGAAAGGCAGGGAACTGGGACTAAAGGCAGGAGCAAATGTTGTTATGCCCAATCTGTCACCGGTCGGAGTGAGAAAGAAATATGAATTGTACGAAAACAAAATCTGTACCGGTGAGGAAGCGGCACAGTGCCGTAGCTGCCTTGAAAGGCGCGTTGAGTCGGCAGGGTACAGAATTGTAACCGATATAGGAAATGTAAAACGCTGAAAGAATTTGATTTGATATGAGAGATTACGAAATTACACTTGAAGAATTTG
The DNA here is from genome assembly GCA_934486735.1 of uncultured Clostridia bacterium. GTDB lineage: Bacteria > Bacillota > Clostridia > UBA1381 > UBA1381 > CAKSQL01. The sequence continues at coordinate 72,470 of CAKSQL010000006.1, read as the reverse complement.
AAAAGGAAAAGGACTGTCAGATTGTTGACATACGCGAGCCGTACTCGTTTGCATACGGTGCAATTGACGGAGCGGCGAATAATCCGTTGTCCGAGTTTGACGAGACAAAGCTTAATAAAAATAAGAAGCTTGTTTTATATTGCAAGTCGGGAATTGTGAGTCTGGAGCTTGCCGAAAAGCTTTCGGAAAAAGGATTTTCGGCGGTAAGCCTTGCGGATGGCTATATCGGCTGGCTGAAAAAAAGAATCACAGCCGAGGAAATAAAGGCTGTCGAGGTGGAAAAAAGCATTCAGAAAACCTTTCACAAGGCATTGTTTTCGAAATTTGCGGCAGCAATTAACGAATATAAGCTGGTTGAGGAGAATGACAAAATCGCGGTATGCATATCCGGCGGCAAGGATTCCATGCTTATGGCAAAGCTTTTTCAGGAGCTTAAGCGCCACAACAAGTTTCATTTTGAACTTGTATTCCTGGTTATGGATCCCGGCTACAGCAAGGAAAACCGCGAAATAATAGAGCATAACGCAAAAATTTTGAATGTGCCGATAACGGTTTTTGAAAGCACAATTTTCGACTCAGTATATAATATAGAAAAATCGCCGTGCTATGTCTGTGCAAGAATGAGACGCGGCTATCTTTATTCGAGAGCGCAAAAACTCGGATGCAACAAAATTGCGCTCGGACATCATTACGACGATGTTATAGAGACGATTCTGATGGGCATGCTCTACAGCGGTCAGACTCAAACCATGATGCCAAAGCTGAAAAGCACAAATTTTGAAGGTATGGAGCTTATCCGTCCAATGTATCATATACGTGAGAGCGATATCAAAAGATGGCGTGATTACAACGATTTGCATTTTATCCAATGTGCATGCAAGTTTACTGACACATGCACCTCCGAGGCGTGTCTCACATCGGATAAGACGGGCTCGAAAAGGCAGGAAATAAAGTACTTGATTGCAAATTTGAAAAAAATAAATCCGCAGGTGGAAAAGAACATTTTCAGAAGTGTTCAGAATGTGAATCTTGAAACAATTATAGCATACAAGGACAAAAACGGAGTTCATAATTTTTTGGACAGATATTGATTGGAGGAAATAAATGCTTAATCAATTTTCAAGGACGGAGCTACTTATAGGCAAGGCGGCAATGGACAAGCTGGCAAAGTCGAGAGTAGCTGTTTTCGGCATCGGCGGAGTGGGCGGTTATGTCGTGGAGGCTCTTGTCAGAAGCGGACTCGGAGCGATAGATTTGATTGATGACGACAAGGTGTGTCTCACGAATATAAACCGTCAGATTTTTGCAACAAGGAAAACGGTGGGGCAGTATAAGGTAGATGTTGCGGCGGAGAGGATAGCGGATATAAATCCGGATGTATCGGTGAGCATATACAAAACCTTTTACACGCCCGAGACCTCGGAACAGTTCGATTTTACGCAGTACGATTATGTTGTGGACGCGATAGACACCGTTACGGGAAAAATAGAACTGGTAGTAAATGCGAATAAGGCAGGAGTGCCGATAATCAGTTCAATGGGCGCAGGGAATAAGCTTGACGCGGCAGCGTTTGAGGTTGCCGATATATATAAAACATCGGTTTGTCCGCTTGCGAGAGTTATGCGGCGCGAACTTAAAAGCCGCGGCATAAAGCATTTAAAGGTGGTATATTCAAAGGAGCAGCCGCTCACGCCGATTGAGGATATGGCAATCAGCTGTAAGGCATATTGCATATGTCCGCCGGGGACGGCGAGAAAATGCACGCAGCGGCGGCAGGTGCCGGGGAGCATTGCTTTTGTACCGTCGGCGGCAGGACTTATAATCGCGGGCGAAGTCATAAAGAATTTAATAAAGGAGTAGTATGATATGTGGAAAGCAAAGTTGGCGTTGGGCACAAACGAACAATTTAAAATACCGGTTAAGGAGCAGATAAAATTGTTTCATAAAACCGGATTTGAAGGCTTTTTCACAGACTGGAGCGAGGACGAGGACATTGCACCTTACAGACAGCTTGCAAATGAACTTGGCATGGCCTATCAGTCAATTCATGCACCGTTTGGGAAAGCTGCTGATTTTTGGGAGGATAGTGATAAAGCAAATATTGCGGTCGATGAGTTGATAAAATGTGTTCACAGCTGTGCTGACAACGATGTGCCGATAATGGTTGCACACGTGATTATTGGATTTGATAAACATTCTCCGAATGAAGTCGGTGTTAAAAATTATGAAAAAGTTGTGAAAGAAGCGGTAAAATGCGGAGTTAAGGTTGCATTTGAAAATACCGAGGGCGAGGAGTATCTCGATGCGGTTATGAAAGGCTTGTCCGGCTATGACAATGTCGGATTCTGCTGGGATACCGGGCATGAGATGTGTTATAATCACAGTAAGGACATGCCTGCATTGTATGGTGACAGGCTGATTGCAACTCATTTGAATGATAATCTCGGAATCAAGAACTATAATGGTGAGATAACTTGGATTGACGACCTGCACTTGCTTCCGTTTGACGGAATCGCCGATTGGGAGGGCATTGCAAAGAGACTGAACAAGCATGGATTTAATGATATACTCACATTTGAACTGAACAAGGAAAGCAAGCCGGACAGGGCAGAAAATAATGTATATACAAAAATGCCGATTGAAGAATATATAGCAGAGGCATATAAACACGCCTGCCGATTTGCGGCTTTAAAGGAAAGACTTGCTCAGCACTAAAAATAAAGCGTGTCGGTTAATTAAATATCACCGACACGCTTTATTTTTAGTGCTGAAATGGATGAAAAATCAAAGCTGTGTTTCTATGCCATAGGTGTGTTTTTTATTCAAGCTTTATTGAAAGTACAGCATTGTCAAGCAGGGGAGAGGAAGCATAAATTTTCAAATCGCCTGCTGCCGTTCCGACTCTTATCGCAGCTGAACAAAGTCCTGCACGCATTCTCCTGTCGGGAGATGTGACAGTTGTATGGTCGCATATATCGGAGCCTGTACCAACTATTGTTCCGAGCGAATTTGTATTAAAGCTGATTATGTGTCCCTCGGCATCTGGTACAAATCGTCCTTTATCATCGACGCAATAACAGGTGATTATTGCAATATCACAGCCGTTCGCTTTTGATACGGAGTTTTCAAGTCTAAGCTTAAGTGCGGCAGGCTTTCCGCTTGTCTCGATACAGTCTGACGTACAATCCTTGCCGCAGCGTCTGCCCACAACTTTCAGCTTGCCACTGTGGTACGGGACTTTCCACTCGGCGTGAGAAAACCGCTCAACTTTGCATATGCCAAAGCTTACATCATTTAAAAACAGCTCCGCTTCATCGCAATTGGTATATGCCCATACGTCGATAAGTTCACCGTCATCGACATGCAGATTCCAATGTGGCAACAGGTGAATCATCGGAGTATCAAGCCAATGCGATTGATTTTGATAAAATGCGTCCTTCTTTTGCAGGAATAAATCCACAGCACCGGATTGCGAACAAAGCCGTGGCCAATCGGTCTCGCCGCGGTGCTCGATTCCTGCCCATTGGAAACACCCTGCAATCCATTCTCTTTCCATGATAAATTTCCAATAAAATTCGCGCGATTTGAAACCATCAACATTTGAATCGTGGTCGAATGCGTTTATATATCCTCTTTCCGTGCAGCTGTCAAAGTACCAGCCTCTCGTTGTGCCTGTTGCGCAGCACTCTGAGAAAACAAACGGAGTGTTCGGAAACTTTTTGTGTATTTCATCGCATAGATTAAAGTTGTAGTTTACGCTTATCACATCAACCGCTTTTGTGGCAGGAGCGCGGTGCGGCTCGTGACATATTGCGGTGGTGACGGGGCGAGCGGAATCGTATTTTAAAATTTCGCATCTGAGATTCTCGGTTATGCGCTTTCCACGCTCAGTAAGGTGCAGCGGTTCTTCGTTCCCGACCGACCACAGTATCACCGACGGACGGTTTCTGTCGCGCTTTATCAGCATTCCAAGCTGTTCTTTAGCCTCCGGCGAGGTCGAGAACCAACGCGTTTCTGCCATTGCAAGCATGCCCAGCTTGTCAAGTGCGTCCATTGTTGCCTCCGAATGTGGATAGTGCGCGGTTCGGTAAGCGTTTGCGCCCATTTCTTTCATCAGCTCTATCCTATAGCGGTATATGTTGTCGGGGACAGCTTTTCCTGTTATGCCATAGTCCTGGTGACAACACACGCCTTTTAATTTTATATATCTGTCATTTAAAAAGAAACCTTTTTCGGCATCAAAACGAAATGTGCGGAATCCGAAATGATTTGCAACTTCATCAATAACTTCACCGTTTCGGCGTATTTGCGTTACGGTATAATAAAGCGTAGGCGAATCAATATTCCACAATGTCGGATTATTAATATGAACCGACTGCATAAGCTGAGATTTGTCCTTTGGTTTTATAAAAACAGATGTTTCCTCGGTTTTTGCAAGCGTTTTTCCGTCGGAATCCTTTATTTCATTCAAAACGGTTATCTCGTCACGGTTGATACTGTCGTTTCTCACCGTTGTTTCGATATTTACAGTCCAGTCATTGTCATTTTTGATAGGATTAATATAAACGCCCCATAAATCAACAGCTGTCGTATCGGTCTTTATCAGCCAAACGTGGCGATAGATTCCTGCTCCCTCGTACCACCAGCCCTCGTGGTGAGTTGTGTCGGTATAGACGGCAAGAACATTTTCACGGCCGAAAATCGCAAAATCGGTAATATCCGCTTCGAATGAATTGTAGCCGCAAAAGTTCCTGCATACAATGCAGCCGTTAAGATATATTGTCGCATGTGTGGCAACACCCTCAAAAAGAAGTGTGATTCGTTTTCTTTTGTCATCTTCGGAAAGGAAAAATCGCTTTCTGTACCATGCATTTTGATAGTTAAAATATCCGAGAGTGTTGTTATTTTCCTTCTTTGGGGTCTGACTTATTATATAATCGTGCGGCAAGGTCGCATTTTCCCAATAATCTGTATTTATAATTCCACCGCTGTATGAATCCGAATTGTCATCGTAACCGCAGGCTGCAGGTCCCCATTTCATTGTCTCGGTCTTTGACTGCGTATATACCGGACCTTTTGATTTGGGGTATTCAATGTTAATATCCCCTAAGTGAAATTTCCAATTGTCATCAAAAAGAATTTTTTCTCGCATAATATTACTCCGTTCCGATTTTTTTAGTATATTATAACACGCATGCGCTTAAATGCATATACATTTTGTTGAGAATTTTATGGACAAAGTTGTGTTTTTTTATTGACAAAACATTAATATGATGTTATGATAATAAGGGAGCGGGGGAAAAATATGCAAATTATAAACGGCGAAAATCAGAGCTGTTCGGACAGAACGACCAATGAATATTTAACGGTGAACAGCTGTGGATTTTATGAAATCGGCGAAAAAGATATAAAGACGTGTCGTCCGCACGGCAGAAGCGACTACCAGCTTATATATGTTGCCGATGGAAGAACGGAGTATTTAAAAGGCGGAGAATATAATGCCGCAGTAAGCGGAGACTTGATTTTGTACCGTCCGAAAGAAACTCAGGATTATTGCTTTTGCGGCGGCTGCGAAACAAAAGTGTACTGGATTCACTTTACAGGGACGGGTGTGTGCGAGCTTTTGAGAGAAGCGGGATTTTCGGATGAGATGCATTATCACATCGGCGACGGTGAGTGGATGAAAAAATGTGTTGCAGTGCTGGCAAGAGAGATTCAGCTTGCAAAGCCTGGATATGGACTTTTTTGCAGAGCGGAGCTTGTGTCGGCGATAGCATCGGCATCAAGGGCGATTAATGCACCGACATGCATGCAGAAAACAAATAAATACGAAAAGCTTATTCCGATTATCGAAAAAATGAATTTGTGCATGCATGACAGCGAAAAAATAGGCGATTATGCACGTAAATGCTGCATGGACAAGTACTATTTTATTTCGCTGTTTAAGGAATATACAGGACTTTCGCCACACGCTTATCGGACAAGAATAAAAATGGAAAGGGCAAAAGAACTGCTTGCCGATACAAGCATGACAAACGGAGAAATTGCGGAGCTTTTAGGATATAAAGACCCGTTGTATTTCAGCAGAGCATTTAAAAAATATGCCGGGAAATCTCCGAATGCATATAGAAAATACACCGAATTATGAAAAAAACTATTGTAAATAAAAGATAGTGTGTAAAATGGACGAATTTGTAGAAAAATTAAAACAGGGAGCAAACAACGAAAAGAGCTGTATAAAAAACTGTATATTGGCTATTTAGTCAGATAAATTACTCTTTATCTGACTTAGATAGAGCTTTACAAATAATAGGTCGTAAAACGGCTTAACCAAGCCGTTTTACGCATTGTGCAAAATAGCTAACAACAATCATTTGACCACTTATTGACCACTTATGAAATTGTTTCTATTGATTATATCACAGATTTAGAGCTTTGTCATCATCCCAAAGTATGATTTAAAAAACTTCATCGCTATGCACAATTTAAAAGCACGAATATTCGCACTCAGAACAAATGCCCGGGAAAACAATTATTTCGTTTTGCACTGTTTTTACGATGAATATGTATTCCGATATTTGTACGGAGTTGTCATTGTGTGCCGTTTGAACACGCGCATAAATAAGGTGACAAAAGTTCCTATAGTCATGCATGGCGGCAGCGGCGTGAGCCATAAGGATTATAAAAAGGTAATCTCACTCGGCGTACGCAAAATCAACTACTACACATATATGGCAAAAGCGGGCGGCGAGGCTGTTTCCGGCAAGACGTATGGGCAATTCCATGATGCCGCATGCGATGCAATTGCCGCGATGAAAGCCGATGTAAAAAAAGCTATAGAGGTATTTTGTTAGATGAAAAATTTAGAATTTTATAAAAACGCTCTGCATTTGCAGTTCTGCATTGATGACGAGGGCAGACTTTTAATAGAGCATATCGGTCTTGCAAAGCACGCTCAAAATAACAGTAAATTCTTCACCCCGACAGAGGTGTTTATAACAGGAAAAAACCTCGATGATCACCATGGTGCAAAGCATACCGGCGGCAGCATACTGAAATACGAATCCCACCGCGAAGAAAAAAACAGTCTTATTTTTGTTATGAGTAATGACAAAATCAGAATAACTCAGCATTACGATTTTTTTGAAGGTATAAAGGCTATGCGCGCCTATGCAAGTATAGAAAACATTTCAAACGAAAATATAGGCATTGAGTATATAAGCTCATTTTGCATGTACGGCTTCAATATGGACAAGGTATGGCTATGTCATAATTCATGGTGTCGGGAACTGCAATGGTATGCCTATTCTCCCGATCTGCTCGGATACAATCGCATAAACGAATTTTCCACAAAACGTATTGCGGTATCGAACACCAGCACATGGTCAACAAAAGAGCACATGCCTATGGGAATCGTGGAAACATCAAATGAATGTATTTTTTGGCAGATAGAAAGCGACAGTTCTTGGAATTATGAGATAAGCGATATAGACAAAGTAAATTATCTGAAACTTTCAGGTCCGTCCGAACAGGAAAACGGATGGTGGAAAGAGCTTGCTCCGAATGGTTGCTTTGAAACAGTCAAAACTGCAATATGCTTTGAAAAAAACTTTGACGCAGTACATGCCGAAATGACAAAATACAGACGAAAAATAGCATACAGGAGCGAAAACGACGCTTTTCTTCCTGTCATTTTCAACGACTACATGATGTGCTTAAATGCCGATCCGACAACCGAAAAGGAACTTAAAGTGATTGATGCGGCAGAGAAAATCGGAGCGGAAATTTATTGCATGGACGCCGGCTGGTACGCGGACGGTACATGGTGGGAAACCGTCGGCGAGTGGCAGGCGTGCGAGAGCCGATTTGAAAATGGTATGCGCGAAGTTTTTGACTACATTCGCAAAAAAGGCATGAAACCAGGAATATGGCTTGAACCCGAGGTTATGGGAATCAACTGTCCGATACTGAAAAATTTTTCCGATGACTGCTTTTTTATGCGGCATGGCAGGCGAGTGATTGACCATGGAAGATATCAGCTTGATTTCAGGAGTAAAACCGTGCGAGATTTTTTAGATAGCATAGTTGACGGTCTTGTCAAAGATTATGAAATTGAGTATTTCAAATTCGATTACAATATAGACGGCGATGCGGGAACCGAAATCGACAGCGACAGTTTCGGTGACGGACTCGTGCAGCATCGGATGGCATATCTTGAATGGATTGACGGCTTGTACGCAAGACATCCCGGGCTTATTATAGAAAATTGTGCAAGCGGAGGTATGAGAATGGATTACAAGTCTCTTTCGCACTTTTCTATGCAGTCTCTGAGCGATGCGACAGACTATAAGCCGATGGCGGCTATCTCGGCAATGGCAGGAACGGCTGTGATTCCTGAGCAGGCGCAAGTGTGGGTTATTCCAATGAGAACTCACACAAAAAACGAAATTGCTTTCAATATGGTAAACGCGATGTTTTTAAGACCCGTGATATCCGGCGGAACGCATCTTCTCTCTATTGAACAATTATCGGTGCTGAAAAGCGGCATCGGCTTTTACAAATCCATACGAAAAGAAATATCGTCTCTTCTCCCCTTTTATCCGTTCGGTGCGGCACATTTCGGCGATGAATGGATGGCTTGCGGATTCAAGGGTGAGACACACGAGTATATATGTGTAAAAAGGCTTGGCGGCAATGACAGCATAGACATTCCCATTGATGCCGAATATAAATCAGCCGAATGTGTATATCCGACAAATGAATGTGCTGCCGAGGTCAAAACCACGCTGCGCGTTTCTTTGCCGATTAATTCGGCAGCTGTAATCAGACTGACAAAATAAAGCTTAAAGAACGGAGGTATTACAATGAAATTTTCACATATTGAGGGACTTGATAAGCCTATATCAAAGCTTATTTTCGGCACAGCCACACCCAAGCTTTTTGCGGCAGCCGCCGAAAATGCATCCGAAAATGACAAGGAAAATGTGTTCAAGCTTTTGGACGAAGTGTTCGAGTCGGGAGTGAATACATTTGACTGCGCGGCTATCTACGGCGAGGAAATTCTCGGAGAATGGATGGAAAAACGCAGCGTACGCGATAAATGCGTTGTTGTCTCTAAATGCGCACATCCGAATAACTGGCGTCATCGCGTGACCGATTTTGATATTTTATCCGATATACACGATTCGCTCAAAAAGCTCAGAACGGATTATATTGATATATATCTGCTTCACCGAGATAATGACGAAGTACCGGTATCGGTTGTTGCTAATGTCTTGAACAGGCTTTATGATGAAAACAAAATAAAACTGTTCGGCGGTTCGAACTGGACGCATCAAAGAATTGAGAAACTTAACCGATATGCATCGAAGCATAGCATGAAAGGCTTTTCCGTATCAAGTCCCAATTTCAGCCTGGCGGAGCAAATTGCCGACCCTTATCGTGATGGCGCACGTTTCGGCAACGGTCGGGTGACTATATCCGGAAAATCGAATGCCAATGCTCTGAATTGGTATGCAAAAAATAATATACCGGTATTTGCATATTCCGGTCTGGCGCATGGATTTCTTTCGGGAGCGTTTAAAAGCGATGAGCGTGCAAAAGCCGAGTCCTTTTTGGACAAGGACGGCATGATAGGCTATTTTTGCGATGATAATTTTGAAAGACTCAGACGCTGCGAAATACTTGCGGAAAAGAAAAATGTGACGGTTGCGCAAATTGCGATTGCATGGATATATAATCAGAATTTCGAGGTATACGCAATTTCAAGCCCTGCAACAAAGCAGCATCTTGAATCAAATATTGCCGCTATGGATATTAAGCTTGACAAAGACGAATCACGTTGGCTCAATCTTGAAATATAAATATTTTTTGTTCAAGACTGCAAAAAAATCCGCAAAGATTTTGAGAGGTGAATTTTCCGCTGCGTAAAAACACACATCGCTCCGAAAGGATTGCATGCGTTTTTTGTTCCGTCTTTCCAGCCGCTCAGATCAATTGCGCCGCTTCTCCAAATATTTAAGGGCGGCCGAATATCGCCTTTTCCGGTGATTATCAGCTTGCCGGTTCTTTCCGCATCCCAAACAGCGGGTTCCCCCAACCCAAAAAGCCCTGCCATCTTCAATCGAATGTCCGTTCAAATTCAGCGTAACCGTTTTGTTATTATCGCAAATCTTCACGTTGTTGCTGAGTGTTGTATCATCCAGCAGTGTAAAGACCGCTCCGTCCTCTGCCGCATTCATCACAGCGGTGAGGTCTGTTCCATATTTGAATATATGCCTTTAGGCTGTCACTGCCGTTATAGGAAACTTCAAATTTTGCTGACTGTCCCGGATAAATTCCAGCAATAACCGGAGTAAGCGTAAGCACCGGCTGAAAAGGTGCAGGTGTTGTACTTTCCCACGATAGAACCGGTTTTTTTACATCTAAATACATCAACAAAGAAACAGACCATGTAAAATCACATGATCTGTTTCTTCAACAAATATTTTTATCTGTACATTGGACCGTACTTTTTGCATGCCGCATAGTCTGCCGCCTGAGAATCCTCCGTTCCGAATGACGACCACACATGCGGTCTGTACACCTTTCCCTCCGGCACATTGTGCATTGATACCGGGATTCTGAGCATCGAACACATCGTTATAATATCCGCTCCGACATGTCCGCCGATTGTCACACTGTGATTTGCTCCCCAGTTTGCCATAACCGAATACACATCGGTAAACGCTCCGTGACCTGTCAGTCTCGGTGCAAACCATGTTGTCGGCCAGGTCGGGTCGGTTCTCTTATCAAGCTTTTGATGAATCTCATCAGGCAATACGCATGTGTGACCCTCCGCAATCTGAATAACCGGTCCTATTCCCTCCACGATATTAATTCTCAGCATTGTGATAGGCATCTCTGCTTCGGTCTTGAAATGGCTTGAAAATCCGCCGCCGCGGAAATATTCATAATCCGCTCTGCACCAGTCGGTTGCAGCAAGACACGCTTTTATATCATTATCGGTCATATTCCACCATTCTTTGATTGTGCCGTCGCCGTTTTCATCCTTTGCCGCGCCTGTGCAATCCATAGCCGTTGCACCCGAATTTATAAGATGAATTATTCCGTCCTTCGCTGTTCCCGTAAGATCTTCCCCGGTCACACGCTTAACAGCGTCCGGCGACCAATATGTACGAACATCATGAAATGCAGGAGCTTTTCCTGTCAGGAGTGTTGCAAAAAGCATAGATATTCCGTTCAGAGTATCATTCTCGGTTGCAAACGGAGTCGGCATCTTCCTGCCGTTCCAATTGAATGAGCTTGCCATAAGCGACTCGGTAAAGTCGGCATTCGGCAGCCAGTCGGTCCAGTTTCTCTGTCCCTGGAATCCGCCCGCTATCGCATTCTTGCCGAGTGCCTCCTCGTGCCATCCCATTTCGTCCAGCTTCGGATTTCCGTAGAGAATATCATTGACTATAAGCGTGAACTTGGTTATAAATTCCCAATCCTTGTCCGGAGCAACAACCTTTGATTTTTTTATTATCTCCGGGAAATTCTTGCCGACATTTTTGTCAAAGCCCTCGGGGCAGTTTGCCTTAATCCATGCAAGAGCCTTTTCGTATTCGTCATGGTCGTAAATTTCAAGCTTGATACGTCTTAAAATCTCTGTCAAATCAACAAACTCGGCGCGTATTCCGAGATATTTCTGCATGAATGACATGTCGCAATACGAGCCTGCGATACCCATCGCCACACCGCCGAAATTAACATATGCCTTGTCCTTCATCTGTCCGACCACAATCGCTGCCTTTGCCCATCGAACCATTTTTTCCGCAACATCGCTCGGGACACTGTTGTCCGAGATATCCTGAACGTCGTGACCGTACATCGAAAATGCAGGCAATCCGCGCTGTGCAAATGCCGCCATAACCGCCGCAAGATAAACCGCGCCCGGTCTCTCCGTTCCGTTAAAGCCCCAAACAGCCTTGATTGTGTCACCCGATAAATCCATTGTCTCCGAGCCGTAGCACCAGCATGGAGTTACCGCCAGGCTTGCGCAAACGTTCTGCGTTCCGAAATATTCGCTGCACTTCGCAGCCTCCACGCCGCCGCCGATTGTACATGGCGAGATTACGCACTCAACCGGTGTTCCGTCTTGGTAGTACACATTCTTTTCGATAACCTCCTTTGCAGCTTTCGCCATTGCCATTGTCTTTTCCTCAAGTCCCTCTCTTATGCCGCCCCAGCGTCCGTCGATTGTAGGTCTTATTCCGATTTTTGTTCTCATTTCTTTTTTCTCCCTATTTTTTTCATAATTTCATTCTCTTCACTAAAGTATTTGTGCAAATCCTTGTATTCGTCATATATCTTATCATATAACTTAACGTTTTCTTCATTCGGTTTGTACACTTTTTCAAGAAATCCCGATATACGTTCGGAAGCTGCGGCAATATCACCGAAACCGCCGTTTTTCTCTCCTGCTGCAACTGCTCCGAAAATTGCAGCGCCGGCAGCACAAGATTGTGTGGATTTAACTATTCTTATCGGGCGATTGGTAATATCGGCATAAATTTGCATAAGCATGTCATTTTTCTGAGGCAACCCTCCGGCGGCAATAAGCTCATTCACATCAATGCCGCCCTGTTCAAATGTCTCAATAATCATCCTTGTTCCGAAAGCCGTTGCTTCAATCAAGGCTCGGTATATTTCTTCAGGCTTTGTCTGTAGGGTATATCCCAAAACAACCCCCGACAAATCCGAATCAGACAATATCCTGCTTCCGTTAAACCAGTCAAGTGCAACAAGTCCGCTTTCGCCGGGTTTCAATGTTTTTGCCTTTCTCTCAAGCAATGAATATATATTTTCGCCCGTGTTTTCAGCTTCAATATAATATGAATAAGGAACTGCATTTTTTACAAACCACTCAAAATGATCCCCAACACATGCCTGACCGGCTTCGTAAGCGTAGTATCCGGGAATTATGCCATCTTTAACTACACCGGCTACTCCTTTAACAAAACTTTCTTTATCGCTCAAAATTATATGACATGCGGATGTCCCCATTATCATGAGCAAATTCCCCGGGGTGGTTATTCCCGCTGCCGGCAACGCTGCATGAGCATCAATAATTGCAGCCGAAACAGCTGTTCCCTCACAAAGTCCGGTCAAATTTGCAGCATCCTTCGTTATCGTTCCGACACATTCGGTCGGCTTGCAGAGAGCACAAGACAATTTTTCCGCAGCTACATTCTCAAGACCGGGATTCAGTTCTTTTAAAAAAGCCTTGGACGGATATCCCATATCCTCGTTCCATGCTGCTTTATAACCCGCCTGGCAAATGCTCCTTTTTTCCTGCCCGGTCAGCAGCTGCACAATCCAATCGCCTGCCTCGATGAACTTATCTGCGGCATTATATATTTCTTCGTCCTCCTCCAATATCTGCATAACCTTTGGAAAAAGCCATTCGGAAGAGATTTTTCCGCCGTAATATTTAAGAAATTTCTCTTTCCTTTTATTCGCAAGTTCATTAAAGCGATCTGCCATTTTCTGCGCCGAATGATGTTTCCACAGCTTTGCATATGCATGCGGTCTTGATTTATATTTTTCGTAAAAACACAGCGGTTTTCCGTACTTATCTGTCGGAATCAAGGTACATGCGGTAAAATCCACTCCGACCCCGATAATATCTGTTGGTTTAACACCTGATTTTTTGATAACATTCGGAATTGTAGTTTTTAAAACATCAATATAATCCTGCGGATTTTGAAGTGCAGTTTTGGGCGGAAGCATTGTTTTTCCGTCGCACAAAATTTCAGACATAACTCCATGTCCATATTCAAGAACATCCGAAGCAGCCTCTTCGCCGGTTTCCAAATCTATCAAAGCAGCTCTCCCCGACAATGTTCCGAAATCTATGCCTAACGAGTATTTTTTCATATAATTATCAAATCCTTCCATCAACAATGAGTGTCTCACTAATCCAATATCAGGCGATGTCCGCTTATTTCACTGCCGTTTTCGATAATGCGGATATAACAGGTATTGTCATCCGACTGAGGCATAGCGAGTGACATCGCTTTTTTTGTGCTTTTATTCGGGTAGACTGTGAAATTACCGGATTTACCAATACAATTTCCGACCGAATCGAGTATCTCTATATATCCGTTCAAATTTGCGCTGTCACGGAAATTATAAACCGATACATATACCACGCCTTTTTCACCTGCCGATAGTTTTTCATATTCGGCAGACGGCAGCTGAATCAAAACATTGCTGTGTCTCACAGTCTCCGTCTCGGACATTGCCGCTGCGGTTTCTGCCAGCAGACAAGACATTTTGCTCCATGCCTGTATCGCAGCATATTTCATTGTATTGCTTGTTGTGATATTCTTCAGCATTTCGGCTTTGTCCGCATATTTTTCTGCATATTTTAAAACGGCATCGGAAAAGCACAGTGTGTTATTCCCTTTTTTATTTTGTATTATCGCTTCTGCCTCAGATAGAATTTTATTCCCGTCCGCTTCACATTCCGCATCATCGCTCACTAAAATATAAAGATTGCCGAGCAATATGCCGCCCCAATGATTCACAAAAGTCATGCCGCTAAGCTGTGCATCCGAGATTTCAAGTTCTCCGCACTGTTTCATATTGATTATTTCGATTCCGATTTTGTAATGATTAACCAGTGCCGAAAAAATATCCTGTGCGCTTAAACCTTCTTTTTGAGACAACGCTTTTGCTCTTTCAGCTCCCGACAAAAGCAATTGTGCTGCCTTTGCAAAACCCTTGCTGTTCCTGCTTTCATCAAAAGCACTGCTTTGAATATACAAGCTTATGTAATTTTGAATATTCTCCGCAAGTGAATTTACAATCCATTTTTCGGACAGTCCATGAAGATAAATCGGAGCTTCTCCTATTTCAAATTCGCATCCGCTGCCGATAGAGTTGCCGTTCATATCCGAAGCATTCAGAATCTCGCCTTCGAATGAAATGCTTTTGTTTCCCGACTTTGACCAAATGATGCAAGACAATTCATTGTTGCGCAGATATGAATAGCATTGTATATCCTTATCTTCAAATAAAATTTTTCCGCAGAAAATTGCTCCGACGGTTTCGCTGGCGAATGCACTTATCGTGTATGCGGACGGCTTAAACTCTCCGTATGTATTATAAAAAATGCCGAAATTATCCTCAGCATGCGAGCTTGAATAATTTGTAACGCTGTCCGAATTACAATAATATTGATTTATTTCAATGTCATAATAATCAGCCGCAGCCGCTTGCTTAACAAGCTCAATTGCTGCTTGCTCCTGACTGATTCCTCCGCTGTGGGTCGGCCATCCGACCTCGGTTATTATCTGTTCCTTCCAGCCGCCGTATTTGGTTATAATCTGCTCCATCCAAGACAACATCACGTCGTAACGCTCATCAACCTTATCCGGTCTTATATACGGATGATTCGAAACCGCGTCCATATACGGATAACCGCCGTTTACCATTATATATTCCAAAAATTTCGGATCACCCTCGGACACCGCACCGACCGCAATCTTTTCCTTGGGATTATTCCGTTTAAGTCCCAGACTGCTCACCTCGGTAAGGTACTCATAATTTTTATAGGTATTATTTTTCCACATTCCGTTTGGTTCGTTCCAAATTTCAAAATATTTTATGGGAGAAGCGTCAGAATATCTTTCTTGTATCGCCTTTGCAAAGTTTGTGTATGCGTCTATCTCATTTTTTGAGTTAAGCCCTTTTTGCAGATTTTCAGAGCCGCTGTAAAGTTTATTGTTATAATCTACCAAAGCAACAATCTCGCTTCCGCTTTCCTTTGCTTTCTCAATATCTTTTTCATATTCTATGTTATATATTCCCTTTTTTGTTTCTCCGCGATCCCACGAAAATTCCAGCCTGTTCGCTCCCAATTGAGCAGCATCATTATTTTCCGAAACTGCATTTGCACCGGCAATACCGAGGCGCCTTGTAACTTTTTCAAACAAAGTGGTTTTGATTTCGGGCAAAACACGTATTGTCTCATCAAGCTTAAGTACTCCGTTGATGTAAACCTTTATTTCGTGCTTTCCGTTAGTTAATTCTTTTATATTTACATTTTGTTTTTCTTCGCTTTTAAACACCAAGGTATCATGAAATTTTTTAACATTATCGCAATAGACCAAGATTGTTTCCCGCTTTGCTCTGTCGCTTTGAACCTGAATCTCAAGCTCATTTCCTCTTAGTACATTGCTTACATTAAATGCCTTTTTCAATTCCGGCATCAATACCGCCGAATTATCCTCCGCATCTGTAAATGCTGCCGTAATTTTTCCCATATTGTCTATATCGGCACATTCGTCATAAAAGAAATTCTTATCAAGATAAAAAACAGGTCTCACCTCCGTGCATGCTTCATAAAAACATCTGCTGTTTTTATCTATGCTGACATCACTGCCATCCGTTCCTATTTCATATGAAAGAAGTCCGTCGGTACCCGAAAGACTGTTTGTTCCGAAAGAAACCGATGTCCCGGAATCATTTATATTATATGTTTTAACACCTATGATGTCTTTATAATCCAGCAAGTCCTTAATACTCGGCACCCCTATTCCCATACTAAAGACTTCATAAGACATCCATCCGGAAAAGCTGCCGATGAAGTATGCCTCTGTATCTATGTGCCTTGTAATCTGCTCGGGAAGCTGATTAAAAACAAATTCCCGGAAACCTGTCTCATTATCCTCAGAAAAGCTATGTATCGGATAAGCATATTTTCCATAGGTATACTCCGCCATTACCTTATATCTTGAAGTATCTGAATTTTCAAAGGTATCCAAAACGATAAATTTTTGATTGCCTATCGTAAATGTATAATCCTGATTTGTGTCAATTCTCAGCGTGCTTAACTGCTCTGTGTCAAAAACATACGTGTCGTTGTTGGCGTTGTGAAAACAGTAATCGGACCAAAGCATTCCGTGGATATGTACAGGCTTTGTTTTTATAACGTCTCCATTTTTCAACGTCACCTCCGCGATATAATATCTGCCCGATTCTATATTCGGTTCTGCACCGTTCCATGTGGTTCGCGGAGTTCGTATACTTAATCCTGCTCCGGTAAAGCTGTATTCTCCGTCCGCACAGTCCGAAACAAACCACTTTGCGTTATTGATTTCATTGTCCGATTCAATATATAGCATTTGTCCCGGAGTATACATTCCCTTTATCCGAACACTTTTTTCTCTGCCAAGCTCTTTTTCGCTGCATATCGGCTCTTGACTTTCGTTCCAAATAAAAACACGCATTTTTTGGACATTTTCCAGCAAAGGAATTGAAAAATCAGTCCCTTTCTCCCCTTTTGCAAGCGAATATTTTTCTACTCTCAAAAGCTCTGTTTCTCCGTAAAGCGCCGCATATATGTCGACATCTTCACTCTCATATTCAGACAGTTCAATTCTTCCGGAAATACTTTCCAAACCGTAAATGTCAAATATTTCATTCCCGTTTAAATCATAGATTTTGGCTGTGTTTTTCTCGGCTGCATCGGCACTGCCTGCAATGAGAAAAAAACATAAAGCAAATAAAACTTTTTTTATAGCTTTCATATCTCATTCCTTTTTAACACTGAATATTTTCAGCCAAATGAATGAGGTATCACAAAACCGAGATACCTCATTCAAATCGGACTCTCTGTATCAAATATTGCAGCAATATGATTTATAAATTACTGCGCATTAATCATTTCAATTACCTTCACCCCTGCTCCGATTTCGTCCATATCAAGTCCTGTGAAAAAGTCCTTATCAAGATAGAACATCGGTCGCACCTCGGAATTGTCTCCTCCGAAGCCGTTACACTCTGTTGTGAAAAGCATTTCGCCGTCTGAATTTGAACCAAATTCATAAAGCAATGCTTCTTTAAGACTGTTCGTTCCGAACATCACCGGAAGCGGCGCTTCAAGTGTGTTATATTCATCAAGATTATATGTCTTATAGCCTATTATATCCTTATAATCAAGCAAATCTTTCACGCTCGGGACGCCTATGCCTCTCATCGAAAAGAGAAATGCCATCCAGCTTGCAAAGCTGCCTGTGAAGTTTGCATTCATATCTATATGATTCGATATTCTTTCCGGAAGCTGCGGAAGAATAACATTTTCAAGACTGCTGAAATTATGCTTTCCGTATGTATATTCCGCCATTACAAGGTATCTCGAATTATCCGAATTGCCAAAAGTGTCCAGCAAAATGAAATCTTGTCCGTTTATCGTAAATTTGTAATCGGGATTGGTTTCCTCAATAAACGAATTAAACTGCGCCGTATCAAATACGTAATCTCCGTTATTATGGAAGCAATAATCCGACCACAGCATTTTTTCGACAAATATCGGCTCTGACGAGTATGTTACACCGTTTTTAAGCTTTACCGATACCTTATAATATTTTGACATTTCGATATCGGGGGTGTAATTGGGAGTCAGATATTCTTTATCCGTTCCGCATTGTGTATACGCCCCATCCTCGCTGTCCGAAACATACCATGTATAACTTACAAAATCACTGTCGGTCACTGTATCCGAAGTATACGCAAAGCTTAAGGGCTGACCTGCCTTAAAAATTCCTCTTACAGTGAGATTTTCGATTGTTCCGGTAAATTCGCTGTCAAGAAGATTCAAAATAATCGGTACGGAATATGCTCTTTCTCCTGTCGGAAGCTCTGCTGCAAGCTTTAAGTACTTTTTGTCGTATACCAGGCTCGGTATAAATGTTTCGCCGGTTGCTACTTCAATGTATTCTCCGTTTTCGCTATCCGAAACATACCATCTGTAAACGATATCATTATCGTTCACGCCGTTGCTGCTGCATGATGCATGCAATGTCTTTCCATTTCCTACATCACCCAATATTTCAGCATCCGAAATGCTCTTGTCGCCGTTATTTGTAAAATATTTTTCAATATCTTCATCGGTATATCCTGCCGCTTTCAGCTCATCTGTCGTGTAAACGGTCTTAAGCATGTTTTTAATCACAACACCTGTTCTGTCCAAATCCAATTTTACGGTTTTGAAAAAGTCCTTATCAAGATAAAATTCCGGTCTGACTTCCTCCGCGGCATTTATCGCCGCATTGCATAAGGTGTCGTATACAGCTGCGCCATCCGAATTAATTCCGAAGCGATAAGCGGTTGCGATATCCGTCTTCATACTGTTTGTTCCGAACATTACCGGAGCGCTTTTATCATTAATATTATACGTTCTGACACCTATGATGTCTTTATAGTCCGTAATATCCTTTACACTCGGTACTCCGATTCCGCGTGTATACAATTCATACGTCGACCATCCTGTGAAGCTTCCGGGGAAATTTGCATTCATATCTATGTGCGATACTATTTTCTGCGGAAGAAGTGCCTTTATCCATACCAAGAAGTCCGCATTATTTTCTGCATTTCCGTTCGGATAAATGTGCTTTCCGTAGGTGTTTTCGGCAATAACCTTGTACCTCGATGTATCTGAAGTTCCGAATGTGTTCAAAAGAACAAACTCCTGCCCGTCCACGCTGAATTTGTAATCCGAATTTGTGGCAATTCTTAAATTGTCAAGCTTTGTTGTATCAAATTTCCAATCACCGTTGTCGTGATAAAATGTATCCTGCCAATGCATCGGCTCAAGATAAACCGGCTCGGATGTGTAAGAATCTCCGTTTTTAAGTGTTATTTCCACTTTATAATATTTTCCTATTTCGACATTCTGCAGCTGTTCTGCCGAGGTTGCATTTGGAGTGCAAAGTACAGAATTTGTGCCTGCCTGTGAATATTCTCCGTCAAGGCTTAGCGATACAAGCCATTTATAACCGATTATATCCGCATCGGTCACACCTGTTCCGGTATATCCGACGGACAGCGGCTGCCCCATTTCGTAAATTCCTCTTACCGCAAGAGTGTCTATTTTCCCGTCAAAGTCTGTATATGTGACTATTTTTACAGTTTCGGAATCAGCACTCATTCCATTCGGCAGATACGCTGTAAGCTTTAAGAATTTTCCGTTCTGAGCAGTGCTCGGAGCAAATTCATCGCCGTCCGCAGCCTCCTCAAATATACCCGTTTCAGTATTCGAAATCTTCCACTTATAGGAAACATACGCTTCATCAACTCCGATTGTATTGCAGGACGCATTCAATATGCACTGATAACCCATTTCTCCGTTTATTGCAACGCCGGATATAGATTTTCCATCTGTATTATAGTACATGTCAAGCTCATCTTGCGAATATCCGCAGCTTAAAAGCTCGTTATATGAATATTCGTTTCGGATAGTCTCCAAAACCTTTGCACCGGCTTTTGACAAATCAAGCTTAACATCCTTGAAAAAGTCTTTGTCTATATAAAAAACAGGTCTTGCCTCCGCAATATCATATGAAAGACTCCAGCAGTTTTTGTTAATTTCAACCGTTCCGTCAGAATTTACCCCAATTTCGTAATTGGCATCTCTGTCAAATCTCGAAACGCTGTTTGTTCCGAAAGAAACCGGCTGAGACTCATCATTTATATTATGTGTCTTCAGTCCGACAATGTCTTTGTAATTTATTAAATCCCTTACACTCGGCATACTTATCCCGCGTGCAATATTTACATATCTGAAATCCGAGGTGAAGCTTCCTATGTGGTTAGCATTCATATCAATATGCGCTGCGATTCTTTCATCAAGCTGAGGAAGAACCGTTGTGTTGAGATTCTCTATCGAATGTTTTCCGTAGGTTGCTTCCGCCATAATCTTAAATCTTGAAGTATCTGAGGATGTAAAAGAGTCCAGAAGTATAAATTCCTGATTTCCGACAGTGAATTTATAATCCGAATTTGTTGTCTTTCTGAGCGCACTGATCTGAGATTCATATTCTCCGTAATCAAAGTGATTCAAATCATAATACATTTTTTCAATGAATACCGGCTCGGTAAAGTATGATTCTCCGTTTTTCAGAACAATTTCCGCTTTGAAATATTTGCTCACTTCAATATTGTTTATATTATCCTCCGCTGTCGGTCCCTGGTTGACTACATTTGAAGTTAAATATTTCATGCCTGTTCCCATTAAAATATACTCGCCGTCTATCGCTGTGCAGGCATACCAATTGCATTTTTCGATATCCTCGTCCGTTATTCCATATGCCGAATACGAAACTCTGAGCGGCTGACCTGCCTGATAAATTCCGCGTACTTCGGCAGATGTTATTTCCGGCTTTTTCACCTCGATTGTATTTGTTATCGGGACTTGATTTTCACTCCAGACATAAGCTTTCAGCGAGCTTGCCGCTTCGGCTGTCAGGCTGAAATCAACTGTTGTTTCTCCTGCCGCAAGCGGATATTCCCGAACCGATAACAAATTATTGTCCGTTCCGTATGCAGCCACAAAAACCTCCGCATTCTTATCCGCTGCTTTGGAAAGGCTCACACTTCCGTTTATTTCGCCAAGACCCGAAAAATCATAAATCGGGTTTCCGCTGCTGTCAACAACCTTTATGGATCCGGATATTTCTTGCTTCGCAAATCCTATATTGCCATACGACAATACCATTGCTGCCGACAAAATAATTGCTGTTTTTCTTTTCATTTTTTAATTACCTCCTGCTTATAGCTTTTTATTACGGAAATATCGGCATATCGGCAATTTTTTTTTACAGATATTTCCGCATCTCAGACCGAAACCGCAGAATTAAATTTTTGCGGTTTCGGTACTGCACAAATTAAAATTCGTATACAACGGCGCTCTTCAGCGCAGTTGCGGAGACATATATAAAAATTCTTGCTGACTTATTTGTCTCATACAGATAATCGTTAAGCTCATCCGGTGAAATCTTATCTGTTTTTCCCGTCCTTGTATTAAATCTCATGATATTTGCATTGCTGCAATCAAATATCATATTTCCTCTTTTGATTTTTCCGCCCTCGTATTCTATCGAATCCGCAAAGCTTACATATTTTCCGTCTTTATTCGTTAAAATCGAGTAATGACATGCCACGAGCGCATCGCCTGTCCAGCTTCCGTCATTATCGGTCGTAAACGGGCAAGTCCTGTATCCCAGTGCGGCAGTTTCCCAATCGAGTTCCGAGCTTATCAAATCAACCTTGCCGTTCCCGTCGATATGATATCGGATAAAGTCTCCTGCCTTAAGTCCCTCAAAAATGTTTTTCTTGCTGTAGCTGTACAATGTCTTTTCCGATGCCGAATTGTAATCATATCCGGTGATTGACATGATTATTTCATTATCACTGTTTACGCTTTCGCTTACCTCTGTGATATAAAACATTGTGCGTGCACTGATTTCATTTCCGCCTTGATCGCTCGGAAATGCCAGCGCACCGACTCTTCCGCCGTTTGAATAATCCATATCGTATGCCCAGACGGGGCCGTTTACACTCTTGCTTCTGCCCTCGAACCACGATAAGGACGTTATTGAATAATCATCCTCATTAAATGCAATTTCATTTTCTTTCGGGAGCATAAATACTTTTGTGTTCTCGTCCAAAAGCATGGAATTTTCGACATAGCCTGTCGGATCGTTTCTCGATTCGGCAAGACGGTTCGTTACCGGATTGTAGATACGCGTAGTATTATATACATCACGGTTCACCGAAAGCGATTGCTCGTCCTCTCCCGGTGCTTTATATGCAGTATCTATATAGGAAAGAGTTCCGTCTGATTTTTGCCTGTACTTAATAATCTGAGGTTGGTTTTCCTCAGTCAGTTCCCCTGCCGTATTATGTAAAAAGCTGTTATCAATTTCGTTCGGAGCTGTTTTTGTCCCATCAATTACAATTTCCGATTCCTGTTCTATATTTTCAAATTCGCCGTTGTCATTGAAAATTTTAATAAAGGCTTTTCCCTCTGCCGAATCGTAAACCGCTTTAATCAGATATGCATACCGCCAGCCGTCTTTTCCTGAAAAGTCGGCATATGCAACATTTCCTTTAAAATCAAGATAAAATGTTCCGCTGTACGAGACCTGCGCAAGCTCTATTCCGCTGTTCTTTAAATAGTTAAGCTTTGTTCCGTCAACGGATACCTGCTTTTCGGACTTGTCAATATTGTTTATTTTTCCTGTTTTTTTCGTTTTGCTGTCAATAATGATTATTTGCTTTTTGTCCTTGCTTTCGGCAACCGATGCAATATCGCCGGCTCCGATATCCGAAATTTTTACTATTCCGCCGCTGCCGTCTCTGACAATAACATTATCATAATCGTCAAGCAAAATTGTTTCATTATTTCTCGAATACATTTTCTCGTCTGTAATTCCGTTTACGGCAAAGCTTTTGTAGTCATATACCTTTATAACATTATAATTGCCACCCTTTGCCGCAACCAATTCAACGCTTCCCGTCTCAATATCGAAGATATCCTCATCATATTGTTCCGAAACCACACCGTTGTACACCACTATTGCATCCTTGGGAATTGTTACGCTTTTTTGCTTCATATCTTCTTCATAGTAGATTTTTCCGTTGGAATATTCAACCAAATTCCTGTCCGGTATCACAATTTCCTCATTGTTTAAGGCTCTGAAGCCGACTGCTTTTTCAGTATCCTTATCATACGCCAGTTCAAGATAATATCCGAGATAATCATTTATATAATACAAGTCATCGTCAACCTCAAATTCCATGGAATCAATCAATATCATATTCTTTCTCGGTTTGATACTTGTATTGTAGGATGTTATGAAATTACCGTTCATTATTCCCTTTAACAGGATTATGTTATGATAACTTTCAAGAAAGGTTTCCCCTTCTTTTAAGGAAATACTGCCGTTTTCGGCAGATACCGTCACTACGTTTGCAGTCAGACTGTTTTCGAACAATCTGATAATATCTCCCTTTGATATAGGGTCTTGTGAAACCGAAACTGATTTTGTAATACCCAAAGACGACGCTTTATTAAGATAGTCATTGTCGCTTTTCAAAATCATTCCGTATCCCAGCACATTCATAACAGCTTTAAGCGCATCGATGCCGTTGATATAGTCGTTCGGATGATAAAAGCTTACCCTTTCAAAATATCCCAGCTCCGTCATCTGTTCGATATATCCGGCATTCGGAGTATCCCGGGTCACATCCTGAAATCCGGCATTTCCGCTGTATGAATAGTTTCCGTCTTTTGCGGCATACCGTGCAATTATTTCGGCAAAATCCGCTTTGGTCACGCTTACATTCAACTCGGAAACCGTCTCGGCAGAAATAATGCCTGCTCTTGCCATAAGCTCTGCTGCACTGCTCGTTTTGGAGCTGAGAACAGTCCCTTGTGCGGAAGAATTATCGGAGACATTGTTTCTTGCCTTAAAGCCGTTGTCCGCTGCATTGATTACGCCGTATATCATTACCGCCGCTTCGCTCCTTGCGGCAGCGTTAAACGGTAAAAATTCATTGTTTTCATTTCCGTTTATAATTCCGTATTGATATAATAATTCAACCGCATTTTCGGCATAATCCGAGATACTGTCCTTATCCGAAAATTTCATTTTCTCTCCGGTATTTTCCGGCATTATGCCCTTATACTCAAGCGCTCGGTTTAAAATTACAGCGATATCCTGTCTTTTAATATTTTCATTCGGCCGGAAATTTTCACCGTCTCCGAATATAATTCCGGCAGCCACGCCTCGATTTATGTACGGAGCAAACCATTCATCATCTCCGACATCGGCAAAGCTGTTCGGTGCATCAACCATGATATTTAAAGCCTCGACAGTGAGCTTGGTAAATTCTGCTCTTGTAATCAAGCGTGAAGGATAAAATTTCCCGTCCTCGCTTTTTGCTACAATTCCTTTTTCGAGTAATGCATTTATTTTTTCTCTTGCCCATTCCGCCTGATCCAAATCGGTAAACTTAAACTTATCCGTCTGTTTCGAATCTGACTTTTTGTTTCCCGAGACGATTCCGGTTGTATTTCCGCTATATCCGCTTGAAGATGACGAGCTGTCCTTCGGTTTTGAATCCGCGCTTGATTTATATGCTGCCGAATACGAGTTGACCGCCTTTATCATTTCCTCAAAAGACTTTTCTCCGCCGGCGATGAGTGCCTGTCCGACCTTATCCTTTTGAGATGCCTTATAGCTGTCTACATTAAAACCGTTTTTCTGCAAAAAATCAGTGTTGGATATCAAAATTTCCTCTATATGTCCGTATCCCATAGCTTGATTTTTGTATATCGCCGCAGTGATAAGGCTGCTGCATATTGCATTCTTCAAATCTTCCGTATTGCTCCAATCGCGGTTTTCTGCTTCTTTGGCAATGTCATTTATATTCTTAATGACTTTCGAAAGCTTTTGTATATTATCATCTACGCCGATAACGCCGTCGTCGGCAAGTACTCCATTCTCAAAAAGCTTCATCTCACCTGTTTTTATTCCCTCCAAAACCGTTGCCTGCTTCATATATGAAACAATATTTTCATCTGTCGCTTCTGTTTTGCCAAGCACGCTGAAAAGCTTTTTTGCAAGTGAGGTTTTATCGGAAACCTTGTTATAAATTTCAAAATTTCCGATATTGAACATCTCGACAATCCTTTGACATAAAGTGTCAATGTCATCCTGTCTTTTTTGATTTACTTCATCCAAAAGCTCCCGGCGTACAGAATCAGGATATGCATAAAACATGCTTTTTTCCTCATAGTCTCCGGATTTCACTATTACCGGTAGTATGTACTCTCCCGAACTTCCCAAAAGGCCGGAGTTGATGCCGAAGCTTATCGAAGCTCCGCCTTTTTTATATTCTCCCTGGGCATAATACTGAACATCATTTTCGGTTATTTCGGATATTAAGTTATCCTTTGTTTTTTGCGGATTTAAAACATAAATTGAATAATAGTCACCCTCGCATTTTTCAGGCAGCTGAAACTTGATTGTCACAGCTGTTTTTTCGTTTATGTACAAGCAATCTATCTGTGCGTGAGCAACTGCTCCGCACATCATTTGCGCCGCCAGCAATAAACAAATAAACTTCTTCATCAAACTCATCCTTCCATCTTTTTAATCACTCTTGAAGTTATGCTTACCGCCTCTGCTCTTGTGACACGCTTTTGCGGATTGAGATTTCCGTTTTCATCTCCGCTCAAAAGTCCAAGGCTGTATAATTCCTGCAAATTTGAACGGTATTCTTCCGATACCTCCGTCCAATCCGAAAAATCGCTTAACGGCTTTTGTTCATAGTCGGTTTGCTCCGCCTTGTTTTTTAAATACAAGTCCAGCATTGCAAAAACCTCTTCCCGTTTTATGGAGCTGTTTGCATAGAACTTGCTTTTCTCAATCATCTGTTCCGGTATGACTCCCGACTGCATACATGTGTACAATCCGTTGTTGAACCATAAGCCCGGTGTCACATCCTCATAAAGAGACGTTCCCGGCTCGGCAATATTTCCGATAACATTTCCGAGCATTACAACATATTCCGCACGTTCCATAAAACCGTCGGGCAAAAAGCTCCATTCGCTTTTTACATGTACATAGCCTCTTTTCACAAAGTTTTTGATTTCATCCTCAGCCCAGTGTCCGCTTATATCTGAGAACTTGATTCTGTCATCATTTGAATAATCTGTACTCCCGGTAATTTTCCCAGGAATTACAGGCTCATTGGTATTGTCAAAATTAATTTTATCCTCAACAAATATGAAATCCCAATATTTATCCGGAAATTTCCCGTGTGCGATCGCGTCGGCAAACGCAGCATAATCATTTCTTGTGCCTACATTTGAATTGTTATACAAAACATCCATGCCAAACACATTTCCTGTCTTAAAGCTTAAAGGCACAACGGCAGCTTTCGGAATTTTGATCATATACCGAGTATGTTCATTCTCATTGTCGCGAATAATATTAACCCATTCCTCGGGCTTTTTTTCTTCCTTATTCGTGACCGCATCTTTCCATGCAAACACCGATTTGCCATAATCCGTAAGAGCAAAACCGAATTCAAAATCATCACTCTTGTATTCGTTTCCGCCGTCGTTCAGCGGATCGATTGCAAGCTGTATCGAATCTCCGTTCCATATATTCGCACCGACCTGAGCATTTTCATGATACCAGTCAAAAACGTCAAAAAGCAAATATAAATAATCATCGCTCCATTTTGACATCATTCTTGTATAATATCCGCCGTCAAACCAATCAACACGTTCGAGCGGATTTTTCGGGAGCCGGACATATATCGGATATGCATCCGCAAAAAATTCTGAATCTCCATCGGAATTTAGGATATCAAAATCCTCATCGGCTTTCTTTATCACTGTAAAATTCAGAAATTGAATTTCATTTAAAATTTCTTCGCCTTTTTCATTTTTTACAATTACCTTAAACGGATATGTATGATATAAGGCGCTTTTTTTCGAAAGCACTTTCCACTCAAAACTCTTGTCTTCTCCCTGTTCCAGCGAAAAAATGTTATCGACGGAATCCGCCAAAACCCAATCGCACAAAGGCTCAACGCTTATCGAACCGGTGAATCCCCTTCCTTTCAAATCGGTAAATTTCAGTTTGACCGAATCAATATCCTCGAATGTATTTTTTGAATTTTCTATTTCTGCAAGAATAACCTTTTTTCCGGTTATTTGTGCTTTGCGGTCACAAATAACCTCATCATTTTCGATAAATTTTATCCGGTATTCCCCTTCCTTGACAGAAGTGAGCAGAAGTTTAATCGGAACCTTTGCATTTGTGCCGGGTGCAAGCTCGATTTTTTCCGAAAGTGCAATCACTTCTCCGTCGGGATTTACAAGCTCGGCATATCCCGAAAGTGTACTCTGTTTTCTATAATTGTACAGTGACGGATAAATCACACTCTCTGTGTTTACTTCAATCTGCGATTGAGCCGAGGGAAGCTGCAAAATCACATTATCATGTCCGACAGCTTCGTTTTTTGCAAGCTTCAATGCCAAATCCGCCAAAATGAATGACATTTCATCCCATGCCTTTACAGCTCCGCTTTTGAGCTGATTTTTTTCCTTTCGGGATATGACTCCGGCTGCCTTTTCCGCATATTTTCGAGAATATGTCATGATTGCTTCGCTGTAGCTGAGAGTATTTTCTCCCATTTTTTTGTTTCTGAAATCATTCACTTCCTTGATTTTGTCATTGCATTTAAGCTTGTAATCTCCGAGACTGCCTCTGTCCGCACTCACGAGGCACAACCCGTCCCATATCATTCCGCCCCAGTGGTTGAGATATAAAAGTCCGTCCAGCTGCGCCGGCGAAATTTCAAGCTCTCCGGATTTATACATATCAATCAGTTTATAGGATACATCATAGTGATTTTTCAGACCCTCAAAGGCTTCCGTTTCGGTCGGTATCGGATGCGCCTTTGCAAAATCGGCTGCATAATCAACCGTCCGATACATTAAGTTTTTCGCGTCGTCAAAGCCTTTTTTATCTTGGCTGTCATTAAAGCAATCCTTAAAATACAAATCGAGATATGCTTTTATATTTTCGGACAGTGAATTTGCTATATGCTTTTTATCGACGCCATGCAGATAGATCGGTTTTTCTCCTATTGTGAAGCTGTTGCCTTCTCCCGCAGGATTTCCGTTCATATCGCTTGCAGTTAGTCTTTCTCCCTCAAATGATACTGTTTTTTCTCCCGCCTTGGACCATATAACACATGTGATTTTATCATCTCTCGCATAAAGATATGCCTCTATATCCTTATCACTGAACATCATTTTGCCGAGGAATACCGCTCCAACCGTTTCATATCCCAAATTGCTGATAGAATATGCCGACGGCTTAAATTCGTTGTCGCGTGAAAAAAATACTCCGAAATTTCCTTCCGTATCCTCTTCGGTTCTTCCTGCAACATCGGCATTCATGTAATATTGGTTGATGGCAATGTCGTAATAATCCGCAACAATAACCTGCTTAACAAGCTCTATCGCCGCTTGCTCCTTGCTGACGCCCGAAGTCTGCGTCGGCCAGCCGACCTCTGTTATAATTTGTTCTTTCCAACCCCCGAATTTTGTTATAACCTTTGTCATGCCCGAAAGACAATAGTGATACAGTTCGTCAACAAGCGTCGGACGAATGTACGGATGGTTTGCAACCGCATCCATGTTCGGCCACAATCCTGCTTCAAGACTTTCTTCAACATACGAAAAATCTCCGTTCGCAACCGAACCGATTGCAGTTTTTTCTTTCGGATTACTCTTTGTAAGCTCGCGCTTTACAACCTCGCCCAAATATGCATAATCGGTAGTATTTCTCGGCAGCCACATTCCGTTCGGCTCATTGAAAACCTCCCAATATTTAATTCTTGTACTATTAGAATATTTTGATTGTATCGCCTTTGCATAATTTGCGAATGCGTCAAATTCTTCTTTGGTATTAAGTCCCTTATTAATTGACGCACTTCCGCTGTAGATAGGATTGTTATACGCCATAAGCACAACAAGATCGGATTTTATTTTTTCCGCATTTGCAAAATTATCATCATTGCCTATGTTGTACTTGCCTTTTGACGGTTCAAAAACAGCCCATGCGTCAAATGGTATTCTGTGTGTTCTCAGCTGAGTCACATCGTCTGCCTCAGACACCGCCATAGCACCGGATATTCCTATTTTTCTAGTATATTCCTCCAGAAACGCATTGTTAAGCGGCGGCAAAATATGAATGTTTTTCACGAATGCCGCAACGCTTTTTCCGTCGCTTGAAGTCACTTCTATTTTAATAGTCTGATATCCTTTCAAAAGTTCTGTCATGTTAAAATCGAAGCTGACCGTTGCCCCGGCTCCGACAATCACCTGATGCTTCTCATAGTCCTTTTCGCCGCAATGCCCCTGAATGTTAAAGTACTCTGTTTTATCGCTTCCCGAAGATATTGTAACAGTATACGGGTAGTCTGATTTTCTGTATGAATCAGGCACGCTCCATGCTTTATAAAGCTCGGGTACATCAAAGGATACGTTAACAGTTTTATCGGTAACCTTTATATCCTTCATTCCGCCTATCTGCTGTGCGTGCGTGCTTGTAAAAATCATAAAAAGAGAGATTATTGTTAAAACCAAAAACTTCTTTTTCATCTATACGCTCACAAACTCCTTTCTCTGAAGAATCAGCTTCAGATACATTTTAAAACTTCTTCTGTTCAATAACCGGCAATAGTTTGTCCGCTCCCGCAAGAACTGCCGCAAAAAGCTGCACATTGCCGCTGCCGGTAAAATTGCTTATCGGCACTTTTATGACCTTTTCCGCATTCTGCGGCAATGAAAAATCTGCCGATGCCGCTTTTATGAGCTTATTATTATCATAAAAATATACAAGAAGCCTTGCTTTTTTATTTTTGACATTCGATAAAACATTTACATTCACAATAAAGTCTAAAGAATTAATATTTTCCGTTTCGTTTCCCGATGTGTCTGTGCATGTAATGCTCTTTATCTCATAATCCGGCTTATAACCGAAAATGTTTTCAACTGTTTTTCGATTATAACTTTCCATCATTTCTTCTTTGTCATTGTTGTTGCGGATTGCCTCCAAAACCTTTTCACCGATTACTGACGTGTCAAGAGTTTTTGAATTTTTAAAAAAATCCTTGTCAAGATAAAAAACAGGTCTCAATTCGGCGGCAGCATCATCAAAGCAGTTGCATTCGTCATTAACAGTCACTTCACCGTTTTTATCAACGCCTACAGCGTAGCAGATAGAGCCTGTCTTTTTTGACATACTGTTCGTTCCGAATATCACGGGAACCGCTCCGTTTTTATTATATCTGTCAATATTATAGGTTTTAACTCCTATGATATCTTTATAGTCGGTCAAATCCTTCACGCTCGGGCAGCCTATTCCTGTCATGGTATTCTGATAAGACATCCAGCCGGTAAAGCTTCCGTTAAAATGAGCATCTTTTTCTATTGCAGCTGCTATTTCCTCCGGCAGCTGTGCAAGAATCATGTCAATCGGAAGTGAGGAAAGTTTATATATACCATATGTACACTCCGCCATAACCTTGTATCTCATCGTGTCAGCTTCTTCAAAGCAATCAAGTAAAACAAACTCTTGTCCGTCTACAACAAATTTATATTCTTCATTTGTGTCCTTTCTTGCCTCTTTTAATGCCGGAAGACAGGTGTCTGTCGGATAATCCCAATCACTGTACAGCATTTTATTCACCTTTACAACCGGGGACATATATGTGTTTCCGTTTCTTAATGTAAGCTCCAGCTTATAATATCTGTCGTTTTCCATGTCCTTTGTCAGGCACTTTTTATCTGTTGTGCAAAGTGTGAAGTTTCCGCTTTCGGAATCGCAGATATACCATGCTTGCTTTATTATATCGCTGTCGGTTACACCCGTACCCGTATAGCTGAATGTAAGCGGCTGTCCGGCATTTAAAATACCTCTTATAGAAACGCTGCTCAGTTTTCCTTCAAATTCCGAATCACAAATGCGAAAGACATTGCTTTCAAGCTTTTCTCCCATCGGCAGTTCAAGAACCGCCTTGACATATTTATTAAAAATATCCTCTGTAACGCCAACACTGTCAGAATCCGATAAATGCTTAAATGTCCCGTTTTCGCTTTCCGAAATATACCATTTTGTTTTTATGAGTTTTATAGCATTTTCATCTCCGCTTGCTTCGTACTCTGCTTTAAGCGTTCCGCCGATAGTCATATTTCCTCTTACTATGGGAGATGTTACAGTGTATTTGCCGCGGTACAGTTCACTGTAGTATATCTTTTTAAGCAGCGGATAGCCGTCACCGTTTCCGTCATCCGCAAAAATAAAGCTTTCTTCTCCGTCTGCGTTCAGTTTGTTTACAAATTCCTTTGATTTCATAAACTCCTTTTGAACACTTTCAGCTTTTTCGGAAACACTTACCTCCTCCGAATTTGCATCCTTATATGCATATGCCGCACTTTCGTTCAAATAATAATTGTTTATATATTTTTCCGGATTGAGCCTCGGATTGTTTGCAGTTATTCCTCCGCATCCCTCCTTGCCGGTTATTTTTCCGACATTATACGAATAACCGATTGAGTTATCGGAGTCGGAATTCCCTGTGATTCCGCCGGCATACGTATTCGACTTGATATCGCCGCTGTTAAAGCATTTGCTGATACTTGTAAAATCTCTCGCAGCTGCGCATATCCCGGCGGAATTTGCTCCTGCCTCAATCACTCCTGAATTATAGCAGCCCGAAATATTGCCCTTTCTTGCAGCTTTTCCGATAATTCCACCTGCTGTTGTGCCTGTTCCGTTGAGTATGATTTGTCCCATAAAGCAGCTGTCCGAGACATTTATTGTGATATTTCTGCTTGCAATTCTTGTATATCCGCTGCCGATGATTCCTCCGGCTGTTGTGCTTTCGGATACCGCATCAGATATTATCACATCCGCACTGCAGTTAGTTACACTAATAGTTACGGTACTTCCGATATTTTCTTGTACTCCCGAAATCAATCCGCCGATCACCGAATCATTTTCCGAAATTATGATTGAATTTTTGAGCCTGACTCCGTCAATAGTACAGCCTCCGCTTATGCCGAAAAGTCCTTTATATTGTTCGGAGCCTTTTATGTACATTCCGCTTACGATGTGACCGTTTCCGTTAAACGTGCCCCGGAATCCTTTTGACGAACTTCCCTGATACGTTCCTATCGGTATCCATTCATTCGTCGTTCCGCCCGAAAACGAATAATTACCGTCGGAATAAATCAAATCCCCGTCGTTTAAAATAATGTCCGATTCAAGCTCAACCGTTTTGTTCAGAAATGTGACGCCGCTGTTCACAAGCTCTGCCAGCCCTGCCAACTCTTCAGCAGTTTTGATTGAAAATTTATTTTCCGTGCTTTGATACCACTGCGTGTCCGCTTCAATGTTTCGGACCGCATCGGCTGCAAAAACCGTTTTTCCGGCAAACAAATTCAATCCTCCGGGCGCGGTAAAATTAAAAATAAATATCGCGGCATACAATATACTTACAAGCCTTTTTTTCATAAATCGCGTCTCTCCTTTTCTTTAAGTTTTTAAGAGCTTTATTTTTAAATCAACTCCAGTTCCGTCCTGCATGGAAGCTTTACGGGATTTTGGTTTATGCCGTCCTGATACCAATATGCAACAGATGAAATATCGTCCTGAAGCGGATGATATTTTTTATATCCGTTTCTCCAACCCAGAGCCTGAAGTGTTATTTTAATATCCTTTTCAAAATATATCGGATCCGCTATATGCCATCTGTAAAGCGAAAATCTTTGCTGTGCTTCATAAAGTCCGTCCGGGCGAACAACCATCGGCATGCCTGAATATGGTGTACAGTACTCCACATATTTTCCGTTGTCATCAAAATTGTACGACCCTCCGAAATAGTCCTCCGTTCCTGTTGTGCATATGGTCGGGAAGTCCTTGTCGCCGTCCAAATAGAATTTAAGCTCGCCCTCTCCCCACCAGAGATTGCTGTTCACTCCCCAGAACAAATATGTTCCTACATATTGACCCTTACCCTCTATGCCGTCGAGAATTGTATGTACATCCATATATTTAAGCGGATTGTTTCTTCTGAATTGTGCATGAAAATATGCACTGTCCTTCGGCAGCTCGGTTATAATATAGTCTATTTGATAATATACATATATTTCTTCATCCGATATATTCTCCAGGGTTATTCTTGCCGATTTTTTAAAAGGCATTTCCCAATAACAGTTAAGTCCGTTTTTCGGATTTACGCAAACTGCCAGAGATGAAAGCTGTGCATATTTTTTATAGTACGCACTTGCAAAAAAATCTCCTGCCGGGACCTCAACCGATGGTATATCGCTTCCGTCCCAATACATTCTTATTATCAAAGAACGATTAAACAGCGCGGAATCGGTCATCCAAATATGCTTTACAGCGCCCATTCCGCTTATATTTGCCATTTCAAAAACAGTGCCCGGTGCTATCAAAACCGAGGGGGATACTTTCCAGCCGAGACCCAATTCCGATGATTGCTCCTTTCCTGTTCCCTCCGTCGCCATTGCCGCCTTTCCTTTTTCGCCGGTGAAATTTTCGGGACACACTGAATATGTCTTTGCATTTGATAATTGTGCAATGCTGTGCAAACTGCTTTCCAATCCGTTAACCATTTTTTTATTCCTTTCCTTTTGCATAAAATTTAGAATTTGTATTATGCTTTAATTATAGTCAATACGATTTAAAAAGTAAATAAATTTTTCGGACAATATGCTATAATTTTATGCCATATAAATAATATTCTTATAAATTTCAGACAAAATCATCAAAATTATGCCCTAAATTGCATTTTTATTGACTTTGAAAAAAATATATGTTATTATGTAATTAAATACTTCAATGGAGGACTGTACATGGATTCGTTGGAAATAAATTCATTCTTTGAACAACTTACAACCTTATTAAATGAGCCGCTGCTGTTTGATAATACCGTTTTCAACTTTCTTGATGTGATTTTATGCACTCATGCGCCCAAAAGTACTTCCGACATGCATGTCCATTCCTACTTTGAATTGAATTATATACTGGAAAACCATGTCGAAACACTGTTTGAAGATGAGATATTTACAGCAAATGCAGGAAGTACTTTCCTTGTGCCGCCGTTTTGCCTGCATGATCATTATACGGATTTCGGATACACCGATATAGCAATTTTGTTCCGCATCGAAAAGCAGGATAACAGCGGAGACATCGGCATCTATGATATGTTGTCCGATTATTTTAAGCCGCATCCTTACCCGTTTCATTCAGATTTTTTATCGTTGGACACCAAAGAATGTTCTGTGAATTATCAAGCTGATTTCATATCATATTTCTTAGGTCTTTCCGATATATGGAAAGGTCTCGAAAAAACGGATGTTCACAAAAAGCAGGATGCTTCCGATATTACCGGACGTGTAAACGAATATATAAACACAAATTATGCATCAGCTGTTCATCTGCAAGATTTAGCCGATTCTCTTCATATCAGTGTGCGGCATCTGTCCCGCTTATATCGGCAAAGATACGGACTGTCAATTATGGATGCTCTGAAAAAAACACGAATCGACAATTCAAAAAAACTCCTGCTGTCAACCGATTTACCTGTAAAAGATATCGCACGCCGGGTCGGCTATGAAAATGAATCTTATTTTTCTAATTTGTTTAAAAAAACTGTGTATGTTTCACCTGCAAATTTCAGAAATCTCAACAGAAAATAAAATTATTGATATAATTCAAAACTTGAGAAAAACGGAGGAAAAAATGGATAAAGAACTTGAAAATATCTTTTCCGCCTTAAAAACAATGACCGGTAAAAATATTCTTTTTAACGATATTATATATAAAATAACTGATTCGGATTTAAAAAGAAAAAACAGAAAAAACAAAATAACATCGGACGGCTTTTCCTTTTATTATGTACTGTCGAACGATATAAGCATCTTTTTGAGCGGTTATACAATTACGGTTCCGCAGAAAAAATTTGTTTTAATCCCTCCGCGGCAAAGCCATGAAATATACTCCGATGGTGCAGCTTTCTTCGCTCTTTATTTTTCGGTCGCCCAATCCTCTGAGTGGGAGTCAAATGATTTTGTAAATATAAATAACGCTTTTTGCGCAGAGGTTAAGCCGCGCAGCTTTGATTTATCAAAGCTTGCGAACAGGCAGATTAATCCATGCATAATGCCTGTTTTGTTTTTCGGTCAAATATATGAGCTGCTTTCCACATGCACCCAGACCTCTTATACTCAGAAGCAAATTTCCGAAAAAGCTATCGAATATATAAACAGATATTACGGAAAACAAATTTCAATGAATGATATCGCTAAAAAGCTATCCTTCAGCTATCGCCATTTGGCAAGAATATTTAAAAAGGAAACAGGGAAAACACTTTCCGATGAATTGAACGAAATAAGAATACAACACGCTAAAAAGCTTCTTGCAAGTACCGCTCTGTCCATAAATGAAATTTCAAAAATGATAGGATACGAAAATGAATGTTACTTTTCTGCAGTCTTTAAACGATATACGGATACAACACCAAGCGAATTCAGAAAAAATCAAAAGCATTCGGGAACTTGAGTTTATTTGCCGACAGTTCAAAAAAACACCGGCAAGGACAATATACTCCTTTCCATAAAGGACACCTGCTGCTCTGCCGGCACGGCTGCGTATATTTCTTTCAGCTTTACAAAAAAAACAGATTGCCGTTTACATTTCCTCGATTTCATCGAATACGCCGCCGTCTATGGAAAATATATCGTCAATCGGTATTTTAGTCCCGTCATCCATAACAACGTCTCTTTCATATTCGCGTACTTTAATAACGATGCCGTTTTTTGAAACATATTTTCCTCCGGATTTCTTTTTATCCGAAACGAAATACGTTATAACGGCTTCATATGCGTCATCGGCATTTTTCAGATATTGCAATTTACCGTTCAGCTTTTCAAGTTCATATTCATCAAGTTCCGTCCTGCCGTCCGTCTGTCTTGCCGTTTCGGAAATTGCGTCATTGTAGCCTGTAAGCGCCGCAAAAGGAGCAAACTGGGCTTCTCTCAATATTCTATCCGGGAAATCTTTCTCAATTTCAGGATTGGGATATTCCATATTCAATATGTCATCATATTCAAAATTATTCACCTTGCATTCCCCTCTCATGCCTTATGTCCGCCAATACTTTTATTGCGTTCTATTGTTGTAGCGCCCTTTTGCAGATTTGCGCCCTTTATTATAGAATTTTTACCGTATCGCTGTTTTATATCTATAATGGCTTCCTGTATTTTTCTTTCCTTTTTTAATTCTTTTTCCTCTTTTTCCCTTTCCGTCTCCATTTCACTATAATCCGAGAACAAATCAAGCTGTTCATAATGTTTGTGTTCCGCGACGCTCTCCTCCGGCACAAGATTGTTTGCCGAGATTGTGATTCGTCTTATCAGCATATTTCTGCCGACGATGTTATCATAAAGCTTCAGTGCCGCCGAGATTATCAATCTTGCAGATGAAGTATATCTGTCTATATTCGCCGTACCGTGTGCATGCTTGGGGATTTGTCTGCCGTATCTGTCACTTGCAATCTCACCTTTATATCGGATTTTGGAATTGGTTAAGTTTTCTTTGTCATATCCTATTGTCAGTACAATTTGATTGGTCACAAGTCTCTTTTCGACCAAATCAAGAGACAGCAATTCAAGCATTTCCCAAACAATAATCCTTGTTTTGTCAAAATCGTATGCGCAATGCAATACCTGTCCCGTGCTTATACTCTTGTTCTCGGGCGTGTATGCCTTTGCGTCCGCAATCAGGCAAGGCTCATAACCCCAGGCGTGGTCAATAAGCATTTTTGCATTTATTCCGAAAAGCTTTTTCAGCTTTTTTCTGCCATACGGGTTTAAAGATGTGCGCGCCACATCCCCCATTGTAAAAATTCTGCTTTCTTCAAGTTTTTTTGAATATCCTTTTCCCACCCTCCAAAAATCGGTAAGCGGTCTGTGTCCCCAAAGCTGCCTGCGATAGCTCATTTCGTCAAGCTCTGCGATTCTTACGCCATATTTATCCGGCTGCATTTTCTTCGCAGTTATATCCATTGCAATTTTTGCAAGGTACATATTTGTACCTATTCCCGCCGTTGCGGTTATTCCTGTCTTGTCAAGGACATCTCGGATAATTGCTCTTGCAAAATCGACAGGCTTTTTCCTGCTTGCATGGAGGTAGTTTGTTATATCCATAAAGACTTCATCAATGGAATAAACAAGTATATCTTCGCTTGATACATATTTAAGATATATTTCATATATTTTTGAAGAATACTCCATATAATATGCCATTCTCGGTTTGGCAATAATATAATCAAGCTCAAAAGCCGGATTTAAGTCTAATTGAGTGGCATCGTACGACTTTTTCGTAAATTTGCGGTTCGGTGCCTTACTTCTTCGCACTGCATTAACACTTTTTACTTTTTGTATAACTTCAAACAGCCTTGCTCTGCCCGGAATCCCATATGCTTTTAAGCTTGGCGTTACTGCAAGACATATTGTCTTTTCGGTACGTCCTTCATCCGCCACCACAAGATTTGTCGTCAGCGGATTCAAATTTCTTTCGACACATTCAACCGAGGCATAAAAACTCTTTAAATCTATGCATAAATATGTTCGTTCCAAAGCGCCGGCACCTCCTCTTTTTTATGAAATTTCGGTTTTTGATTATATTACTTCAATCTGCACTGCACGCATCGCATCCAGTGCCGTATTATGATTTTCCTTGCTGACTCCCGCACAGCACTCAGAGTCAACCGCAATCGGCACTTCCGGAAATGCAGCCTTTAAAATCATAGCATTTGAAATCACACATATGTCTGTACAAAGTCCGCATAATTCTATTTTTTCTATATTTTCTCCAAAGTTTTTTATTATATCCGGCAAATCAATACTTCCGAATGTTACTTTATCAACCACAATATTTGCGTACGGTTTCAATTCATCGCATATCTGCCAGCCGTCGGTATTCTTTATGCAATGCTCCACAGGGAGATTCCTGCCTTCCTGTGTCTGTAAATAATCTTCAAAATGTGTGTCCCTTGTAAAAATAACATTTCCGTCAAATTTCTTTACCTTATCGACCACCGCAGACACTATCGCCTCCGCTGCATCGCTGCCCAGACTCCCGGTTATAAAATCCGTCTGCATATCAACAACAATTAAATATTTCATTCTGTTCTCCCTCTTTCGTGATATTTAAAAAAGCACTTCAATTTATGATATTTATATTATATCACAAATTGAAGTGCTTTGGTAGTGTTTTATTTGTTTTTTTCGGATTTTTTACAAAACCTGTACTATTTCGCTATTCTTTGAACAATCCGTCTCCTGCATCGGCATTAAGCGGAATAAGAGTATTCTTTACTTCGTTTCCGTCCTCTTTCACAACAGCTGTAGCATAATACTGGGTATACGAACCCTTTGTATATGATTGCAGCTGAGACTTCAAGCCTCTGTTATAGCTCAGGTTGACAACAGTTGTTTCGCCTGCTTTACAGGTGAAGTCGACAGCTGCTGCCATAACAGTTCCGTTTTTGTTGAGAAGAGTCAGCGTTCCGTTGCTTATATCAACATTGCCATAGTTATAAACCGAAACATTTATCGTTCCGCTGTTGTACATAGCCAGGCTGCTTGTTTCAAGCGGAGTTTCCAGCACAGGTACCTGAATTAAAAGCTTATCTGCTGTTATCGTTTCGATTTCTGCAAAGCTTTCTGCCATATCAAGAATTTTTTCAGCTATTGTAATATATGCGCTTACAATTGCATTCTTGTATTCCGAAATCCCTTGAGTTCCCTTAACATCTTTTGCAAAATCAACGTATTTTCTCGCTATCGCAAGCATTGAATTTGCATATGTCAAGCTGCCGCCTATAACTGCATCCTCTTTTGCTTTCACTGTTGCGCTGACACTTTCAAGTCTTGACTCGTCAATTGTATCCACACCGCTTGTGTCTGTCATCATTTTATAGCCGAAAAGTATAGTTCCCAGCTGATGAGCCACATACAACGCTGCCGATTTTTGCTTATCGGTACAGTTTGATGACATTATAGTAATTCCACCCAACAGCTTTATGCGAACCTTTAAAAAGACATTCGGCATGACTGTGAATAAGTATATTAACGCTAAAATATAAAATCCACACCTGCGGACAAAAAAGACTTTTCGACCGTCGGATTATTTGCCCGGCATTCGGAAAGCCGATTCGAAAATAAGCAGCATTTTTCATTATTGCGTACGCAATAATGAAAAAAATATACTCCGATTACAGCTTTAAAAGCGAAGCTGTAATCGGAGTATATTATATATAAAACCTTTCTCCCCGAAATAACAATTTTATCAGCCTACGATTGCATCCGGATCGTCATATGCGGACATGCCCGGTATTACCCAAATTGTTTGGTTTGCTTTTTCCCAATCAACCCGGCAATCCAGTGCATCGGTTATATCACGAAGCTTGAAGTAGTTGTTTCCATCAATATTATAACATGTTGCCTGAATAGGCACTCCGTCAAGTGTCAAAAATGCCGATGACGAAACAGCCTTTCTTTCAGCACCGTCTCCCGGTGTCAATTCGCCGCCTGCCGAAGTGTAGTCGAAAAAGCTTAACATGTCAATCGAATTTGTTGCCGCATCGTACTTAATATCAAACGTTTTGATTGTTCCGCTGAGCATTTGAGCAATATCGCGAAGCTTGAAATAGTTATTGTCGTCAATATTATATGCAACGGCGTTATATCTGTTACCCTCTATGCAAACAGGCTGTGTCTTTGCAACAGATGTTTTGCTGAAATCATTGCCAGGGTAATAATTAAATGCCGCATACTGCTCATCATCCTGGACAATGTAACGAACATTTCCGTCATAAAGAACGGTGTACACCTTTCCCGTTTCTATTTCGTCGGGATAGTCCGGATCGGGCGCGTACGAATAGTCCTCAATTTTATATACATTCGCCCAGTCCCCCTCCTGCAAAATGCTTAATTCGTCGCTGTCCGTATGATGCTTGAGCGTGCCGCTCACATAGTACGGATTGTTGTACATTTCCTCTTTCAAAGCCTCATAGCCATCTTTTGTATATGCCAGCGCACCGTATGCACTCCATGGCGAATCTACCGCAAGGACTCCTATCGGAGCGCCGAGCTGTGCTATACCCGATGCTGACGGAGTTTTTACAAAATCACTCAGCTTGCTTGTCGGAATATAGCATTCTTTCGAATTAAACCAGATTTTTGAATTTGTTCCGTCATAATCCTTTTCCATAACATCGATTACAGTGCCTTGCTTAACTGCGCCCACAACCGAAGCTCCGTCCAAAATATCACTCTCGGCATTTGCTTTCGCTGTGTATGTAATTGACGGTTTTGGGGTATTTGTGTACTGTATGTTGACATACTTGGCATTGACATAATACAAACCATGTTCATAATAAATTTTGTAATGACCGTTCTGCGGCTGTGAATCAACTATCTGAACAGACTGGTTTATCTTGTAAACACCCGATTTTACAAAATCAGTCTCATCCGGAGTTGTTTTTACCAGCAGCGGAGCCGTTACCTTTCCTATGGCTTCAATTTGCGGAGGTGTTGTCACCTGGTTGTTAATATCCAAAATGTAACAATTCTTTCTCGGCACAAAATATACAGCCGGCTTCCAGCTTGTGAAAGCAGTACCGTCCTTTTCTCCGCACTGTCTGATTGTTCCGCGCGATTCGTCAACACCGCCCATGCTCCATACAGCAACCCAGTTTTCGTTATACGCAACAACGTCAAATACACTTCCCACACCGGCATAAAAAGCTGTGTTTGCATTTGCTTCCGTTCTTGAATTTTCCGCAAAAGGAGGATCGTATCCTATTACTTTAAGCTCATCCAATCTCTTTGAATGGTAGTTGATCGGCGGATTACCCGGATAAAACGACGCCTTTACAGAACCGATTTTTCCCTCATCTCCAATATGCAGGATTCCTTTTCCCACCAGCGGCAGCGACTCGGGGCGTTCGTGCCTTACCCACTCGGTCGGAACCTTTGCGTAAAAATTCAGCTCTTTGCCCTCGGTTGTTTTCTTTCCGCCGTATATATAATCGGAAAGGACATACATATTTATTGCATGCTGATACTTAGGGTCAGCCGTTTTTGCCGCCTCTGCGTATCTTTCATTAACATCGTCTGCCGACTCGAGCGTATCTTTTCTGTTTGCATAGGCGTACAAATATCCGATTTTGCCGTCATCAAGCTGAACCTTGTGGAAATTTTCGGTCTTTTGGTCTATGCCATTTAAGTATGCTTCCAAAACCGTCACCCTTTCACCCTTGTACAGTGCGGCAATCGAGCGCGATGACACCGACGGATTTTGTGTGACATTTATGCTG
Organism: uncultured Clostridia bacterium; assembly: GCA_934486735.1. GTDB lineage: Bacteria > Bacillota > Clostridia > UBA1381 > UBA1381 > CAKSQL01. Next base: position 30,635 of record CAKSQL010000006.1, on the reverse strand, counting down.
CCCACAAGTACATATGCCTCACAGCCGTCCTTTATGCCGGCGGCAAATGCTGTCAAGCCCAATGACGTAAGCAGCACAAGCAGTGAGCTTAAAAATCTTTTCATTTCAATTCCTCTTTTCTGAATTCTCTTTCTTTGTTGTCTCTTTTCTTTGCGAGTTTTTCCTCGTTGCATCTCGGACATCTCGTCATACTGGTCGAACGGCTTTTCAGCTGCGTCTGCCACGAATGCCCCCTTGCACATTTCCACCATACCGGCAAGCTGCTGCAATGGTTGATTGTTTCGGGCGTAAAAGCTTTGTTTTTATCATTATCCCATTCTTCAAGAAGATAATACTTCCCTTCCTTTTCACAATAGCTTTTAAAATCCAAATCAATTCCCCCTTTTAGCATCTTGACACCTATAATGTTATATGCTATAATTATTATACACCGTCCATTAATGGACGATGCAAGTCTTTTTTTGTAAAATTTTAATTTTTTTTTGTGAAAGGTTGTAAAAATGAAAAATCACGAGAATCTGTTTTCTATAGGCGAAATTGCAAAATCCATAAATATTACGCGCAAAATTATATTAAACTACGAAAACAAAGGACTTATAAAGCCGGATATGAAAGAGGGTTCTACCGGCAACAGATATTATTCAATTGATACATTCACCCGAATACGAACCATTCGCATTTTTCAAAATCTCGGGCTTTCACTAGACGAAATCCGAGACTATCTCAATGACGCTACAGACCTTCAGCCATTGATAAAAAGACTGGAACTGCTGCGCGATGAGTTGAATTTGAACATAGAACATCTGTACGAACGTACCAATAAGACTCAAAATATAATTTCGAAAACTCATATAGAAGCACAAACATTTTTCGGACGGACATATAAAGCGGCATCTATCGCTGAAAAAAGCAATCTGCTGAGAGATACGGCTCTTGAAGCTATGCATAATTACGGAACCGATACAACAAAGCGAATGTATTGCATTGAATTTCCGCTTGACAGTCCCGACGAGGTGTCATATTATGTTGCTGTTCCGTCCGACAGTAAGGGCGCAAATATAGTACACTTCCCCGCGTTTGAAGCGGTTTCGGCATATCACCATGGGGCTTATGAAGAGCTTCCGTCCGTCCGCGAAAAGCTTATTGAATATGCAAAAGAAAACAATATAAATCTCTCCGGAAAATGCCGCCATGTCTATCTGGAGGGACCTCCGCAGCACAAAGACCCCAATAAATTCATAACGCGCGTGCTGCTTCCGATAGCCGAATAACGAAAAGCCACCTTTAAAAAGTCAAACTTTTTAAAGGTGGCTCATAGAAAGTTCTTTATTCATCATCGGCTTTTTTTCGGCGCGGTTAAAGCGTAATCCACTCTTCATTTTTGCCGAGAGCCTCTATAACCCCGGTGCGGATTTTCATAACATCCAGTGTTTGCGCTATATCAAATGAGTATTCTCCGTTTTCAAAAAAGCGCAATATGTCGGAAATCATATTTTTAAAAAATGACGATTCAATTGTGCGATATACCGAATTGCCGTTTTCATCTTCAACACATATTGCATATGGAATTTGTTCGCCATATATCAACACGGCTCTTTTTTTATTTTCAAAGGCGATATGACATATATACTGCTTGCCCTGCTGTTCAAGCTTCAATGACATAGGTTTCTCGCCGGTCACATTCACAGCCATTTCAATTTGATGTATGATATATTCCTCTATATTTCCTCCGCTGCCGAGAATGATGGCATTTTCAGATTTTAAATCCTCTAATTCATCGGCATATCTGAGTGCCGATGTTGAAAAGAATCTTGTGCCATACTTTTGAGCAATATCGAAAATCATTTTTGCTGTTTCAAAATCCGGTGCAAATGTCTTGTCTATATATGTGTTCTTCCCATACTTCAAAACTTCTTCTGCATATTTAAGATGTTTTTCGGGATTCGAAGGGGACAAAACCATTATATAATCGCATTTTTGGCAAAGTTCGGCGAGCGTTTCACATTTTTCGCAGCCGTATTCAGCACACCATTCATCGGTATTTCTTCCATCTACCGGTGATATGTACTTTTCTGCCCAAACATATTTCACTTCAAAGTTTCTGCCCGACTCGGCACAGACGTCTTTTATCCACTGCGGATAATTATTGGCGTGCCATTCACTTATATAATAATCAACAAATCCGATTGTTTTCATTAAAGCTCAAATTCCTTTCTTTTTTCTGTGGAAACATACAAACTGTCCAAAAGTTTCATGCTTTCCAAAATATTTTCAATATTGTTTCTGTTTTTTACGCCTGTAGTAATTCTCCATTTGTATTTGTTTAATATTACTATATCAGATGCCGCAAAAAAAATCAATATAGGATTTTGTTATTATACCGTCTAAAATTTGCTGTTAACTTTTCTGTATTCGCTCGGATTGACAGAATATATCCTTTTGAAAGCTTGCCTAAAAGTATGTGCCGAATTAAAATTTAAATATTCCGAAATTTCCTCTATACTCAGTTTGTCCAATACAAGCATCTCTGCCGCAACGGTAAGTTTCTTTTTTATTATATATTCCTTTACACTCATGCCAACCTTTTCGGAAAATATATGTGACAGATAGCAAGCGCTGTAGGATAAAGTCTTTGCCACATCCTGCACACCGGTTATGTGCATATATTCCCTGTCAATATATCTGAGTGCGTTATACACCGCATAATTCGATGTAGATACACTCTGCTTATCGATATAACTTAAGTTCCCGCGATAAATTCGTGCGGCAGAAATTAAAATTTGCAGGAGATGCGCTTCAATCATAGCTCTGCCTGCGCTGTCATGAATATAAAATTCGTTTAAAAGCATCATGGCAAGGTTTCTTATGCTGCCGTCATCCGTCTTAATGAAAAAATCTGTTTCTTTGCGCATATCAGTAAAAGATTTGATGTCGGAATTTGTCGAATCCGGTGAAAATCCTATGCATATATAATTGAAATTCGAATCACTGTCCGCAATAATTTTATGCATGGGACCTGCTTTTATGTAATGAATCTGACCCGAATGAATTTCATCGCAGCTGTCACCGGAATAAATTTTTGCGCTGCCCGATATTGCATAGGTTATTTCATCGCAATATTGTATATGTTCGCCTATTTCGCCGCCTCGTATTACCGAAATTTCCGAAACTTGAAACAGCTTTCCGACGGATAGTCGGAAGTTGCTTGCAAGTAATGCATCATAAGCAAACCCCCTGCTCGAAAACTTCATGGCTTATCCCCCATTCGTCATCTAAATTTATATACTATTATAATCATCTCATCAAGTTTTGTCAATAAAAATCTTAATAAATAATTTTTCGCAATTGTATGCATTGTTTTGTGCTGACAAAAAAGTGCATGGAAAATTTAAAATCTTCCCTGCACCCTCAATTATTTCCCGGGGAATGTAATTTAGTTATACATCGTTAATCAGCATAACGCGATTTCCGAATATTCTTTTTATTGTATCCAACAGCTTTTTGTTCGGGAAATTTTGCGGATTATATATCTGTAACCTCCCGGGTGACAATGTCAAAAGTGCGTCAAGCAAAACATCGTCAAATTGCGAGAGGGTCAAAACTTCCCGATTATTTTCATCAGTCAGAACATATTTATCCGTCAGTCTGATTATATTTAAAACCTCAGCCATAGGCGGCTGAAGTTCGATATACAATATAAGACCGGATATAAGTTCATCATATTCACACTCGGAAATAAATTCGCCTACCGCTTCTTCTACCGCAGTTTCAATTTTCCGAGTGTATTCTTTCAGTCTAAACAAAACAAATCCTCTCAGATTTATTCGTTCTTCATTTCTGATAAATGCTGCCATTTTATCGAATATATATTTTTGTATTTCAAAGCGATGCTCATTAAGCTTGCATTTACTGTTTTTTTCTATCAAAATCTGCTCGGACGGCGAAAGAAATTCATAATTGTTTTTCACCAATGATGTTATCATATTGCTTTCATATTTGTTTGTTATAATATTAACAAGCTCGTTGACAAAAATAAAAAAATCAGAATCGGAACGGATAATATTTTTTGTGCCAAAATCATCGATTTGAATGCTTTTTTGCACTCGCTCACTCTCCTTTCGGCTATTTTACGGGAATTATTGAGCCGATATCTTCAAGCACATCGGAATGAAGAGGCAAAGTCTCAACGCCATGACGGGCACAAAAATGCTTTATTTTGCGATAGTCGGGGTGCTGCGTTATATCTCCGTTAAATGCCAAAATTTCCTTGGAAATAAGTCCGGCAGCGCCGCCGATAAATCCGTACGGAAAATCCTTTAATCGGATATTTCCGCTGCCGATTAAAAGAGCGTCCAAACCATTTCCCCCGGCAAGCCGCGCAAGCTTTCTGTCGGCTGTTATAATCGCATTTTCGGAAACAATGCATATTGAGCATTTTGTATATCCCTGTGCTGTATTGATTAGTCTGATACCGTTTCGTGCATAATATTCATATATTTTTTTGTCGGTATATTTTTTATTGTGAAATGCCAGCTTACCCAGCCGCGCTATATTATATGCAATATCCCCGGGATATGTGTCGGCTATAGCTCCCCCCGCAAAAATTTCGCAGTCAGGAAACATTTCTTTAAAATACTCCAAAGCCGCAGGCACAACCGCTGCACAATTTTCATCGAGCTGATGAAAAAGCATGTCGGGATGTCCGCTTACCGCAGGATATGCTATGTCAAGCCTTGGAGTGACAAAAACTTCTATTCCAAGCTTTCGAAGTGCCGCAGCTGCCTTTTCAGCGCGATAATCAATCAGCACAGCATTTACTTTTTTATCGGGCAAATTCGGATTTTTAATAAACATTTCTCCTCCGTTCCGCCGCCGTTCGGCAGCGCAAAATAAAAAAACAGATTTATTTCCCAAGACATGACATCATATATTTCAGATATCGGAAAATTTAAAATGCGCGGCATATTTTTCACACCGCGCCGCCTTGTTTACATAATTATATTATTGTCAACTGTTTAAATATTCCAGTGCAATCTGAGCCATTATTTTGCTGCCGTTTTCGTATGCTTGTTCGTCAACATTAAATTTTGGGCTGTGAATCGGATAGTGAAGCTTGTCATTCCCGACACCCAATTTGAAATATGCCGCAGGTACTTTTTCCCCAAAATAGGAAAAATCATCGCCTGCCATTGCCGCAAAGGGCAAATTAACAATTCCAAGACCCAATTTTCCGGCCGCGCGAGCCACAATTTCATTCATTTTTTCGTCATTTACAACCGGCGGATACAATGCTCTGTATTCAAAGCTGCATTTTCCGCCCATCATTTCGGCAATGCCACACGCCCTTTTTTTAAGTATATCCGCAATTTTAAACCGTGTTTCGTTATCCAGTGCGCGGACTGTTCCCTCCATCACCGCCTCGCTCGGAATCACATTCGGGCAGCTGCCGGAGTGAATCGAGCATACCGAGACAACGCAAGGAATCATCGGATTTACGGATTTTCTGACAATTGTTTGATATTCCGCTATAATAGCTGCCGAAATCGCAATCGGGTCAACGCATTGCTGAGGCGCCGAACCGTGTCCTCCTATGCCGCTTATTTGTATTGTAAATTCATCGGGGCATGCCATTATCGCGCCGTTTTTAATTTGTATATTCCCTACTTTTTCAAGCGGCTCAACGTGCATGGCAAAAGCCGCATCAACCGTCGGATTTTCGAGTGCGCCCTCATCAATCATCGGCTTTGCACCGCCAGAGCCTTCTTCGGCAGGCTGAAATGCCAGCTTGACATTGCCTTGTATTTGTTCTTTTATTTCGTTAAGTATCTTTGCCGCGCCCAAAAGGCATGCTGTGTGAACATCATGTCCGCACGCATGCATATAGCCTGTATTTTGCGACTTAAAGGGCAGATCCGTTTCTTCCTTAATCGGCAATGCGTCGATATCTGCTCTTAAAAGAACGGTCTTTCCGCTTTTTTCTCCGCTGATAATTGCCAAAGTTCCTGTTTCTGTACAAGCCTTATATTCAATCCCGAGACTATCCAGTTCGCGGCGGATAATTTTTGTTGTTTCAAATTCGTTAAACTCCGTTTCGGGACAGCGGTGCAGTTCCTCGCGGATACGCTTTACATAATCAAAAATTTCAGAATTATTCATACTCCAAACCCTCATTTTATCATATTGTTGAATTCATCCTCGGAAATAATCGCAACACCGAGCTTTTGAGCCTTGTCAAGCTTGCTGCCGGCTTCTTCGCCTGCCAAAACATAGCTTGTTTTTTTAGATACCGATGATGAAGTTTTTCCGCCCAAGGCTTCTATAATATCCGACGCTTCTGTCCGCGTATATCCTGAAAGCGTTCCCGTAAGAACAAACGTTTTTCCCTTGAATATTTTTTCTCTGCCATCGTCCTCAGCTGCGGCATCCTCCATCGATACGCCTGCCGAGCGCAGCTTTTCTATGAATTTTATATTCTGCTCCTGAATGAAAAAGTCCATTATGCTATGTGCAATAATTTCGCCAATTTCCGGTATTTCGGTCAGTTCCTCACACGATGCTGCCATTAAATTATCCATGCTCTTGTATTTCGACGCAAGAATTTTTGCGCCTTTTTCGCCTATATGGCGTATCCCAAGCGCATTTATCACGCGATACAGCGGATTTTGCTTTGATTTTTCAAGTGCATTTGCAAGATTTTTTGCGGACTTTTCACCCATTTTATCCAATGCGGCAACATCTTCCTCCGAAACGGTATATAAATCCGCTGCGGTCTCAATCAGCTTTTTATCAAGCATCTGCTCGATTGTTGACGGTCCGAGACCCTCGATATCCATTGCAGGACGTGAAACAAAATGTATAATATGTCTGAGTCTCTGTGCCGGGCAGTTCATTCCTGTGCAGCGATATGCCGCCTCTCCGTCCTCTCGAACGATTTTCGCGCCGCATTCGCTGCAATATTCCGGCATCACAAAATCCTTTTGAGTCCCGTCGCGCTTCTCGGTACAGACACGCACCACCTCCGGAATTATATCTCCTGCCTTTTGAATTACGACTGTATCGTTTATTTTTATATCCTTTTCGACAATATAATCAAAATTATGGAGCGTTGCACGTGAAACAGTCGTCCCCGCAACATGAACCGGAGTTAGAATTGCAAGCGGTGTCACCGCGCCGGTTCTTCCCACCTGTACAATTATATCCTCTATTTTTGTTTCCTTTTGTTCCGCCGGGAATTTGTATGCTATTGCCCAGCGCGGAAATTTAGCTGTAGACGCAAGGTTTTTTCTCTGCTCAAAATCGTTCACCTTTATAACCGCGCCGTCAATGTCATAATAAAGTTCGCCGCGTTCCTCTCCGATTTCAAGCACACGCTCATATGCTGATTCGATATCATTATACGCTCTGTCATCGGGTATTACCTTAAACCCCTGATTTTTCAAAAATATCAGACCGTCAAGGTGATTTTTTATGTCCTTACCTTCTATTCTTTGAATGTTGAAAACAAATATATCCAATTTCCTTTCGGACGCAATTTTCGAATCAAGCTGTCTGAGCGAGCCTGCCGCCGCGTTTCGCGGATTTGCAAAAAGAGGTTCTTCCTTTGCCTCGCGCATTTCATTTATGTGTTTGAAATTTTCTTTTGAAATAAAAATTTCGCCGCGGACCTCCAAAAAAGGAATATTCTCCGCAAGCTTCATCGGAATCGAGCGGACGGTTTTTAAGTTCTCGGTCACATCTTCGCCCACAAGTCCGTTTCCGCGCGTAGAACCGCGGAAGAACACGCCGTCACGATATTCCAGCGACACCGACAAGCCGTCTATTTTAGGCTCGACCACATACTTATAATCGCTCGCCGCACCGCTGACGCGCTTGTCAAAATCGTATATTTCTTCCCTGTTGAATGCGTCCTGGAGACTTTCCATCGGCACATCATGAGCAACCTCGGCAAAGCCGTCCAAAACCGCACCGCCGACACGCTTGGTCGGCGATACGGGAGACGCGTATTCCGGATAAGCCTTTTCAAGATTCTCCAGCTCGCGCAGCATCTTGTCATATTCAAAATCCGATATCTCCGGCGAATCCTCAACATAATATTTTCTGTTGTGATAGTTCAGCTGCTCGGTGAGCTGATTTATTTGTTCCTGTGGAGTCATTGTCAGTTTCCTTTCATTTAATAGACATTATAGAGCATCGATACCGCCTCGGCACGTGTTACATTTGCCGCCGGGCGGATTGTGTTGTCCGGATATCCGTTCATGAATTTTGCACCGGTCATTATCTGCATATTTTCGACCGCCCACATCGGAATTTTGGCAGTATCGGTAAATTTCATGCCGCCCTTTCGCAGGTTGTCCGGCAGCGTACGTGCTATTATCGATGCCGCCTCGGCACGTGTTATATTGTCGCTCGGCGCAAAAAATACCTTATCTCCGTCCTGCTTGCCGCTTATAAATCCTGCCGCAGCGGCTGCCTTTACATAATCGAGCGCCCATGACGGAATGTCGGATTTATCATCAAAACAGATATCGTTTCCGGAGTACATTGACACATCTATATCGAGATAGTTACACATCATGACAGCAAATTCGGCACGTGTCATATTATTGTCCGGATAGAATTTTCCGTCACTGCCGTTCACAACCTTTTGATTGTTCATATATGCAATGACATCTCTTGCCCAATGATCCCCGGTATCGGAAAAACCGTTCGCCGGGGTTGAATTTTTAACATAGTCCGGCTGCAAAGAAGTGTATCCGTCTGTAGTTTGCGTCTTTACAAGAATTTTATGATATCCCTTTTCAAAATTCTCATCTACCGGAATTACTATCAACGCATGACGGTCATCAACCTCGTATTTCTGCACATTCTCATTATTCGACCATATCTCGCCGTCAACCGATACATAGCTGTTGTCAAAATCTATATGCTCGTTATAGCTGTACATATCAACTTGTATCTTGTCGCTGTAAACAAGAGTTTCATTGTAAGGATAACGCTCGGCAGGCTCTGCCGCAATTTCGGATTGCTCAATCGCTACCGGGACAGTTACAATTGCATTTCCCGACCAAACGGTCAGATTTCCGATACTTCCCGGTGCGCCGGTAAGCTTTATAACACCATTTTCAGCCGTTCCAAGCTGTGAATCAATCTGCCAAGTATATGCGCTCGGGGTCGAGTTTATATACTTTTTCCCATGATACGCATGTCCGCCGAGGCTTATGCTGCTGCCCGATGCCGCTTTTATCGAAGTAACCTTTTCACCGGAATCGATATTATAAAGCGAGAATGATGTCGGCTCGGCATAGGTGAAATAGCTTGCCTCGCCGGTAACAGCTCCGCTTGTAACTCTAACCTTTGCCTCGCCTGTGCCCGAAAGTGTAAGCACTCCGTCCTGAGTTACGCTGCCGAGGTCATTTTCCATTGAATATGTTACCTCGGGCACGTCCATATAGTGCAGTGCGGAATCTACTGCCGCCGGGTAAAGCTGAACGCTGCTGCCCGACAGATAGTGTTCGGAGTACGGGTACAGATAAAGCTTGCCGAGAGTGTTTGTCGGCTGCTGCATATTTTGCAGGAATATGAAATTTGTAACCTTTCTGAGCGTTCCCTCGGACGGTGAATTTATTATCGATGCGGCATCCTGTCCCGGATATACGCCTGCAATCGATGTCGAACCGCCGCCGTCAAGATTAAGCGCGTCTACACATCCCAGTTCTTTCAGTCTTTCAGCCAAAGTGCTTTGCTTTACGCCATAGCTGTATCCCTTTTGTCTGCCGTCGATTACGTAGAATATCGCCGAACCGTCACCTGTTATTCCGACAGCCGTTCTCGGGGCAGCGCCCGCTTCGAGATTTTGTGTAACCTCGCCGTTTTTCAGAATCGTTTTTCCCTCGCTTGCAAGTCCGTTCAGCGCATTATTCCATCTTTCACCGTCAACAGTTGCTTCGCTTTTTACAGTTATCGTCTCCCCGACTGTCAGCAGATTCAGAACACTTCTGACCCATTCGTTCCCGGCGGTGTTTATCGTCATTATCATTTTCCCGTCCGGAATATCCACCGCACCCGAAACGGTTCTGATATCCTCTACCGTTCCGCTTACAGTTTTTCCTATGCCGAGAGTGCCTTGAATATTGCCTAATATGACATTTATTGTCTCACCCTCTGCCATTGTGCTTTTTCCGAATTTATCGGTAAACAGCGTTAAAATATCTGTTGTTGCTTGATAATACTTGTTTATATGCGCAACGTCAAATTCGTAATCGCCGAAATACGCTGTGCTCTTTATTCCGAGCCTCGACACAAAGCCATGTCCGCCGGCATCGAATCCGACCGCATCCAAGGTTGTTGTGTCCTTTGAAGTTATCTCTCCGTTTGTGATAACATGTCCCATCGGAACTCCGGTCTTGAACGAAAAAAACGACGCGTTTATTCCGATCATGGGATACATGTTATTGCTTTTCATATAGTTAATCGCTTCGCTTATTGTGCGCTTTCCCCATATGGATTCACCGGTAACAACAACCGGCAGAACGCTTGTATTCGGCTTATATTCGGCATAATATTCGGTCTGCAAGCCCACACCCGTCTGATCCGACAAAAATGTATTTTGATAAAGCTCTGTGCTGCCCCCGAACGGTAATGACGAATGACTGATAAGACTTCCGCCGAGAATCGATGCATATGCACTCGATGAAAGCAGCGATAATGCCAAAATAAATGCTGTCAGTTTTTTATACATTTTCTATATCCCCTTTTTCATTTTAATCAAAGTCAACTTTCTTTAATTATATCACAAATTAATGTAAATGTCTATGAAAAAAAGCCAATATAATAAAAATTTCTAAAAAAATTTCAAATATTCCATTGACATATTTGAATATATGTTATAAAATTTTATTATCAGAATTTATAAGCGTGTAAAAGCGCGGAAAGGAAAATGCTATGAAGGTTACAATTTGTATCGGAAGCTCGTGCCATTTAAAAGGCTCGCGCAGTGTAATCGATGGATTGCAGAAATTGATTGAAAAGGACGGACTGAAGGATAAAGTAGAATTATCCGGTGCATTCTGCATGAAAAACTGTGTGAACGGAGTGAGCGTAAAAATTGGTGATGAAATTTTTTCAGTTTCTCCCGAAACGGTTGAAGATTTCTACGAAAATAACATAAAGTCCAATATATGACCCGTAAATTTGCACACACTCCTCTGCCTGCAATATAAGATGTGTGTAAAGTATTTTAACTTGCAGGCGGAAAGGATTCATTTACTATGGCTGAATGTTTACAGACTAAGGATTCCAATTGTAAAAACTGTTATAAATGTATAAGAAGTTGTCCTGTAAAGTCGTTACGCTTTACAGATGGTCAGGCGCATATCATTCGTGACGAGTGCATTTTATGCGGCGAATGTTACGTTGTCTGTCCCCAAAATGCAAAACAAATCAGAAACGATATTGACATAGTCGAAAATTTGATTGCATCCGGGAAAAAGGTGTTCGCAAGTCTCGCCCCGTCGTATGCGGCGAATTACCCCATGACCTCTGCCGAGGATTTTGATTCGGCTTTAAAAAAGCTCGGATTTGCAGGTGCGGAGGAAACTGCCGTCGGAGCTGAAATTGTAAAAAAAGAATACGAAAAAATGGTTGCATCTCACAAGCACAATATAATTATATCGTCATGCTGTCACACCATTAACAAGCTTATTCAAAAGCACTACACAAACGCATTGCCGTATCTTGCAAACGTCGTCTCGCCGATGCAGGCGCATGCGATGAAAATAAAGCAGGAAAATCCCGATTCTTATGTGGTTTTTATTGGACCATGCATTTCCAAAAAGGATGAAATGGTACGATATCCCGGCTATGTCGACTGCGTTCTTACCTTTGACGAACTGGATGGCTGGCTTGCGGACAAAAATGTTGAGCTTGCTCACACAACCGCACCGACAGACGGCAAGCGTACACGCTTCTTTCCCATCTCGGGCGGTATACTCAAAAGCATGGACAAAGCGGAGGATTTTCACTACATAGTTGTGGACGGTATGGACAATTGCATTAACACGCTGAAAAATATAGATACATCGAATCTCAAAAATTGCTTTATTGAGATGTCTGCATGCAGCGGCAGCTGTATACGCGGACCGGTTATGAAAAAGAAGGAGCGAAATCCGGTTGTGGATTTGGTTTCTATTCAATGTGCAGCCGGCGACAATGACTACGGCGTACCCGATTTTTCGAATGAACAGCTTGCAAAAAAAATTCCGTTCGACGGTCTGACTTCCAATCTTATGCCCGGAAGTGCAGCAATTCAGGAAATACTCAAAAAGATGGGCAAAAATTCACCCGAACAGGAATTGAACTGCGGCAGCTGCGGCTACAACACATGTCGCGAAAAGGCAATTGCGATATTAAAAGGCAAAGCAGATCTTTCGATGTGTCTGCCATATCTTAAAGAAAAAGCAGAGACATTCTCCGATACAATCATCAACAACACGCCAAACGGAATCATTGTCCTTGATGAGCAACTCAACATCCAGCAGATGAACAAGGCTTCAAAAACGATATTGAATCTGCCTGCATCGACCGATATTTCAGGCAGTCCTGTGGTGAGAATTTTAGACCCGGTTGACTATCTTCTTGCAGCAGACAGCGGCAAAAATGTTTACGATAAGAGAAAATATCTTGCTGAATATCAAAAGTATGTTGAGGAAACAATTATATATGACCGCGAATTTCATATTATTATGATACTTATGAAGGATGTCACCAAGGAAGAAAAAATCAAAAAATCAAAGGACAAACAAAGCAAGGCGGCTGTTGACATAACCAACAAGGTTATAGAAAAACAGATGAGAGTTGTGCAGGAAATTGCGTCGCTTTTGGGCGAAACAACCGCCGAAACAAAAATCGCATTGACTAAGCTTAAGGAGAATTTGGATGATGAATGATTTATGCGTAGATGTCGGATATCGCAGCTTATTAAAACATGGCGAGGAGCTTTGCGGAGACATGGTACAGCTTATCCGCGACGATAATATGACAGTGCTGGTTCTTGCCGATGGACTTGGAAGCGGAGTAAAGGCAAATATACTTTCCACGCTGACATCAAAAATTATAGCAACAATGGCAGCGGCAAAAATGAGCATAGAGGAGTGCGTATCTACCATTATCGCCACATTGCCGGTCTGTCAGACTCGCGGAGTGGCATATTCCACATTTTCTATTATAAAAATAACCGATAACACAGAGGCGGAAATTATCCAATACGACAATCCGGCTGTTATTCTTCTGCGCGACGGAAAAAGCTATGACTATCCTTATGAGACTCATATAATTTCCGATAAAAAAATCATGCAGTCAAAAATCACTTTAAAACAGGACGATGTCTTTATCGCAATGAGTGACGGAGCAATTTTCGCCGGAGTCGGCGAGTTAATGAATTTCGGTTGGCAGAGAGAAAATATTGTTCGATTTGCTGAGGACAGCTACGATGCCAAAAATTCAGCTCAAGCAGTGTCGTCTTCAATTTTGGAGCAATGCAATGCGCTCTATGACGGCCGTCCCGGAGATGATACAACAATCGCAGTTATAAAAGTCAGAAAGCGCAAGCCTGTGAATCTGATGTTCGGCCCGCCGCGCGATCCTGCGGACGTCAATAAGATGATGTCGCTGTTTTTTGCAAAACAAGGCAAGCATATAGTGTCCGGCGGCACAACTTCATCGCTTACAGCCGAATTTTTGGACAAGCCGCTTGAAGCATCTATCGATTATCTCGATCCCGAGATTCCGCCGACAGCGCACATAGAGGGTGTCGATTTGGTGACAGAGGGAGTTCTGACCATAAACCGAGTTTTGGAATATGCAAAGGATTATATGTCGGAAAACAAAAGATACAACGAATGGCACACGAAAAAGGACGGTGCGTCACAAATTGCAAGACTGCTTTTTGACGAAGCGACCGATATAAATTTCTATGTCGGCAGAGCGATAAATCCGGCGCATCAGAATCCTAACCTGCCAATCGGTTTCAATATTAAAATGCAGCTGGTTGATGAATTGTCCGCTATACTCAAAGAAATGGGCAAAAATATAAACTTAAGTTACTTTTAGTAATTCACAAAACAAAAAACTCTTGAAAAGCAGGTTTTTAGACTTGAATTTCAAGAGTTTTTTATCAGTTAATTTTCAAATTCGAACAACCGGCTTTATCAAATCCGCCGGCTTATCTTTCATAAGCATAAGAGCTTCTTCGATTTTGTCAAAACCGTCAAAAACATGTGTTACGAGTTTTGACGTGTCAAGCCGTCCCTCTTTTAATAATGCCGCCATTTTTTCCATCTTTAAGCGACCGCCGGGTGTGAGACCTCCGTTTATTTTTTTATGCCCCATTCCAACACCCCAGTCAACGCGTGGAATTTTGATAAAATCACCCTCGCCGAGATAGTTCACATTTCCTATTGCGCCACCGGGTCTCAGCATACGCACCGCCTGAGCAAAGGTATCGACATCGCCGCCTGCAATAATAACTCTGTCAACTCCCTTTCCGTCAGTCTTTTCCAATATCTGATCCGCGATATCACCGTTTTTATAGCTTATAATCTCTGACGCTCCGTAAAACTTTGCTGCATCTATGCATTTTTCTCTTGTTCCGACAGCGTATATGCGCGATGCACCTCTGAGTGCCGCACCGGCAACACTCATAAGTCCTACCGGACCTATTCCTATAACGCACACCCTGTCACCAAACTCAACTTCCGCAAGTTCCGCTCCGTGAAAACCGGTAACAACCATGTCGGGCAGCATAACAGCGTCAACCGGGTCAATTCCTGCCGGCAAAAGCGCAAGATTTGCATCCGCTTCATTTACATGAAAATATTCGGCAAACACGCCGTCTTTAAAATTTGAAAATTTCCATCCCGACAGCATTCCGTCCGAGTGCATCGGAAATCCCGCCTGTGAATACACCGTTCCCCAATCGGGGGTTATGGCAGGAACTATAACTCTGTCTCCGGGCTTGAAATCTCTCACAAGCTCTCCAACCTCGTCTATCTCGCCCACAGCTTCATGCCCCAAAATCATATTGTGTCTGTCGCCGATTGCACCTGCCCAAACGGTGTGAACATCGGATGTACATGGCGCTATGCATATGGGTTTTACTATAGCATCGAGCGGCCCGCAGGATGGGCGTTCCTTTTCAATCCAACCCGTTTCCCCTATTCTCAACATTGCAAAGCCTTTCATAAAATCTGTCCCTTCCTTTTATATGATTTACATTATATTCTTTTCCATAGGAACAAATTTTATGCAATACTTATTTGTTTTTCTCTTTCCTGTAAGCCAACGGTGTTATATTATAAAACGCTTTGAAATTTTTTATAAATCTCTCCGGCGAATTGAAACCGCAGCAATACGCTGCTTCACTTACCGGCAGCGCTGTGTATTCAAGCAGCTTTGCAGCGTATGAAAGTCTCAGCCGATTCAAATATTGCTTATATCCCTCTCCCACTATCTGATGAAATATACGGCTTAAATATCCGCACGACATATCTGCCGCGGCAGCGGCATCCTCAAGCGATATATCCTCTCTGAAATGCTTATGTATATATTGTATCGCGTTCTGAACGGGCGAAGAAAGCTCCTTTGACTGCGCATTTCCCTGACGATATATCTCAATTAATATACAGTTCATTATCGACGATATATATTTCTTTGAAAAACGTTTTTGTATACTCAACTCATTTTTAAGCTTTTCCGCAAGCATGAGCAAATTATCGATATTTTCAAAGGCAGCCAGAGGCGGCATCGACATGAGTATATCCGGAATAAAAACGTCCTCAAGGCACTCGGTATTAAAGCTTATATTAAAAATCCGCGTATCCTCCGTAAAGTCAATACTGTGAAAATCAATCGGGGTTAAAAAGAACACAGCTCCGCTTTTAAAATCAACGCCGTCATCATTGATAATCATTTTCCCGGCACCCGAGACTATTATCTCTATTTCATAATATTCATGCCAATGCATTAATATAACGTCGGATTTAGGTATAATTCTGTCGGTTATACTTACATATTCCTTTGATATATATACATTTTCGGAATTTCTTTCAATTTCATTTTTCATATCATCACCGTTTAAATATTACCGATATTTTTGTCCCGATTCCCGGCTCGCTTTCGAGTTTTATTTCGGCATCATGACATTTTGCTATGTGCTTTACAATCGACAATCCCAAACCCGTACCATTCACGCTCTTTGAGCGGCTTTTGTCGACTCTGAAAAATCTTTCAAATACGCGCGCATGATATTCAGGCGAAATCCCGATCCCTGTATCGGCAACCGAAAACGATTTTTCACCTACCGAAATTGTCACATTTCCGCCGTCTTTATTATATTTTATTGCATTTTCGCACAAATTGTATACAAGCTCGGATATTTGTACCGGATTTCCTTCAATAACAGTATCGCCACCGTCATATATAATTGAAATATTCTTTTTTTCAATTGAATCGGACAATTGCTCAACAGTGTTATCAATCACACTTTTCAAATGTATCTTCTGCATAGATATATCGGCATTCTCTTCATCATCAAGCCTCGACAGCTTGATAATATCATCTATCAGCTTAACAAGCCTTGATGCCTCTTTTTCGATTTTCTCGCTGAAGCCTTTGATATCCTCCGGCTTTGCAATGCCCTTGTTTATAATTTGCGAATACCCCAAAATCGTAGTTATCGGAGTCTTTAATTCGTGCGAAACATTTGCCGAAAATTCGCGCCGTATCTGCTCCGTCTCGAATTTTTCGCTAATGTCGAAAATCAAAAGTATAACTCCGGCAACATCGGAATTTTCCAAAACCGGGCTTAAAAAAATCTGATAATGTCTGCCGCCCGATGAAAATTCGATGCTGCATTTGTTTCCCTTATATGCGCTTTTTATTGCTCGATTGAGCGTAATATCGCGGCATAAATATATAAATCCCTTATGAACCACTTCTTCCTCGCTTGAAGCAAAAACACTGAGTGCGCTTTTGTTAGCCGAGAGTATGTTTTCCGACTTATCCAGCACAACAAGCCCCTCACTCATATTCTCGCTTATCGCCTGAAGTCTAGACTTCTGCATTTTCACCTTTTCAATCTGATGCTCTATTTCTTTTTTCTGTCCGGCTATCCGCTTAAAAAACGGTTCAAGCTCACTATATCCGCAATTTTTAATTCCGTCCGTTAAATTTATTTTTGAAAACGGCTTTATTATATTATCTGTCAGCCTTACCGCTATTGTTACGCTGAGAATATATACCAAAACCAGCACCGCTATAACCGGCCATACCAGGCTCAGCATAAGTCTGAAAATGCTTTGTGTTTCCTGCGATATCCTGAGTATATTGCCGTCATCAAGCTTTATTGCAAAGTAAAACACGCGGCTTTTGCTTGTTTTTGAAAACCTTTGCACCTCGCCTGTGCCATTTTGCAAAGCGTCTTTTACTTCAATGCGGTCAAGATGATTGTCGCTGATGTCTTTGGCGGAATTGTCAAATACAACCTCTCCGCTTTTATCTATCACGCTTATGCGTGTCTTATCGTTTTCGGCAGCAAAAGTTTCGGGGGAAACGCCTGCATTAATCGCCTGAGCAAGTATATGTCCCTCCGAACGCAAATCATTCTTTATACTGCTTTCAAAAACGGTATAGCACGCCGAGAGCAGTAATATTGAAGTAAGAAGTAATGTGAGCATGCAAAGAAGCTGCATGCTGCGATATATTTTCCGATACATATTTATCCCGCCTTATATCCGACATTTCTGACCGTTTCGATATATTCTCCAAACTTTCCGAGCTTTTGTCTGAGTGTTCGTATATGCACATCCACCGTCCTTGTCTCGCCCTCGAAATCGGTCCCCCACACATCGTTCATAAGCCTGTCGCGTGTAAAAACCATGCCCGGATTTGAAATCAGCAGCGACAGTACTTCAAATTCCTTATATGTAAGATTTATGTTTTCTCCGTCAGCCGTCACCGTTCTGCAATTGCGGTCGAGTTCAATGCCTCGGTAGTTCACCTTGTCGGCGGTTTCTTTTTTATATCTCCGAAGTACCGCCTTGATTCGGGATACAAGCTCCATAATGTCAAACGGCTTTGTGATATAGTCATCCGCACCGGTATCCAGACCTTTTATTTTATCCATTCGTCCCGATTTTGCCGTCAGCATGATAACCGGTATTTCGACATATTTTTCCGCCGAACGGAGTTCCCTTAAAATTTCGATTCCATCTTTATCCGGAAGCATAATATCGAGCAGAATCAAATCCGGGACATCGCTTTCAAGTTCCGAAAAAAACTCCCCGGCGCATGCAAACCCTTTCGCTTCAAATCCGGTTTGGTTAAGCGTATATTCTATCAATTCCCTGATATTGTCATCATCTTCAATGCAAAAAATTTTTTTCATTGCCACACCTCGCTTTTTATGAATATTATATTATCTCCATGTAAAATCCAAAACCCGCCGCAGGTAAAATTTATGTAAAATTATCGGTAAATTATTAAGTCGTTCATATTGCTCCACTTCCACAATCCGACTATTTTATCCCCCGGGCGGACGTCCGAGACATCTGCGGTTCTGAGCTTGTTTTTTGACTTTTCGTAAATGTAGTAATGCCGCCATTGGTTCGGAGGAATAGGTCTGAAGCCATCAATATCCGCCACAATCAAATCGCTGTAAGTCTTTTCCACGCGGCAATATGTAACCGCCATGGCGGCATTGGGAATATAGTTCCCGCCCCAGCCGTAGTTTGAACGATGATAAAATTCGCCGCCGTCATTTTTATGCAGGATTGCAAACGAGGAAATTCTGTTGTCGCTCCCGAGATTGTAATATATCACATCTCCGGCGCAAACCTCCGAAAGCTTTATTCCCCCGTTTTGGAATTTTTCGGCTATGTAGCTGTCCGAAAGAATATCGGTATCATCGGCATAAAGCGTTTTTTCCTCGCCGAGAGTGTAGACATCTATCTGCATAAGCACCTCACCGCCGTCGCCTGCCGCGTACGACACACTTTTTACCACACTTCCGAATTTACTGTACCATCCGTCGGGAGTATCGAGAGTTTTGAAAATCACAGCTCCTGCCTCAAATTTCTCATTGAGGTCGTAAACAACGACATCGTAATCCCCGTCCGAAACCAAATCCGACAGCGACACTCTCTTAAAATCCTCACATTTTTGCGGATTCCCCTCAACCGAAATCATTTTTGTGTCCTCTGTTATCCGACAGCGCGATGCAAGCATATTCTGCAAGAATTTCGCGGTCCGAAACTGCGGAACTGTCCCTGAATCGACTGCATAATAAAGGTCAAAACCGGCATCGGTATTCGGCATATTCTGATATATCTTATTCCCGGGGAGCTGTATTTCTTTAATTTTCAAATCGCTGTTCAGCCTAAACTTAACAAGCTGTCCGCTTTGTAAATAGAGCGAAAGCGCCTCGTATGAATTTGCTCCGCTTTTACCTTTGATATATTTTGTTTTTGTCCCGTTTTCGTTAAGAGAGATTTTGTCCGCAGCCTCATACTTTTTCACACCGCCGTTAAATGTATAAAGCTTAAAGAAAATCCGTTCCTCATCACTGTCACAGCTAATGCCGGAAAGATATCCGTACTCGGAATCCGATGTCTTGGTTACATAAACCGGACGGTTGTACATGTCAAGATAAATTGTCACATTGTCCCCGTTTTTGGCACCATTCAAGTCACACCAACCGCTTAAACTGTACTCGTCCCTGCCTATCAAAATGCTGTAGCCGTCCCTTGTATATATTCCGCTGACCGGCTCCTTGCCTGAAATTCGTATCGTTATTTCATCGCTCTCCGACACTCCGTATGCAACACTTATTACGTCGAATGGCTTAATCTTGTCAATTGTTGTCCTTGTTCCGTCAGCTGCAAAAACAGAATACTCCTTATTTTCAAGCTTTATCGGGTTTCTGCCGATTTTATCGTATATTGTGTCATCGGTCACATAATCGACAAGATATGGAATATAACTCCAGATAATAACCGCTTCTGCCTCGCCATCGTCATTGTTGTCTATCAAATTAACCTCACCGTCACCCGGCGTAAATAAAGACCACTCCTGCTCTTTTGCCGTCCCCATTCTGATTCCGTTGTGTATTACAACCGCATCATCGGGAATTTTTCTTTTATTCAGTTTTTCACCGTCCGCATCGAGCCAAACAAGCTGATAGCTTGTTGTTGCACCATCAATAAATTCCGATGTCGCCCTTACCTCATCATTTTTATACGGACTTATAACAATCGATTCCGCACTTGTTTCGGATTTTTCTTCGAATTTTAAAAATGCTTCGACACGCCTTGCAATATAGTCCTTTGTATTTGACGCTCCCGATACATGTACGCCATTTATGAGCATCTCGCCCTTTGCAAGCTTATCGGAAGGCTTGTTTAGATATGCGGTACTGTCGGCGGTTACAACTCCGACCACTCTTTCGATATTAAAAACATCCTTAAGAAGATTTCCGCTTTTTTCAAAGGTTATTTTATCTCCTGCCATATCCGAAAATTTGAATCTGTCGGCAAGAAGTGTATTATACAAAACCTGCGAAAATGCGGCTCTTGTTACATATCCGCCCTTCAAATCCACACCCTTGTACAGTCCCGAATCCGATGCGATTTTTGTATAATCGTCTCTCTTGTACCCCAGCAGGCGAACCATTGAAAATATCAAATCGTCTGCTTTAAGAGCAGCATCACCGTTTACATCGGCGGACTTTATCAAACCGAGTCCCTTTAATTCTTCGGCATCCGCGCTTCCCGATTTGGCTATCTTTGAAACAGCGCCAAAAAGCTCCTTATTGCTCACATAAGTCTCGGGACGAAATGTACCGTCCTCAAAGCTTTCAAGCAGTCCCAAAGACAAAATAAGCTTTATATCGTTCTGCTCGGCATATGCAAGCTGCGGCACAAAAATTAAAAACAAAAACAATGTCACAACTATTTTTCTGATATCAAATTTCATAACTTTATGTCCCTTTCTGTCAGCCTTGTCAATATTACCGCTGCCTCGGCGCGGGTTACGGTCGCTTTGGGATAAAATTTCCCGTCACCCTTTCCGTTCATAATTTGTGCATTGAATGCAGCATAAATATATTTTTCCGACCATTGCTCAGCTTCGGCAATATCAGAAAATTCACATTCCGTAAAATCATCGGCACTGCAGGCGAGAGCCGCAATTGCGGCTGCCTCCTCACGCAAAAGTCCGCTGTTCGGCACTGCCTCACGCTTTGGTGTCATTTCGGACGGTAAAAGTCTGTAATCCGATATCGTTTGAAGCCTGGACGCAAACCAATCTTCAGCTGTCACGTCAGCAAAAATCCCGCGGTACTCGGACGGTTCAAGTGCCAAAGCCGATACGAGCATCGATGCAAATTCGGCACGTGTTACAATGTCGTCCGGGCGGTACTCGGTTATTATTCCGTCATTTTTTAGCTTTTTCATATATGAATATGCCCAATGTCCCTTAATTTCGGCACTGTCATTTGAAATTTCCGCTCCGCTAAATGTCGGCACATTTATTCCAAAGCCCTCGCACACTGTATTGTCAAAAGTAATATCACTTCCGTCAGCCGCAAATGTATTTCCGCCGAATGTATTGCATTTCAGTAAGCTGTTCACGATTGTCACGCTATCCGAATTTTCCGAATAAATTCCATATCCCGTCCCCTTATAAATTCTTAAATCGAGCTCAATATCCGATATTTTTATATCTCTGCACGACTTAATAACTATTCCGCTTTCACATGCAATAATTTTCGGTCTGTCGCCGTCGCCGTAAGCTGAAAGTTCAAAGTCTCCCGATATATTCTCGAGTGTGAGTGTGCCTTCAAAGCTTTGACCTCTTTTTAAAAGAATCTTATCGCCGTCCGCAAAGCTGCTTTGCTCTGCTTTATCGAGCGTTCTCCATGCAGTCTCGGGAGTTTTTCCGTCGTTAAAATCATTTCCGTTTTCCGCATCGATATAGTAGCTTGTATTTCCGTCGGAGCAGACCGGCGGCGAAATATTTTCAAGCCGCTGCATTAAAACACTCTTGATTTCTATATCGGTATCATCCGAGAAGAATCCGCACATACCGCCACTCGTTTCAGCTGTCGTCGAAATAATCTCGGCATCATCCGCAAAAACTCCGATGTGTTCCCCGTCGCAAACCGCAGTCAGCTTGTATACCTTTTTCGAACGCGGTTTGAAGTCTGCCTTTTTGATAAGCTTTGTCTTTTCGTCAATTTTCTTTTTCAAAAATACGCTGTTCTTGTTTATCCCTATGTAATATCCATTGCCGTTTTCATCGGCGCAAATTATCATGCCGACACTTCCGCTGTAAATGTTTTCCGATGTAATTTTCGAGGTGATCATAAAGCTGCCCGATTCGAGTTCCGGGAAAATGAGAGACGAATTTTTCGCCCCGGTCAGTATTTTACCGTTTCCCAGTTCGGACATCTCGGCAATTTCAAAATTATCAAACAATATGCTGCTGTTCCATGTGCCTATTCCGACAGTTCCCTTTTTAAAATCGGGAATATTTTTTGAAATAAGAACCTCACCGTTCTCAAAAAGCGTAATCACACCCTGCGACACTTCAAGGCTTATATTGTAGCTTTCATCCTTTAAAATGCTGCCGCCGGCTGCAAATTCTTCACCGTTTATAATAAGCTTTGATTGGTACGAATTTATCTCAGCCGAATTTGTCTTGTCTTTGCCGCAGCCGAAATATATCATAACGGTATTTTCCTCCGAATGCGGAGTTATATCAAACGACAGCGAGAAATTTTCATATGTATCCGAAAGCATTGAACGCGTCGTTGACGATACTCCCACTGCGCTCTGAAGATATTTTCCGTCCGAGACACTCCACTCTCCCGAAATTGGCGAAAAATCGCCGCTGTCAATGTCAAATGTGTACTTCGCACTGTTTTTCGGCTCGGCATTTTTTACTTCCCATTCTCCGTTTAAAGCTTTGTACTCCGGAAACGCCGAAAAATCGAATTTATAAAACACATCCTTCGCACGCCAATCATTTGCAAGCGCCGTGCTCTGCAACAAGCATGCGATAATTATCAAAAATTCAAAAAATCTTTTCAAAACAATTCTCTCCCCGATTATTGATACTTATATTTTATCACAAATCATGTAAAAAGTAAACAACAAAAAATGCCACCGACAGAAAAATATCTGTCAATGACATTTTTATAGATGATTTTATACATATGATAATATAATTTCGCAATTACCATCAATTTCGTACTCTGCATTTTGCGCCGGAACAAAGATACTGTCACCCTTTGTTATATCCATGGTCGTATCTCCGACAGTAAGCTTTCCATTACCCGAAAGAACAATCAAAGAGCGGAAACATGTATCGTCAACCGCCAGTTTCTTTTGTCCTTTTATATCAAGCTTTCTTACAGTGAAATACTTGCATGCCGCCAACTCTTCATCACCCTCTGAAAGAACTTTCAATCCCTCCTGTTTCGGCGACGGTGTAAGCTGCGCAACATCAACCGCTTGTTTTATATGAAGCTGACGCAGATTGCCTTGTGCGTCGCGTCTGCCATAATCATAAACTCGGTATGTCGTATTTGAATTTTGCTGAATTTCGCATATAATTATACCTGAGCATATTGCATGTATTGTTCCCGACGGAATAAAGAACACATCGCCTTTTTTGACCTCAACTTTGTTCAAAACCTCAGTCAGAGTATTATCGGCGATTCTTTTTTCAAGCTCATCCTTTGAAATTTCGTGCTTAAAGCCGTAATAAAGATAAGCGCCCTCTTCGCACTCCATGATATACCACATCTCGGTTTTGCCATACTCGCCCTCGTGCTCGAGCGCATATTCATCATTCGGATGAACCTGTATCGACAAATCCTTTTTAGCATCTATAAATTTTATCAAGAGCGGAAAATAATCAAATTTAAGAGCATTTTTCCCCAGCTTGTCCTTTCCGATTTTGTCAATGTAATCCGAAAGAGTCAAGCCCTTGTATTCTCCGCCTGCAACGGTGCTTTGACCGTCCTTGTGTTCGGACAGCTCCCAGCTTTCCGCCACTATATCCAAATTCGATTTTTTGTTGTACTCGGTCTTAAGCTTGGTTCCGCCCCACAAATAATCTTTAAATGCCGGTAATAACTTTACCGGGCGTAAATTGCTGTTCATATAAATTTCTCCTCAAAAATTTCCGCCGCGGCGGTATCCGCCGGAGCGCTTCGAATCATTGCTGCGTTTCAATGCCTGCATTTTTTCGTCGCTGTCCTGCTTGAATTTGTTCAGCTTGTCCTCAAAAGACATGTCGGCAGAAGATGACTTTTTCCAGTCAATATCAATCGGGCGAACAGGCTCGAATGAACTGCGTTCCTTTTTGAATTCTCTTTTCTTCGGCTGCTGGGGCAAGGCTTTTTTAATCGAAAGGCTTATTTTCCCGTCCTCTTCGATTTTTATAACCTTTACCTTGACAACATCACCGCTTTTTATATGCTCGTTAATGTCTTTTATGTAGTTTGCCGCAACCTCCGAAATGTGTACCAATCCGGTTTTGTTATCGGGCAGGCTCACAAAAGCGCCGAACGGCATAACATTGCTAACCTTTCCCTCTACAATTTCTCCAACCTGTAATGTCATATTGAATTTTTTCCTCCCGCACATGGATTTTCATTTGTTATATATTTTCACTGCGCAAATTCATTTGCTGACCGAATACGGTACTTATTGTCCCGACACATCGACAAAAACTATCTCATCTCTTTTTATCATGCCCAGCTTTTCGCGGGCAACCTTTTCGATATATTCATCGGTGTCAACCTTTGCTTTCATGCTTTCCACTTCTTCGGCACGTTTTTTTTCGTACTCTATTTTTTCTTCTAATTTTGCGATTTCTTCTTCATTTTTTGTGATATGAGGCTGCTGCATAATTCCCTTGATAATCATAACAGAAAAAGCAACTGCAAATATTGCTCCGAGTACACGATAAATTGATCTGTTTTTATTCTGTTTCCTTATCATTTTTTTATTCCTCTTTTTTGAATATGAAATTTTTTTCGGCAAATAAATAATCTTTTAAAAAGCCTCCCGAAAGGCTCTAATAGCATTTTATACAAAAATGCGAGCGGTGTCAAGAGTATTTTAAAAATTAATTTAAAAATTGTCAAAAAAAACTTAAATATCGCCGTAAATACAAAAATAATCGTTTTACTTAACAAAAGAAAATAGAAAATAAGTCCCAATGCAATGCCGATAAACATATATCCTCTTAGCTCGCCGGCTGTGAGATTCCATAATGCGTAAAAAAAGCAGCCGGCCGCAAAAAGCCAATAGATAATATCGGATATTCCCGCCGGCAAAAAGCCGCGCGACAGTTTTTTTCTGAACATTCTGAAAATGTCGAATATAACTCCCTCCGAAATACCGAGTAAAAGCATTACAAAAAAGATACACAGCTCACGCGTTACAGAAATTCTCACAGCCTGCACAGCTCCTTATTTGAATATACTATCAAAAAAACCGCCTTTTTCTTTTTTCTTGGTATATTCAAGGCAGTTGATTCTTCCTTCAACCGCCAGCTCGCCCTCCTCAGTGTTCAGCTTGCTGATTTTGAGTCCCTCGCCCTTTACCGTCAGCCTGCCCATGCATGTGTCGGCAACAATTGCGGTATCGGAAAAACTCTCCACGTCCGAAACTCCGGTAAGCTTTAGCTTTTTGCGGCTGTCGAGTACCAATTGCTGAAGTTTTTCCCTCGGTGTCTGTTGTTTTCTTTCTTCTATTGTCATTTTAAATACCCCGTTTCTTCTGAAAAATTTGATATGTTAAATACTATTCTCAAAAGTTTCGGAATATTCTTTATTTATTGAATTATTTTGTAAAGTGATGATGCGTCGTTTTTGAGTACATGCTCCAAAATCTCCGCAACTTCAACCTTTACCGTCTTTTCGCCCATTTTTATCTCTATAACATCTCCGGTCTTGACATCATATGATGCCTTTACCTGGCGTCCGTTTACTGTTATTCTGCCGGCGTCACATGCCTCGTTTGCGATTGTGCGCCGCTTTATAAGCCTTGAAACCTTCAAATACTTGTCAATTCTCATTGTAGTCTCCAAAAAAATCAAAAAACGGAAGTCTTAACAAGGCTTCCGTTTTTTCTGCTGCAATTATTTATTGACTGCATCCTTCAAGCCTCTGCCTGCCTTGAATGCAGGAGCTTTTGAAGCTGCAATCTCAATAGCCTCGCCCGTTCTCGGGTTTTTACCTGTTCTTGCTTCTCTTTCTCTTACTTCGAATGTACCGAAGCCAACCAGCTGAACTTTATCTCCCTCAGTCAATGCATTTGTAATGCTGTCGATTACTGCATTGATTGCCTTTTCGGCATCCTTCTTTGACAATGCAGCCTGCTCTGCAACTGCTGCAACCAATTCGGTCTTATTCATATTTACTTCCTCCGTTAGTTGAAATTTTTTTAGGGGCAAGTTATATCATTTCGCCCGTTATAATTATTTTATCTTTATTTTAAGAAAATGTCAATACTTTCTTTGAAATTTGTATATAAATTCTCGTTATTTTATTACTTTTTCACGATTTTTGCATGGCTTTTTTCCACAAATCGTCCATTTTTTTCGGAGAAATATCCGCAAACGTCAATGACTCGGCTTTTAAAATTTCCTCCGCCTCGGCAAATATATGTATAAATTTATTGGTCGAATATGCCAAAGCGGTCTCCGCGTCGGCCTTTAAAGCCTGTCCGAGTTTGGATACTTCAAATAAAAGTTTACCGTATTCCGCCTGCAATTCTTCATTGCTTGCAAAGGAATTTTCCGATACATTATCGGTAAGCGTTTTTATTTTTTCGGCTGTTTCTTTTATATCGATTGGTTTTTCTGTGCAGGCAGCTGCCTTTTTCTGAACTTTTTGTGCACGCATAAGTGCAGGCAGACCGTGCGGAACATCATTCAAAAGCTCGGTGTCCGATTTCAAATTTTTCTCTTTCTTTTTGTTCCTCTCCCAGTTCCCGAGAGCCTCCTCGGCAGATACCGCCTTATCTTCCCCAAAAACATGTGTGTGCCTGGTTATCAGTTTTGTGCAGATTTCACGCACCACATCATCAAAATCGAATGCTCCGCGCTCCTTTGCGAGCGTCGCGTGAAATGCCACCTGCAAAAGAACATCACCCAATTCATTGGAAAAAGCGTGATCGTCTCCGCTGTCCAGCGCATCAATAGCTTCGTATGTTTCCTCAATCATGCTCTTTTTAATGCTTTCGTGTGTCTGTGCCCTATCCCATGGGCAGCCGTTTTCGCCCCTCAGAACCTTTAAAATTTCTAAAAGATCATCTATTGTATATTTTTTGTTTTCCATGTGAAGTTTCCTTTCTTATTTCCCCAATTTGTACAAATCATCAAAAAAGTTCGGATAGCTTATCGATACGCAGTTTTCATCGTCAATTGAAGAATCCCCGTCCGCAGTCTGTGCCAAAATTGCCATGCTCATAGCCATTCTGTGGTCGTTATAGCTTTTGAATGCCGCTCCCGTGATAGGTTTTCCTCCGTTTATAATCATTCCGTCATCCGTTTCGGTTATGTCAACGCCGCACCTCAAAAGCTCGGTCACAACCGCCGCAATTCTGTTTGTTTCTTTCACTTTCAGCTCCGCGGCATCGCGGATTTCGGTGCGTCCTTCGGCAACCGCGGCAGCTGCTGCGATTACCGGCAGCTCGTCAATAAGGCGCGGTATGATATTTCCCTCAATAACTGTCCCTTTCAGCTCCGAACTTCTGACAACGATATCGCACACATCTTCACCTGCCGCTATTCTCTTGTTTTCGAGTTTTATTTGTGCCCCCATCCTTTCCATTACATCCAGGATTCCGCTGCGCGTGGGGTTGATTCCGACGTTTTTCACTGTAATTTCCGATTTCGGAAGAATAGCGGCAAGAACAATAAAAAATGCAGCGGATGAGATATCTCCCGGGACTTCGAATTTCTGCGGTTCGAGGCGGTCTGTATGAGATACTTTTACGGTACAGTCATTTGTTTCGATATTTGCTCCCATGGCTTTGAGCATAAGCTCTGTGTGATTTCTCGAGGGTGCCGGCTCGTGAATTACAGTCTCTCCCTCCGCATAAAGTCCTGCCAAAGCAATCGCGGTTTTTACCTGTGCCGATGCCACTCCGGTGTTATATTCAATTCCATGCAGCGGTCTCCCTTGAATCTTCAAAGGACAAAATTCACCGTCTATCGATGCACCCATAAGGGTCAAGGGTTTCACAACGCGTCCCATCGGTCTTTTTACGATAGACGCATCACCCTCGATTACCGAATCAAATTTCTGTCCTGCCAAAAGCCCTGCAAGAAGTCTTGTAGTCGTTCCGGAATTTCCGGTATAAAGTGTCTCGGCAGGAGCTTTCAAGCCCGATAAGCCGTTTCCGAACACTTTGACATTTTCGCCCGTGCGCTCTA
Source organism: uncultured Clostridia bacterium (assembly GCA_934486735.1). Lineage (GTDB taxonomy): Bacteria > Bacillota > Clostridia > UBA1381 > UBA1381 > CAKSQL01. The sequence goes on along the minus strand of CAKSQL010000006.1, from coordinate 2,129 downwards.
TATTTACCCCCATTTTTTGAAAGCACGAGATTGTGGAAAGGCAGTCCGCGCCGTTTAAAAATCCCGAAATTTCGCTCACACCGCCGGCAATTGCGCCGAGCATCACTCCGCGGTGCGAAATTGATTTATCGCCTGGAACACACAATTCACCTCTTGCCCTGCCTATTTTTTTTATCTGCATCAAAAAGTTCACCCTCTGCTAAAGTTATCATAAAAACAGTATATCACAAATAAATTTATATAGCAAGATAAATTTTGCGGCGAAAGGAAATTTAGTCTATGATAAACAAACAAAGCTTTATAAAAGGAACGATTATTTTAATGACGGCCAATGCAATATCGAAAATTCTCGGAGCTGTTTTTAAAATTCCCCTCACATATCTTTTAAAAGAAGAGGGTATGGCAATTTACAACACAGCTTTCAGCGTTTATATAATGCTTTTATCCTTTATAATCTCCGGAATGCCTCTTGCAATTTCCAAAATGGTGGCAGAGGAAACGGCACGAAAAAAGCCTGCAAACGTCAGAAAAATAATCACCGTTTCCACGATTTTGCTGTCACTGCTCGGTATTCTCGGGAGCGCTGCGCTTTGGTTCGGCGCAAACTTTTTTTCCTTTGCGATGAAAGAGCCGAAATCGGTATTTTGTCTCAAAATAATAGCTCCGTCGGTGTTTTTTGTTGCACTTGGGACAGTTTACAAAAGCTGTTACCAAGGACTTTCCAACATGCTTCCGACAGCGATATCGCAGGTTATTGAAGCATTTGTAAAACTTGCTGCCGGCTATGCACTTGCGCTATATTATTCAAAACTCGCCGCGGAATATACTGCCGCAGCCGCAATTATGGGCGTTACAATCGGCGAAATCATTGCAACATTTATATTATTTGTTCTTTACCTGCCGCATCGTTTTTGCAAGCTTTCGGGGCATTCCGATATGAAATCACGCGACATTCTCTACGGCATCGGCACCGTTGCAATACCTGCGATATGTGCCGCTGCCGTATCTGCCGCTATGAATCTTGCCGATATCAGCATCATCAGGACATGCCTTGAACGGATTCATTTTTCACCTGAAAGCGCCGAAAAATTTCTTTTAATGTACTCAAGCTATACCGATGTATTTGATAACCTGCCGCAAACGCTAAAAATCACGCAGGAAGGTTCAAGATGGCTTTACGGAGCATATTCCGGATATGCTCTTACTGTTTTTCATCTGCCTATCGGAATACTCGCCTCGCTCGGCGTAAGTATCCTCCCTGTAATCGCAGGCGCGATTGCCGCAGACAACCGCATACGCGCTGAGCTTTACATGCGCTCCGCAATAAAACTCACGCTTATAATCTGTCTGCCGGCAGCTTTTTGCATCGCTCTGTTCTCCGACCCAATTTTATCGCTGCTGTTTAAAAATACCGCTTCGGCTCAGATGTTATCTTTTCTTGCTCCCTGCCTTGTTTTTATATCGCTTACGCAAATTTTTAATGCGATATCAAATGCCGGCGGTAAAATTATCGCGCCGTTTTTCATAGGCTTTGCCGGAGCGGCGGTCAAGCTTTTGTGCAACGTAATTTTTATAACACGTCCCGAAATAAATATGCTCGGAACGGTTATCGGCGCGAATATCTCATATTTTCTTGTCATGCTGCTCTCGTTCGGACTGCTCAGGAAACAGTTTCCTGCCTGCTGCGGATTTTTCAAAGACTTTTCAAAAATATTTTTCTGCGCCGCGATATCGGCTTTCATCATGAATATTCTCTATACTCCGTTTACGGTAATATTTTCTGCCGAAACCGTTTCTCTCTTGCTTTGCATCGCTGCCGGAGGAGTTGCCTACGCACTTCTTATGCTTTTCACGGGCTGTATATCCGATGAAGAACTAAAAATCATGCGCAGGAAAAGTTAATTGCCCGGCGGCAAGGTGAGTATCATTTTGCCGCTTTTCCCCGCTGCCGGACATGCATTTTGAAAATTTATATTATTTCTCTTGACTTTTAAAGAAAAATATAGTAAAATATATGTGATATGTTTCCGTAGCTCAGCAGGATAGAGCGACCGCCTCCTAAGAATATGTTATAACGACCGCCTTTCGGGCAAAGGCGATTGACATTGAGTAAGTTTAAGACTAAAATT
>CAKSQL010000005.1 GCA_934486735.1 uncultured Clostridia bacterium | reverse complement strand
TCATTATTTCATCATAGCGTCATTGCTGTGCAGAATTGCCTTTTATTCTGCATTTACGGTAAAAATGTTTCTCGCTCCGGCATAAAGGAAAATGAAGTTGATAATCTAAGCCCCTGCCATCGTGGCGCATTTACTGTATAAGCTCTGCTATGACTGAATGTTGAAAGACTGTCTATACTGCGCCTGTGCGCTTTCTTTGTCAAAGAACATTTATTTTAAGCTATTATCAGCCTATCAAAACATACCCGATTTTGAATATGTTTTGATAGAATGATAATTATAATATCAGGAGCGTGGAAAGGGACACGCTCCGTCAATTTGATTTACGCTACATTGAATTGCAAAATTTTTGTTATGAGCTTTGTTTCCAATCTGCGGCGCATATCCTCATCAATGCACAAATGCGGATTCCCGCTTTCGTCATATAAAGTTCTTGTTGCAAGCGCTGAAATATAGCCTGAATAATGTTTTAAGACAATATCCATAGCGGTTACATCACCGCTTGAAGCTGCTGCAATGACGGGGAAGGGCACTAAACTTCGGTCATTTGTTATCGTCTTGTTCATTGCTGCTGTCCTCCAATCTTTTCTTTAATGCTTTCAGAGAGCTTGTCCTTTGGTATTGCAGCGGCGGTAATGCGTTTTTATAACAGGTCAGATAAAATAATATGGAATAATCCGCATTTTCACCCAAACTTGTTGGTGTACGAATTGATGTGCAAAAGTATGCGGCTCAGCTGTTCAAAATTAAGATTATGGTACAATAAAAAAGTAAGCGATCATGCTTTAAAAAAGGCATTGAAAAGATAATTGAAAACATCTACCGAAATTCGATAGTGAAAATTTGATTATCACTTTGAAATGAACTATAATAATATTGAAGGGAGGAATAAATATGAACGACTTTGAGTTTGGGAACAGGCTATATAATTTAAGAAAACAGGCAAAATTATCTCAATCGGAATTGGCAGAAATGGTTGGCTTGACAAATAAAGCGGTGTCAAAATGGGAGAGCGGAAAATCAAAGCCTGCAACGGACACTATCAGAAAGTTATCGGTTATATTTAAGCTTCCGATAGAAGAATTACTAAAGAAAAGCGGTGATCACAAGATGAGAATTGAAAAAATTGTTGTTACAGGCGGCCCATGTGCAGGAAAAACAACGGCGATGAGCCGGATACAAAATGCTTTTACCGAGTTGGGGTGGAAGGTTTTGTTTATCCCCGAAACGGCAACCGAGCTTATCGGGGGAGGCGTTGCTCCGTGGACGCTTGAAACAAATGCGGATTATCAGCTTTGCCAAATCAAATTGCAGATCGCAAAGGAAAAAGTGTTCTATGAGGCGGCGCAAAAGCTTTTTGATGCCGAAAAGGTGCTTATAGTTTGCGACAGGGGTGTAATAGATAATAAGGCATATATGAACGCTTTGGAATTCAGCTGTATTCTATCCGAGCTTAAACTCAACGAAATAGAGCTTCGAGACACATATGATGCGGTTTTCCACCTTGTGACGGCTGCGAAAGACGCGGAGGAATTTTATACGCTTGCAAACAATTCGGCACGAACAGAAACCCCGGAGGAAGCGGCAGATATGGACGAAAAACTGATTTCAGCTTGGACGGGGCATCCGCATTTAAGAATTATAGATAACAGTACGGATTTTGATGATAAAATGAAACGGTTAATCGGTGAAATATCAGCCTTTTTGGGAGAACCGCAGCCGTTTGAAATTGAACGAAAGTTTTTGATAAATTATCCTGACATAAAGCTGCTTGAAAAAAATCCGCTTTGCCGCAAGGTCGAAATCATACAAACATATCTCAAATCTACAGACAATGAGGAGGTGCGAGTGCGGCAGCGGGGAGAAAACGGAAACTACATATACTACAGAACTTCCAAGAGAAAAGTAACTGATATAAAAAGAGTGGAAACCGAGAGCAGGCTGAGCAAGGAAGAATACCTTTCACTGCTTATGGAAGCGGATACAAGCAAAAGGCAGATACGCAAAACAAGGTATTGTCTGACATATGATAATCAATATTTTGAAATCGATGTTTATCCGTTTTGGGACGATAAGGCGATTATGGAAATTGAGCTTAAAGACGAAAATGAAACAGTAGCTGTCCCTGATTTTATCGAGGTAATAAAAGAAGTTACCGAGGACGAGGAATATAAAAACGCATCGCTTGCGAGTATATGAGAGGTTTGTATGAAAGTCAAAAATATAGTTTATGATGTCATAGATGGTATCAAAAACAAAAATTCATATAGCAGACTGATGACTTCACAATTTGCGGCATTGTATTTATCTGAAAACAGAAATGAGTATCGCAGACAGTATGATTTACGCTTATCAAAGCTTGGATTTGATAAGCAAGAGACGGAGCGGTTGTTTGAATTTGAATGCAACATAGTTAAAAAGTTCGGCAAAAAGTATCTGTTGGAATCGAATTTTGTTTGTGACTGGTTTTTTAATCTGAAACATCCGTTTTTTATTAATTATCCTAAACGTAAGGAAGATATCATAAAAGAGCATTTTTTGACGGTCAGCGAAATATGTAAGATAGCGGATGAGGCAGAGTGGCATTTTTGGAATAGCCATGAAGATTCGATCAGCGATGAGGTTTTTGGTGAAATATACGAATGGAGGTTACAGGGGAATGGTATGATATTTGCCGGCAAATATTTTGAGATGATTGAAAAAGAAACCGGCGTTTCGAGTGAGCATTTGGGAAAATTGATAGGGGAACAGGGAGAGATGCTATGTCGGTATAAGTGGAAATAAAACTATTAAAGAGCTATATAAAACAGAATGAGAGGAGTGTTTTAGAAAGTATTTCTACTCAATTATTGAGAATTTTTTCTTAAAAGTTAATCTGGATTTTGTATTAAGCATGGAAACATATTGGGAAAATGTATAGGACACAAAAAACACAGCTATGACGAAAATTAAATGGAGGTATATATGCAACTTTTATCTTATAATCCTGATGGTGACGAGTTTTTTATTGGAATGTCCTTAGACGAATTTGAACAAGCGCCAAGAAAATGCATCATTGACGGATACAATTCTAATTATGAAAATACAAAAAAGATTTATTTGGAAGAATATAAAAAAGAACCATACAATGAGAAAATAAGGAAGATTTATCAATGTGATGAAACACCTTTTGTTTGCGCGGTTACCGATAGGAATTTTTATAAAATAAGCATAAGACCGAAGCATTTTCCATTCCACAACTTGTGGAATGGATATAGTCCTTGGACAAACATTTTTGTTAAAGAAATTGAGCCTTTTAATCCTATCAAGATTAAAATAGAATATAAGAATTTTAATGGTGTATTGACTTCTTTTTGCGATAAATGGATTGAAAAATTTTATAATGAAAATTTGACTTGTTATCAAATTACAAAGGATCTTTCTTTTGCGAATTATTGCAAATCATTCGGCTGGATTGATGATAATGGCGAATCGTTCAAGGAACAATACTGTTGTAATTCATATGATGAAGCATTAGAGTATTTACCAAAAGTAATGGATATAAGTTTGTTAGGTAACCTGATTTTTTCTTATTGGCAACATTTAAATTCAAATAAAGAAATTTTTAACAACAAAAACTGGTTTGTAAAAACACTAACCGGACTAAAACAATTGTTATAAAAATGATTTCTCATTCTTAATGATGGTAATGAAGGATACATATAGCAAGAAAGGAAAACCATGATATACACGAAGCTTACCAAAGAGGCAATGAAAATTGCGTACAATGCGCACAGGGGGCAGACGGACAAAAACGGTATACCGTACATATTCCACCCGATTCATCTTGCAGAGCAGATGAATGATGAAGAAACGATTTGCACAGCACTTTTGCACGATGTTATTGAAGATACAGATGTAACCTTCGAGGAATTGGAGTTAAAGGGATTTTCAAAGTCAATTCTTGACGCGCTGAAATTACTCACGCACGATGATGCAGAGCCGTACATGGACTATATAGTAAAAATAAAAAATAACAAGATTGCAAAATGTGTGAAGCTTGCGGATCTAAAGCATAACAGTGATTTATCAAGGCTTGATACGGTTGACGAAAAGGCACACCGGCGATGTGAAAAATATCGAATTGCAATAAAATTTTTGGAAGAATAAAATATTTGTCGCCCGGCAAGCGACCAAACCTCACTTTTGAGATGATATAATTAAGTCATCAAATGAAAGTGAGGTTTTTTACATGGAAAATATGCGGCACATCTCGCCTTTTTTGGGGTTTGGAGTATGCATATACGCCGTCGCCCCTCAAAAAGGCAATCTGTACCGTATCTTTTCCCTGTCGGAACCGATGCTGCCCTCGGGGCGGCGGAAAGTGAGGTTTTTATTATGAACAAAAATTTAACGGAAATGGTATTCATTCTGGACAGGAGCGGATCTATGTCAGGTCTTGAAACGGACACGATCGGCGGCTACAATTCTCTTTTGAAAAAGCAGAAAAAAGAGGAGGGCGAGGCGGTTGTAACGACCGTGCTATTTGACGACAAATATGATATGATTTGTGATCACGCGGACATCAAAAAAATTCCGCCAATGACCGAAAAAGTATACTATGCGCGTGGCTGCACCGCGCTTCTCGACGCAATCGGAAAGACGATAAACCACGTGGGGAACAGGCACAAATACGCTCCCGACAGCGAAGTGCCGTCCAAAACCATGGTCGTTATCATAACAGACGGCTATGAAAATGCAAGCGGCGAATTTAATCTGCCGAAGATCAAGCGGATGATAGAGCATCAAAAAGAAAAATACAACTGGGAGTTTTTATTCCTGGGTGCGAATATAGACGCGATAAAAACGGCAGGCGCGTTCGGAATAAATGCCGACAGAGCGGTGACGTACCGTCCCGACGCGGTCGGAACAAGGACAAACTTCGATGCGGTGAGCGAGACGATGACATGCATGAGATCCGACAGCGCGATAACGCCGTCATGGAAAGAAAAAATCGAAAATTATATGAAAGGCAAGCAAAAATAATAAATTTTAGGCACAGCACGAATTATATGCCGGCATTGGGAAAGAATGATAGACAAAATAAAAGCCGCTGTGCGGCGGATTGTAAAAAACTTTTGTCACATTTTTTGTCATTTTTCTCAAACGACATGAAAAATGCGGGAAATGATTCTATAACCGCGTCGATTAGCGTAATCTGAATCGGTATAAAGGGAAAATCCATATTACAAATCAGACAGAGGATGCACAAAAGTATAGAGTATATCGTCTTTATAAAGAACACACCGGCGGATTTTGTGAGATTGTTTATAACTCTGTGCTCCTCGGAAATGACATCCTGAAAGATTGAAAAATCGGAGTTTAAAAGCACAAGCTGCGCCGCCTGCTTTACAGCGTCGCAGCCGCTGTCCGTTGCCGCGGAGCAATCCGCAGAGCGCATCGCCAAAAAGTCGTTCACATCGTCACCGGCTATTGCGACCTTATGATTTGTCTTTTGCATTGCCGAGATTAACAGCTTTTTCTGATTGGGGGTCACGCGTCCGAAAACGGTGTATTCGTTTGCAATATTTTTTATGTCCCCGTCCGAAACTTTGCTCATATCGATGCATGCGTCCGCGTTTAATGCCGACTTGCTTTGCAATCGAGGAAACGGCATATGCATTGTCACCGGAAATTATTTTCACATTGTTACATGCGCAAAATATAGGGCAGGTTGGAAAAATTTAAATTCCTCATTTAACAATATTGCGAAATATTGCAAAAAAATATATTTTATGTTTGACATAGCGCGGATTTATTGGTATAATTATATGTGTGGAAAAAGCAAAGGGGTTACAGGAAGAAAATATCTTTTTGTATTGTTTTTTGCGCATGGGCGGCAGATGAATGCCGCGGCGGGACAAAGGATGCTTAAGCTTGAAAGCTTTTTTGACACCTTTGGACCGGTTGCCCGGGCGGCGTATAAAAAACGCGAATGGGTAATTTAAACTCTTATCATGTCCGACCCTGCGGATAAGAGAAGATCAAATTTTGCCGGCGCAGGGCGGCAGAACGGAGAATAAAATGGCAATAGAATTTTACGACAGTAAAAAAATCTTTCATCTGTCAACACCGGGTTCGTCATACGTATTTATGATTTTGTCGAACGGCGTGCCGATGCATCTTTATTACGGAAAGCGGCTTGACAGTATCGAGGGGATTGAAGAAACCTATCCGTACGGAGGGATAACGGGATTTTCACCATGCGATATCTACATAAAGGATAAGCAGCAGTCGACCGACTGCCTGCCGCAGGAATATCCGACCTACGGAAGTGCGGATTTGCGAAAGCCCGCATTTCATGCCGAGTATCCGGACGGCAGCAGGGTGACAAAGCTGGCATATGTCTCGCATGAGATAAAAAAAGGCAAGCCGGGACTTGACGGACTGCCGGCAACATATGTCGAAAGCGACAGCGAGGCTGACACTCTGGAGCTTAAGCTCAGAGACGAAAAAACCGGACTTGTTCTTGTGATAAGCTACACCGCGTTTAATAATGCCGACGCAATCACAAGAAGCGTAAGGGTTGAAAACAGCGGAGATGAGGAGATTAATATTAAGGCTGTTATGAGCTTTAATATCGATTTTTACAGAAACGATTTCGATTTTATGCACCTGCATGGGGCATGGGCGTGCGAACGCCAGGTTGAAAGAGTACCCGTCTCGCACATGGGCATGAAAATCGAAAGCCGCCGCGGCTCAAGCTCGCATAATCACAGCCCGTTTTTCGCATTGGTTGATAAAAATGCGGATGAGGAGCATGGTGAGGTATACGGCTTCAGCTTTGTATACAGCGGAAACTTTGAAGCAGGTGTCGAGACAGACCACAACGACATGGTGAGAGCGTATATGGGAATCAACTCGTTTGATTTCAACTGGCTCTTAAAGCCGGGCGAAAGCTTTAATGCGCCGGAGGCGGTTATGGTCTATTCAGATGCGGGTATCGGAAAGATGTCCGGAGTGTATCACAAATTATATCGGACAAGACTTTGCCGCGGAAAGTACAGAGACGCCGAGCGCCCTGTGCTTATCAACAACTGGGAAGCTACATATTTTGATTTCAACGAGGAAAAAATTCTGAACATAGCCAAAAAGGCAAAGGAAACCGGAATCGAGCTTATGGTTTTGGACGATGGCTGGTTCGGCAAGCGCGATGCGGATAACTGCTCGCTTGGAGACTGGTATCCCGATACCAAAAAGCTGCCGAACGGAATCAAGGGACTTGCCGAAAAGGTGACGGCTCTCGGAATGAAGTTCGGACTTTGGTTTGAGCCGGAGATGATTTCGCCGGACAGCGACCTGTACCGCGCTCATCCCGACTGGTGTCTGCATGTTGAAGGCAGGGACAGAACGGTCGGCAGATTACAGCTTATACTCGACCTGTCGAGAGACGATGTTTGCGATTACATAATCGGATTCTTGTCAAAGGCATTGGAGGAGGCTCCGATATCCTATATAAAATGGGACATGAACAGAAATATGTCCGAGATAGGCTCGGCAAAGCTTCCGCCGGAAAGACAGTCGGAAACGGCGCACAGATATATGCTCGGTCTGTACAGAGTTTTGGAGACGGTTACGCAAAAGTTCCCCGATGTACTCTTTGAGGGCTGCAGCGGCGGAGGCGGACGCTTTGACGCAGGTATGCTTTACTATTTTGTTCAATATTGGACAAGCGACGACACCGACGCATATGAGCGAATGAAGCTCCAGGACGGAACAAGCATTGTTATGCCGTCGAGCACCATGGGCGCGCATGTTTCGGCAGTGCCGAACCACCAGACCGGCAGAACAACTCCTCTCGAAACGCGCGGAAACACAGCGTTCTGCGGTCAGTTCGGATATGAACTTGACATTACAAAAATGTCGGATGAGGAGATTAAAACCGTTGCGGAGCAGATAAAGATGTATAAATCAATCAGAGAAGTTATTCAAAAGGGCGATATGTACAGAATCTGTTCACTGTTCAGCGGAAACAAGGCAGTGTGGGAATACGTTTCGGAGGATAAAAACACAGTCGTTGTTTATGTGGGAACGACAATGTGCCACCCGAACAGAATGGCGGACAGAATACGTCTGCGCGCACTGGATAAGGACGCAAAATACGCGGTCAGAGACAGCGGTGAGATATACAGCGGCAGCGTGCTTATGAACTGCGGAGCGGTATTTGCAAACGGTCTGTTCGGCGATTTTGCAAGCAGAATAGTGGTATTGGATAAAGTTAAATAAAAAGCATTAAAGCCGCGCCTGCGGGCGCGGAATTAAACAGTTTTGGAATATTTTCATTAGTGTAAAACACAGTGAATTATATTATAAGTGAAATTTCAAGGAAAGGTTTTGATTTTTATGAAGAAAAAAATAGCACACGTTGTGCCGCACAGCCACTGGGACAGAGAATGGAGATATCCTATTTGGCAGAACAGGAGTCTGTTGGTAGACTTTATCGATGAGCTTTTGGAGACTTTGGAGAGAGTTCCGGAGTATAAGCAGTTCAATATGGACGGACAGGCGGTAATTTTTGAAGATTATCTGGAAATCCGCCCGGAAAAGCGCGAACAGATTGAAAAGTATATCAAAGAGGGCAGAATCACAGCAGGCCCGTGGTATACTTTGCCCGATCTTTATCCGATTGACGGAGAGTGCCTGGTTAGAAACCTTTTGAAAGGCTACCGCGTTTCGGAAAAGCTCGGTCAGACAATGAAAATTGCGTATACCTCTTTCGGCTGGGGTCAGACAGCGCAGTTTCCGCAGATATACAAGGGCTTTGGCATAGATTTTTGTATAACCGCGAAACGTGTATCGCTTGACCGTGCACCCAAGAGCGAATTTTGGTGGGAATCGCCGGACGGCAGCAGAATCCTGACAACACGTCTCGGCAAGGGCGGCAGATCACAGCTGTTTGAGTTTGGTATCACCGCTATCCGCCGCGGCAGAAAGAACGACAAGGATATGCACTATCGCTGGAACGAGGGCGGTCTTATATATCATAAGGCTAATGCCGGCGAGGAGGAAATGGATCACTTTATCTTTGATGATAATAAAAAGTTCTATCCTGAGCAGATCGGCAAAAACTTTGAGGACATGTGGACATCGACGGACGAGAGCGTTTCGGATAACGTGCGTCTGTTCCTGCTCGGCTGTGACTTTGCAGGCGCAGAGCCGGATGTTGACAGATTTATCGCTGAGGCAAATAAAGCGGTCGGAGACAAGGATTTCGAGCTTTCGACGCTGCAGGACTACATAAAGGATTTAAAGGACGATATCGACACAAATACGCTCATGACCGTTTACGGTGAGCTGCGTGACGGCCCGTCGGCTGCATGCTCGGGAAATGCGCTTGCAACAAGAATTTATATCAAGCAGAAGAACAAAAAGGTTCAGAATATGCTCATCTACAGAGCAGAGCCGCTTATGTCGGCAATGCGTATGCTCGGCGATGAGTATGACGAGAAGTTCTCGCAAAAGACATGGGAGTTCCTGCTCAAGTCTCATCCGCATGACAGTATCAACGGCGTAACCCAGGATAAGACGGTTGACGATGAAATGTATCACCTCGCACAGGCTGAGGAGCTTTCGGATATTCTCTATCAGAGAGGTATGAGAAACTTTATAAGAAATACCGATCTTTCCGGATATGACAAGAACGATATCCTGCTTATGGTCTACAATCCGTTGTCCTTTGACCGCGATGAAATAATCAAGGTTTCGGCAGATATCCCGTCCGAGCTTGACGCATGGGATTTGAAGGTGACAGACGACGAGGGCAAGCCGGCGGATATTCAGCCGATAGAGATTCAGGAGCTTTGGGCAGGCGTAAACGACAGCGAATCGCGTCCGTCGTCCATGCCCTGCGACCGCCATATATTCTACCTGCACACCGGCACAATCCCGGCAGGCGGATGCAGAATATACAAGCTTGAGCCGAACAGAACCTTTGAAAGAAGCTTTGTATGCGGAATCGAGAACCAGGATACTTCAAGAGGCTTGGAGATTTCAAAGACGGCATACAGCATGGAAAATGAATATATCAAGTTCGAAGTAAATCCGAACGGCACAGTTAAGCTGACCGATAAAAAGCTCGGCAAGACATATGACAACCTGCACTACTTTGAGGAAACAGGCGAAGTCGGCGATTACTGGATCAACCTCAGACCGCACAACAACCGCACATATACAACAATCGCAAATAATGCGGATGTGTGGGTTGAGAATAACGGTGAACTTTCGGCAACAATCGGCGTGAGACATGTTATGCGTGTTCCGAAAGAGAGCATTCGTCCGCATTGCTTCCATGCAGCCGATTCAAAGCGCAGCGATGATTATATGGATATGGAAATTGTTTCCTACTTCACGCTGAAAAAGGGCGAAAAGAAGGTCGATGTCAGAATCGAGGCTGACAACGTAATCCGCGACCACAGAGTAAGAGTTATGTACCCGACAGGTATCAAGGCTGAAAATTCGTATGCCGCAGGTCACTTCAACGTTGACGTGCGTCCGGTTATGCCGCAGGGCGATAAGGAATATTGGGTTGACATGCAGACTCTGCCGCAGCAGACATTTGTCGATGTGACCGATAAAAAGACGGGTCTTGCATTTGTGAATAACTCGCTCACCGAGTATGAAATCAGAAACGACGGCGAGGGAACACTTGCGCTCACACTGTTCAGAGGTGTTAAGAACACAATCTGCACCGATAAGCGTTTGGATAACTACTATCCCAAGCAGCATGGCGGACAAGCTCTCGGCAAGCGCACATGCGAATATGCAATCTATCCGCACAGCGGCGACTGGGATGAGGGTGAGGTTTATGAGCAGGCGGAGAAGTTCAATGTCGTTCCGGCAGTTATGCAGACAGCCGCTCACAGCTTCGGCAGCGTAAAGCCCAACACAAGCCTTTATAAGATAGAAAGCAAGGATTTGGTTATGTCGGCATTCAAAAAGGCTGAGGACAGAGATACTCTGATAATGAGACTCTTTAACCCGACCGACAGAGAAATTTCGTCTTTGATTTCGCTTTATAAAGCGCCGAAAAAGGCTTATTTCACCAATATGAATGAGGAAAGACAGGAAGAATTTGATATTTCAAAACCGATTAAGGTTGCAAAGCATAAGATTGTGACTATGGAATTTGAAATGTAAAATAAACTTACCGAAAAAATCGGTGCAGGGTTTAACCTGCACCGATTTTTTGAATATAACGAATAGGGAAAACAGCTCCGAAAAAAATCAAATCATGCTTGCTGATTTATTGGGCGTTTGTTCTCTATCCGAGTTTGCTGCCGGGTATGTAATATAAATTACATACCTTCGATATCTCTTTTCATTTGTTACCTCCTAAAAAAATTCTCTGCCGCTTTTAAAAGGTAGTACCGAGTCCGAAGCTTATCGCAAGAGCGTCATCGACTGCCGACATAAGCCTGCTGTCCAAATGTCCGATTTTCTCGCGCAAGCGTTTTTTATCTATTGTGCGAATTTGCTCCAAAAGGATAACAGAATCCTTGTTCAGACCATATTCCTTGGCGGCAAGTTCAATGTGCGTAGGCATTTTCGCCTTGTTGATCTGTGAAGTTATCGCCGCCGCAATTACCGTTGGGCTGTATTTATTTCCGATATCGTTTTGTACAATCAGAACAGGTCTGATGCCGCCCTGCTCGCTGCCTACCACAGGACTCAAATCGGCATAATAAATATCTCCTCTTTTTACAATCACCACTATTCACACTCCGTCAGTTTTTCCTCATAATGCCGCAACGCCTCGTTGTCGGCATCAAAACACATTTCTGTCAACGAAAGATTAATCAAAGACATCTCCTGATAGCCTTTCTTCAGCGCCTTTTCGGAATCTAAGCGTTTGTATTTTTTAACAAGCTCCGAAACGGCTGCGGAATTTGCACCGCTTTTCACCAAAGCAAGCTTCAAAAAGACCTTTTTTAGTTGTGACAAAGTAATCAGGCCCCCCGTTTTTTTCGTTTAAATCTTATTAAGATAATTAAGTGATTTCACCGCCTTCCCGTCTTTGAGATATATTCGCGGTATACGCATGGACAGCATGCAGATTATCTCGTAGTTTACAGTTCCGATCAAATCCGCAAGATCGTCCGCCGTCACATCGCCGGCGCCAAAAACAATTACCTCGTCACCTGTATTTATAGTATTGACATTTGTTGCATCAATCATACATTGATCCATGCAAATTCTGCCGATTACAGGCGCGAGAGTGTTATTAACCCACATTTTCGCCTTTCCTGACAAAAGCCGCGTATAGCCGTCGGCATAACCAATCGGGACAGTAGCTATTTTTGTCGGGTGATTGGTTATGTAAGTTTTTCCGTAGCTGACACCGCGCCCCGAATCGAGAGTTTTCACCATTGTGATTCGGCTTTTTAAGGTCATTACCGGTTTTAAATCAAGTCTGGTTTTGTCGACCTCCTCCGACGGATACAAGCCGTAGAGGATTATCCCGGCGCGGACCATATTGAGGTGCGTCTCGGGGTACATCATTATGGCTGCACTGTTGGCTATGTGCTTTGTCGGAATTTTAAGTCCCTTTTTCTCAAGGATATCGCACACATGCATAAAGCGCTCGAATTGAAGTTTTGTGTAGTCCTGCACAGTTTCGTCCGAGGTTGAAAAGTGCGAGAAAATTCCGTCGATTTCGATGTAGGGAAGTGCGGCAATTTTTAAAATTTCATCCGATAACGCATTGTCGTCGACGCCGGTAACGAACCCGATTCGCGACATGCCTGTGTCAAGCTTTATATGAATTTTTACCGGTTTGTTAAGCTTTTCCGCCGTTTTGGAAAGTTCGCTCGCAAAATCGCAGGAAAAAACCGTCGGCATAAGCGAGTAGTTGACCAAATCCTCCATGTCGGAGGCAGACGATGCGCCGAGTATCAGAATCGGTGCGTCAATTCCGTCGCGGCGGAGCTGTTTTCCCTCGTCCGTGCACGCCACCGCGAGGCAGTCCGCGCCGTTTTCGACCAAAGCCTGCGCCGTTTCGGTACTGCCGTGACCGTAAGCGTCCGCTTTGATTACGGCGAGAATTTTCGCGCTTGGTGAGGTTATTCTTCGTATTTCTTTAAAATTATGTGAAAGAGCGTCCAAATCTATTTCCGCCCATGTTCTGTTCTCCATGCTGCTATACCTTTCTTATTTATATTGTATCATAAAATCCGATGATTTTCCACCGGTAATTTTTGAGATTGCATTTTTTATATTTTCGCATATTCCGCCTGCCGTAACCGATGTCATGCATGACTTTGCGGCGGCGATGTCTCCTGCGAGACCATGCAGCCAAACCGCTAAAATTGCAGCGTCGGTTTCGTTAGGAAGATATGCGCCGAATGCCGCGATAAGCCCGGCAAGTACGTCTCCGCTGCCGCCGGTCGCCATCCCTGCGTTGCCGGTAGTGTTTATATATTGCGTGCCGTCGGGAGCGGTCACAATTGTGTGATGCCCTTTTAAAACGAGCGTAACCCCGTTTTCGGCGGCAAACTGACTTGAAAGATCCAAACGGTTTGCTCTGACCTCATCCGCACTTTTGCCGATAAGCCTTGCAAATTCCATTTCATGCGGAGTGAATATCAGATTGCAGCCGCAGGAATTTAACATATCCAAATTTTTGGAAAGCGCATAAAGTCCGTCCGCGTCCACAATAACCGGAACGGTCGAATGCGACAGAATGTCCGAAAGCAAGTCTTGTATCTGCTCGCTGCGCCCGACCCCGGGCCCGAAAAGCAAAATGTCCGAGTTTTCAGCCTTTTCGCGCGGATATGCCCTCTCGGCAAATGCACCGTTTTTCTCGGGGAGCGGGAGAGTCATCGCCTCGGTTGTCTTTACTTCCATTATCGGATTCAGGCTCTCTGGAATCCCGACGGTAACAAGTCCCGCGCCGCCGGCAAGAGCGGCTTTGGCAGCGAGTGCCGCCGCGCCTGTCATTCCGACCGAGCCGCCCATTATAAAGACCTTGCCGTAGTCGCCTTTGTGCGAATCTGCCTTTCTTGCAGGAAAAAGACCGGTTATCATTTTTTCATCAATCAGATTTATATCTATGTCAAGTCCGTCAATAATATATTGCGGAATCGATATGCTTGAGGTGACAATTTCACCGGCGAAATCAGCGCCGGGGTAGAGAAGAAGTCCGCGCTTGTATGCGGCAAAAGTTACCGTTATGTCTGCCTTGACCGCGGTGGTGACAACCTCGCCGGTGTCCGAATTGACTCCGCTCGGGATATCGACCGAAAGTGTCTTTTTTGCATGCAGATTGATTGCGTCGATAACCTCTGCGGCGATCCCCTCGACTCCGCCGCGTATCCCCGTTCCAAAAATTGCATCGACAATCAAATCCTGCATTAAAATATAATATTCCAAAAGCGATGTATCTGTGATTTCAGTCATTTTGACATCGGTTTTTTCAAGAATTTCGTAGTTTATATATGCGTCGCCGGAGAACTCACTGCCGAGCACCAAAAAAACCTCGACAGAATAGCCGCGGCATGCAAGCTGACGCGCAATTGCAAGCCCGTCGCCGCCGTTGTTGCCCTTGCCGCAGAAAACGGCTACCTTTTTGGGGGCAAGCTTTTCAATTTCGTTTACGCATGCCAGGGCGGCATTTTCCATAAGCACAATGCTCGGGATTCCGCCGATTTCCGATGCGCGGCGGTCAATTTCGTGCATTTGTGCGGCAGTACAGACTTTCATTGTGTCATTCCTCCTTTGGATTCGGAATTTTTTCAATAACAACATATGCTACGGCATATTCACGGCAGTGCGAGAGCGAAAGAAGAATATTGCAATTCTCGCGCAGCGCAGCATTATATGCTTTAATATACGGTTTGTTCAGGGAATCATGCAGTATTTCTATATCAATCAGCGAAAAGCCGCGTACTCCCGTTCCGAGCGCCTTTGAATATGCCTCTTTCGCAGCGTACATTGCGGCTGCGGACTGAGCGCTGCTGCCGATATATTCGCGTTCGGCATCGGTAAAGCAACGCGAAAGAAAGCCGCTTTCTTTCATAAGCCGCTCTATTCTCGATATTTCGATTATGTCCGTCCCGATTCCCAAAATCATAGCTTCACCTGATTGGGCGCCGCTTTTTTTATAATCTGTTTGATTTGCTCGCTCGGCGCGAAGATAATACGGGTTTTGCTCTTGCCCTCGGGATGCAGGTCAATAAACATGCGTCCCTCAGCTGTCGGATCGCCCGAGTAATCATAGGTTTTTTCAATCCCATGCGTGTTTTTAAATTCGGGAGCGCTCACCGGTGCGCATTGCTCAATCTCGCGGAAATCGATTGAAATAAGCCTTTTTCTGCGTGCCTTTCCCATTATTTTGTCAATGTCGAGATAGTAGTTTGTAAGCTCGTATTCGTACTCGATGTTAAGTCCCTGAATAAGACGCCATGCGCCCCAGCCGACAAGGAAAATTATGATAGCCGCAAAGGAAAGAACCCTTTGCAGAAATATCATCGCGGCAAGCCACAAAATAACAGTTCCCAAAACAATCAGCGCCGCCGTTATATAGTCTGTCTGAGTCCTCTTTTTTTTCACAAGATGTTCTGCGTGATAATCCATTTTTGTACCTCACTTTTAAAATTTTATCTTTTTTCGAGTATATCGTAAAGTGCCGAAAGTGCACGACCGCGATGGCTGATTTTGTTTTTCTCGTCCGCCGATGCCCTGCCGAAGGTTTTTCCCAGTTCGTCTGACAAAAATATCGGGTCATATCCGAAACCGGAGTCACCGTCGGGAGCAAGAGTAATGTTGCCCAAAACCTCGCCATGCGTAACAAGCTCCTCGCCGTCCGGCATGATGAACGCGATTGCCGAGACAAATTTCGCGCGGCGGTTCGAGACTCCGTCAAGCTCGTGCAAAAGCTTTTTGATTCTGTCCGAGTCGGACGCGTCCTCTCCGGCATATCGTGCCGAAAATATCCCCGGCGCGCCGCCGAGCGCGTCAACGCACAGTCCCGAATCATCGGCAATTACCGGATAGTCGCAAAGATTTGCAACCGCGCGCGCCTTTATCAGCGCGTTTTCCGCGAAGTTTGAACCGTTTTCTTCCGGATCAATGTCGATGCCGACTTCGTTTGGGGGCAGGACTTCAAATCCGAGCTTGCCCAAAATTTCGTTAAATTCACGTATTTTGCCCTTGTTGTGGGTCGCTGCTATAACTTTCATTTAGATACTTTTTCCTTTCGTACTTGTTAATTTATGGAAACATGGCATTGCTTTTATGTTCCGAAAAAACCGACAGCTTGTGCAAGGACTGCCGGTTTCTCGGTTGAGCGATTGCAAAAAAAGTTTAAAAATTTTCTGCAACAATTATTTATTTTCTTTGTCGTTCGTCACCATTTCTTTTAATGATGCCGCAAGACCTGCAAGCCCCTGAATCTGAGACGGTATAATTATTTTTGTTGCCTTGCCGTCGGCAGCCTTTTCAAAGCTTTCGAGAGCTTTCATCGAGATATATGCATCCGACGGATTTGCCTCGTTTATCTTTTTGATACCCTCGGCAACGGCTGTCTGAACGGCGAGAATAGCCTCGGCTTCACCCTCAGCCTCTTTAATGGCAGCCTGCTTTTTAGCCTCTGCGCGCAGGATTGCCGATTCCTTTTCACCCTCCGCCATGAGGATTGCGGATTTTTTGCTGCCCTCTGCGATAAGTATCGATTCGCGGCGTTCACGCTCGGCTTTCATCTGCTTTTCCATCGCTTCCTGAATTTCACGCGGCGGAAGAATATTTTTAAGCTCGACACGATTTATTTTGATTCCCCACGGGTCGGTCGCTTCGTCAAGAATTGTGCGCATTTTTGTGTTGACTGTGTCGCGCGATGTGAGCGTTTCGTCAAGCTCCAAATCACCGATAATGTTTCTCAGCGTGGTTGCGGTGAGATTTTCGATAGCCATCATCGGGCGCTCAACGCCGTAGGTGTATGACTTCGGGTCGGTAATCTGATAGTACACAACGGTGTCTATCTGCATTGTAACGTTGTCCTCGGTGATAACCGGCTGAGGCGGAAAGTCAACAACGTGCTCCTTTAAGTTGACGCGCCTTGCGATGCGGTCGATAAAGGGAACTTTGAAATGTACTCCCACGCTCCAGGTTGCGTAGTATCCGCCCAAACGCTCTATAATGTACGCATTCGCCTGCGGTACGATTTTAATGCATGATATGCACAATAAAATGATAAGAACCAACAAAATAATAATAAAAGGCATAATTTTAACTCCGTTCTGCCGTAAGGCAATTATTTTTTTACTATAAATATTTATTGAACGCTCTTGACAATCAGCTTTACGCCGTCGATTTTTTCCACCAAAACGCGACTGCCTTCGTCAATCGGCTCACCGTTTTCGCTTCGTGCCGTCCACGAAATCCCGTTAAGGCGAACCTCTCCGGTTTCTTTGATATTGTCAATTTTCTGAGTGACAATTGTTGTTTTTCCGATTTGTGCGTCGATATTTGTTTTCTCCGGCTCGCGGTTAATAATTTTTTTTACAAGCGGTTTTGTAAGAATCAAAAGTATCGCCGATACCGCGACAAACAAGATCCATTGCAGCGTAACATCCGCGCCCGCAAGCGATGCGCAGAATGCCGCCAAAGCGCCGCCGGCAAGCCAAATCGACACCAGCTGGGTCGTTATCACTTCAACGACCGCGAACAAAATGACCGCACCGAGCCACATATAAACCATACACCCACCTCCGTATTTTAATATACTCATATTGTATCATTTTTTTGTCGAAAAGTCAATACAAATAGTAATTAATATTTAAGCTTTTTAACGAAAATGTCAACTCTTTTCACATTTACCGAGGTGTGGTAATCCACGCTCTTTATAATTATATTCTGAATATTGCGCGCAATGTCGGGAATTTTCAAGCCGTATTTAAGTGTTATCGAGATCTGTATATTTGCGCCGTCGGGAAAGGTGGAGACCGAGACCGAGTTCACGCGCAGAACACCTTGAATCCGCTTTGCTTCAAATGCGGCGATGCTGCTCACAACACCGTCCGAAACGGTGTATTTCCCCATATAGCTGAAGGTGGGGCGGACGATGGATTTATCGTATGCCGTCACCGGATTTTTGCCGAAACTTTTTTTTATCTGACGCAACGGGTGGAGAAAATATCCGGAAAAATCTTCTTTAAGCTCGAACACCGGGACGGGGATGACATGCTTGCCCTCGGTCATGCGCATTTTCTGCGCAGCGCGGATTTCCTCCGGGGTCGCGGCGTCTTCGATTCGTATAATTTTTTGTATCGGCGCGACATCAAGCTTGTTTGCGATAAGCTCCGCCATTCGGAGCGATGTGCCGAGAATCATAAGGCTTTTAATGTCGTTTTCGGCGAATGCCGCCTTTACGCTTTCGACATGCTCTTTTTGAGTGAAAAGCGCACGCTTGACAGCCGCCATCTTTGTGGCTTCTTTTTTTGCGGAAAAGCCTGCCAAAATCTTGTTTTTTGATATAAGCAAGCCGTCGTCGATTATAGCATCGGCGTGCAGCTCGTTTGCTATTGTGACCGAACGGTGGCTTTTGCCCGTTCCGCTCGGACCTATAAATGCCATAGTGTACATTCTAACTCTCCTCTACAGCTTGTCGGCAATCTCCAAAAGGCGGTTGAGACGATGGTTCACGCCGGATTTGCCGATCGGATTTTCAAGCTTTTGCCCAAGTTCTTTAAGGCTTTCATCGGGATATTCCATTCTGACCCTGGCAATCTCACGCAGCGACTCGGGCAGGTTTTCAAAGCCGATTGTGTTGTTTATTTTTTCGATTGCAAGCATGTGCCTGCCGTATGCTTTTACCACCTTGTCGATGTTTGCGTTTTCGCAGTTCATACGGCGGTTGACCGCGTTTCGGATTTCCTTTTCGATCGAAACGTTGTATATCTCCATAGACGCGCTCCCTGCGCCCATAAGCCCCAGAACCGCGGCAATTTCCTCATATCCCTTGATATAGATAATGAAGTGCGATTTGCGTGCCGTTTTCTTTGCTGCGATACCTTCTTTTTCCAAAAGTCCGAGAAGTTCGTCTGCTGCGGAAGAATTTTTTGTGTCAAATTCGAGATGATAATTCTTTTTAGGGTCAGATATTGATCCGCCGCCGATAAATGCGCCGCGTATGTAGGATTTTTTGCAGCAGTCAAAGGGCATTTTTGAGTATTCATCGTCATCAGAGCTGAGGCTGAGTATGTCAAGCTCGTTTTCGTTTGTTATTTCAAAGCGGCAGCCGCCGGAAAAACTCTTTTTTTGCGGCACAAAGCCGAGACATTCTCCAAAAAGCCGTTCAATTCTTTCTGCTGCAGCCTTATTTTCGGTCGCAAGGCTGATTTTGCCGTCCTTCACAGCGGAGGCAAAGTCGATTATTCCGCACAGTTCGGCGG
This sequence comes from uncultured Clostridia bacterium, assembly GCA_934486735.1. Taxonomy (GTDB): domain Bacteria; phylum Bacillota; class Clostridia; order UBA1381; family UBA1381; genus CAKSQL01. The sequence continues at coordinate 81,840 of CAKSQL010000005.1, read as the reverse complement.
TTTTGCAAAATTCGCAATCGGGCATAATCTGCGAAAGTTTTGTTTTTATATCATAAGAAAAAGACAATTCAAGTTCCCCCTAAAGTAACATTGTCCGCAGCCGGTTCCGACAAATCCGCATTGCTGTCATAATAAACGCATAAGCGTTTCTGCAAGCTTTTGCGGATTGTGGCGTATATATGTGTCAAAATCGCACAGGCTGCGCAGTACAATGTTGATGTCCGAATCCATAAATTTTTCTATATCCAATTCCACCGGAACAGAGTGCTCCAATGCATATTTTTCTAAAAGAAAATCCGGAATTTTCTGTGTGTTGGCAACAACGGTGTCGACTATATGGCAGCCCGCGTGGCGCTCGATAGCTTCCACGTGGTCGTACAGTGTGTGACCGATTGTCTCGTCGGGCTGAGTCATGATATTTGCCACATAAACCTTTTTTGCGCTGCTCACAGCGATTGCGGGACTTATGTCGCGCACAAGAAGATTCGGGATAACGCTTGTGTAAAGGCTGCCCGGACCCAAAATAATCATGTCGGCATCGGCTATCGCGTCAAGCACGTTCTCGGCAGGACCTGCGTCTTTGGGGATGATTTCCACGTGCTCTATCCTGCCGGAGGATACGTGACCGATATTGGATTCGCCCGATATAACCTCGCCGGTATCGAGAGTAGCTTTGAGCCGCACATTGTCGTTTGTTACCGGCAGAATACTGCCCTCGACTCCAAAAAGTTGATTCATTTTCATGACAGCCTCTTCAAAGCTGTCGGAAATTCCGCACAGCGCGGCAAGATAAAGATTCCCGAACGGGTGTCCTTTCAGACAGCCCTCGGTGAATCGGTAGTTTATAAGTTCGTCTATAATCGGATTGGTTTCGGCAAGCGCGGCAATGCATTTTCTGATATCGCCCGGCGCGAGCATGCCGAAATCCTCTCTCAAAATTCCGCTCGAACCGCCGTCGTCCGCAACCGTTACCACCGCCGTTATGTTGTGAGTGTATTTTTTGAGTCCCCTGAGCATTGTGGATAATCCGGTTCCGCCGCCGACAGTCACTATCTTCTTGTCAGTCAGCATAACTTTTATCTTCCTTTCTCAACGTCTCGGTATACCATATTCACCTTGTACCCTTTTTGGGTCAAAAATTCGCCGAGAAGATATGCCATCGTGACGCTGCGGTGCTTTCCCCCGGTGCAGCCGATGGCAACGGTGAGGCTCGTTTTGCCCTCCTCGATATAGAGAGGGAGGAGGAACAGTATCATGTCCTCAAGCTTTTTCATAAATTCCTGCGACTGCGAAAAGCCCATAACGTAGTCGCGCACCTCGGTGTCAAGTCCGGTCTTTTCTTTCAGCTCGTCTATATAAAACGGGTTGGGAAAGCAGCGGACATCAAAAACAAGGTCGGAATCGAGCGGCAAGCCGTATTTAAAGCCGAATGCCGAAATGTCGATTGTGAGATTCGTCCCGGTTTCGTCCTTGTCATAGATTTTTTTAAGCTCGGACGAAAGCTCGTGCAGTGACAGATTAGATGTGTTTATAACATAATCGGCAGCCAAAAAAAGCTGCTGCAAAATCTTCCGCTCGCGTTGAATGCTGTCCAAAAGTCCTTTGTTTCCCGAAAGCGGATGCACGCGCCGCGTCTCCTTATAACGCTTTACAAGCGTTTCGTCGTCCGCGTCGAGGAAGAGGAGTTTGCAAGGGTATCCGCTGTCGCGGAGCGTTTTTAAATTGTCCAAAAGTTCATTTATAAACTCGCCCACTCGGGTATCGACCACAAATGCGATTCGGTCGTATTTCCCGTTCATCGAAACAAAAAGCTGTGCGACCTGCGGAATGAGCATCGGCGGCATATTGTCTATGCAAAAAAAGCCTCTGTCCTCCAAAAATCTGACAACCTGCGTTTTGCCCGATCCGGACAGCCCGGTAACAACGGTGAATTGTGTCATTGATAACATCCCCTCTTACTTATATAAATGCTTTAGGTAATTGCAAAAACGTACAATTACCTAATTAAATCTCTGTATTCTGCTTGCTTCAGCGCCTGCCGGTCAGCTTTATCTCGGGTTCGAGAGTGACCGAAAATTTTTCTTTGACGGTTTTTTGTATATGTTCAATCAAGGCGATAACGTCCGCGGCGGATGCATTGTCTGCGTTTACAATGAATCCGGCATGCTTTTTTGAAACCTCCGCGCCGCCGATTCTAAATCCTTTCAAGCCGGCGCGCTCAATCAAATCTCCGGCAAAATAACCCTCCGGGCGCTTGAAAACGCTGCCTGCGCTCGGCAGATTCAGCGGCTGTTTCGAAACTCGTTTCTCGGTGTATATCGCGGTTTCGCTTTGAATTTTTTTCGGGTCACCGGGGCAGAGTGCAAGCTCTGCCGAAAGAACAATGCAATTTCGGTCGGAAAACATGCTTTTCCTGTAGCCGAATCCGAGTTCATCTCCCGATGCCTTTTTTACCGATAAATCCTCGTCAAGATATGTCACCGAGGTGATGATGTCTTTAATCTCCCTGCCGTATGCTCCGGCGTTCATGCAGACCGCGCCGCCGAGAGTGCCGGGAATCCCGGATATCTGCTCCATTCCGGAAAGCCCGCCGTCCATGGCAAAGCGCGCAAGCCGCGGCATCAGCACACCGGCGTCCGCCGAGAGAGTGCAGCCGTCTCGTGCGATTGATGTGAACGATGCGGAAATGTCGATAACAACGCCCTCGATTCCGCCGTCGCTTACAAGCATGTTCGAGCCGTTGCCGAGTATCATGTACGGAACTTGATTTTCGCGGCACAGCGTTAAACTTGCGATAAGCTGGGATATATCCGACGGGGAGGAGAGGAAGTCAGCCGCACCGCCTATCCGAAATGTCGTGTGCAGGCGCATCGGTTCGTTTTCCTTTGTGTCGGGACAAACCTTTTTAAGCTCGTCTGAAAAAGTCATGATACTGCCGCCTTTCAAAAAAATAATTATTCGCTGAATTGCATTTCTTTCATGAGACGGTTGTTAAGCTCCACCGCCGCATTGTAGCCCATGCGTTTTTGTCTGTTGTTCATAGCCGCAACCTCGATTATGACAGCCAGATTTCTGCCCAGCTTAACCGGGATTGTCAGACTTGAAACGTTGATTCCCATTATGTTCGTGTATTCGTCCACCATGCCGAGACGGTCGTATTGCTTGTTTTCCTCCCATGGCTCGAGGTGGATAATAAGGTCTATGCTCTCGGTGTCCTTGACCGCGCCTATACCGAATATTTCTTTTACGTCGATGATTCCGATACCGCGCAGCTCAACAAAATGGCGTATGATTGCCGGAGATGAGCCGACCAGAGTTTTTGACGAAACTCTTTTTATCTCGACCGCATCGTCGGCAACGAGACGGTGTCCTCTTTTCAAAAGCTCAATTGCAGCCTCGCTTTTGCCGACGCCGCTTTCGCCCAGGATAAGTATTCCCTCGCCGTAAACCTCTACCAAAACGCCGTGGCGCGTTATGCGCGGCGCAATCTGGACATTGAGATAGCTGATAAGCGCGCTCATAAGACTGGAGGTCGCCTCCTCGCTTCTCACAAGCGTAACGTCGTATTTTTCGGCGAGCATCATCATCTCGGGGCATATCTGAATCCCGCGCGTGACAATAAGCAGAGGGATTTTTTTTGAGAAAAGCTTTTCCAAAAGCTCATAGCGCTTTTCGCCCGAGAATTGTTCAAGATAAGTAAATTCCACCTTACCCATTATTTGTATGCGCTGAGGGTCAAAATAGTCGTAAAATCCGACAATCTGTAAGCCGGGACGGTTTAAGTCCGCGCTTGTAATTTTCACGTCTGCGCAGTCGGTGGATTCGTAAAGACGTTCAAACTGAAATTCCTCCAATATCGTCGGCAGAGATATTGAAAATGCGTTGTCATTTGCCATTTTAGGTTCCATAGCCTTTCTGCCCGCAGGAAGTATCGGTTTTGTGCACTCCTTGTCCTGCGGGCGGAAAAGGGCGCGGAATCTGTTTTCATACTTTGCAATGAATCCGGACAGGATTCAAATTTACCCATTATACTCTTATTATATTATACAATATTTCTTCAAATATTTAAATAGCAAAAGCAAAATTTCTTCAAATTTATAACAATTGTGAAGTTTTGTACCGAATAATTGACTTATATACAACGATAATGATAAAAAGTATATAATTTTTTCGAAAAAGTATTGCATTTTCGAAAAAAATGTGTTAAAATATTAATGTTTTGATATTTCATCAGGCATAATAGGAGGTGTAACAAATGGCAAAATGCGATATCTGCGGAAAGGGCGTATCATTTGGTATAAAGATGAGCCACTCGCACAGAAGATCAAACAGAGCATGGAAACCCAATGTTCGTAAGGTAAGAGCGATTGTAAACGGAACTCCGAAGTCGGTACACGTTTGCACACGCTGTCTCCGTTCGGGAAAGGTAAACCGCGCGGTATAATTAAAAAGGACTGTCGTTAGTGACAGCCACCTAAGGAAGTTTTTTACGGAGTAGTTCCAAACTGTCGGAGCTACTCCGTTTTCCGTACAAAAAGGCGTACAGCGTAAAGATGGACGAGACAACCGATTCCGCCGAGCTTGACCTTTCAAAGAAGGTTGAGATAGACAAAGGAAAGATATACACAATTAAAATCATAAGTTCTTTCTTTAAATTTCATAAAAAGGGATGTCGGCGCAAAGAAGAAATTCTATGCGCCGATGCTCTTTTGACCGGTATTTATATAAATTTTCTGTTAATAAAGTAAAAATTTTTAAATTATACTTGAAAAAAACGCCGATATATTGTATAATAATATTATTGCGGCGTAAAAGATTATTGCCGCAAAGAAAAAGGGTAACGGATAAGTTTTACCCGATAAATAAAAAGGAGAGTGTTGTTATGCTGGGAACTATAACAGCTTTTGCAAAGCAGGCTGCCGAGGGCGCTGCCGAGGTTGCTGCAAATGACGCGGCTGCCGCAACTGCCGCACAGCAGGTAATGGGACAATTCGGACCGCTTATCATGATGGTTGCTCTGTTTGCAATCATGTATTTCATTCTGATACGTCCGCAGAGGAAAAAGGAAAAGGAAGCGCAGGCTATGATAGCTGCTCTGACCGTCGGAGACAAAATTGTCACAATCGGCGGAATCTGGGGCAAGGTTGTGAAGATAAAGGATGATTATATCTTTATCGAGACGGGCAACATCGGAAATCCGGGCGAAAAGGCGGTTCTTAAAATGGAGCGCCAGGCTGTTAAGCTTGTCGAAAAGAAAGCCGACAACAAAAAGATGGACAGTATTCCGGAAATTCCCGACGAGGAAGAAGAAAATAAATAACGCATAATCGGAAAAGCTTTGTAATATTATAGTATAAATATGATATTACGGAGGTTTGGATTATGGGTGACGGAAAACGGCTTAATATGACGGAAATCGGAAAGGGAATCATAGCATCGCTTGTGCTGACCTTTGTTTTCATACTGGTAATCGCGGCGGTGTGCTATTTTGCCGAGGTTTCGGACAGACTTTTGGGACTCTTGGTGCTGGCTGCGGCAGGGATAAGCGCTTTTTTGGGCGCGGCAATGGCTGCACACGGCGCAGGGAGTCTGGGGCTTTGGCACGGGGCGGTCCTCGGAATCGGTTATATTTTGATTATGATTGTGTCGAATATAATTTCCGAGCGCGGCTTTTCGCCCGATTCGGGACTGGCAAGCATGGCTTTGTGCGTGCTTGCGTGCGGCATGCTGGGCGGAATACTCGGGATAAGACGATAAATTTTTTGAAAAATTTTCAAATTTCTCTTTTCTTTTTGCAATTTATGTGTTATAATAATATAAAGGCTGTTATTTCAGCCGGATGCGACATATGATTTAAGGGAGGAAATTTTTTGATGAAGCACGTAAAAACTTTGAATAAAGCTACTTTGAAGAACAGTGCAAAGCATGGCGGCTGCGGCGAATGCCAGACATCATGTCAGTCAGCATGTAAAACTTCATGCACAGTTGCAAATCAGAAGTGCGAAAGAAACTAAGAAAAAGAGCTGTTGCAGAATGATTGTAACAGCTTTTTATTTTATTGGAGAGTATATATTTTGATAAAGTAAAAAGAATGCATCTGCCGCCTTTTACATTTGGCGAAAAATGCACAGGTGCGGCGGAAGCGCCGGTGTTTTCACGTCCGGGACGATGGAAACGGCGCTTTCCTGATTTTTTTAAAAGCTACGGGAGGTCGTTTAATTGGTACATAAGTTTAAACAGATGGGGCTGAATATTGTTCTCGATGTATACAGCGGCAGCGTTCATCTGGTGGATGATGCTTTTTATGATATGCTTGATTTGTTCGGCGATAATTTTGAAAAGGAAGAAGCATGTCCGAAAAGGGTTAAAGAGGAATTACTCAAAAAATATTCCGAAAATGAAATCGATGAAGCGTATGAGGAAATGCGTCAGCTTTATGATGAAAATTTGCTTTTCTGCCCCGATATATACAGCGAGGTGGCAAAGAACTGGCACAAAAAGTCGGTTGTAAAGGCGTTGTGCCTGCACGTGGCGCACGACTGTAATCTCAGATGCAAATATTGCTTTGCCGACACAGGCGAATTTCATGGTCACAGGAGCATTATGAGCGCCGAGGTGGGCAAAAAGGCGATTGATTTTGTAATTGCGAACTCGGGAGAGAGAAAAAATATAGAGCTTGACTATTTTGGCGGAGAGCCGCTCATGAATTTTGAAGTGGTTAAGGAGATAACCGAGTATGCCAAAAAAGAGGGCGAAAAGCATGGCAAGAATTTCAGATTCACCATAACCACGAACGGCGTTTTGCTCGATGAAAAGGTTAAGGAATATGTCAACGAGAACATGTCCAACGTGGTGCTGAGTCTCGACGGCAAAAAGGAAACGAACGACAGAATGAGATACCGCGTTGACGGCAGCGGCTCGTATGATACGATTGTTCCGAAATTTATCGACCTTGCCGAAAGCAGAAACCAGGATAATTATTATGTGCGCGGCACGTTCACCTCTAAAAACCTGCATTTTTCCGAGGACGTTCTGCATATGGCGGACTTGGGCTTTAAGCAGACAAGCGTTGAGCCGGTTGTCGCACCCGAAACCGAGGACTATGCGCTCAAAAAAGAGCATCTGCCGGTTATATTCGAGGAATATGACAAGCTGGCAGAGGAGTATGTCAAGCGCAGACGCGAGGGTAGAGGGTTCAATTTCTTCCACTTTATGATTGACTTAGAACAGGGTCCCTGCGTTATAAAAAGACTGTCCGGCTGCGGCTCGGGACATGAGTACCTGGCGGTTACTCCGGAGGGCGATATTTATCCCTGCCACCAGTTCGTCGGAAACGAGAAGTTTAAGATGGGCAATGTGTTCGAGGGAATAACAAAGCCCGAGATTAAGGAAATGTTTGAAAAATCAAACGTGTATACAAAGCCGAAATGCGCCGATTGCTTTGCGAAATTCTATTGCAGCGGCGGCTGTCCGGCAAATGCGTATAACTTCAACAGCGATATCGATAAGCCGTATGAACTGGCGTGCGATATGGAGCGCAAGCGCGTCGAATGTTCTATTGCGATTGAGGCGCTGAAAATGCTGGATGCTGCCGAAAAAGAAGAATAGAATAAAAACTCTGCCTATACAGGACGATGTAATTGTAATATCCGATTGATGGATTTTTCTGCCGATTGCAACAGTTTGCGGTTTTTTTGTGTGGGCAGAGTTTATTTACCGGTGTGAGGATGCCGTCCGAACGGTAATTGAAAGCAATAAGGAGTACTTTGTGACGAAAATGAAAAGCTATGATATGAATTGATTTAAATATCATAGCTTTTCGCTTATTCTCACATTGCTTTGACCGAAAAATAATGATTATGTGACTATTTATATGATTTTAATATAATGTCATAAAGCTCATCGACGGTTTCGGCAATCATATCCGCGCCGGCTGACTCAAGCTCATTTTCCTCGGCATAGCCGAAACGTACGCCGATGCAGGGGACAGCGCATGCCTTTGCACCGATTACGTCCTGGCGGCGGTCGCCGACCATGACAGGGACGGCGGTATCGGGCAGTTGTCTCAAAACCTCGGCAATCACGTCTTTTTTTGCGTTTCTTGTGCCGTCAAGTTCTGCACCGACCTCGATATCAAAGTATTTTGCAAGGTCAAAATGCTCCAGTATCCTTTTTGCGTATACCTGCGGCTTGGAGGTGGCAAGCGCGATTGTATATCCATGCTCTTTTAGCTTTTTCAAAAGCTCGGGGATTCCCTTTATAACCGAATTTTCAAAAATTCCGATGTCGGAAAAGCGTTCGCGGTAGAATTTGAGCGCAAGCTCGGAATCGTCTGCCGACATTTTGCAGAATTTCATAAACGAATCGACCAGCGGCGGACCTATAAAGCAGAGCAGATCGTCCTGCGGCGGCGGAGTGATTCCCATTTTTTCAAGTGCATATTGCACGCATTTTGTGATTCCGTCCTTGGGGTCGGTCAGTGTTCCGTCAAGGTCGAAAAGAATTGAATTGTACATGGTTATTATAGTTCCTTTCCCGGATTGTTTCGTTGGGGGCTGCAAAAAAAGGCACAGTCCGTTCAATGGCATAGATTTTAAATTTATACCATTTGTTTGAAAAGGTATAAATTTAGGCTAAAATCCACAAAATTGCGGATTTCTATCTGTTTTTGCCCTTGAACTACACTTCAAACGCACCGCTTTTAGAGTACGCCGGTGCGTTTGAAGCGTTCTATGCTATTTTTTTTACAGTTCCCTGCGGATTATTTGTTGTCGCTTAATATTTTTTTCAGATACATTCCTGTGTAAGAGCCTTTGGTTTTTGCAACCTGCTCCGGTGTTCCGGAGGCGATGATTCTGCCGCCGCCGCTGCCGCCCTCGGGACCTAAGTCGAGGATGTAGTCGGCGGTTTTGATAACATCAAGATTGTGCTCGATAACAACAACGCTGTTGCCGGCGTCAACCAATTGCTGCAAAACCTCGGTCAATTTGTGAACATCGGCGGTGTGCAGACCTGTGGTCGGCTCATCGAGAATATATATCGTTTTGCCGGTGCTGCGCTTGGAAAGCTCTGTCGCAAGCTTAACACGCTGAGCCTCGCCGCCCGAGAGGGTGGTGGAACTTTGCCCCAGCTTGATATACCCGAGCCCTACGCTTTGCAATGTTTCAAGCTTTCTTTTCAGCTTTGGCAGGTTCTTGAAAAATTCGACCGCTTCGTCAACTGTCATTTCAAGTACATCGTAAATGTTCTTGCCCTTGTACTTAACTTCGAGCGTTTCGCGATTGTAGCGCTTGCCCTTGCAGACCTCGCAGGGGACAAATATATCGGCAAGAAAATGCATCTCGATTTTCACAATTCCGTCCCCGGCGCAAGCCTCGCAGCGTCCGCCCTTGACATTAAAGCTGAATCTGCCTGCCTTGTAGCCGCGGATTTTTGCTTCGTTGGTCGAGGCGAAAACGTCGCGGATATCATTGAACAGATTTGTGTAGGTCGCAGGGTTGGAGCGCGGAGTTCTGCCGATTGGCGATTGGTTTATATCGATTATTTTGTCAAGCTGCTCGATTCCCAAAATCTTTTTGTGCTTTCCTGCGTGAGCACGCGCGTGATTCAAGTCGTGCGCAAGCTGCTTGTAGAGGATTTCGTTTATAAGCGAGCTTTTGCCCGAGCCGGATACGCCGGTTATACAGGTCAGCGTGCCGAGGGGAATTTTTGCATTTATATTTTTAAGATTGTTTTCCTGTGCGCCGACAATTTCAAGCCAGCCGGTGGGTTTTCTGCGCGTTTTGGGGATTTCTATTTTCAGCTCTCCGGACAAATATTTTCCCGTTATCGAGCGGCTGCATTTTGCAAGTTCCGCGGCAGTACCCTCGCCGACAACCTCGCCGCCATGTATGCCTGCGCCGGGACCGATATCGACAATATGGTCGGCGGCAAGCATGGTCTCCTCGTCATGCTCCACGACTATAACGGTGTTGCCGAGATCGCGCAGATGTTTCAGCGTCTCTATCAGCCTGCTGTTGTCGCGCTGATGGAGTCCTATGCTCGGCTCGTCCAGGATATACAGAACCCCCATGAGTCCCGAGCCTATTTGAGTAGCAAGGCGGATTCGCTGAGCCTCGCCGCCCGAGAGCGTTCCCGAGGAGCGCGAAAGCGTGAGGTAGTCAAGTCCCACATCAAGCAGAAATTGCAGACGAGCCTTTATTTCCTTTATAACTTGTCCCGCAATCATCTGTTCGCGGTCGGACAGGGTCAGTTTTTCGATAAAATCCATTTCATCGCGTATCGACATGCAGGTGAAATCGTATATATTCATCCCGTTTACAGTGACGGCGAGAACCTCGTCGTTGAGCCTTGCGCCGTGACATTTTTTGCAGACGACCTCATTCATGTAGCGCTCGATGTCATATTTTGAATAGTCGGAGGTGGTCTCGTTGTAGCGGCGTTCCAGGTTGGTTATGACGCCCTCGAACGGCGTGAGGTATGTTCCGTTGCCGTATGCGCGGTTGTATTCCATCTTGATTTTCTCGTTTCCGCTGCCGTAGAAAACAATATTTTTGATTTTGTCCGGCAGATCGCGAAACGGAGTGTTTATGTCAAAGCCGTAGTGCTTTGCAAGCGATGTGTAGTACATGTGTGCCATGCTGTCGGGAACGCCGGGTGCTGCCCAGCCGGTGCAATATATTGCGCCCTCCAAAAGGCTCAGGCTGTCGTCCGCAACGATAAGCGCGGGGTCTATCTTGAATTTGCTCCCGAGACCGTCGCACTCGGGACACGCACCGTACGGATTGTTGAACGAGAACATCCGCGGAGCAAGCTCCTGCAGGCTTATGCCGCAGTCATCGCAGGCGTAGTTTTGGCTGAATGTCATGGTTTCGCCGCCGATGATTTCGACCATAACGATGTCACCGGTGAGTGCGAGGGCGGTCTCGAGCGAATCGGTAAGCCTTTTTTGAATGTCATCGCGGATTATAAGTCTGTCCACAACTATTTCAATACTGTGCTTTTTGGTCTTTTCAAGATTAATTTCCTCCGAAAGCTCATACGGATTTCCGTCAACGCGAACGCGGACATAGCCGCTTTTCTTTGCGCTTTCGAGGGTCTTTTTGTGTTCGCCCTTTTTGCCGCGGACAACCGGAGCGAGAATCTGTATTTTTGTGCCGTTTTCAAGTGCAAGAACGCGGTCGACAATCTGGTCGATGCTCTGCTTTGATACCTCTTTGCCGCATTTCGGGCAGTGGGGAATACCGATTCTGGCATACAAAAGTCTTAAATAATCGTAAATCTCGGTAACCGTTCCGACGGTTGAGCGCGGATTTTTCGATGTTGTTTTTTGGTCTATGCTGATTGCCGGAGAAAGTCCTTCGATGTAGTCCACATCCGGCTTTTCCATCTGCCCCAAAAACTGCCGCGCATAGGAGGAAAGCGACTCGACATACCGCCGCTGCCCCTCGGCATATATTGTGTCGAAGGCGAGCGAGCTTTTGCCCGAGCCGGAGAGACCGGTCAGCACAACAAGCTTTTCGCGGGGGATATCTATATCGATATTTTTCAGATTGTGCACCCTTGCTCCTTGTATTTTTATATAGTTATTCATGGCCTATTCCTTTCCTGTAAGCTGCCTTATCCTGTCACGCAGCTCTGCCGCTCTTTCGAATTCGAGACTTTCCGCCGCGGCAAGCATTTCGTCCTTTAGATTTGCAACAACTGTTTCGAGGTCGATTTCCGGGAGCTTTCCGCTGCTTTCGACCGGCTCTGTCGATTCGATTATCTTTCGTATATTCTTCTGAATTGTCTTTGGAATTATGTCATGTGCGGCATTAAATTCCTGCTGAAGCTTTCTTCGGCGCTCGGTTTCGGAAATCGCGCGCGACATCGAACCGGTGACGGTGTCGGCATACATGATAACCTTGCCCTCGGCATTTCGCGCTGCTCTGCCTATCGTCTGTATAAGCGATGTCTCACTTCGGAGGAAGCCTTCCTTGTCAGCGTCGAGTATCGCAATCAGCGAAACCTCGGGCAGGTCGAGTCCCTCACGCAGCAGATTTATGCCGACAAGAACGTCAAATTCGCCCAAACGCAGGTCGCGGATAATTTCTGTCCGCTCTATCGTCTTGACCTCGGAATGCATATATCGGACACGGATTCCGACGCTTGTGAGATAGTCGGTCAGATTTTCCGCCATCTTTTTTGTCAGCGTGGTGACAAGCACGCGCTGATTTTTTTCGCATCTCAGATTGATTTCGGAAATGAGATCGTCTATCTGCCCCGTTACCGGGCGGATTTCTATTTCCGGGTCCAAAAGTCCGGTCGGGCGGATAACCTGTTCGGCAACAGCCTTTGAATGTTCCTTTTCGTACTCGCCGGGGGTTGCGCTTGTGAAAATTACTTGGTGTATTTTTTTTTCAAATTCGTCAAATTTCAGCGGTCGGTTGTCGAATGCCGACGGCAGACGAAAGCCGTATCGGACAAGGCTTTCCTTTCGCGCTCTGTCGCCGTTGTACATGGCGCGGACCTGCGAGACGGTGACGTGCGACTCATCTATTATCATAAGAAAGTCCTCGGGAAAATAGTCGATAAGTGTGTAGGGAGGACTGCCCGGCTTGCGTCCGCTTATGTGGCGCGAATAGTTCTCGATTCCCTGGCAAAAGCCGATTTCTTTCATCATTTCGATGTCGTAGCGTGTGCGCTGCTCGATTCGCTGCGCCTCTATAAGCATGTTGTTTTTCTTGAAATATGCAATCTGTTCCTCAAGTTCCGCTTCGATTGCGGCGATTGCGACTGCCATTTTTTCGCCGGTGGTTACATAGTGCGATGCAGGCATAATCACAACGTGCTGCCTGTGTCCGATAATCTCGCCGGTGGTTACATTTATTTCGGAAATCCGGTCGATTTCGTCTCCGAAAAACTCGACACGAATTGCATTTTCGCCGTCATTGGACGGGAATATTTCCAAAACATCGCCGCGGACGCGGAATTTGTTTCGGATAAAGTTGATGTCGTTGCGCTCGTATTGCATATCAACAAGTTTTTTCAAAACCTCATCGCGGTCCTTTTGCATGCCGACTCTCAATGAGAGCATAAGGCTTTTGTAGTCCTCCGGGTCGCCGAGACCGTATATGCATGATACGCTCGATACTATTATTACATCGCTGCGCTCAAACAGGGCGAATGTGGCGCTGTGGCGCAGCTTGTCTATCTCATCGTTTATCGACGCGTCCTTTTCGATAAATGTGTCGGTCTGAGGAATGTACGCCTCGGGCTGATAGTAGTCGTAGTAGCTGACAAAAAACTCAACCGAGTTGTTGGGGAAAAACTCCTTAAATTCGCTGCATAGCTGAGCGGCAAGCGTTTTGTTGTGCGCAAGCACGAGGGTCGGCTTGTTCACTCTTGCGATAACGTTCGCCATTGTAAAGGTCTTGCCCGAGCCGGTAACGCCCAAAAGCGTCTGTGCGTCATAGCCCTTTTCGAGTCCTTCGACCAGCTTGTCTATCGCCTGCGGCTGATCGCCATGCGGCTTAAAATCCGATACAAGCTCAAAATGATCCATAAAGCAATTCCCCCCTTGAAAAATGTGTCTACAGATAATAGTATATCACTATTTTAAAAAAAAGTCAACGAATGAACGTTCGAAATATTTTTTTGTGAAAAATACACAAAATTTGTGACGGATATGGGCGCATATACTTGATTTAACGCGAAAGATGTGTTATAATTTTTTAGACAGATTGTAAAAAAATGAAAAGGGTGAAAAGTCTGAATAAAATCGCCCATAGCGCTGCTTTTTGCTCGGGGGAGCGAAGCGGCTGAACGGGAGTGAATGACAATTCGGTGAATTGTCAGAGCCGTTCAGTGACCGAACCGCAGTGAGAAGTACATATGTACAGAGCAGTGGCGTTACCTAAATCGGAGATTTAGAACGCTCTTGCATAGCTCTTGTTTCCGAATTAAAAATTTGGACTCGTGCACAACCGCTCACTGCAAAGCAGCTGCTTGCGAACGATTTTCTTTCAGACTTAAGTTTTGTGACTTACGGAAAGGAATGGTTATAAAGATGAAAACTACGGAAAAATACAAAACTTCATATTTGATTAAAAGATTTGTGCCGTACTATAAAAAATATAAATGGACTTTGATTGCCGATCTGCTCTGCGCATCGCTCACAACGGTGTGCGAGCTGGTTTTCCCGATGATGGTGCGATATATCACCAATACGGCTATGCGCAATATTGCCGAGCTGACGGTGAAAACCGTTGTTATAATCAGCGTGATTTATATGATTTTGAGAATTATCGATACCGCGGCGAATTTTTATATGGCGAATACCGGGCATGTCATGGGCGTTAAGCTTGAAAGCGACATGCGCCACGACCTGTTTTCACATCTGCAGACACTGTCATATTCGTATTTTTCCGAAGCGAAGATAGGGCAGATAATGTCGAGAATAACAAGCGATTTGTTCGATATAACCGAGTTTGCGCACCACTGTCCCGAGTCGCTTTTCATAACGGGCGTAAAGGTGATTGTTGCGTTTATCGTGCTTTTTACGGTCAACCCATATCTGACGCTTATAATATTTTTGATTCTGCCCCTGATGCTTTTTTGCTCGATGAGCTTTCGCGGAAAAATGCGCGACGCGTTCAAGCGCTCGAGAGTGCAGGTGGGCGAGCTTAATGCGCAGGTGGAGGACAGCCTTTTGGGCGTGAGAGTGGTTAAATCCTTTGCCAACGAGGACATAGAAATGGACAAGTTCGACAGTGGAAATATGCTTTTCCGCGATATAAAAAAGGACGCGTATAAGTATATGGCAGGCTTTCAGTGCACAACGCGGTTTTTTGAGGGATTCATGTACATAACCGTTATTGCGGCAGGCTCTGTTTTTATGATTCACCAAAAAATCACCGCGGCGGATATGATGGCATATCTGCTCTATGTCAGCACGCTTTTGACATCGATAAGAACGCTGATAGAGTTTACCGAGCAGTTCCAGCGGGGAATGACCGGAATCGAGAGATTTATTGAGATAATGGATACTCCGGCAGAGATTGTCGATAAGGAAAATGCCGAGGAACTGGGCGAGGTTGAGGGCAATATAGATTTTGAAAATGTCAGCTTTCGCTACTCGGGAGCGGATAAGGACGTGCTGAGCAATATCAATCTTAAAATCCCGGCAGGCTCGTCGGTCGCTCTGGTCGGACCGTCGGGCAGCGGAAAGACTACGATATGCAACCTTATTCCGAGATTTTACGATGTCACCGGCGGAAGAATCACGATAGACGGAAAGGATATAAGAGATGTGACATTAAGCTCGCTCAGGAATCGGATAGGCGTTGTTCAGCAGGAGGTTTATCTTTTCTCGGGCACTGTGGGCGAGAATATCGCATATGGCAAGCCGGGCGCGGATATCGATGAGATTGTGGCTGCGGCAAAGCGCGCCGGAGCGGACGAATTTATTCGTGCGCTGCCCTTTGGCTATGATACCTATGTGGGAGAGCGCGGGGTTAAGCTTTCCGGAGGACAAAAGCAGAGAATAAGTATTGCGCGCGTGTTTTTGAAGAATCCTCCGGTGCTGCTTTTGGATGAGGCGACCTCGGCATTGGATAACGAGAGCGAAAAGATAGTGCAGCACTCGCTTGAAGAGCTTGCAAAGGGCAGGACGGTGTTCACAATCGCGCATCGGCTTTCCACAATTAAAAGTGCCGATACAATTCTTGTGCTGACCGAAAAAGGAATCGAGGAGAAAGGAACGCACAAGGAGCTTTTGGAGAAAAATGGAATATACGCGCATTTGTATAATTTATAGGAAGATAATTTTGAAAAGCCCAAAACCCGTCAAAACGGGTTTTGGGCTTTTTTTGCGTGCCGAGCGTGGCATTTGACTTAAAAGCGAAAGATTGATGATTTCCTTTTCGTTCACATCGGTGATTGCTTTTAATTTGTCATACGAACAGAAATGCGGTTTGGTTGGATTTTTTTAAATAAGCAGCAATAATGTCCCGGCAACGAGAAGAATAAGCCCGAGCAAGGATTTTTTTGTCAGCTTTTCTTTCAATATAATATATGAAAATGCCGCCGTTACCAATATGCTCAGCTTGTCTATCGGAGCAACCACGCTTGCAGGCCCACTTTTGAGAGCCGCATAATAGCACAGCCACGAAAGCCCGGTTGTTATTCCGGACAGGACAAGAAAAGCGTAATCCTTTCCCGATATAGCTTTTATGCCATGTCCGCTTTTTGTCACCCAAACGACAACCCATGCCATTATCAGGACGACAAGGGTGCGGATTGCCGTCCCGAGGACCGAGGAAATATCCGAAATTCCCACCTTGCCCAAAATTGAAACGAGCGCCGCAAAAAACGCCGACAACACTGCCCACAAAAGCCAGTCCGAACGCTTTGCCCCGGCGGTGTCGCTGCGCTTTTCAATCATAAGATATGTACCTGCACCGATTAAGACGATACAGACTGCTTTGAGCAGCGTAAGCTGTTCATGCAGGAATATAAAAGCGAGTATCATTGTCAAAACGGTGCTTGACTTGTCAATCGGCACGACCTTGTTCACGTCTCCGTATTTGAGCGCGTGGAAATAGCAAAGCCATGACGCGCCTGTCGCAAGTCCCGACAAAATCAGAAAGACAAGTGTTTTTGCGCTTATCTGCGAAATACCGTCCTGCGCTCCGACAACAAAGACCATCAGCCACGCAAATATCAAAACAACTATGGTTCGTACGGCTGTCCCGAGATTTGAGTTGATATTCTTCATTCCGACTTTCGAGAGGACGGCGGTCACTCCGGCAAAAAATGCCGACATAATTGCAAGTAAAATCCACATAAAATCGTAACCTTTCATGATTGTAAGTAATTTATATCTTTATTTTATCACATTTTATGGGGTTAGTATATACTTTTTGTTAAAAAAAACATATTATTATACATATCGGCGGCAAAAAAGTCGGAGTTGGTATTTAAAGTTTAATGAGCGGCAAAAAAGCGGCGCACATTTTGCACGCCGCTATCGTATTTTTTATTTACTTTTTTTCTATTGCAATCCATACTTCGCATGTGTAGTCGGCATTTTTTGTGTCGGCGGACGGATAGCTTTCAATCTCTATCCCGCAGGGCTTGTATTCGCTCGCCGGGAAAAACTCGGTGCAGATGTACTTATACACCTTTTGGAACGCCTCGGGCATCGGACCGACGCATTTAAAGACCGCGTAGGTATGAGCCGGAATGGTCTCAACCGTCAGATAGTCCTCGGTGATTGCCTCGCCGTTATAGTGCGCGCCGATTCCGTAGGGGAAGTCCGAGCCTAAAAATGTCCCGTCGGCATTAAAGCTCACTCCGATAATGCACTTGTCAAAAATATTGTCCTTTGGAATATACTTGCATATTGCGGGAATCGTCCCGTCTGAGCTGCACTCCGCCCAGAACTTTGCAATTTCCTTTGTCGTGATTTCGTGAGCCTTGGGGAATTGCTTTTTTCTCAAAACAACGTCAAATGAGTCTTTCTTTTCTATTCTGTAGTCCATGACAGTACCTCCGTTTAAAATAAGTTTTACCGAAAGACGGGAAAATGATTTTAAATTCGCACCATGCTTGGCGGCGGACGGTGAGATTCCATGAAAGCGTGTGAATGCGCGCGAGAAGCTCTCGGGTGTGTCATATCCGTATTTAAGAGCGACATCAATCACCTTTCGGTCGGTCGATGCAAGCTCGCTGCCGGCAAGCGATAATCTTCGAAAGCGGATATAATCGCCCAGTGTAAAGCCGCATATCGCGCTGAACACGCGCTGAAAGTGAAAGCTTGAAGAATAAGCTCTCTTTGCAGCCTCCTCGTAATCGATTTGCTCGGTTATATTTTCCTCCACATAATCGAGTGCGCGCTGCAAGCCCGTAATCCAGTCCATGTCATTTCCTCCTTTCGACTATACTCATTATACTACAATTCAAGAACTCTTTCATGACATTTTTTGCTTTGTGGTGTTATATTTTTATTATTCTCCTATCAGTTTAAGAAATTTTTTGTCGGATAAAATTTCATTTGTCACATATTCTCCGTCCCAAAACAGGGCATAGGTAGTGGTCGGGGAGGGGGCATTTTGCGCCTGCTCCTTTGTTTCGATACGGACTGCGCGAAAGGTAATTCCGCGTTCCCTTGCGATATTTTCGATTATCGGGACATATTTCGCGGTGAACGGACATTGGTTGGTGTAGTAAAGAACAAAGCCGGCATCGTCAATGTGCGCACTTTTTGCGCATGGCTTAAACTGCGGCTTCGGCGCAGAGCTGTCAAAGGGGAGATACCAAAGTTCGATCCCGTTGTCCGCTTTATCGCAGACCGAAAATCCCTTGTGAGTCAAAAATTTCGGATCGGCGAGAAAGCCGCGCTTTTTGGCGGAGGATAATATGCATAAGCCGATTTCCCCTTTTTTCTTGCTGTCGGCTATGCAAAAGTTGAGCAGGTCGGTCGAATATCCATGCCCTTTGAACGCGCCGGATATCCACAGACAGTCGATGTACATATATCCGTCCGCCGAAATCGGTACCCACGCATTTTCGGCAGGGATATATTCGATAAAGCATTTTCCGCGCTCAACGCTTTTTAAAAATACCAAACCGTCATCAAACCGCTCGGACAGCCATGCCTTTTTTGACGAAACCTGTATGTCTTTGTTGCTTGAAATGGCGCAGCAGATATGTTCTTTTTCGATATTTTCCTTTGTAACTTGAATGTATTCCATAAATCAATCTCCAATCGGTAATTTTTATGCTGCAAAAAAGCCATATAGCACTGCTGTCTATTGTATCATGCAATTATACTTATGTCAACGGAAAATTAAAATATATGGAATATTTTGTGAGATTTTCAAGTATTAATAAAACAAAGCCTATTCGCCGGGAATTGATTTTATTGCAAAGGAATGGTATGGCAGTGAAGAACAATGGGACAAGATTCAAGACCATAGTAATCAACGGGACAAAGATTAAAATAATTACAAAAATCCTCTGCGCAGCCGCCGCGGCGCTCACTGTTTGGGGAATTGCCGGACTTTTTTCGGTTTCAAAGCAGCAGCTTGCACTGTCGGACAGCTTTTACAAAACGGTCATTTCCTCCGAGCTGCACAGCGATGAGGAGCATATGTCGCCGGGAGATTTTATAAGGGCAGCACTCGGATTTGATATAAAGGATGCGAAGAGCATAATCGGCGAGTATTCGCCCATATTTTCCGAGGAGCTTGCCGCAAAAATCACACCGACGCCCGCGCCGGAGCAGCCGAATCCGCCAAAGCCGTCTGCCGAAAGCACTCCGCCGCCGGAGGAAAAACCGATTGCAGAATCGCACTCGGTCGGCGAGATGAAAATTTCCAACAGGACGAGCATAGATGTCAATGCGGACGCTCTTGCAAACGAGCCGCTCGGATTTAAGGTCAATACCGGCGGAGAGCCGCAGATTCTGATTCTGCATACGCACACGACCGAAAGCTTTACCGACAGCGATACCAATAAATATCTGACAAGCGAATCTGACAGAAATCTTGACGAGAGCAAGAATATTGTCGCCGTCGGAAATGCAATGGCGGACGTGTTTAATTCGAAAAAAATTATGACGGTGCATGATACCACCGTTCACGACTATCCGTCCTTCAACGGCGCATATACTCGTGCAATGGCGACAATCAAAGCAAATCTTGCCGCCGCGCCGTCGATAAAAATCGTGCTGGATGTTCACCGCGACGGAATTGTCAGGGAGGACGGAACAAAGGTCAAGGTCGCATGTGATATATCGGGCGAAAAGACCGCCCAGTGTATGTTTGTGGTCGGCTCGAATGCGGTTCTGACGCACGATAACTGGCGCGAGAATATGAAATTGGCATGCAAAATTCAGCGGAAAGCAAATCAAATGTACCCCGGACTTATGCGCCCGATTATCCTGCGTGAGGAGCGATTTAATCAGCAGGCTTCGACAGGCAGCCTTATAATCGAGGTCGGCTCAAACGGGAACACTCTCGATGAGGCTATACGCGGCGGAACGCGCATGGCGGAGGTGATTTCGGCACTTTTGACCGAATAAAATTTGTGCAGGAATAAGGCGGCGGTTTGGATTTTTCCAATGTGTGGGATGTCTTGCAAATAAAAATATTGCAGACTGAAAATTCAGTCTGCAATATTTTTTACAGTCCCAATACTTTCCTTATTATCGGCAGCATGGTATCCGCCATCTGCCAAAATCCCAAATCGTTCGGATGGCAGCCGTCTACCGTACCGCTGTCTCCCGACATTTTATAAAAGTCATAGCCGTTTATAAAATACACGTTTTTATCTCCGCCGTCAAGCGCATTTCTATAGGTTCGATATATAATTTCGCGCCTTTTGTCAATTTCGTCCATATCGGTTTCAAGCGGCATTGTTACCATAATTATAGGAAGATTCGGCTGCGCGGTGCGGATTGTCTTAAACATTTTCTCGTGAGTTTTCTCAAGATGTGCAGCATCCGGTGCATTGTGGTCGTAGTCGTACACAAAGCAGCTCATGTCAAGTTCTGCAATATATTCCGCAATCGTGTCCTCGGCTCGTGCGCTGCCGGAGAATCCGAGATTTATATAGTCGCAGTCGAGTGCACGCGAAATAATCGCCTGGTAGCTGTTGCCCGGTCTTGATGCGCAGCCGCCCTGGGTTATCGATGAACCGTAGTACACAACCGGCTTTTTGTCTATGTACTTTCCTCCGCCTGACAGGCTGCTGCCCTCTTTCACCCCAATAAGAAGCGAGGAGACATCGTTGTAGAGCGGAAAATTCAAAACTATTTCATGTTCGCCGCCGGTTTTGAAATAATAAATCGAATCGTAACCGTTTGTCATATCATACGGCGGCACATACGTATGCGCGAATCGGCACTCACCGCTTTCATAAATGTACATGTCAAAGCCTGCGATTCCTGTGAGCGGCATGTGCGCAAAACGGGTTATATATGGCATTTTTGCCGAGATTGCCACATATGGCGAATCGGTTTTAAAACGTACTCTGCCGCCGGCGGTGTTGGTGGACAAAAACTTAACGCCATCATTCACATTGTCCGCAACTGCCTTTGGGACTCGGCAGAAACCCGAATCGGTGTGCGTGATTCCATATATGTCAAACGGCGGTTCGGACACATCGAAAAATGCGATGTCCTTTTCTTCGAGTGTTGTGCTGACCTTTAAATTTTTGTCAGCGTCTTCAATTTTTTTCATTTATACTCTCTCCTTTTTTGTATAAAATTTCGCAATTACTGCGCATTTTCTGAATATTAAGAGGCTTTTTTACTTAGCGTCGTACCAACTCTTGCCGCACGATATATCCACTTTAAGCGGAACCTTGAGCGATACGGCGTTTTCCATTTCATGTTTTAAAATCTGCCCGGCTTTTTCTTTTTCATCTTCGGGAGCTTCGATTATAAGCTCGTCGTGGACCTGCAAAATAAGCCTTGATTTCATTTTTTCTTCGGCAAGTCTTTTATGAACTCTCACCATCGCAAGCTTGATAATATCTGCCGCTGTCCCCTGAATCGGGGTGTTCAATGCGACTCTTTCGCCAAATGAGCGGATATTGTAATTTGATGATTTTAACTCAGGGATATATCTCACTCTGTTCATCATGGTCGTGACATATCCGTCCTTTTTTGCCTGCTCCTTTATCCTGTTCATATACTCTTTCACGCCGCTGTACTTTTCAAGATAGCTTTCGATGTATCGCTTTGCTTCTTTTACGCTTGTGTGAATATCCTGCGAAAGACTGTACTCGCCGATTCCGTAGACAATTCCGAAGTTGACAGCTTTTGCGCTGCTGCGCTGCTCGGGAGTGACATCCTCGGGAGCGATTCCCAAAACTTGTGAGGCAGTAACGGTGTGAATGTCCTCGCCGTTTTCGAATGCGGAAATCATCCGCGCATCCTCCGCCATATGCGCCAGCACTCTCAGCTCAATCTGCGAATAGTCGGCGTCGATCAGAACGCAGCCGTCCTTTGCCACAAACATTTTTCTGAGCTCGCGCCCGAGTGCGGTTCTCACCGGAATATTTTGCATATTCGGCTCGGTGGAGCTGATTCTCCCGGTGACGGTGACGGTCTGGGTAAAGTTTGAATGTATTCTGCCGTCGCTTTTGTCTATCACCGCCGAAAGTCCGTCGCAATACGTGCTTTTCAGCTTGGAAATCTGCCGATATTCCATAAGGAGCGGAATAATCGGATGCTCGTACTTCAGCTTTTCAAGCACCTCCGCGTTGGTGGAATATCCGCTCTTTGTCTTTTTCACAGCCTTTAAGCCGAGCTTTTCAAAAAGAATCACTCCGAGCTGCTTGGGCGAATTAACGTTGAACTCCTCGCCGGCAAGCTCATATATCTGAGCGGTTACGATGTCTATTCTCTCGGCAAGCATATCGGAAAATGCCCCAAGCTCCGCCTTGTCTATCATGATTCCGTCAAGCTGCATGTCGGCAAGAACCCTTGAGAGCGGCAGTTCAATGTCGCGGTAAAGACTTTCCTGCCCGTCAGACTTTATTTTCTCAAGCAGCTTTTCGGTCAGCGGCGCGATGCAGGCGCTTTCGCGGCAGGTCGTGCTTTCGCTTTCTTCCTCGTCATCGAACAGTGACACCTGCGCATCCTTGTTCTCCTCGCAGGACACCCCGAGATATTCCTCCGAAAGTCCCGAAATACTGTACTCGCTCTTTGCAGGGTCTATCAGATAGGCTATAAGCTTGACATCGTCACACACCCCGGCGGGCGTTATACTGCCGCCCAGTCTGACAACCGTGTCCTTTATGTCGAAAACTGTCTTTTCTATTCCGCCGTCCTCCAAAACTGTCTTTATAATCGGCAGCGTCTCGCCATTGATTTTCACAGCCGCACTTTTGTTTTCGTACGCAATGCCGACTTCTTTCAGTTCGTCGCCGTCGAATTTAAAAAGACATGCCGCTTTTTTTACATTTTCAAGAAATTTTTCAAGTGCGTTTTTCTCTTTTATTTCGCTCATTTCGAGTTTTTCGAAAAATGTGCTGTCGCATTGCTTTTCGCTTTTCACTTCAAGCTTTAAACGCTTTATTATGCTGTTCAATTCAAGTTTTTTCAGCATTGCCCCAAACTCGTCCGATGCATGCTCCGCAAGCGTTTCGCCGTTTAATGCGCACTCCGATATGTCAAATTCAATCGGTACATTCGTGTCTATTGTGGCAAGTTTTTTGCTTAAAAATGCCGATTCCCTGCCCTTTTTCAGCTTTTCGAGCATTGCGCCCTTAACGCCGATATCATCAATATTATCATATATATATTCAATGCTTTTGTGCTTTTCAATAAGTGACATCGCGGTTTTTTCGCCCACTCCGGCGACCCCGGGAATGTTGTCCGACGCGTCGCCCATGAGTGCCTTTATGTCTATAAACTCGGTCGGGGTGACATGATATCTTTCAAAAACAGCCTTGTCGTCGTAGACGGTTGTCTCATTCACACCGCTTTTTGTTACGGTCAGAATAACCTTTGTTTTGTCGGAGGCAAGCTGCAAATCGTCCTTGTCGCCGGTCGCAATCATGCACTCGACGCCCTCGCTTTCGCACCTTTTCGAAACTGTTCCGATTATGTCGTCCGCCTCATAGCCTGCAAGCTCCAAAAGCTTTATATTCATCGCGCAGAGGATTTCTTTTGCAATCGGCATCTGCTTGACGAGTCCCTCCGGCATCGGCTTTCGCTGAGCCTTGTAAGCGTCATACATTTTGTGACGGAAGGTCGGCGCTTTCAAGTCAAACGCGGCGCAGATGTAGTCCGGCTTTTGCTCGTCTGCCAGCTTAAGCAATATGTTCAAAAATCCGTATATCGCATTGGTCGGAGTTCCGTCCTTTGCCGAGAGGTAGCGAACTCCGTAAAATGCGCGGTTTATGATACTGTTCGAATCCAAAATCAGCAATTTTTTCACTTATCCGACACCTCTTTTTCATCTATGTTTTCAATCTGCCAGTCAATTTCTTCCATATCCATGCTTTTTAGGATTTCGTTCGTCTTTTTGAAGTGTCCGCAGCCGAAAAAACCCCTGCTTGCCGAAAGCGGACTCGGATGCGGCGCGGTGAGGATATAGTGTATCGGATTGGTTATAAGTTCCTTTTTTTCCTTTGCGTTGTTGCCCCATAAAAGGAACACAATCGGGGTATCGCGCTTGTTCAAAAGCTCTATTACACGCGAAGTGAAAATCTCCCAGCCCTTGCTTCGGTGCGAATTTGCCGCGCCGTCGCGGACCGTCAGCGATGAATTTAAAAGCAGAACGCCCTGCCGCGCCCATTTTTCCAGATATCCGTTGTTCGGAATATACAGTCCCAGTTCGCTGTTCAGCTCTTTGTACATGTTCATAAGCGACGGCGGTATCTGTACGCCCTTTCGTACGGAAAATGCAAGTCCATGCGCCTGATTTTCTTCGTGATACGGGTCCTGTCCCAAAATCACCGCTTTTGTATCCTTGTATGATGTCCATTTGAGCGCATTGAAAATGTCATACATATCCGGATGAATTTTGTAATGCGCATATTCCTGTTTTAAAAATTGGCGAAGCTTTATATAATATTCCTTTGAAAATTCTTCCTTTAAAAGTTCGTCCCAGTCATTTCCTATGTTTACCATATGCGTTCCTCCGAAAGATAAAACTGCTATATAATATTATAATAGAAAATGTCAAAAATATCAACTGTTTTTTCAAAATTCGGCATTAATTTTTTAGCCTTTCGATACAATATTAAGACGGGACATTATTTTTTTGATTTCGTTAACAAAATGTTCAATAAAGTTTAATCAAAAAGGTCTTTATTTTTTGCGCAAAATGATTTATAATAAAAATATATGCTTACGGGTAGCCGAAAAAAAGTAGTCCGAACTCCGATTTTGAGAGGTGAATTTCCGATTTTACTGCGTTAAAATACTCGGCAATCTGGCGCCTTTCAAAGACGACAAGCCGAAATATGCCGAAATTATGCCTTTTTAGGCGGGTTCGGATTACTTTTCTTCGGCTAAGCGTATAAAAAGCAATTGATAGCGAGGGGGAAACTGTTTTGCAGATACTGACCGGTAAACCTGTTTTAAACGATATAGCTTTCGGAAAGCTTTTTATATACAAAAAAAATCGCGGAAACGTAAAAAAGTACCATATTGATGATGCAAAAGCCGAGATTCTTCGCTTTTTTGAGGCAAAAGAAATGTCGGTTAAGCAATTGGAGGAGCTTTATCAAAAGGCTATTGCCGAAATCGGCGAAAATGATGCCATGATTTTCTATATTCATCGGATGATGTTGGAGGATGTCGATTTTTGCGATTCGGTCAAAAACATAATCGAGTCGCAGAAGCTTAATGCCGAGGCGGCGGTGGCGCTCACCTGTGCAAATCTTTCGGCAATGTTTTCGGTTATGGAGGATGTCTATATGCGCGAGCGCGCAGCGGATATAAAGGATATTTCGGAGCGTGTGATTTTGAATCTTTCGCACACCGACCCCAAAATGCAAAGCTTTTCCGAGCCTGTTATTCTCGCCGCCGACGATCTTGCACCGAGCGAGACAATGCAGCTGGATAAAAGCAAAATACTTGCGTTTGTCACCGAGAACGGCGCCGTTACGTCGCACACCGCGATATTGGCAAAAAACATGAATATCCCGGCGATAATTGCCGTAAAAGGGATATTAAATCCCGATTTTGACGGCAGAGAGGTTATTGTGGACGGAATTTCGGGAAATATAATCATTGACCCGGACTCGGAAACAAAAAAGAAAATGAGCGAAAAAAAGGCGGAGGAGGAAGAGCAGAAAAAGCTTTTGAACCGCTTGAAGGGCAGGGAGAGCGTAACCGCGGACGGCAAAAAAATCCGCCTCTATGCCAATATAAACTCTGCCGAGGACCTCGAAAGCGTTATTCAAAACGACGCCGAGGGAATCGGGCTTTTCAGAAGTGAGTTTTTGTATCTTTCCTCAAACGGCTATCCCGATGAGGAAACACAGTTTGAATCGTATCGCAGAGTTGCCGAAAAAATGCCCGAAAAGAGAGTCATAATCAGGACATTTGATATAGGCGCGGACAAGAAAATCGGATATTTGGATATGCCTGAGGAGAGAAATCCCGCTCTCGGCTTTCGTGCGGTCAGAATGTATCTCAAAAGACCGGAAATTTTCAAAACCCACATCCGGGCGATAATGCGCGCGTCGGCGTACGGCAGGATAGCCGTTATGATTCCGATGGTCATTTCGGCGGATGAAGTCCGGAGAGTAAAGCTGATTATAGGCGAGGTGAAAAGAGAACTTTGTGCCGAGGGAATCCCTTATTCCGATGATGTGGAGTTTGGAATTATGATAGAAACTCCGGCGGCGGCACTTATCAGCGCGGAGCTTGCACGCGAGGCGGATTTTTTGTCAATAGGCACAAACGATTTAACGCAGTACACTCTTGCCTTAGACCGTCAGAACGGCTCGGTTGCGGAGCTTTATAATCCGCATCACCCGGCGGTTTTGCGGCTTATCCGTCTGATTGCGTCAAATGCGCATAAGGCAGGAAAATGGGTGGGAATATGCGGCGAGGCGGCAGCCGATTTGTCGCTTACCGAGACTTTTCTCGCACTCGGCATAGATGAACTTTCGGTATCGCCCGGAATGATTCTGCCGCTTAGGCAAAAGATTTTGGAGACCGATATTTCGGGAGTGACCGCTCCGGTGCTCACCGCGGTCGGAGATTGATTTTGGACTTGATTATTCAGTAAAAATATGTTATAATTATATTGAAAGAGCGTCACGTGCCGCAGCGGCGGCTTCGGCACGTGATGTCGGAATGGAGAAAATATGGAAAAATACGGAGAGATACCCAAACGGTTCACAAAGGAATGGTGGAGTTATTTTTGGGATTATTATAAATGGCATGTTATCGGCGGCGCTGTTGCCCTTGCAATGATAATAATTACCGCTGTGCAGCTTGTGAGTAAGGTTGCATATGATGAAATTGTTACATATATCGGGGAGGCGAGCTATTCCGATTCGGCTGTGGGGGATATTGCGGATTCGCTTGCCGAGATAATTCCCGATGTGAACAATAACGGGAAAAACGATGTCGGGTTCCAGGTGCTGCAAATGGCAAAATCGGCATCGGGGGCGGAAAATCCGCAATATACCGCCGCACTGGAGACAAAAAAGACATTCGAAATTCAATTCGGCGAGGGCTTTGTTTTTCTTCTCGACAAGGATCGGGTCGACAATCTGACCGCAACGGGATTGGCAGAGGCTTTTATGCCGGCTGACGAGTGGATGTCCAAGAATAAGAGCGGCAAGGCAAACGAAACTGTCGGAACGTATTTTGTAAAGCTGAAATCGAATAAATTTTTCTCGGAACGCGGCTTTGAAACCGATGATATCTATATCGGAGTGCGTGCGCTGCGTGTCGACGAAAAAGGCGAGGCTGACAAAAAAACGCTCGACGCGGCGATTAATATTGCCGAGTATCTCATCGCAAATTCGTAATACATAAATACTTAAGAGAGGGGTGTCCGTTGTGGCTATTGCAAAACAGACAACCGCCGAATATGAGCTTTTTTCGGAATATAAAAGAACAGGAGAAAAAAAAATACGCGACAAGCTTTTGCATTCGTATCTGTACATTGCGGAGATTTTGTCACGAAAATTTATAAACCGCGGCATTGAATATGATGATATATACCAGGTGGCATGCATGGGCGTGCTTTACGCCATAGACCGCTTTGACCCGGACAGGGGCGTTCAGTTTGCGACCTATGCGACCCCGACCGTGCTTGGCGAAATAAGAAAATATTTCCGCGATAAGGGCAGCTTTATACGAGTTCCCAGAACGCTTTACGAGACCTTTTACAAGGCGGAGCGTATACGGCGAGTCTCGGACGGGAAAACTCAAAAGGATATATCACGAATTTTACATATCCCCGAAAAAACCTTGAAGCGTGCATATGAAATAGGGGATGCATCATTTGTTGAATCACTGGAAAACGAAGCCTATGCGGACGGCCCGATGACGCTTGCGAACACAATCGGGCGCGAGGATAACGATATATTGATGATTGAGGAAAACGACTTCATTCAATATTGCATGAGCCGTCTTTCCGAAAAGGAGCGCGAATTTGTCAGGCTGCGCTATTATGACGAGCTTACACAGGACAAGATTGCGAAAAAATGGGGTGTGTCCCAGATTCAGATATCGAGATTCGAAAAAACGCTTTTGAAAAAGCTTAACAGGATGTATTTTAAGGATTGACAGTCGAAAAAGCAATACGAACCGGTCGGAAATGGCAAGATTTCGCCTTCTTAAAATCGCGTATTGCCTTTCCTCGGCCAGCCGAAGAAAAGTAATCCGAACCCGCCTGAAAAGGCATAATTTCGGCATATTTCGGCTTGTCGTCTTTGAAAGGCGTCAGCCTTTCGGCATCCTCCGCACCAAAATTCACCTATCAAAATCGGAGTTCGGATTACTTTTTTTCGGCTAAAGCGAGTGATGCAAAAAATTTATGCATCACTTGTTTTGTCTGATAAAAACATTGATAAGAAACGGGCGTTATATACATTGCTCAAAACGCTCCGATATTTACTTTTTCCTGAAAGGATTGTGACCCGAATTTGAAAAAACTTTTTCCCTTTTTAAAGCCGTATCGGCTTCAGCTTATTGCAGGTCCGATTTTCAAGCTGAGCGAGGCGGTTTTGGAGATTATACTTCCGACCCTTATGGCGCTTTTGATAGACAACGGCATAAACAAAAACGATGTCGGATATACGGTCGGAATGAGCGGCATAATGCTCATCATTGCTACGCTCGGTGCAGTGTTTGCATATATCTGCCAGTACTCGGCGTCGATTGCGTCGCAGGGTGTCGGGACGGATATCCGAAATGCGATGTACAAAAAAATTCAAACCTTTTCGCATAAGGAGACCGACCGATTCGGCACGCCGTCGCTTATCAACCGCGTGACCGGCGATGTCAATCTTATTCAAAACGCGGTTGCGATGCTGATTCGCCTTGTTATCCGCGCCCCTTTTTTGTGCGTCGGCGGACTTGTCATGGCGATGATTCTCGATTTAAAGCTTTCCGTCATACTTATGACGGTTATTCCGCTTTTTGTTATAATTCTTTTTATAATAATGAAAAAAGCCGTTCCGCTTTATAAAAAGGTCCAGGACAAGCTTGACGCGCTGACTTTAATCCTGCGCGAAAATCTCTCGGGAGTAAGGGTAATCCGCGCATTTGCAGGGAACGAATCGGAAAGAAAGCGTTTCTCGGACGCAAACCGCGAATATGCCGACAGCGCGGTTTTTGTCGGGAAAATCGCCGCGCTTACCAATCCGCTCACCACTGTGATTATGAATCTTGCAATCGCTGCGGTGATTTGGTTCGGCGGCATACGGGTCAATATCGGCGCGATGACCCAGGGACAGATTATAGCGTACATCAACTATATCACGCAGATTCTCAATGCAATGATAGTCGTTGCAAACCTGGTTGTTCTCTTTACGCGCGCGTATGCATCGTGCAAACGTGTGAGCGAGGTTTTGGAAACCGAACCGTCGGTAAAGGACGGCGGCGGAGTAAAGGGCAGTATCGGTGATGCGAAAATTAAGTTTGAAAATGTGAGTCTTGCATATAACAAATCGGGTGCAAAGGCTCTTTCGGATATAAGCTTTGAGGTGCGAACGGGCGAGACAATCGGAATAATCGGCTCGACCGGCTCGGGCAAAAGCTCGCTTGCCGGGCTTATTCCGCGCTTTTATGATGCAACAGACGGCAGAGTTCTTGTGGACGGCGAGGACGTGCGCGATTACAAGCTGTCCGAATTGAGAGACAAAATCGGCATTGTTCAGCAAAAGGCAACGCTTTTCTCGGGAACGGTAAAGGAAAATTTGAGAATGGGCAAGCCGGATGCCGATGATGAGGAAATAAAGCGCGCGGCGGAAATTGCACAGGCGGCGGAGTTTATTCCGCGGCTTGAGAATGGGTATGACTCGCAGATTTCGCAGAGCGGAACAAACCTCTCGGGCGGTCAGCGGCAGCGCCTTACGATTGCGCGCGCGATTATAAAAAATCCCGAGATATTGATAATGGACGACAGCGCAAGCGCGCTCGACTATGCCACCGACGCGGCTTTGAGAAAGGCAATAAAGGAAAACACGCGTGACATGACGGTGATTATCATATCTCAGCGAGTGAACACAGTGAAAAATTCGGACAGAATCATAGTTTTGGATGATGGCAAAATTGCCGGAATCGGCACGCACGATGAACTTTTGAGGACGTGCGGCGAGTACCGCGAAATATGCATATCGCAGGAGCAGGCAGAGGAAGGAGGCGGTGCGGCATGAGAAAGAATCTCAAAAGGCTGCTGCCTTATATAGCCGGCAGCCGCGGCATCCTTATTCTGCTGTCGGTTACGGCGGTTTTGGCAAATATTCTTGCCCTCGCCGCGCCGACGATATCCGGCTACGGAATCGACCGCATTGTCGGAGAGGGCAATGTGGATTTTGGCGGACTTTTCAAAATTCTTTTGATTTTGATTGCGGTATATCTTGCAAACTCGGTGTTCACATGGTTTCAGTCATTTTTCACCAATGTGCTGTCCTGCCGCACCGTCGAGCTTTTGCGAAAGGATATATTTTTTCATATAACCAAGCTGCCGCTGTCATTTTTTGACGGAACGCCGCACGGCGAGACAATGAGCCGTCTCACCAACGATGTCGATGCGGTGTCCGAGGGAATTTTGCAGGGCATTACGCAGCTTTTTTCGGGCGTGGTTATTATTGTCGGAACGCTTGTAATCATGTTTGAAAGGTGCGTGCCTATAACGCTTGCGATAGTCGCAATCACGCTTTTGTGCGTCTATGTCTCAAAGCTGATAGCGACAAATTCGGCAAAAAGCTTTAAACGGCAGTCCGAAACCGTCGGCGAGCTGAACGGGTATGTTGAAGAAACTATAGGCAGCCAAAAGGTGATAAAGGCGTTTTCATATGAGGACGAGGCACAGGAAAAATTTGAGGAAATCAACAGCCGATTGTATAAATATGGACAAAGGGCACAGTTTTTCTCGTCGCTTGTGAATCCGACAACGCGGTATATAAATAACATCGCATATATCGCGGTGGGACTCATCGGCGGACTTATCGCGGTGCGCGGCGGACTTTCGGTCGGCACTGTTTCGGCATTTTTGATATACGCAACCCAGTTTGCGCGCCCGATAAATGACATGGCAGGCATTTTGACGCAGCTCCAGGCGGCGAATGCGTCGGCAGGACGATTGTTTGAGATTATGGACAAAACTCCCGAATCGGACGACAGTGCACTTCCGCACCTTGAGTGCCGCGGCGGACAGGTCGGGTTTTCCGATGTGGATTTTTCGTATAACAAAAATTCCGAACTTATAAAAAATTTGAGTTTTGCGGCAAAAGCAGGCGAAAATGTGGCAATTGTCGGACCGACCGGCAGCGGAAAAACAACGATAGTAAATCTGTTGATGAGATTTTACGATATCGATTCGGGAAAAATCTCGGTGGACGGACAAAACATTTCGGATGTCACTCGCGACAGCCTCCGAACTTCTTTCGCGATGGTTTTGCAGGATAGCTGGCTGTTCGCCGGGACGGTGAGAGAGAATATCGCGTATGGAAAAAAGGACGCGACGGACGAGGAAATTATCGAAGCGGCAAAAAAAGCATATGCGCACAGCTTTATAATGCGCCTTGAAAACGGGTACGACACGCAGATTGCCGAGGACGGACAGAACCTTTCGCAGGGTCAGCGCCAGCTGCTGACTATTGCGCGCGCCATGCTCGCCGATCCGGATATATTGATATTGGACGAGGCAACATCGAGCGTGGATACTCTGACCGAGAAACGTATTCAGAAAGCGTTTCTTGCCATGATGAAGGACCGAACCGCGTTTGTGATAGCGCATCGGCTTTCGACAATACGTGAATCTGACTTGATTTTGGTTATGGATCGGGGGAGAATCGTGGAGCAGGGTACGCATGATGAGCTGATAGCAAAAGACGGATTTTATAAGAAGCTTTATAATTCTTAAAAATCCGGAACACATGCACATAGCCGAAGAAAAGTAATCCGAACCCGCCTAAAAAGGCATAATTTCGGCATATTTCGGCTTGTCGTCTTTGAAAGGCGTCAGCCTTTCGGCATCCTCCGCACCAAAATCTACTCAAAATTCTGTCCTTTTTAGGTCGTAGAATTTTGAGAGAGTGAATTTTTGATTTTACAAGGCAAAAACGGAGGTAATCCTTGGCGGATTGCCGAGTATTTTAACGCAGTAAAAGCGGAAATTCACCTCTCAAAATCGGAGTTCGGATTACTTTTTTTCGGCTATCCGGCGCTCGGCGAGGTGCAGCGGCTTTTGCGGGTAAAAGTTTGAACAAAATTGCGCATCGCAAAGCTCGGTCTTTTGCGGAAGAAAATTTAATATTTTTGTGTATATTATCCGATATTTCGGTAAATAATTAACTATGTAGTGCACAGGAACGGATTTTGTGTACTATCATATACCCTTTTATCATATATACCACCGAAAGGCGGGAGAGCTGCATAATGTGATGCGCGTCTCTCCCGCTTTTTTGTCTGCGCCTTGACACAAATATTTATATGTGATATATTGATTTTGATATTTCGCGCTATGCCGCCGTGGCTGTTTTGAAATCGAAAAAGTGTTAATATATTGCTGCCTTTTTGTACTCTGTTGACTTTTTCGAATATTCTGTTGACTTTTATGTGCGGCTGTGATATAATGCCGTAAAAAAACGGGGAGACGTGAAAAATGGAAAATAAAATTGTACTTGATATAAAGCCGACAGCCGAAAATGCACGAAACAGCGAGGGGTGTTTTTTCAGAAATTACAACGGCGATATTCTCTATGCTTACAGCCGATGGAGCGGCAGCAAGCATGACGATGCCATGTGCGATATTGCGCTGATTCGCTCGAATGACGAGGGCGAAACATGGTCGGATTATGAACTGATAGCACGCGCACGGGATTTTGATGTTGATAATATTATGGATGCATCTTTTGTGAAACTTAAAGACGGCAGACTTTGCGTGTTCTTTCTCATAAAGGAAAAGGACGGCAGTTCAACAATCGGGCGCACTGTTTCCTCGGACGGAATTTCATTTTGTGCCGAAAGGTGCATATGCAATATGCCAAAGGATTATTATGTGATTGAAAATGACCGATTTATCCGCCTGTCCGACGGGCGTATCGCAACGGTGGCATCGCAGTCGGAGTTTTCAAAAAGAACTGATAAGGGATATGTTGTCGCGCTTGTTTCCGATGATGACGGTGCGGAATTTCATTGTACAGAGACCACTCTTTCGCTGCCCTACAGCAATTCAAAGAATATCGGTCTTCAAGAGCCTGCCATAATAGAACTGTCCGAAAATCTTATTTGGATTCTGGCGCGGACGGCATACGGATTCCAGTATCAGTCATTTTCATTTGACGGACTCAGGAGTTTTACTCCGGCAGAACCGTCGGTATTTTCCTCACCGCTGAGTCCGATTGCGGTCAAGCGCATGTCGGATAATTCACTTGTTGCGGCATATAACCCGATTCCTGTATTCGATGGGCGTGATATGCTTTTGCATGATATGCGCTCTCCGGATAATCTTTGGTCGGGACGCACTCCGCTTGTGCTGAGACGTTCCGTTGATAACGGACGCACATGGGGTGAATTGTACCCGATTGAAACCGCGAAAGGAGCGGATTTTTGCTATCCTGCGCTGTTTGAGACGAGGGACGGCGGAATATTGTGCGCATATTGGTGCGTGGAAGAAAAGAACGGAGATTCGTTCTATTGCTCAATGCGAATCACAAAGACGGATAAAATAATATGGAAAGAATGTGGAATTAAATAAATGTGTTTGATTTTTACACTTCGGAATATTATTGACAGTTTCGGAAAAAGTGATATAATAGATATATAAAATAATAGATAATGGTATTTTGAAGTAGAGATTGTGCTGCTGCGCACCCGGTAGGTCAAAAGGAATGCACACCCGCCAAAATATCCAAAAGGGACTGCAAAAAAGGCGCAGCCCCTTTTTTATTATCTCATCCATCCTTTGCCGATTTTCTGAACTCGCCTGCGGACATGCCGGTGCTTTCTTTAAACACGCGGTAGAAGGTCTGTGCGCTGGTAAAGCCGCAAAGGTTGATAATCTCATTTATATTTTTCGAGGTGGAGGTTAAAAGCTCCTTCGCCTTTTCCACTCTCAGCCGCGTGATATACTCATGAAAACCCACGCCGAGCTTATTTTTCAGCGCGGTCGAGAGGTTATTTTGATTCACAAAGAACCTATCCGATAGATATTTAAGCGAAAGCTCCGGCATGTGATAATTTTCCGAAACGTATTGGATAATCTCGTCATAATCAATCGCGTTTGCCTTTTTCTCCGCACCGAAATCCGAAATGTGATTAATCAGCTCATATATCGCCTTTTTGATATCCTGCGGCGGCTGGTTCAGATAATCGTTCAAAATCTCAAAATCAAGCTTGTTTGAGTCAAGCGGAATTTGTTTCATATGTATTACCTTTAAAAGTATATTTAATATGTAGTTATAAAGCCGTTTCTGCATTCTCGGCGGCAGAGCAGCATTATCGGCAAGTATCTTTTCAAACACAGCGATTGCCTCGTGGCGGTCAAAGGAAATGAGCGCTAAAAAGAGGTTGTTTTCGTCCTTTGATGAAAAAGATATGTCGCTTGTGATATGAACCGAGGAGACAATCTGATTCCCGCTGAGGTCGTATTCTGTCATGTTCTCGAACGCTTCGTTATATGCGCGGTGCAGGTCGGAGAGCGAGTCGCAGCATTCGCTTTTGCCCATCGAAAGCGTCACATAGTCCTTGTCCTGCCTCAGGTCACAGTACAGATCTGCCAAAACTCCGTCGGCAAAGCGATAATCGGAGGGGATTTGGAAATTCAGCACGATGTACAGCTGAGTGTTTTTCTCCGGGATTACCGAGCAGCGGAAATGCTCCTTGAACAGACTTTCCACCAGATTGAAAAAGCCCTTTCGT
This sequence comes from uncultured Clostridia bacterium, assembly GCA_934486735.1. Classification (GTDB taxonomy): domain Bacteria; phylum Bacillota; class Clostridia; order UBA1381; family UBA1381; genus CAKSQL01. The sequence goes on along the minus strand of CAKSQL010000005.1, from coordinate 46,778 downwards.
ATTATTTTGTAGTCATTGGAGTTAAACACATCGAAAAATCCCGATGAGGGTATAAGGCGAATGATAACGATTGCAAATATGCCGTACGGAAAGTCGAGTGAATTTAAGATAGTTTTCGCGGCGCTGTCGTCTAAGGCATACTCGGTCGAAGTCATCAGCCCGAGCAGAAACTGCTTTTGTGCGGATGGGTAGACAAGTGACAAGTCCTTGCTCTCGGCATACATTTTCATTGTGACCTTGCCTATATCATCGATTATGTTCTGGCTGAGGTGCGAGCCGTTTAGCGAAAGCCCTGCCAGAATATTTTCAAGCGGAGTTACAATGCTGCTTGTGCTATGCAAGAGCAGCAGGAACATAACCGCGGTGAAAAACAGGATTATGCCTGCCAAAAGCAGGATGATCGGCAGCGTTTTGTGCAATATTATGCTCTCCGGCATGACCGAGAAAAAGATATAGCCGAGTATGGAATTACTCGAGGAATATGCCGATATCAGGTAATTCTTTCTGCCGAATCGGAACGAAAAGGTATCGTTGTCGTTATGAAAAAGCGAATCGGTAAAATCGGACGAAAAATCAAAGCTTTGTCCCGATTGGGTTATCTCGTAAATATCATTCATGTATTTGTTGTAGATGTAGACCGGCATGTCGTACATTTCGAACTGCCCGAGCGCGGCAACAAAAAGCTTTTGCAGATTTATATTTACAATAAGCAGGTTTTTCTGCGGAAAATCGCCCATTCTGCGGACTATAACCGGCAGAACCTGAGTTCTTTCTCCGTTTTTGACCACCCCGGTGGGGAGCAGAATGCGGTAGCGCTCGGTGGTGTAAAAGCGGAAATCGCGGAAATACACCGTGTTAAAATCGTCATATACACATTCGTTCTGAAAATATGTATTGATTCCGAAACGTCCGTAGTCGGTGTAAACCGAATCGCGTGTTTTGTTGAGTACATATATTTCCTGCGCAAAAGAAAAGGACTCGCGTATTTCATCGCAGCTCTTTTTAAAATTCTCCGGGTCGTAGTTGTAGTCGGTCGAAATCAGCGCCTGCATAAGCTCGGAATCGTCGTCCAAAATCAGCAGCGCCGAAGCAAAATTCTGAATCAGTGCCTCGTTGTATTGAAAAAAGCTTTTCACAACCTGGTGCGATGATTTTTTTGTCGAAATGTTTATTGAATAATAGTTGATTCCGGTAAGTATTAAAACGAGAACCAACAAAATGGCAGCCGGGGCAAAAATGACAATCGCCATCTTTCGGAATGCACCGGATGATTCCCGGGGAGTTTTGTTTGATTTTTTTCGCATGGCTGAGACAATTTTCCTTTCTTCTTAAAATTTATATAATTATTTTATAATAAAAGTATTAATTTTTCAAGTCTTATTTGTGATAGAATGAAAAAATTGAATATATTTACTAAAATAAGAGTAATGATTTTGGGCGAAAGCGAAAAAGCGAGAGCTTAGAAATTTTGAGAGGTGATATCAAGCTCAAAAAAATCGGGGCGAAAAGTGGAACATTGCGAAAAACGACACCAAAAGTGGTATCACAAGCCGATTTTCGCGAAGAAATGAGATAAAAACGAAAAGCTGTTACTTGCGGGGAGGGGTAAGGAATGGTACAATAAATGCATAAGGATAAGCGTGAAAGCAATGCCGAAATAAGAAAAATTTCGATACAGCTCCGCCCGAGGGTGTGAGAATAAGGCGGCGTTTTTTGATTTTTGTAATTGTGTTCATGCATAAATTCCTACAAATAAAAATACGGAGGTTTGATTATGAAAAAACAAATTATGAGAGCGGCAGCAATGGGTATGAGTCTCGCAATGGCTGCCGGTGTGATGAGCGGCTGCGGCGATTCGAAAAAAAGCTCAGCCGACGCGGACGGAAAAATCGTTATTACGGTCGGGGATTATTTTGCGGATGAGACGGCGAACCCGGATGCATATGCAAAAAATATGGAACAGGTTGCGGAGTTTGAAAAACTGCATCCCAATATAAAAATCGAAAATGCAAACTGGGGCTTTGATGTACAGAGCTACATGGCAAAGGCGGAGGCAGGCACACTTCCTACTATATATTATGCACCGCTGACCGAGACAAAGAAGATTATCGAAATGGGATATGCGGCAGACCTTACCGATGAATTTAAAGAGCGCGGCTTTTACGATGAGGTCAATTCTTATATGATGGAGCTTATTTCGGACGACCAGGGAAAGATATATTTCCTGCCAGATGGTAACTACGATGTTGGTATTGCGGTCAATGTAAAGTTATACGGCGATGCAGGTTTTGTAAACGATGACGGAACGCTTTATCAGCCGACCGACTGGGACGACCTTGCAAGAGTGGCAAAGACGATTAAGGAAAAGACCGGTGCGGACGGATTTATGATTCCGACAACGGGCAACTGCGGCGGCTGGAGAGTGACACCGATTGCATGGAGCAACGGCGTTACATTCGAAACAAAAGAGGGCGGAAAGTGGAAAGCAACCTTTGATTCGCCCGAGTTCGTAAAGACAATACAATACATATCCGATTTGAAATGGAAATACGACGTTCTGCCGGCAAAAACATTGGTAGAGCTGGATGAGCCGTATAAGCAGCTTGCGGCAGGCAGCGTTGCAATGTGCTTTGCGGAAGCAAATTCGGCAAAAAATGCTGTCAAAACTTATGGCATGGATGTTAAAAATATAGGCTTTTTGAAAATGCCGGCAGGCGATAAGCGCCGCGTAACCCTGATGGGCGGCGGTGTGAGAATTATAGACCGTAACGCAAGCAAGGAGCAGATTAAGGCTGCAATGGATTGGGAAGAATTTTTGGGCGTTACAACAAAGCTTGACGACGCGAAAAGAGAATCGCTCCGCAAGAAATATGAAACTCAAAAAGTAAACAACGAGCTTGTCGGAATCCTCTCGGTTTCTCCGTGGAAGTCGGACAGTGAGGTCGAAAACTACAAGCACGAGCTTTCAAAGGAATTTATGACTGTAAATGAAAAATACTTTGCAGATTTTAACAATAAGGACGATATGGAATTCCAGGCGGAAGAACCTATCGACGGACAGGCACTCTACGCTGTGATTGACAACATTGTCCAGGAGGTTCTCAATAACAAGGACGCAAATATCGGGGAGCTTGTTAAAAAGGGAGCGGCAGACTTCCAGAAAAACAATCTTGACTACGCAGAATGACAATAAAACCGATGAGGGTGGAAAATATGGCAAAAAATAAACAAAATAAGACATTTTCCTTAAAAAAGGACGCCGGGGCGTGGATGCTGCTCATCCCGTCCGCGTTCCTTACATATCTTTTGACGATAAGACCGCAGGTGCTTGGGATATTTTGGTCGTTCTTTGATATGAAAGGATTCGCCATCAAGGATTTTGTCGGATTTGACAATTACAGGAGAGTAGTCACCGATACGGCTTTTGCTCAGACCTTTCTGAACACTTGGATTTATGTGTTTTGGTCGCTTGTGGTCGGTTTGGCGCTCCCGTTTGTGATTGCGATTGTGATGAACGAGCTGATACGCGCACGCAAAACAGTGCGCGTAATCACCTACCTGCCGGCGATAATGCCTGCTGTGGCGGTGTCGATGCTTTGGTACTACATGTACTACCCCGACGCAAGCGGACTTTTGAATATGCTGCTCGCAAAATTCGGACGTGAGCCTTACGTGTGGCTCCAGGACAGCCGCTTCACAATTCTCTACATTATAATAAGTATGACATGGTCGGGAGCCGGCGGAACCGCGCTTTACTACTTTGCCGGTCTGCAGGGGATAAACCGCGAGCTTTACGAGGCGGCGATGATGGACGGTGCGGGATTTTTCCGCAGAATAAGAGTCGTGACGATTCCGCAGATGTCCGGAATGTTGATACTCTTTGCAATCAAGCAATGTATCGCGGTGTTCAACATAGTCGATCAGCCTATGCAGATGACCGGCGGCGGACCGAACAACGCGTCAATGTCGCTCGGACTTTTGAACTATCACTATGCGTTCGTGAATTACAAGCCGCAGTTCACATTGGCACTCGGTGTTATCATGCTTATAATTCTGTCACTGTTCAGCGTGATATACTTTGCAGTAAATAAACGCATTGAAGAAAATCAGATGTAGGGGGAGGGACGAAAATGAAAAGAGAATCTCGATTTGCACAGATGAACTACGGAATCCTGTGCAGCAGCGATATGAAGCACTTGAAATATCGCATACTCTATGCGTGCCTGGTGCTTTTCATGGTGATATGCGGTCTCTGCGTTCTTCTACCGGTACTCTGGATGATGCTGTCCGGCTTTAAAGAGCCGGCAGAGCTGATATCAAAGCATACAAGCTTTTTCCCAAAGCAGATTAAGCTTTCAAAGCTCGGACTTGTGTGGAATCAAATGAAATTCTACCAATGTTATTTAAATACAATCATAATGTCGCTCGGAGCGGTTGTTGCGGATGTGGTTGTGAACGGACTTGCAGGCTATGTCCTGTCGCGGCTCAAGCCAAAAGGGAGCAAATTCTATTTTGCGCTTGTAACAACGCTGATGATGATACCGGGAACTGTTTCGATGGTGCCTAACTACATGACCTTCCAAAGCTTTCCTTACCTGCACTTCAGTCTTATAAACACCTTCTGGCCGATTTGGATGATGGCGGCGGTTAATATGTTCAATATCCTGCTTTTCAAAACCTCGTTCGACGCAATCTCAAATTCGCTCATCGAGGCGGCAAAAATTGACGGAGCAAGCTCGCTCGACATATTTTTCCGCATAGTGATCCCCCTAAGCGTGCCCGTTATCACAACCGTTTCCCTCTTTACCTTTAACGGGCAGTTCGGAAACTTCTTCTGGCCCTATCTTCTTGTGAATGACAAAGCCAAAGAGGTTGTCGGCATAAAGCTCTTTAACATGAAAAGCGGAAACTTCACCCAGGACTATCAGCTCCTGGCGGTATTCTTCTCGGTACTGCCGCAGATGCTTATTTTTGCATTATTCCAAAAGCAGATAGTAGGAGGGATCAATATAGGCGGCGTCAAAGGATGAGACTCTGACGAAAAATAAGCTGCGCATCTTACCTCTTGCAAATGCTGAGGAAGTGCCGTGCAGACCATCGAAATTTTAAACGGCGCATTATCACATTAGGCACATCAAAGATTTAATTACAAATTATAACAAGAAGGAGAGGATACAAAAAATGAAATGGCAAAGAATCGCCGCGATTGCGGCAATGGCAGCAGGGTTATCGATTTTTTCGGCAGCGGCGGAGGATGTCAATTTCCGCTACGAAAACACATTCGATAATGGCATAAAGGACCTGGTTGAGGTCGACAACGACTACTACACATTCACTTTTAACGGCGGCGGACGGTTTCAAAACTCGGTTACTGTAAACGGGAATGTGGGAGTGCGTTCAAATCCCCAAGCATGGGGCGAGGGTCAGACAAAGTTCACCTTGAAAAACGGCGGTATAAACAAAGGCAAGGTCAGAGTCTCGTTCGATTTCAGCGTGGACACCAACAGGGCAAGCCACTCGGGCGACAACGCAATTTTCGGAATAAATATGGTAAACAACTGGGACGGAGGAAGAATGTTCTACATTCATTCCGGAACAACGGACACACCGGGCAGCATCAGTGTTTGTTCGACAGTCGGAGCATACCCCGGAGCGGCGACAATGGAGCTTGACCCTGCAAAGGTCTACAATATAGAAGTGATTTTTGACTACGACAGCGGAACTGTTTACTATTACATAGATGGTGAAATGCTAAGCGTAAAGCAGACAAATCTCGGTCAGATGACAAACTTCTCTATGGCGCCGAGCGGCATGATAGACTACTTTGACAATTTTGTTTTTGAGCATTTGAACAGCATGGACATGATACCGTCGCTCGATTCCGCCGAGACAGGCGGCGCGTATATCAGATACTCGGACGGAATCGACCCGGAGTCGCTTCCGAGTAAGGATATCATTGTGAAAAATCTTTTCACCGGCAAGGAATTTTTGTGCAAGACGGAGATTTCAAAATCAAAGGTTCTCAAAATAGCGCCGGAGGAGAATTTTGAAGAAGGCTGCGAGTACGAACTTAAGCTGCCGGCAGGTATAAAAGGTTATTCGGCATCGGCTGCGAAGGAGACGACAATCAACTTCAACGTCGGCGAGGGAAACTATCTGACAGGTCTCAGACTTTCCGACATGACAAGGGAGGAAAGACCGCTGACCGACAAAAACCCATCCGAGACCAACAGGATTATTCTCACTTTCCCGGCATCGATATCGGCAGAGATAGCCACGGCAGGCGTGACTTTAAAGGACTCGGACGGAAACGACGTTGCATTTTCGCCGAGCTATAACGGGAACATAGCCGAGCTTAATATCGACGGAACGCTTTTGGGCGACAGCGAATACACGCTCTCGATTCCGCAGGGTGAAAGCCTTGCGCGTGCGTATGATATAAAATTCGAAACCGCTGAGGGCAAAATTCTAATCACCGAGGAGAAATATTTCATCGGCGAGCAGAGAGTGGGAACTCTTGACGAAGCTGCTGCGGGCGACACAATCACAGTGAAAACATCGCTCGTTTCCACATATAAAGACGCGGCGTCCGCACTGGTGTCCGGTTCAATGTGGAACAAAATTGCAATGACAGGCTATGATTTCGCGGTTGCGTCCTTTGACGCGGAAAGCGGAAGAAAGGCAGAAACCACGCTCACATTCACAGTTGCGGACAACGAGGAATTGATGCTTAAAACCTTCCTTTGGAAAGGTCTTGGCATAATAAATCCGATTCGTGCCGAAAGCACAATCAAATAAATTTCGTTTACGACCATTTTGAAAAATGGTGTAAAAATATCAAAAATCGGGTGATTGAAAAGGACCGGCTTTGCAATCGCCCACAAAATTCTAAATTAGACGGAGGTTTTGTGAAATGAAAAAAAATCTGAAAAAATTGCTCGCATTTTTTGCGGCGGCAGCAATGATTTCTCCGATACTGCCCGTATCGGCTGAGGAGACCGAGCTTAAAGATGCCGTTTGGTATCGGAACACATTCGACAACGGTGTAGCTGATGCCGTAGCTGTTGATAACGATTATCTCACTTTACGGCTTGGGGTAAAGGCTGACGGAACGAGTGGTGCTAAACCGGATCAAACCGTTACTGTGGACGGAAATGTTGGTGTAAGAGTACGCAAGGCAGCATGGCTTGACGGACAAACACTTCTATTTACTCCAAAAACAGCTATATCGGAGGGAAAATATCTTGTATCATTTGATATGAGTCCGGATGCAGATGTTGCGGCACATGGCGATGATGCGTGGGTAGGTTATAACTTTAGTTCGGATTGGAGCGGCAAAGCAATGACCTATTTCAAAAAGATGACCCCGGAGGGCGCAAGCACTCCGGTACTCGGATACGGCGTAAACGGTTGGGATGCATCACATCCTATGGATCCGGATAAGGTTTATCATTTTGATTACGTGTTTGATTATTCCGATAAGACAGCAAAAACATATATGGACGGACAGCTTATCAAATCGGCATCGAACATCGCTGCAATGAACAACTTCAATTTCAGCCTTAACGGAACAATCGATTATGTCGACAACATTCAGTTCGTAAAAATTGAGGGCGAGACCCCGGTTATGACCGCGAAGGCATATGTAGGCACAAACTACGCCGATGTGACATTCTCAACTCCGGTAACGCGCGGCAGCTTCGTATGCTCGGATAAGGCAATCTCAAAGACGGTTTGGGACGGCAACGTATCGGCAAGAGTGTATTTTGACACCTTAGTCGGCGAAAACGAGGATATAACGCTCTCGACAGACGGAATAAGCGGCTTTTTCGGCACTGCATTAAAGGCAGATTCCGTAAAAATGCAAATTGCTCAAAACAAAAACATTTTGTACTATAACACCTTTGACAACGGTGTTGCCGATTATACGGATTTTGAAAGTGACGAGATAACCGTTACAACTCAGCCTAAAGAGCCTAAGCCGACACTGACTGCAGAGGTTGACGGAAACAAGGGTATCAAATATAACACAGAAGCATATGCAAGAGATGTAAGCTTTAAGTTTGTACCTAAAGCTCCGATAACAAGCGGAATTTATACAGTTTCGTTTGACTTTAAGCCGGAAACCGACGAGGTATGCGCAAAGCACGGCGGAGATAACAACAGCTTCGGACTGGGTATGGCTAATAACTGGGACGGTAAGAGAGTTGCATATCTGAGACCGACCTCAAACGGAATGATTTATCTCCCGATGAAGACCTTTGGTGAGTGGGACGACAATGCCAATGCGGTAACTCTTGACCAATCGGTACATTCAATTGAATTTGTAATGGACTATACAACAAGACAGTCACGATGCTATCTTGACGGTGCGCTTGTAAAGACATATACGGATTTTGACGCACAGTATTTCCCGACAAAAGATTTTGAGGTAACCTTTGGCGGAACCTTTGCATACTTTGACAACTTAAAGGTTGCATACATGAACGAAACATCGTTTACGGCAGGAAAGCTTGAAGCTCCGGCTGTCGGCGACACCGTTCTGAGCGTTGTTCCGTCCGAGAGAATAGATTCGACAACCCTTTCGGCAGATAAAGTATCGGTAACAAAGAACGGCGAAAGCATCGCTCCGACAGAGGTAAGAGCGGCTGACTTCGGCAGAAAAATCGAGATAGCTCTTCCCGAGGCGGTCGGCGCGGACGAGACATACGAGGTAACGCTCGGCGCAATCAAGAGCATATCGGGATACGCATTGGTTGACGAACTCAACAAGGCTTCGGCAGCATCGTATGTAAAGCCGATCAGAATCGAGGACGGCAAGGTTATCGCAAAGGTGACAAATTCCTCCAATGCGGCCGTAACTCCGACAATTTTTGCGGCAACATACGAGGGCACAACCTTAACCGGCGTTAAGGCGGCGGCAGCCGACAAGGCAATCCCGTCAGGCGAAAGCGGCGAGGTATCGCTCGACATAAGCGAGCTGACAGGCGAAATTTCGATATTCGTATGGGATAACATGTCGCCTATGATTAATGTGGGAAATATCATAAAGTAAAAGCATCCGAAAGGAAAATGATATGCTGAAAAGAATAATCAGTTTACTTTTTTCGGCGGCGTTCCTAATCTCCGGCACAGGCTTATCGCCTGTGTCGGCGGAGGATGCCGCAGCGGCAGAAGCTTTCTGCTATGAAAATACTTTTGATTTAGGGATTGACAGTGCGGTGGATTTTGAGGATGAAAATCTCTCGCTGACAGTTCCGGCAAAAAATTTAATGAAAACCGCGCAGCTCGACGGGAACAACGGTCTTACCTATATAAATCCCAATGCGTGGGCGAATCAGCCGAGCATACGCGCTGATTTTAAAAATGAGATATCGAGCGGAGTTTTAACGGTTTCGTTCGATTTCAAGCCGGCGGACGCAAGCATTTTGAAATCGCACACCGGCGACAATCACAGCTTCGGCATGAAGATGCAGCAAAACTGGATCGGACGGAGAATTGCATATTTCAGAGCGGTTGACGGCGAGAGGATAAAATATATCCCCATGAAACAGGTGGGGGACTGGGACGATAGTGCGTCGGCGGTTTATATGGACGGCGGTCTGCACACAATAGTCTGGACATTCGACTATGACAACGGCAAATTGCTGCACTACCTTGACGGAACGCTTGTGAAAACGCAGACCAATCTTGCTGCCTTTCCGATAGAGGATTTTGAGATAGCTCTCGGCGGTCAGTTTTCATATTTCGATAATCTGAGAATTTCGTATATGCCGGGCGGAGCGAGTGTGAAAAAGACGATTTATCAAAACAGCTTTGACAACGGGGCGGCGGACAGAAAATCGGCATCGGACGAAAACGGGAGTATTTCGTATTCGGGGAATGTTCACTCGGTGATGTACCAAGGCAATGCCGGATGGGGCATGAACGAATCAGCATGGGCAAATCCCGGGGCTGTGAAGTACACCTTAAAAAATCCGGCAGACAGCGGCAGGGTCAGAGTCAGCTTTGACACAATGCGCATGAGCATTGACAATCCGCAATATTCTTATATAAAACTCGGCGGAAAATTTGTGTTTTATATGACGAGCGACGGATTCTACGGACCCAATCGAGATCTTTGGGGCTGGGGCGACACAAGCGCAAAGACCCCGTTTGAAAAAAATGTGTTATATCACATCGAGCTTGTATATGATTTTGATGTTCAAAAGGCATATACATATGTGAATAATGAGCTTTTGAGCGAAAAAAGCATGCCGAAAGACTTCAAATTGGAGAATGTGGACATGCATCTTTCGATGATTAACGAATACTTTGACGAACTGAAAATTGAAAGAGAATATCAGCAGCCTGTCGAATATCGGCTTTCGAGCGATAATTTGGGAAATATCTTTTTTGAGGACGAGACGGTAGAAATTACGCTTGAAGAGCGAAATGTCGGCACGATTTTAATCGATGATAATCCGAAGATAACTGTCAAAAATGCGGCAGGCGAGACGGTTTTTTCGGAGAATATACTTATAAAAACAAACTCGGGCGAGACAAAAGAAAGAAAAATTTGCGTCAGCGGACTCGGTTTCGGAGTGTACACCGCAGAGGTTGAATCGGAGTACGGGGCAAAAGCGTCTATGCAGCTTTCAAAAAGCGTGGAATCGCCAATGCTCAATCAAAGGCTCGGCACGTGCACGCACATGCTGCGCTATCCGATAGATATTCCGAAAAATATGGAGCTTTTGGCAAAGGCAGGCTTCAGCGGGCTGAGAATCGATTTCACCTGGGCGGACAGCACAAGCTCACTTGCAAGCTTTGACAAGGCGGTGGACGAGGCGGCAAAGTACGGGATAGACGTTCTTGCACTTCTGCCGATTTCGGACGGAACAAAGGACTCGGACGGCGGCTTTAACACAGATGAGGACTTTTTGAGCCGATATGCCGATTATTGCACGCTTGTCGCGAATTACTTCAAAGGCAGAGTGACGCACTATGAGCTCGGTAACGAGGTTAATTATATGAAGAAAACCGACGGAACTCCCGACTCGGGCGCGGATTATGCAAAAATTGTCCGGGCAGGCTATAACGCGATAAAGGCGGTTGACGGAAATAATCTTGTATCGACAGCCGGGACGGCGATTGTGTACACCGATACCAACAGAAATCAGCGCCAGGTTGCAACGGGCATGCTCGGAGAAATGCAGGAAAACGGATTTTGCTTTGACATATTTGCAACGCATCCCTATCACGTGGCACAGCCGCCCGAGGTAAAGGACAGGTGGATAGAATATAATTCATGGCCGGAGCAGGCAATGCTCGCAAAGCAGCTTTTGAACCAATACGGCGCGGAGAATAAGCTTTCCTGGGCGACAGAGGTCGGCTGGGCGAGCTACGGAATAAACGAGACCAGGGGATCGTACCACGTGCGCATGCTGGCGCTGAACGACACAAATCACTACAACGACAGAACATTTTTCTATGACAGCGTGGACCATGGCTATGACACAAGTGATGCTGAGGACTGCTACGGGATGATACGGAACTGGAACAATGAATTTTGGTACAGCAATACAGCCTATTCGGCAAAGCCGACCTTTTTGGCGGCGGCACAGTGGAACAAGATGACCGCGGACAAGGAGGGAACGGAGCTGATTGCCGATGGCAGCAAATATATCGCATGGTTCGAAAATGAATCGGAAAAAACTGCTGTTGTCTGGACGACCGACGCGAGCGCGGATATCACAGTGCAAAACGGCGGTACGGGACTTATAACCGTTCGTGATATGTACGGAAATGTGACGGCGGAGACAAGCGGAAGCGGCATAACGGTCGCGGCGTCGGGCAAGCCGATGTATGTCACCTTTTCCGGGGACAGAATGACGGCGGAGCATAACGGCATTGAGATAAATACCCTCGGCAATGTGAAGGACGGAGACGAGATTGTATTCAAGGCGCACAGCCTTAAGCTGAATGGCAAATTTGTCATTGCGGCATATGCCGGAGATGCGCTTGGCAATGCATATATTAAGGATTTGGATTCGGACGGAAACACCGAGACGGCTCTTGTGCAGGCAGGCGCAGACCGATACAAAATGATGCTTTGGGACGATTTTTCGTCAATGAAAAGCATTGCGCCGTCAAAAGTGTTGCAAAATAGAGGAAAATAGGATAAAATAAAGTTGGGCATGGACAGAAAGGAGAAATCATAAATGAAGAAAAAACTGACAACAATCTGTTTGCTTGCGGCGCTGTGCGTGCCGACAGCCGTATTCGGCGAGGCGGTGCAGGTTGGCGACGGACAGACCGTCTCGGTGAGCGGAAAGACGGACGAGAAAAATGCGCCGATAGCAATTGAGGTTTACCTCGGCGATAAGACGGCGGCAGATTTGGAAGGACTTACCAAGGATAAGTATACGGATATCCTGGTGTGCCACGACCAAAGCGTGACCGATGCGGACGGAAATTACAGCTTTACATTCGACATCAACGGAAAAAGCGGCGAATACACTGTCTTTTTGGCAACCGATAAGACCGACCTGCCTAAGGAAAATCTGATTTTCGTAAGCCTGGAGGACTACAAAAAGATTGCGGCGACAATAAAGACTGATGATGTTTCAAAGCTTAAGGAATATATCGAAAACGAGACATATACAATCGGACTTACCAAGGAGGACATTGCCGAAATCGACACCGGAAAGCTTGCCGCGGTTTTGCATGAGACGATAAAGACAAGCACCTTTGACGAAAATAAGCGAAGCGAGCTTTTGGTTGTGGTTCACAAGGCACTGTTTGTCGAAAGACTCAACGAGGGCAAAATCGCGGACATATTTGCCGAGAGCAGCGACCTGACCGGACTTGACAACGGTGCGCTTAAAGACTGGTACACAAAGGAATATGTGACAGAGGATTTGAAAAAGGACGTAAATCAGAGAATCAGCGGAAAAGCAATTGCAAGCTATGCCGCGTATGAGGAGCTTTTGACCGATTCGTTTATCCTGTCAACGGTCAGATATCCCAACGGCAGCGGAAACATAGAGGATATAATGACAGCGTTTGCCGAGAGAATCGGAATAAACATATCGAGCGCGAAAGCCGGCACATGGACAAAGCTTGCCGGAGAAAACTGCGCCGACTTGCCTGCTTTGAAAAATGCATATAAAGCGGCTCTTTCGGCAGGAACAACCACCGGCGGCGGTGGCGGAGGCGGCGGAAAATCCAACGGCTCGGGCAGCACAAACAAGGGAATCAACAGTATTATATCGGGTGTTCCGATTGCAAAGGATAAGTCGGGTGAGGCTCTGCCGTCGGCAAGCTTTTCCGATATAGACGGCGTAGAATGGGCAAAGGACGCGATTTTGTATCTTGCCGATAATGGAATATTAAGCGGTGTCGGCGACGGAATATTTGAGCCGAACCGAAATGTAAAACGTGAAGAATTTGCAAAAATCGTGACATCGGCATTTGCATATGACGCGGACGAGGCAAAAATTTCATTCACCGATGTTCCGTCGGACGCATGGTATGCGTTTTTCATCCGGCAGGCATTCGGCGAGGGAATAGTGAACGGAATTTCGGACGATTTGTTCGGAGTCGGAATGCCGATTACGCGCCAGGACCTTTGCACAATGGCATACAATGCGGCATTGAAAGCCGGAAAAATAATCGAAATCGAAACTCCGCAGGAGCTTTTTGCGGACGATGACGAAATTTCCGATTATGCAAAAAAGGCAGTGTACGCCCTGCGTGCGGCAGGTGTTGTATCGGGACTTACCGATGACGAATTTGCTCCCAAAGAAAATGCAACCCGCGCACAGGCAGCAAGAATAATATACGCTATTTTAACTGACGGCGAAGCGTAAGTCTGAATAAATTGCCCATAGCACTACTTTTTGTTCGGGGGAGCGAAGCGGCTGAACGGGAGTGAATGACAATCCGGTGAATTGTCAGAGCCGTTCAGTGACCGAACCGCAGTGAGAAGTACCGATGTACAGAGCAGTGGCGTTACCTAAATCAGAGATTTAGAACGCTGTTGCATGGCTCTCGTTGCCAAATTAAAAATTTGGACTCGGGAGCATCCGCTCGCTGCAAAGCAGCTACTTGCGAATAGTATTCTATCAGACTTAAAATTTTTTGCATCATAGAAAGGAATGGTTATAAAAATGAGAAAATTTTTATCGGTGATATTAACGGCGGCGATGCTGATCGGAATGATTTGCATGCCGGCATCGGCTGCGGAAAGCAAGGTTCTGCGCGCGACAGAGAGCGAGCAGATCGGCTTGCTGCAAAAGCTTGAAATTATCGACTCCGCGCCGAAGTCGGAGGAAATGGACGACGAGCTTACCCGCGCCGAATTTATCATGTATCTGGCAAATATCGTAGTGAGGTGGAAAAGCGAAAAGGCAAAGAGATATTTCACCGATGTGCCGATGGACCATTGGGCGGCGGACTCGATAAACGAGCTTTTTGAGATGGACATTATCTCAAAGGACGAGACGAAAAATTTCCGTCCCAAGGACAAAATCACTGTCGGAGAGGCGACAAAGCTTGTTGTCATGCTCCTGGGCTACGGAAAATATGCCGAGACCCTCGGCGAGTTCCCCAATTCATATATGAAAGCGGCGGACTACCTGGGAATAAATGTCGGCAGCGCAAGCAAAAAGCTTACAAAAAGAGAAGCGATGAAGCTTATATATGAAACGATTCAGGCGCCGTTCTGCGACGAAAAGAGCAAGGACGGAGACTGGCGCACAATCCTTTCCTATTATTACGACATCTACAGTTATACCGGTCTTTTGACCGAGGCATCGGGCATATCGATGTACGGCGATGCCAACAAGAACGAGAAAACAGTTGTGATTGACGGTGACAATTATCTTTCGGACATAGACATTTCCGACAAGCTCGGAAGAACGATTTCGTTTTTTTACAAACAGGTGAACGACAATGTAACGCCCGAGATATTCTATCTCGTATCGGGCAAGGACAAGAGCAAGGTTTTTGAGATTTCGACAGATGATTTTGTCGAGTTCTCGGACGGCGAAATTTGGTACACAGACGGCGACGCGGAAAAGAAAATCAAGGTTCCGAGCGGCGCGGAGGTTATCAAGAACGGCACAATGGAGAGCCGCAACATAGTCAATGCGTTCGATGTGAAAAAGGGCAAAATCCGGTGCGTTGACACAGACGGCAACGGCGATTACGACTTTTTCTTCATCTGGGACTACGACAATATCGTGGTATCGAGAATATCCAAAAACGACCTGCTTATCTATGACGAGCTTGTCCCGGATAAAAAGGTCGAGCTTGACCCGGACGACAGAATAGTCTACATCTGCGACACGACCGGGACAAAACTGTCCTTTGACGACCTGCAAAAGGGCGATGTTGTCAGCGTTTACGAATCGAAAAACTATGTAAAGGCGGTTGTGTGCCGCAATCAGAATACCGGAATTATTTTCAGCATGGAACACGATGATTACGACCACTACATAGTTTTGGGTAAGAACGAACAGGACAAGAATCAATATAAAATCGATAATGAGTATTACGAGGCATGCCTCGACATAAACAAGAGCGTGAATGCTTACAAGCCGGAAATAGGCAGCAGTGTTACATACTGGATTGACGCGGCAGGCAGAATCGCATATATCGACTTCAAAGCAGTGAGCGGCTCGTGGCAGTTCGGATATTTAATCAGAACTTACCATCCCGAGGAGGACGACGACCGCATTGGCTTCCGCTTATACGACGACGGCGGACTGGTGAGAAACTACCTGCTTTCCGACCGCGTTACAATCGACGGAGTAAAGTGCGAGCATACAAGCGAGGTTTTGAATGCGATTGACAAGGTAAAGAAATATCAAAAGACGCTCACAACCGGCGAGGATTCGGTGAACGGACAGATTTTGAGATTCAGAACAAATTCGGACGGCGAGATTAAGTCGGTCGATACCGAGTACTCGGACGACAATGCCGAGGGCAAGCTGAATCTGCACAGAACGTACGACAGGGCGTCGCGCTACTATTACTGGAACTCGCACAATTTCGGCGGAAATTTTGTCAGAAGCGGCAAGGCGAAAATATTTGTAGTGCCGAAGCATGACGAGCTTACCGGTGCGGACGCGGACGACTTTATGCTTGTTTCGGGCAGCTATTTCGGAGATAATAATTACGATATCGAAGCGTTCAGAATAGACAAATCCATGGGTTCGGAGGATGTGTTGGTTGTCTACGGAATGAGCACAGGCTCATACTCGAGGAACTCGGCGATTGTCGAAAAGGTGTACCAGGCGATTGATAAGAATGAGGAAATCAAGTGGTACGTTGACGCTCATGAGTTCAACAACGGCAGAAAGATAACTCTTACTTCCAAGGAGGAAAGCGGCTTTGAGTGCCAAAAGTATGACAAGGACGGAAATCTTGTTCCTGCACAGGTTGAGGCAGGCGACGTGATTCGTTATATCTACGGCGCGAACGATCTCACAACAAAGATTTTGATTGTATATGATTATTCCGAGGAGAAGAAGTCGTCAACTCCGACCTACGGCTGGCTCAAAGGCGCAGAACACACCTACGGCGAGCGGGTTTCGGTTGCGCATGCGTTTGTGAAGTATACCGACAGCGAAATGATGAGCGTTTCGTTCACGCCGCTTTCGAAGGCGGACTATGCGCCGAACAGCACCTGGAGAGCAAGCTACAGCGCGGTGAAGTCGGGCGGAATTGTCTACATTGCCGAGGATAAGGGCGGCAAGATAAAGATTACAAGAGGAACATTTGACGATATCATCCCGGCAGATGCGGACGGATACGAAAAAGCACGTGATTATCTTGTATTCACATGGCTCGGAATATTCTACGGCGGCGTAATCTATCGATAGGGGGGACTTGTATGAGAAAAAGAATTTTCAGTATTTTTCTTACGCTCGCCCTGCTTGTCGGAGCGGTTACTCCGATAATGGCACAGGAGACAGAACAAAATCCGGCAGGCGAATGTTATGCCGATAAAATCACCTCGGTGACTCCGGAATTTTTGATGAACTTTGACGGACTCACAAACTACGAGCGGAACAGTCATGGATTCAGCAATATAACCTCGGCTCTGAGCGTAATAGCCGAGGAGGAGGACGGCGCGCATGGCAGATATTTCAGCGTGAGCGGAAACGGACGAATCACAAAGACGTTTGAAAATCCGATTAAGGGCGGAAAATATCTTCTGACCTTCGATTTTAAACGTTCGGAAATCGGAGACTGGTTCTATCTGAGACAGGATATCACCGGCAAGGGCGACTATATCAACAATACCTCGAATTTTCAGCACAGCTTCGGCTTGTACAAAAACAAAGCGGGATATAACTCCAACTGGTCGATAGTCGGTGCACAGGCATACACAGCCGGAGAATGGGCAAACGCTGCCATGTACATGGATTTGGATAAGCGGCTTATGTACCTATATATAAACAATAATTTTTGCAGCCGTATTTCGATAAGCCGAGAGATGTACGGAATATGCTTCATGGTGCAGTCTGCCGCAACACAGATCACAAGCCTTGACAACCTGGCATTGTATAAGTTCTCGCCTGCACTGGGCGAGGAATTAAAGGGCATGGGAATTGTGTATCCGGACGAGTTCGGAAGTGCAATCGACTTGAATATTTCATCGCCCTATTCGGGAAATATCTTCACAAAGAACGACGAGGTTGTTCTGAGCGTTGAGCAGAAAAATCTGCTTGAACAGACGGTTGAATATGACATTTCCTATGTTGTGAAAAATTGGCGCGGTGACGAGGTATGGAGAAAGGACACAAAGGCGGTTACGCTTGACGGAACGACTTCAACTATAGAGGAGCTGCACCCGAAGGTGAAAAAATTCGATATATACACTCTTAATGTCAGCGCGACACCGACCGATGAGAAAATCCTCCCGTCGGCGATAAAGCGTGAGTTCAGCTATGTCAACACGCCGACCTACGGCTACAAAAACTATGACATAGGCGCATGTACCCACCCGGGACGCCATACAACATGGGACGATGTTGTGCACGCGTTCGATGTCGCAGGTATCGGCTACACCCGAACCGACGGCGGCAGCGTGGGCAGCAGAGCCAAGAGCGGAGATATACACAAAGCCGAAGCGGAGGGAAAAACCCCGGAATTTTTCAGAATGAATACCAAACTCGGCATTAAAAATAACCTTATTTATTATCTGGGAATAGACGATGCGCTCGGCGGCAAGAGCATGACTGTCAAGGAGGCGGCGGCGTCTCCCGAGGCATTGCAGCTGATTGAGACCTGGAGCGAAAAGGTGGCAAGCGGATACAAGGGTGAAATTGATACCTTTGAGCTGGGAAATGAGATAAACTTCAGCCGAATCCAGGATTTATCACCGGAGGATTACGCAAAGGTCAGCCAGGCTGCATACCGCGGTCTTAAAAAGGGAAATCCGGATTGTACAGTCTTGTCGAACGGTCTTTCAAGAAGTGCCGCGGACTGGGTGTACAGATACTTAAAGACTCCGGGCGGAAAATCCTGCGATGCGTTGGCAATTCACCTTTACCAGGAGGCAGGCACGCCCGAGACAAAGAAGTTTGAGGACTATTGCCAAGAGGTGCGCGACGGTATGGAGCGCGCAGGCTGCGGCGATATGCCGATGTGGATTACCGAGGGAAACACCGCGAGCCATGCGTCATATTCAACCGAGCAGCAGCACGCGGTGAATCTTGTCCGCCATTTCCCGATACTGGCTACAAAGAAATACTTTGATAAAATGTTCTTCTATCAGCTCCAGACGATAGAAACAAATCCGGGCGATATAGAAAGCTATTTCGGAATCCTGCACGGACCGTATGTGGACGATGCAAACGGAGCAAAAGCGGCATATCTTGCTGTAGCGAACTATATCGCAATGACAGAGAATGCGGAATATGAAAGCGATATCAAAAATGGTACGACTTATGCGTACCGATATAAAAGAACCGACGGAAAGCACGTTTTGATGATGTACGCAGACCGCAGTCAGAATATGCTTTCGCTGAATCTGGGTGCAAACGGCGGAACGATGTATGATATGTACGGAAATCCGACCGAGCTTTCGTCGGATGACGGGCGCTTCACATTCCTGCTGACCGATGAGCCGACCTATTTCCTTTATGAGGGCGATTCCTTTGAGGAATGTGAGCCGGTGGTTACGCTCGATAAAACCATGATGGAACTTACCAAAAATTCAAGCAGCAGCTTTGGACTGACAATCCCGGAGGGCGCGGCAGTGAGCGCCGTCGGAAATTCGAATGTCAGCCTTAAAAAGGAGCAGAACGGGAACAATACGACAATCGGCGTGACTGTGAACGAAATGCCGGAGATTCATTTTGACAAGACCGGCTACGGAAATACCGCCGATGTTGCATATACCGAGCGCAGGCACGATTTCGGAACACAGCTCTACCGCGATTTTGTCAATGCCGAGGTTAAAAAGGACGGAAAGACAATCGCAGCTTTGGCGCTGCCTGTTGAGTATGTCTATCCCGAGGCAGACGTTTCAATGATAGCCGAGCCGTATGACGAAACAAATCTGACCTATTGGAAAGCGGTAATCAAGGTTCGCAACAACAATCCGGATAAGCCGATTTCCGGAAAGCTTGTTATGGACACTCCCGAGAATATGGGCGTGGACGATATAACCGTTCCGCAAATCGCGGCAGGGGAAGAAAAAGAATTTTCGTTCAACATTCCGCCAAAATTCGGACATGGATATCAGCTCTACAGCGGACGGTTGGTGCTCGATGACGGTGAGGAGGTTTCGTTCGCACTCGGTGACGCGCCGAGGTCGTACGGATATAAGAGCCGCTCAAAAACCGCGATTATGCCGATAAACAAGGTCAGGGGTGCGGCTCCGGTGATTGACGGAGTTATCAACGAGGACGAGTGGAAAGACTACAAGATGACAAGCTTTGACAAGAGCCAGGTTTCCTACGGCTCTCAGGGTGTTGTTACTGCCGGTGTGGCCGAAAGAGAGACCTTCGGCGCAGATGCCGATTACGGAGGCAAAGAGGATTTTTCGGGAACAATCTACGCACAGTGGGATGAAAAGTATCTCTATGCGGCGGCGATAGTTTATGACGACGTACATTTCCAAAAGCAGGACCCGGTAAGATTCTATTATGAGGACCATCTGTTCATCGAATTGAAGCCGACCACAACGCAAAGACACGATACCAGAATCGATATTGCACTGAGCGATTTCTTCGATAACGAAAATTACACGGATGCGGACAGAAAAGCGGTTGTTTACCGCAACTGGTCGCAGATGTTCGATATCGTTGTCGGCGGAGTTATTCCTCAAAGCGAGGATGGCGTTAAGGCGGAGATTGTGCGCAAGGATAATGTTACGGTTTACGAGGTTCGCCTGCCCTGGACTGAAATTATAAGTCCCGAGGTAATGGAAAATAACAAGGAATGTAACCTTACATTCTCGATAAGAGACTATGACGGCGACAGAGATAAAACGTTCGGCTGGGGCGGTTGGTTCGTACCGGTCAATATGAAAAAATAAGCTTTGTGCAAAAAAGAGAAAGCGGTCGGAAACGATTGCTTTCTTTTTTGGTGTGTGGTATAATATAGGGAGGAAAAGGGATCGAAATGATAAGGTTTTGGAATGTTCAGAGAAATGAGAAGAAAAAAGCAGCAGCTTTCGGACGAAGAATGTGTTGAGATATTGAAAAAAGAGCCGAGGGGGAATTGAGGAAGTTTGCCAAAATGTGCGCTGCCCGGAGCTTTCGCCCGAGCATATGACCGGCAAGCCGGTTAATGAATCATAGGAATTTAGACGGAATTTTGAAATTAAAAGATTGGGGATTTCTGATGAAAAAGACATTTGTTACTGTCATGCCGAACCATATCGGCGCATTTTTAAAGGCGAGCCGCTGTTTCGCAGCGAACGGTGTGAACATCACGCGCGTAAGCTACAACAAGGCGGTGGATTCGCATATGCTTTTTATCGATGCGGAGGGTACGGCCCAAAAACTTAAAACGGTTTCGGAAAAGCTTGAAAAAATCGGGTATCTGCAATGCGACGAGGACGTCAGGAGCATAATTCTGACCGAGTTTAAGCTAAAGGATGTCCCCGGCGGCGTTGTCGGAATTTTGGAGCTGATAAGCAAATACAGCTTTAACATTTCGTATATCAGTTCGCAGGAGGACGGTTCGGAATATCAATACTTCAAAATGGGAATCGTTGCCGAGGGTGCGGAGAAAATCAACGATTTTTTAAACGAGGCAAGAACGCTTTGCGAGGTTCGCGTCATCGACTACAACCACGCGGACAAAATTTATGACAACAGTCTTTTTTATCGGCATTTTGTCGATGAGCTTTCGTCGCTCATGCAGATATCGCAGGATTCGAGGGAGGCGCTTTTGGTAAATACCAATCTCGCAATGCAGCAGCTGGACGAATCGGGTGTGTCGCCCTATCGCACCTTTGACAGTATAAGCAGATTCTGCGAACTGCTTTCAAAGGCGCGCGGAGCGGACTATGTGCCGCGCATATCGGTGTATCGTGTCACGCAAAAGACCGATATTGTCTTAATCGAGCCGCAGTGCGGAAGTAATACGGCGATAATAAGAAGCGGCGGCGAGTGCCTTTTTGTCGATACCGGCTATGCCTATTGCCGGGATGAAATGATGAAGATATTCCGAGAGATTATCCCGGATTTTGACAATACAAAAAAGCAGGTGTTTGTGACCCATGCCGATGTTGACCATTGCGGACTGCTGCCCGAGTTTGACACAGTTTACGCAGGTGCGGACACAGCCGAGTGCTTAAGGCTCGAGCATGAAAACGGGAACGGCTACCGAGAGCAGAACCCCCTGCACAAGCCGTATATTCAGATATGCAAAATTTTGACATCGTATAAGCCGGTTGAGCCGGAGAAGATAAAAATTGTCGGAGGCGAGCGGAGCGGCGACGGCGCATTGGTGCGGACGGGCAGCTTCGATTTTGGTGAGCTGCACTTTGAACTGTACCGGGGCGGCGGCGGACATCTGCCGGGCGAATCGGTTCTGATCGATTACGAAAACAGGGTTGTTTTCAGCGGAGATATATTTATTAATATGAAGAATATGCTTGCCGGGCAGGCAGAGTATAACCGATACGCGCCGATTCTGATGACGTCGGTCGATACCGACCCGGAGTTGTGCGCGCGTGAGAGGAAGGCGATTTTTGCACGTCTCGGCGCGGGAACATGGCAGATTTTCGGCGGTCATGGCGGCAGAAAGGTGTACACCGTAAAGCCGACCGATTAAAAAAATACAGAACATTTTGATGATAAGATGAATTTAAAAAGCAGATTTTTAATCTGTTTTGTACCATATACAAATACACCGCCCGGAGCAAATGCGCTCCGGGCGGTGTATTTGTATTTTTAATTCCTGCATGGTTCTTTTTCGGGAATATCAGAACTGCGGATTTTTTTCCACTTTCGTATTTCTCTGAAATAAAGCGTAAGACATGCTATATCGGTGAGAGTTTCGGATATCGGAAAGGACATCCAGGTGTAGTTAAGTCCGATTTTGGACAGCAGCCAAAATATCGGCAAAAGGCACACAACCTGGCGTACAAGCGACAAGAGCGAGCTGACAAGCCCATTGCCGATTGCCTGGAAAAACACCGGCATAATAAGCGAAAAGACAGCCGGCATAAAGCTTGCTCCGATTATCGGAAATGCGATTTTCCCTATTTCGATAACCTGCGCGGACGATGAAAAGAGCCTGATCATCGGAACGGGGATAAAGACAAAGCAAAGCGTCCCCAAAGCCATAAATGCGAGCGCAATCAAGAAAGAATACTTCATTGTTTCGCGGCATCGGCTGTAGCAGCCGCGCGTGTAATTAAAGCTTAAGACCGGTATAATGCAGGTTTCAAGCCCGTTTATCGGAATAAAGAAAAAGCTTTGCATTTTGTAGTAAAGTCCCAAAACCGTTACGGCGGCATCGGAAAAGCCTGCGAGAATTATATTCAGTCCCGCAATGTAGACGGTGTACAAAGACTGCATAAAAATCGACGAATAGCCGTAGAAATATATATTGCAGATATATTTTCGGATTTGTGACAGCTTCGGCGGCGCGCAAAAGGCTCCGGGAAAGGTTATAACCGCCGATATGCACTGACCGAACACCGTTGCGTATGCCGCGCCCGCGATTCCGAGTTCGGGAAACGGACCTATTCCGAAGATTAAAAGCGGATCGAAAACAACGTTCACAACCGCGCCTGCGATTTGCGCGAGCATGGGGCGCAGCATCCCTCCGCGCGCCTGGTGAACCTTTGTCCAGCAGCCTTCCAAAAATGTGCCGATGCTGCCTATGCATACGATATTTCCGTATATAACCGCCTGGCGGATCGCCTCCGGCTCGCTTGCCGAGGTCTTTACATATGGGGTCATGAGAAGAGCCGAGATAACCGCAAATGCTGCCCACGACAGTATCGCAAGGAGCATGCCCGTCCCGGCTGTGTAATTTGCGGCGGCAGAGTCGTTTTCGGCGTACTTGCGCGCCATATATGTATTCACGCCCACGCCCGTTCCGACAGCAAGCGCGATTATTATCAGCTGAAGCGGAAATATAACGCTGACGGCGGTGAGCGCATCGGCTGAATATTTCCCGACAAAAAAGCTGTCCGCTATGTTGTAAAACGCTTGGATAAGCTGCGCGAGCATAACCGGCGGCGCAATTTTAAAAAGAATTTTTCCGATCCGCTCCGTACCGAAAAAATTCTCCGATAAAACTTTTCCCATTTTCCTATCCCTCTTGATTTTCATTCGTGTAATAGATTGTATCACATGCAGATAAATTTGTCAATAGCGGATTGACAAAAAGTAAAGCATGTGTTAAAATATAGGTATAATATTCTACGTAAGAAAGGCTGTGGAAGAATGGCGACGCCTTTGGCTGACAGAATAAGACCGAGCAGTATCGACAATGTCGTGGGACAAAAGCATCTTTTGGGAAACGGCAGAATCCTGCGGCGCATTATCGAAAGCGGCGAAATCCCGAATATGATTTTCTACGGCCCCAGCGGCACCGGGAAAACGACGGTGGCGAACATTATAGCCGCCAAAACCGGCAAGCAGCTGTATCGGCTCAACGCGACAAGCGCGTCGGTTGCCGACATAAAGAGCATAACCGCGTCGCTTGACGGATTTATGAGCATTAACGGCGTGCTTTTGTACCTGGACGAGATTCAGAATTTCAACAAAAAGCAGCAGCAGTCCCTGCTTGAGTTTATCGAAAACGGGCAGATAACGCTGATTGCAAGCACGACCGAGAATCCCTACTTTTATATATATAACGCGGTGCTTTCGCGCTCGACGGTGTTTGAGTTTCGGCAGATAGAGCCGGAGGAGATAGAAAAGGCGCTTTGGCGCGGCGTGGATATTTTGAAAAACGAGGACTACAGCGGATACAATGTCGAGGCGGAAAAGGATGCGATAGTACACATCTCACACACCGCGGCAGGAGATGTCCGAAAGGCATTAAATGCGCTTGAAGTCTGCTTTTTGGCAGCTGTTCCGGATAAAGACGGGAATTTGAAAATCACGCTTGAGTCGGCGGTAGAAGCAACTCAGAAAAAGGCAATGCGCTACGACCGCGACGGCGATTCGCATTATGATATCCTAAGCGCGTTTCAAAAATCAATCCGCGGCAGCGACCCCGACGCGGCGGTGTATTATCTTGCGCGGCTTGTTAGTGCCGGAGATTTGCAGAGTATATGCCGCAGAGTGTTGGTAACGGCGGCAGAGGACATAGGTCTTGCATATCCGCAGGCGATTGTGACGGTAAAGGCATGTGTGGACGCAGCACTTCAGCTGGGATTCCCGGAGGCGCGGATTCCCCTTGCCGAGGCGGTTTTGCTTTTGGCAACCGCACCCAAATCGAACTCGGCGATAAATGCAATCGACGCGGCGCTTTCCGATATTGAAAATACCGATACCGGCGACATCCCGGCTCATCTGAAGGATTCGCACTACGGCGGCGCGGCGGCTTTGGGGCATGGAACGGAGTATAAATATCCTCATTCCTACCCGAACCATTACACAAAGCAGCAATATCTGCCCGATGCGGTTAAAAACCGACGATATTACGAATACGGGGATAACAAGAACGAGAAAGCGGCAAAGGAATACTGGAGCAGGATAAAAAATGAGTAATCAGGACGAAAGACAGAATACATTTTGCAGCGTCTGCGGACACTATACGTCGGGCATTGACCCTTGTCCGTATTGCGGAACGCGGACGCGGCAGAGCTACATTCCGGGATTTATGGATATAGAGGACAGCGCCCCGGCGCGCATCGGCACGCGAAGTGCGATTTGTGCAGGTTTTCTGCAGGTTTTTCTCGGCGCGTTCGGCGCAGGCAGGTTCTATCTCGGATACAAGAAAATGGGATTTTTGCAAATCGCGGCGACGGTTTTTAGCATGGGAATCGCCGGATTTGTGTGGGGACTGGTTGACGGAATCCTTATCCTGAGCGGCAGGGAAAGATACGATGCAGCAGGGAAATTGTTAAAATAAAAAGAGGATACGTCTGAATAAAATCGCCCGTCTCACCATTTTCAAAAGCTTGAAGTACCCACGTACATCGTTGCTTTTTCAAATGGCGATCTGAACGATTTTCTTTCAGACTTAAAGTCTGAATAAAATCGCCCATAGCACTGCTTTTTGCTTGGGACGATAACTGTTAAAATAAAAAAGAAGTGATGAAAATGCTGATAGGAATAACCGGCGGCAGCGGCTGCGGCAAAAGCGTGGTATCGGAGCGGTTTAAAAGGCTCGGCATACCGGTGATGGACGCCGACGGAATCGCAAGAGAAGTGACTCTGCCGAACAGTGCGGCGGTTTTGGAGATTGCGCGGACATTCGGCAGCGAATATATCGCGGAGGACGGCAGTCTTTTGCGGAAAAAGCTTGGGGGATATGTCTTTTCCGACCGGGCGGCACTCGATAAGCTGAACGAAATAATGAGAAAATACATACTCCGGGCGATACGCGAAAAAATGAGTGCCATGGTCGGGGAATATCTTGTGTTCGATGCGCCGCTTCTGATAGAATACGGGATGGATTCGGAGTGTGATAAAGTCATCGCGGTGCTTGCCGACAGAGAGACAAGAGCCGCGCGGATTTGCAAAAGGGACGGCATATCGAAAGAGGATGCCGAAAACAGGATAGCTTCGCAGAATGACGACGGCTTTTATATAGAAAAGGCGGATTTTGTGATATATAACAATTCCGATACGGCGGAGCTTGACAAGGCTGTGAAAAAGATTACGGATGCACTTAATATAACAAAAAAGGTGGAATAAAAATTTTGAAACGAGCATTGAAAACAATGAGTTGCTTTGTTGTGCTTGTATTTTTCGCAATGGGACTCAATGTCCTGGCAAAGGCTGCAATAAAGCAGATTTATCCGCTCAAATACGAGCGGTATATATTCGAAAACGCGATGGCAAACGAGCTTGACCCGTATTTTGTCATGGCGGTTATAAAGGCGGAGAGCAACTACAACCCGACCGCACACTCGGGGATAGCGAGGGGGCTTATGCAGATTACAGATGACACCGCCGTTTGGATTGCCGATAAAATGGGATTGGATTTTTCCGAATCCGACATCGAAAACCCCGAGATAAATATAAAAATGGGATGCTATTACTTAAAATATCTGTCGGGACTCTACGACGACCCGACCGTTGTTCTTGCGTCATACAACGCAGGAATGGGCAATGTTTCGAAATGGCTTGAGGACGACCGCTTCAGCGAGGATTCCAAAACGCTCTTTGAAATTCCGTTCGGCGAGACAAAAAATTACGTGAAAAAGGTCGCGCGGTACGAAAACGTTTATAAAAAACTTTACGGAAACAGAGCATTTGCATATTCGAAATAAAAGTATATAAAAATAAGGAGGACATTATCATGAAAAATTTAGTAATCACAATCGGAAGACAGTACGGAAGCGGAGGACGTGAGTTCGGCAAAAAGCTCGCCGAGGCACTGGGAATCGCATACTACGACAACAACCTGGTGGAGCTGGCGGCAAAAAAGAGCAACATAAGCCCGGAGATATCCAAAAAGGCTGACGAAAAGGCTACAAACAGCCTGCTTTATTCACTTGCAACCGGCGCGGGTTTTCACGGGATGTTTAACGGATACTACGAGATGCCGATAAATGACAGAGTTTTTATCGCCCAGGCGGAGACCATAAAGCAGCTTGCGCACGAAGGCTCATGCGTAATTGTCGGCAGATGCGCAAACTATGTCCTGCGCGACGATGACGAGATAAACAAGCTCGATTTGTATATCTATGCGGACCTCGACCACAGAATACAGAGAATTAAGGAAGAATATAACATCACCGACGCTCAAGCCAAGGAAAAAATAACAAAGATCGAGAAAAAGCGCCGCACCTTCTACAATTACTACAGCAACGGCAATTGGGGATATGCGTCGGACTACGACCTTTGTATAAATATCACGCCGATAGGCTTTGATGCAGCGCTCGAAATTGTGAAAAGCTATATTGGAAAGATAAATAAATAAAAGAAAGCGTGAAAAATCATGACATATATAACTGAGCTTTTAAAAGCGGTAATTTTCGGAATCATTCAAGGCATCACCGAATGGCTGCCGATATCGAGCACCGGGCACTTGATTCTTGCAAATCAATTCCTCATGCTGAAGCAGAGTGAGGCATTCATAAATTTGTTTTTGGTAGTTATCCAGTTCGGCTCGATTCTTGCAGTAGTTACGTTGTATTTCCACAAGCTGAATCCGTTCTCGCCAAGAAAGAGCAAGGCGGAAAAAAACGACACATGGCGCATGTGGGTGCGCGTGATTGCGGCTGTGATTCCGACCGCAATTATAGGTCTGATTTTTGACGACATAATAGAAAAATATCTGTCAACGCCGCTGGTTGTTGCACTTGCGCTGATTGTCTACGGAATACTTTTCATTATTGTCGAAAGACAGAGACGGGAAGTAAAGGTGACAAGCATTGCCGAGATGAGCTTTAAAACGGCAGTTATTATCGGATTTTGCCAGGCGCTTGCCATAATCCCGGGCACATCGCGCTCGGGCGCAACGATTCTCGGCGCGGTTTTGATAGGCACATCGCGCGAGGTTGCAGCGGAATTTTCGTTCTTTTTGGCAATTCCGGTCATGTTCGGCGCAAGCCTTTTGAGATGCATCAAATACTTTATTGAATACGGATTCGGATTCGAAAACGGCGGCGGCTGGATTCTTTTGGTCGGAACGGCGGTTTCGTACATAGTATCGGTCTTCGCGATTCGTTTCCTTATGGGATATATCAGAAAGCATGATTTCACCGCGTTCGGATATTATCGCATAATCCTGGGCGTGCTGATAATTTTGTACTTTGGATTCACCGGAGGACTTCTGACCGGCATGCAGGTTTGAGCGGAACAGCCGAAAGAAAGCGGTTCGGATTTTAAAGGGCGGATTTTCGTTTTCGACGACCGCTCGGCAATCCGACAAAATGACAAATATGTGCTGCCGGACGGCGGCGGAATGGAGACTAACATTGGATAAATATAATTATTG
This sequence comes from uncultured Clostridia bacterium, assembly GCA_934486735.1. Classification (GTDB taxonomy): domain Bacteria; phylum Bacillota; class Clostridia; order UBA1381; family UBA1381; genus CAKSQL01. Next base: position 18,191 of record CAKSQL010000005.1, on the reverse strand, counting down.
GCTTGAAAATGTCACAGGAGATGAGAAAAAGACGCTGCTCGCCATGAGCGAGGATGAACGTGCCGACAGCTTTTACAGGGATTTGGAGTTCGGTACCGGCGGACTGCGCGGAGTTATGGGACTCGGCACGAATCGCATGAATAAATATACCGTCCGCAGAGCGACACAAGGTCTTGCGCGCGAGATGCTTTCGCATGGGGCGGATTTTGCCGCACGCGGCGTTGTTATTGCATACGATTCGCGCAACAATTCGGCATTTTTTGCCGATGAAGCCGCAAGAGTTTTGTGCGCGAACGGGATAAAGACTTATATATTTGACTCGCTGCGCCCGACTCCGGAGCTTTCCTTTGCGGTCAGATATCTCAAAGCCGCGCGCGGAATTGTGATAACCGCGAGCCACAATCCGAAGAAATATAACGGATATAAGGTCTATGGCGAGGACGGGGGACAGATTCCTCCGGCAGCTGCCGGCAAAGTGACCGAATTTATAGAAGCGACCGACGTTTTCAAGGATGTGAAAACGGGCGATAATACCGCCGAGGTGGTTGGCAAAAATGTCGATGATGCGTATATCGCGGCGGTACTGGAGCAGAAAATGAATGTTGAAATTCCAAAGGATTTCAAGGTGGTTTACACTCCGATACATGGCTCGGGGAATATCCCGGTCAGAAGAATTTTAAAGGAGATAGGCGCGGAAAATGTACTTGTCGTAGCAGAGCAGGAAAAGCCGGACGGCAATTTCCCGACGGTGCGTGTGCCGAATCCCGAAAACAGGGACGTTTTCGATATGGCGATTGAGCTTGCATCGCGCGAAAATGCCGATATTATCATCGGCACAGACCCGGACAGCGACCGAATCGGCGTGGTTGTAAAGGATAAGGACGGTTATTTCGTTCTGAACGGGAATCAGACCGGGACGCTGCTCGCCGAGTTTATACTCAAAAACACGAATCCGATACCGGAAAAGTCCAAAATTGTCAAAACGATTGTCACGACCGATATGGTCGAAAGCGTGGCAAAGGCGTACGGCGTCGGTGTCGATAATGTGCTGACCGGATTCAAATTCATCGGCGAGAAGATTAAGGAATACGAAAAAAGCGGCGAGCATTACATTTTCGGACTTGAGGAAAGTTATGGATATTTAAAGGGTACATATGCGCGCGATAAGGACGCAGTCGTTGCGGCAATGCTGACCGTTCAGATGGCGGCGGACTATAAAAAGCAGGGAAAAACTCTCGCGGAGGGACTTTCCGACCTTTACAAAAAATACGGCTGCTATGCCCAGGAGCTTGTGAGCGTCACCTGCGAGGGCATGGACGGCAGCGAGAAAATCCGTGGAATAATGCGGGATTTGAGAGAAAATCCGCCTGCGGATAAGATCCTTGACTATTCCGAGGGCCTTGACGGCCTGCCGAAGTCGAACGTGCTTAAATATATCATGGACGACGGCTGGCTGGTGGTGCGCCCATCGGGAACAGAGCCGAAAATAAAGATATATTTTGAGATGCGCGGCGAGACGACAGAGGCGGCAAAGAGCCGTATCGAGACCCTAAAAGACAAATTTATGAAGAGGTATATTAAGTCTGAATAAAACCGCCCATCTCGCACTTTTGCGCTCGCTCGCGTACGCAAAGTACGCGTCGTTCGTTTAAAAGCACAATCTGACCGATTTTCTTTCAGACTTACAGTCTGAATAAAATCTCCCATCTCACCCTTTTCAAAAGCTTGAAGCACCCTCGTACGTAGGCGCTTTTTCAAACGGCAATCAGAACGATTTTCTTTCAGACTTACAGTTTTGTGCTTTGTGTCTTTCGGCGCAGAAAGGAATGATTATACAAATGATTAAAACAATACGAAAATCTCCGGAGCTGACCGACATGGCGGCAGAGTGGTTTTCGCAAAAATGGGGCGTTCCGAAAGCCGAGTATGCAAAAAGCATGAAAGAAAATCCCCAAAAGGGTGTGCCCGAGTGGTATGTTATAACCGATGACGGCGGAAAGATAAAGGCAGGAGCCGGGATTATCGAAAACGATTTTCATAAGGAAAAGACGCTTTCGCCCAACATATGCGCGCTCTATGTGGAGGAAGACTGCCGCTTTTTGGGATATGCAAGGCGACTTTTGGACAAAGCATGCTCGGATTTGAAAGCATGCGGACAAAAATGCGTGTATCTCATAACCGACCACGCCGAGTTTTACGAAAAATGCGGCTGGAGATTTTATGGAATGATAGAGGAAAACAACGGCAATATGACGCGCATGTACTATAGAAAGTTATGAAAAAGCGGAGAATCGAAAAAAAGCAATTTCCTGCAAATAAAAAATGCGATGTGAAAATACATCGCATTTTTTCGTAACTGATTAAAATTGAAGAACATTTATAACTATCAGCGCGGCGAAAGTGAGAACGATTCCGACCACGCATTTAAGCGTGATTTTCTCGTGAAAGAATACTGCCGACATTATAGACGATACGACCAGCGCGCCGCCCTGCGCCAGCGGGTAAAGCTCGGCAGAGGAAAGATATTTTGCCGCAAGCGTTTTGAAGTATGAGTACAAAAACAGGCAGACCGACATGACAAGTATGTAAGGGAATATTTTTTTGATATTTGTCTTTTCGTCCGAGTCTTTCGAAAAGAAGAAAAAGCAGGCGAAAAGTATCGCAGCCGAAAACAGATAGGTATAAAAGTTGTAAATCGATATCGGTGTATCGGCGGCAAGATTCACAAAAAGCTTTTGCGAAAAGTCGGAAAGCCCGTTCGCCGCACCGCACAAAAGCAGCAGCACAAGCGAGGAAAGCGTTATTTTGCTCTTGATTGAGTTGTTGTACGAGCACATGATAAAGACCGCCGCGAGCAATATCAGCATGCCGACTATATGGTGCGGCATAATCGCTTCGCCGAACAGAGCCGCGCAGCCGATGAGCGGAATCAATATCCCGATTGTGCAAAAGATGTCGAGCATCATATACGCGCCCTTTTTGACCGCTATCAGCCACAGCACAACAAATGCAGAGTTCCCGACTCCGGACAAAAGCGTTATCCAAAGCGTTGTTCCGTCTATTTTAAGAAGTCCCGCTCCGCCCGAGAACAAAACCATTCCCAGACCGATAAGTATGCAAAAAATCATTCTTATCGAGTTTGCAAGCATCGCGTCCTTGTATTCGTTCACATATCCGCTTGTGCGTTTGCCGCAGTAGCCCTTGGTCGCTCCGGCAAGCAGTGCCAAAAGTAAAAATCCGTATCCCATATTTTTTATCTCCCGCAATATTTTACATTTAAAAATCAAACATATCAATTTTATATCATCTAAAGGCGTTTGTCAATGCAATGCTTGAAAAATCATATAAATTAACGTTTTTTTACCTTGATTTTTTGTTAAAAATTTTTTGGCAGGGCAGGTTGACAAAAGTTAAAAACAGAGTTATAATACAGGTTAGAAAGAGCTAACTCGGGCAATTCTAAAGCAATTGCAAAAGTGACTGAACGATAGGGAGGAACAGACAATGGGAACAGCGGTAATTGTTTTGATTTTGGCAGTGATTGGCGTAATTGCGGTCAGAAGTTATTCGAAAAAGCTGACGTCGGGCTGCTGCGGCGCGGACGGAGACAGTGAAAAAAAAGTGCGCGTTAAGGATAAAAATATCAATAATTATCCGTATGCGGTCAAAATCGATGTCGAGGGCATGCATTGCAAAAATTGCAGCGAGCACCTGGAAAATATGCTTAATTCCGAGGACGGAGTGTGGGCAAGCGTGAATCTTAAAAATAAAGAAGCGATTGTACATATGAAGCAAAAGCTTTCGGACAGTGAACTTATGAAAATTGTCGCACGTGCAGGCTATTTTGCAAAAGATATTGCAGTTATTGAAAAAAATTAAAAAAATTTGTAGAAAACTATTGACAAATTCAATTAGTTATGATAAACTAACCAGTGAAGGTTAGATGACGCTAACGCTGAATATGTAAAAATTTCTTTCATATGTCGGCAATAGCGGCTGTGGGACTGCATCTGACAACAGAAACGGGGGGTAAATATGATGCCACTTAATTTTGCGGATGTCGGCGAGGACAACATAATCAAAAAAATCGGCGGCAAGCCGGAGGTGAAAAAGCACCTTGAGAATCTCGGCTTTGTGGTTGGCGGAACCGTCAAAGTTATAAACAAGCTCGGCGGAAACGTAATCGTCAACGTGAAAGAGGCGAGAATCGCAATCAGCGAGGAAATGGCTCAAAAAATTATGGTTTGATAACCTATATGATAAAGGGAGGCTTGAAAAAGTATGAAAACATTAAAAGAAGTAAAGGTTGGCGAAAACGCCAAGGTTAAAAAGCTGCATGGCGAGGGCGCAGTGAAAAGAAGAATTATGGATATGGGAATCACAAAGGGGACAGAGGTACATATCCGTAAGGTTGCGCCCCTGGGCGATCCTATTGAAATCAATGTCAGAGGCTACGAGCTTTCACTCAGAAAAGCGGATGCCGAAATGATAGAGGTTGAGTAAGTAAAGGGAGGAATTTAACAATGAATTTGAGGATAGCGCTTGCCGGTAACCCGAACTGCGGAAAAACAACCCTGTTCAATGCGCTTACCGGTTCAAATCAGTTTGTCGGAAACTGGCCGGGTGTAACGGTCGAAAAAAAGGAAGGTAAATTGAAAAAGCATGACGGTGTAACAATCACCGACCTGCCGGGTATCTATTCGCTTTCGCCGTACACTTTGGAGGAAGTTGTTGCAAGAAATTATCTGATAGGCGAAAGACCTGACGCAATTTTGAACATCGTTGACGGAACAAACCTTGAAAGAAACCTGTATCTGACAACACAGCTGACCGAGCTGGGTATTCCTGTTGTAATTGCGGTCAACATGATGGATATTGTAAGAAAGAACGGCGACAAAATCAACATTGCCGAGCTTTCGAGAGAATTGGGCTGTAAGGTTGTTGAAATTTCCGCTCTTAAAGGAACGGGGATTATGGAAGCGGCAGAAGCCGCAATCACAGCCGCAAAGAGCGGCAAGACCGTTCCGATGCACACATTCTCCGGCGCGGTTGAGCATGCAATAGCTCATATCGAAGAAGCGGTTCTTCACAACATGCCCGAGGAGCAGCAGCGCTGGTATGCGATAAAGATTTTCGAGCGTGACGAAAAGGCGCTTGCACAGCTTAAGATAGATCAAAGCGTTATGGAGCATATCGAAAGCGATATTGCCGCTGCGGAGGATGAGCTTGACGATGACGCGGAGAGCATCATCACAAACGAAAGATATCTCTATATTGCGCAAATTATAAAGGGCTGCTACAAAAAGAAAAACGCAGGCAAGCTATCGTCCTCGGACAAGATAGATAAGGTTGTAACAAACAGATGGCTGGGACTTCCGATTTTTGCCGTTATAATGTTTTTGGTGTATTACATATCTATGGTGACAATCGGTTCGTCGGCAACCGACTGGGCGAATGACGGTCTTTTCGGAGACGGCTGGCACTTGTTCGGAATCGGCTCATCGGCATATACCGAGGTGGCTGACGAGTACGGCGAAGCTGCACAGGTTGTAAACGGTTATATCGAATATGCGGCAGATAAGGGCGTTGATACCGAGGCTGTTTCCGAGGCTCTCGATTCGGAAAGCGAAACTTTCAGCGCAGACGCTGCAAAGACGGCCGTTGAAAAGTTTGCCGAGGACGCAAAGGATATCCCCGAAGCAACATATACAGTTGTTGATGAAGAAACGATGGCTGACGAGAAAGTGACTTCAACATATGCGGATTTGCTCGATTCGATTGAGGTTATGGGCAAGTACGAATATGCAGACCCCGATCCGGCTGAGTACGGGATTTGGGTTCCCGGTATCCCGGTATTGGTAGAGAGCGGACTTGACGCAATCAATTGCGCAGACTGGCTCAAGGGCTTGGTTCTCGACGGTATCGTAGCCGGTGTCGGCGCAGTTCTGGGCTTCGTTCCTCAGATGCTGGTATTGTTCCTCTTGCTTGCATTCCTGGAAGCATGCGGATATATGGCTCGTATCGCATTTGTACTCGACAGAATTTTCAGAAAATTCGGTCTCTCGGGTAAATCATTCATTCCTATGCTGATAGGCACAGGCTGCGGCGTTCCGGGCATCATGGCATCAAGAACGATAGAAAATGACCGCGACAGAAAAATGACAATAATGACAACAACATTTATCCCCTGCGGCGCTAAAGTACCGTTCATTTCGATGATAGCCGGTGCAATTTTCGGCGGCTCGGCATGGGTTGCAACTTCCGCATATTTCGTAGGTATGGCGGCAATAATAATCTCGGGTATCATGCTTAAGAAAACAAAGATGTTCGCAGGCGATCCCGCACCGTTCGTTATGGAGCTCCCGGCTTATCACCTGCCGACCGTTTCGAACGTATTGCGTTCAATGTGGGAACGCGGCTGGTCATTCATCAAGAAAGCCGGCACAATAATTCTGCTCTCGACAATCCTTGTTTGGTTCACAACCTACTTCGGATTTGTTGACGGACACTTCGGAATGCTCACAGAGGATCAGATTGATTCGAGCATCCTGGCAGCAATCGGCGGAGCAATCGCGTGGATATTCTCGCCGCTCGGCTGGGGCAACTGGCAGGCAGCCGTTGCATCTATCACAGGTCTTGTCGCAAAGGAAAACATTGTCGGAACTCTCGGCATACTCTACGGCGGCGGAGACGGTACTGTTTATCAGAACCTCGCTCAGCATTTCACGGCTATCAGCGGATATTCGTTCCTGGTGTTCAACCTGCTCTGCGCTCCTTGCTTCGCGGCAATCGGTGCTATCAAGCGTGAGATGAACAATGCCAAATGGACATGGTTCGCAATCGGCTATCAGTGCATATTTGCATATGCCATAGCTTTAATGGTAAATCAGTTCGGAAATGCTTTCACAGGCGGTATGAATATCATCGGTTTGATATTTGCAATCGCGGTTTTGGCAGCCATCCTTTATATGCTCTTTAAGCCGTATAAGGAATCCGAGACATTGACAACCTCGGTAAAGGTAAGTTCTAAATAAAAAATTGCGAAATAAGTATAATTGATTATATCCCGAGTCCCAAATAGGGGTTCGGGATATAAAAATCTAAAATGTCGGAACGGAGGAATAATTATGACTTGGCTTTTGAATAATTGGGGAACAATTTTGACAGTTGTGGTTTTGGCGGCAGTTGTTGCGCTGATTGTCCGATATATGATAAAGAACAAAAAGGCGGGCAAATCCTCCTGCGGCGCAGGCTGTGCGCATTGCGCGATGCATGGCGAATGCCACAAATATAATAAGGGTAAGTAATACTTTAGATTAGCTATCAGACATCGGAACGGAGGGAAAAAATGAGTATAGTAATAGTCGGCGGACATGACAGAATGCACTGCCGATACAAGGAAATATGCAAGAAATACGGCTGCAAATGCAAGGTGTTTACGCAATGTCCGGCGAATTTTAAGAATCAGATCGGAAATCCCGATATGATTGTGGTATTCACCGGTACGGTCGCGCATAAAATGCTTAATGTCGCAGCGTTGCAGGCGGAGAAATCCGGTGCAAGACTGGTGCATTGCAATTCGTCAAGTGCATGCGCACTCAACGAAGCTTTGACCGAGTATTTTAAAGAGGCTTAATTTTTTTTGAAAATAGGTTAGTCTAATCTAACTCTTTTGTCATTATATCCATAACAGCTTTGTAGACGCTTTCGGGATCGTCCCGAAAGCGTTTTAGCATTTTGTTGGCGTCATCGCGCGTTCCTGCGTAAACTGTCATTTTCAAAAGCGGAGTTTCACCGTCGTAGATACCGCACTCGGCTGCAAATTCGCGGCGGTTTATCGGCAGGAGCGACGCGCGCACGCTGCGCCTTTTTTCCTCCTCGTTGAAATACGGAGCGATGGTGTTCGCAATCGGCTCGCGGATATAGACGGGGATGTTGCTTTTGAAAAACTCGTTCGCACTTTTCCCCTTGGGCAAAAGCTCGTAGACGGTGGTAAGCTCGTCTACCGCGAAGCTTCGGATATGCCCGGTTTCCTCAAGATTGGTAAGCGCCACCTGGAAGTTGGAAAATTCGATGTTGCAGTTTTCGAATATCAGTCCCGAAAGCTGCTTGTAGGTGACATGCCTGTTCGCCTCGGCAAGCGTAAAGAGGATTATATATTGAATCATTATGTCGTTGTCGATTTCTCTGGTATATTGCATAGTTGATGAACCTCTTTTTAAAAAAATTTTTTCTATATATAGTATAGCATATTTTTCAAAAAAATGATATAATATTTTTAAAAGAAATTAAAAAAATTTATTGGGAGAGATGAAAATGCCGAAAAAAAGCCGCGAAGAGGAAGAAGAAAGGGTTAAATCGCTGTGGATTTATGAGAAAGAATTGATAAAAAAAGGATATGCCTGCGTTGCCGGAGTGGACGAGGCGGGCAGAGGGCCGCTTGCCGGACCTGTTTTCGCCGCGGCGGTGATTCTGCCCGAGGGCGAAATTATAGAGGGAATAAACGATTCCAAAAAGCTGTCGCCCAAAAAGCGCGATGAACTGTATGATATCATCCGTGAAAAAGCGATTGCCGTATCGTCCGCATCGGTTGACGAGGAAACGATAGACGAGATAAATATTCTGAATGCGACCTATCTTGCAATGCAGAAAGCTGTTGCCGGACTCGACCCAAAACCTGATTTTGTGCTTGTGGACGGAAACCGCGCACCGGTGCTCGATATCGAGTGCGACACGCTTGTAAAGGGCGATGCCAAGAGCATCAGCATAGCGGCGGCGTCGATTGTGGCAAAGGTGGAAAGGGACAGATACATAATCGAAATGGCAAAAAAATATCCCGAATACGGCTTTGAAAAGCACAAAGGCTACGGCACAAAGGAGCATTGCGAGGCGATTTTGAAGTACGGACCGTCGCCGATTCATCGGAGGACATTTTTGAAAAAATTGCTCGGAGATAAGATGTGAGGAAAATAGCGTGAAAGTTCCTTCCACGCTATCGGGATTGAATTGCCCGTGCAAAATTTTCCTCACTACGCTCGGAAACGCACATGGGCAAAAAATCTCTTATCATTCCTTTGCCATACGGATAAGAGAAACTTTAATTATTATTTTTGCCGGCGTATGGCGGCGGAATGGAGATTTTTATGAATACAAAGGAAATAGGCGAAAAGGGAGAGACCGCCGCGGCGGAGTATCTTGAGGACAACGGATATGAAATATTAAAGAGAAACTACCGTCTGCGCGGCGGAGAAATAGATATAATAGCCCTGTCGCCCGAGGATGTGTGCGTGTTCGCCGAGGTCAAGACCAGGCGCAGCACCGAATACGGACTGGCGTGCGAGGCGGTCGACAGGCGAAAGCGGGAAAAGATAATAAAAACCGCCATGACATATCAGACCGACGGAGATGCCCGATTTGATGTGATAGAGGTTTACTATGGCGATGATTTTGTGGTGAAGAAAATAAATCATATTCCAAACGCGTTTGACGCGGAAGGCTTTTAAAAGGAGACGGACGGCATGAACATATTCGATGCGCATTGCGACACGCTTTATGAGGTCACATTCAACAATCACAAGCTTTATAAAAACACTCTCAATATCGATTTGGCACGCATGGAAAAGTACGGCGGTTACACGCAGTTTTTTGCGGCATGGGTGGAAAATGAGGACAATGCCGCGGAAAAATTTATCGAGATGTCTGATAAGCTTGACACAGAGCTTGAAAGGAATAATTTGAAAAAATCGCTTTGCTATGCCGATATGAAATCGGCGCACAGGCTCGGCAGGCCGGCGGTGTTTTTCACGCTTGAGGGGGCGTATATGGTCGAAAAGGAGGAGGATATTGACTTTCTCTATGCGCATGGCGTGCGCTGCATTGCTCTCACATGGAACGGCGCGAATAAGCTTGCCGGCGGCGTGGATTCGGACGAGGGGCTGAGCGATTTGGGGAAGGTGTGCGTGCATCGCATGCAGGAGCTGGGGATAATTGTCGATGTGTCGCACCTTAACGAAAGGTCGTTTTGGGATGTGGCGAAAATCGCGAAAAAGCCGATAATTGCGTCACATTCAAACGCAAAAGCCGTCTGTCCGCATAAGAGAAATCTTACGGATGAACAGTTTTTGGAGATATGCCGAAGCGGCGGCTGCGTCGGGATAAATTTCTACAGCAAGTTTTTAAGGGGCGAAAGCGCAGCGCTTGACGATATTGCGGAGCATATCAGACATTTCAAAAAACTCGGCGGAATCGATTGCATAGGCTTTGGCAGCGATTTTGACGGTGTAGATTCTCTGCCGGACGGAGTGACGGATATCCGCGATATGAAAAAAATTGTACACAAATTGGAAAAAAGCGGCTTTTCTGCAAATGAAATTGACAAAATAACACATCTGAATTTTGAACGGGTGGTTAAAAACGGTGTCGGATGATATTAAAAAGTCGCAAATATATCGAAAATACAGCGAAAATATATCGAAAATACAGCGAAAATATTGACAAATATGTGCGGCGGTGCTATAATAAATATGAAGAAATGAAAAAATATGCCGCGTATTTTTGTGTTGCAATTGGCGGCGGAATGGAGATATAACGTGAAAGTCCCTTTCACGTTAGCCGATTTAATTGCCCGTGCGAAATTTTCCTCACTACGCTCGGAAACGCACATGGGCATAGGCATAAGAGACTCGAACACATGCGCCCAATGCTTGTTAAATTTTCGCTTGCTCGCCCTTTCGGGGTTTGCAAGGCGTCAGCCTTGCTTCACCCTGCAAGAACAACCAATCAAAAATTTTTCGGCGCATTGGGTTTTCGAGTTGAAAAAGAGCAAATTTTTTGAAAGAAAAGGCAAAAGCGCAGTTAATAGTTACTCTATTAACGAGCATTTTAACGCAATATTGCGAAAAATTTGCCTTTTTAAACCGTATGCTGTTCGAATCTCTTATGCCAATAATCTTTTATCATTCCTTGCCCTGTCGATAAGAGATTTAATTGTTAGTTGCCGACACAGGGCGGCGGAATGGAGATTATTATGAAACATATATTTACAAAAGTAATAGCAGTTTCCTTATTATTGTGCATGAGCGGATGTTCTCTGCCGAATTTCAATAAGGATGCGCAAACAAATTCGGAGGTTGTGAGCAAGACGGACAGCGAATATCTTCTGCCCTCCGACAAGCAAAATATCACAGAAGTTGATTTGTCGAAATTGAACGAGACGGAGCTGAAATATGCCTATGAGGAAATATACGCCCGTCATGGCAAGATATATGACGACAACAATTTCTCAAGGTATTTCACATCACAGGGTTGGTATAAGCCGAATCCGTCTTTTTTGGATTCCGATTTGAGTGCACTGGAAGAGGAAAATGCGGCATATATAAAGCAATATATCAATGATAATTTCGGCAGTACCGACATATCGGCGAATGATACCGCCTCGGATGACAATGTGAAAGTCATCGAAAAACCGATTATTATCTACAGCGATGACTATTACTATGACCGGTACAACGGGACAAATCAGTACATAATCCCGGACAGCGACTGCCGATATCTCTCCGAGTATGAGCTGAGCGGACTGGATTCGGATACGCTCGCATTGATAAGAAATGAAATATATGCCCGTCACGGATACATATTTAAGAAGCCGAAATATATCAATTACTTCGGTTCGATGGACTGGTATGTGAAAAATCCGTATTTCAGCGAATCGGATTTAAACGTCTGTGAAAAGGAAAATGTCAAGCTGTTAAAGAGACTGGAAGGCTGAGAAAATTGCATATCGCATTGTTTTTGTGTGGCTCGTGAATATACGCCGTCGCATCCGAAAACGGCAATCCGTTTATGATTTTTATGCACTAACAAGCCGCGGGGCAGAGTAAGTGTCAATGAAGAAATCGGCTTGCAGCTTTTAAATATTTAACAAAGCGCGGCGAAAAGGGAAGTATAATGAGAAAGAAACGAAACAAAAAATACGATTTGTACATATTAATATTGGTATTTATTTTGGGAATTGCAGGCGGTGTCGGCTTGTCCTACGGGGCTTTTTCAAACAAGGCCGCCGAAAAAAATGCAGCTGCCGAAGCGACCGTGACTCCTCAGCCGGAGAAAAAATCGCCCAAGGAATTGATTCGCGAAATAGAAAGCGAAGCGACCGATTCACCCGAGCCTAAGAAAAGCGAGGACGCAAGCCGAAGCACTCAAAAGCCGGAGAAGAGCAAAGCGGACGAGGTGAAAAAAGAGCCTGAAAGGACGACAAAGCCGGAAAGCGGCAATCCGTCCGATACTGCCAAAAAGAGCGGCGGACGCATTGTGGTCATCGACGCGGGACACCAGGAACGGGGGAATAACGAAAAAGAGCCGATAGGTCCCGGAGCGGCTGAAAAAAAGCCGAAAGTCGCGTCGGGGACAACGGGAGTTGCTACAAAAATTCCTGAATATAAAGTGACATTACAGGTTGCAAAAAAACTCGAGAGACTTCTTTCGGACAGAGGATATAACGTGATAATGGTTCGGAACGAGAACAATGTCAATATCAGCAACGCCGAGAGGGCAGAGGTGGCAAATCGGGCAAATGCGGATGCTTTTGTGAGGATTCATTGCAACGGAGCGGAATCGTCAAGCGTTACCGGGGCGCTGACTATGTGCCAGACACAAAATAACAAATATTGCGGCGCATTGCATGACAAAAGCAGGCAGCTGTCAAAATGCGTGCTTAACGCCCTGTGCGAAAAGACCGGTGCGAAAAACAGGGGCGTTTCCGAGACTGACAGTATGAGCGGAATAAACTGGTGCAAGGTTCCGGTTACGATTGTCGAAATGGGATTCATGTCCAATCCGGACGAGGACAGAAAGCTGTGCGACGACGGATACCAGGATAAATTGGCAGCCGGAATCGCGAACGGAATTGACAATTATTTCAATATGTAGCTTTTTAAAAGCTCCGTAGTTCATAGTGAACGGCGGAGCTTGATTTTTTTTGTATCCGAGGGCGATTTGAGCTTAAAAGCGGTATTTGATTATCTGTCGATTGCGTCGAGAAGTCCTTTGAGATATCCTATCGCGAAAAGCCTGCCGAGCGCGTCGTAGCCTGCGTTTTTGACATCCTCGCCTGCCATTGTCGGAACGTGGTCAACCCTTATCGGCACATCGATGTTATTTGCCTTGTAGAGCCGTATAAGCTCTGCCATATCAAGCTGCCCGTTGTCGTGAAAGGTTTCGCGGAAATGCTCCTTTGTGCCTTTCGCGTTGCGGAAGTGAATAAACTTGATTTTATCGGCAAAGCGCGGAATCACCTCAAAAAGGTCCTCGCCCATCATGGCATAGGTCGCCTGGCACATGGTGATTCCGAGCGACGGCGAGTCGGCAATATTGACAGCTTTTTCGATGTTGTCCGCGCTTATCATTATTCGTGAAACATTCCCGAGCCTTGCAAGAGGGGGATCGTCCGGGTGCAGCGCAAGTACAATTCCATGTTTTTCCGCATGCGGAATGACAGCCTTTATAAAATAGGTATAGTTGTCCCAAAGCTCCTCCTCCGAAATACTTGCCCCGGTCGGGACGAAATCGTTTATGTCAAAGCCGGTGACAAATGCGCCGCCGCGCTCCGCTATTTTTTTCGAGGTTCTGAGCCAGCCGATGTGCGCCATAAAATTAAAGCATATCGTGCGAATATTGAGCGATTCCATTATCGGAAACATTTTAATTACCTTTTCTATCGAGGCATCTCTCAAAGCGTCGCCCGCCTTTATATGGTCGTGGAGCACATTGGGCATAGGCTCGATAATAAGCGGCGTGATGCCGGAGGCGGTAAAGCTTTTGTACACGCTCTGCCAGTGCGCCGGATCGGTAATGTCAAATCCGCCGGTTTCGGGCAGACGGATGACGCCATGCGTTACGCCGCACTGGAGCGCGTAATCGCGGCATATGTTCGGTTCGCTTGTAAAATAATCGGTCAGTATCATATTATATTCTCCGTTCTTTACTTGCTGTCATTAATTATATCATGTATTTAAAAAAATGTCAAATTATTTTGTGACTCGATTTTGAGATATCCCCCCGCTAAAAACAAATTTTTGCGTCTTGTTATTGACTAATCGTTGAAATTATGATAAAATAAAATAATCAAGAGAAAAATTTCCGAAAGGATATGCTTTGACAAATGAAAAAGAATGTGAAACAGCAGCCCTTTACGACCGGTATAATGCTGAGTATACTTATCTTTTGGGCGGCAGGTGCGGTGAATTATATAAGGCATGACAATATAATCCTTGCCTCATCGGAGGTTCTTGCCGGAATTGCGCTGGCAATATATTTTGTGGTCATAAAAAAGCGGCACGCCAAGGATTTGGAGGAATATATCAAGCTTGTAACGACCCAGAACGGCACAATGGCAAACGACGCGATTAGCCGTTTTCCGCTCGCAACCGTTATTTTGAGAATCGATGGCAGAATTATGTGGTACAACGACCTCTTTGCCGAGATGTTCGATAACAGCGATTTGTACGAGGTCACTCTCTCGAGTATTATGCCCGACCTGAAGTGGTCGGAAATTCTGAAAGCCTCGGACAGTATAAATATGACGGCGGCGTATAAAGAGCACAGCTATGAAGTGTTCGGAAATATCATAATGAGCAAAAACGCCGTCGACGAAAAGGGACAGCCGATTTACTCGGTACTTTTGTACTTCCTTGACAAAACCGAGACCGAGAAACTCAAAATCAAGTATGAAAACGAAAAAACCGATGTTGCAATTATCAATATCGATAATTACGATGATATATTTCAAAAAATGGACGACGACATATACCAGAACACCGTTTCGGCGATTTCGCGGTGCGTAAGCGCGTGGGTTGCCCAAAGCAAGGGTGTGATGAAAAAGACCGAGCGCGACAGATATATCGTATTTTTCGAGCATTGCTGCCTTAAAGATTATATCAAAACAAAGTTTGATTTGCTCGAAAAGGTCAGAGCGATAGGTGAGGAGATAAAGACCCCGATTACCGTCAGCATAGGCGTGGGAACGGGCGGACATCTCCTGGAAAACGAAGGTTATGCCAGAGCGGCAATCGATATGGCGCTCGGCAGGGGCGGCGACCAGGCGGCTGTTAAAGACAGCACGCAGTACAGCTTCTACGGCGGAAATTCAAAGGACTACGAAAAGAGCACAAGAGTCAAAACACGTGCATTTGCGGTGGCTCTGAGGGATTTTATCACGCATGCGGATAAGGTCATTTTCATGGGACATGCAAATTCCGACTATGACAGCTTCGGCTCGGCTGTCGGACTGCAGAGAGCGGTTCGCGCCCGGGGTAAAAAGCCGTATATCATATTCGACAATTCGCCGGCGATTGCGCCGCTTGCGGAGGATGTAAAAAAGAATCCGGAATACGACGGCATGCTGATAAATAATTCAACGGCAATGGAAATTCTGACGCCCGATACGCTGCTTGTGATTCTCGATACGCACCGTCCGTCAATGCTGCCTTGCCCGGAGCTTTTAAAGCGCGCAAACAAGGTGGTTTTGATAGACCATCACCGCCGCAGCACAGAGTTTATCGAAAACAGTTCGCTGACCTATCATGAGCCTTACGCGTCATCGACATGCGAAATGGCGACCGAGATTATGCAATATATCGATAACAGCCGCTCGATGACATCGTTTGAGGCTATGGCGCTTTATATAGGAATCCTTATGGACACAAAGAATTTCCTCACCAAAACAGGCGTGAGAACCTTTGAGGCGGCGTCCTATCTGAAACGCTACGGACTCGATACCGCGAGGGTTAAGCGGATGTTCAATATCGATAAAGACGAGTATATGCATAAGCTTGATATAGTGAAAACAACTCAGCTGTACAACGGAAATACGGCGATTGCACGCGCACGCGATAATTTGCCGAATCTGCGCGTTATCGCGTCACAGGCGGCGGATGATATGCTCAATATCGCCGGGACAAAGGCGGCATTTGTGCTCTATCCCTATGACGGGGATGCGGCAATCAGCGCGCGTTCGCTCGGCGAAGTGAATGTGCAGCTGATAATGGAAAAGCTCGGCGGCGGCGGACATATGACCGTTGCCGGTGCACAGCTAAAAGGTACGGGAATAGACGATGCGGCAGAGCTTCTGCGGCATGCGATTGATAAATATTTGGAAGAAAAATAAGAAAGGATGATATATAATGAAGGTTATTTTAAATCAAGATGTTAAAGGACAGGGCAAAAAGGGGCAGCTGGTCGAGGTTTCGGACGGCTATGCAAGAAACTTTCTTCTGCCCAAAAAGCTCGCAAAGGAAGCTACAAAGGAAAATATAAATGTTATGCACGGACAACAGGAATCGGCTGAGTACAGAAAGAAAAAAGAGCTTGAGGAGGCACAGGAGATTGCCGGAAAAATGAAGGATATCACTGTGACCTTAAAGGCAAAGGCAGGCGAAAACGGAAAGCTGTTCGGATCAGTCACTTCAAAAGATGTCGCAGAGGCGCTCACCTCTCAGCATCATATCAAGCTTGATAAAAAGAAATTCCAGCTTCCGGACGGAATTAAGACTCTGGGTGTGACCGTTGTCGATGTGAAGATTCACACAGGCGTTGTGGGCAAACTCAAAGTTTCGGTTGAGAGTATATAAAGGATTGAGATAAAATGGCGCAGGTAAATTATATGGATAGGGAGCTGCCGCACAATCAGGAGGCGGAGCAATCCGTTATCGGAAGTGCGCTCACCGACCCGGCGAGTGTTGCCGCATCGGCGGAAATTGTCCGTCCGTCGGATTTTTACTTTGAACAGAATCGTGAGATATATTCTGTCATAATGGAACTGTTCAACGAGAATATACCGGTGGATATTGTCACCGTATCGGACAGACTCAACCAGGGCGACCGCCTTGACGCTGTCGGCGGCGTGAGCTATCTTGCCGCGGTTGCATCATCGGTCCCGACAACGGGAAATGTTGTCTACTATTCAAAAATAATAAGAGAAAAATCGATTTTAAGACGCTTGATATCGTCATCACGCACGATATCCGAGCTTGCGTACACCGAGAGCGATACCCTGGAGCGCATCCTGGAACAGTCGGAACAGCTTATATTCGATGTCTCCTCCACCAAAGAGCAGAATGACATCGTGCAGATACAGGATATTCTTCTGACGGCGTACCAGGACATGGTCAAAAACGCGCTCAACCGCGATAAGCTGACCGGTGTGCCGACCGGCTTTGACGAGCTTAACCGCCGCACAGGCGGCTTGCATGGAGGCGAACTGATTATTATTGCAGGGCGTCCCGGTATGGGAAAATCGAGTTTCGCGGTCAATATTGCCGAAAGTGCGGCAATAAACAACAATGTCCCGGTGGCGATATTCAATCTGGAAATGTCAAAAAGCATGATTGTCAACAGAATTTTGTGCAGCCAGGCGCTTGTCGATTCAAGCAAGGTCAGAATGGGAAATTTCACCGGCGACGACTGGCAGCAGCTAAACTCGGTCCTGGACAAAGTGGCGGTTTCCCCCATATACATCGACGATACAGCCTCAATCACAGTATCGGAAATCCGCGCAAAATGCAGGCGGTTAAAGCAAGCAAAAAACCTTGGTCTCGTAGTGATAGACTATCTTCAGCTTATGCAAGGCTCAAGCCGAACCGACAACCGTCAGCAGGAAATTTCCGAAATTTCACGTTCGCTCAAGGTGCTTGCCAAGGAACTTGACATTCCGGTAATCGCGCTCTCTCAGCTCGCCAGAACCTGCGAATCGAGGAGCGACAAGCGTCCCATGCTCTCCGACCTCCGAGAATCCGGAGCAATAGAGCAGGACGCCGACATGGTTATGTTCCTCTACCGCGACGAGTACTACAACAAGGACAGCGAGGACAAAAACGTTGCCGAATGTATCATCGCCAAGCAGCGAAGCGGCGAAACCGGCATGTTTAAATTAGGATGGCAGGGACGATACACGAAATTCGTAAATATAGATTACACCGCCGAAGAGCCCAACTAAAATTCACAAAAAAATCTGCGCATCTCACCGGCAGTTCGAAACTTGAAGTACCAACGTACGTCTGCGTTTCTCATACCGGCAATCTGCTTGCTTTTTTTGCGAATTTACAGAGCACGAAAAAAAATCTGCGAATCGCACCGGCAGTTCGAAACTTGAAGTACCAACGTACGTCTGCGTTTCTCATACCGGCAATCTGCTTGCT